>NZ_JAJNKE010000012.1 GCF_021043395.1 Clostridium guangxiense
TTTTTAGGCGAAAAAAATTAGTTATTGCTTCACAATTTTTATAAATTATGACTTAATATATTTAGTGCGACAGCCCCTTTTATTATAAATTTATGTTTTATTTTCCAGAATCGCTAGAAGTTTTTTGTGAAAGAGCATCAACTGCTTTTGACAAATTACCAGTTATAGCATTCACTAAAGCATCACTTGATTTAATGCGCCATTCTTTTTTATTATCATCCTTTACTAGCTCTATATTAACCTCATTTGATGTCATAGCTACATTTTTTGCTGAAAGACTTTTAATATAGTAATCCTCGATTAATTTTTTTTCTTTCTTTTCATCTGCATTTCCACTCATAGCATCTTCAAAAATAGTTGGCATCGTATCATTGGCCATTTTATTCGTTATCTTTACTAAATCTGGTGCTGTAATGCTTGTTTTTACTTTAGCTGTATTCCCTGAAATAGTTGAAGATATAATTTTATATCTAATTTTTGGGGAAACTTTTTTGATAATTTTGCTTCCATCTTCATTGTCATAAGAAAGCTTTTTATCATTGCTATTAAAAAATGCAGCTGCAGTTTTAAGATCATTTTTATTTAATGCATCAAAAAATCCTTTTACAGCTTCATCAGGCTTTTGCCCACCGCATGCAGTTATAGAAATAAGCAAACAAAACAAAGTTAATAACCCTATAAATTTTTTTAAAAATGATTTCATCATATGTCCCCCTTATTCTTTTAAAGTATATCACTTTACTCCTTTTATTTGCAAATTAGGGAACTTTGTTATTATTTAAGTCTATATTAAATGCCTTATCATAATAAATTTCAGTGTCATTTATAGCCTTTAAATATAAACTTCCGGCGTAACATAAATACAGTGTATAGATGGAAGAGAACAATTAACAGCTAAGCTTTAGCGGCAAGCCCATTATTTATAGTTCCACGTATGGCTCATTAAAAATCATAACTTTTTCTATTTCCCGTATAAGTTCTGGAATGGCTATTTGAATCTTTTTATAATCGGCATTTGCAACGCTTACCCTAAGCATTTTACTTGTAAAAAAATCCTTTAAATAGTACTTTTCAAAATCAGACAATTTTATATTCTTCTTTAATAAATTATTTACTACTACCTTACTTCTATTTTCATTTAAAATTTCTAAACCAGCATAAAAACCGCCATTCTTTGGAACATGCCATTTTATATAAGGTGAATGGTTACTTTTTATAATATCACTTAGATATCTCATTCTTTTTAAATACACATCTCTTATCTTTTTTACATGCACATTAAACATACCGCTTTCAATATACAGTTCAAGAGCACCCTGTGAAAGCACTGGTGTATTTATATCCATCCAGGTTTTGTAGTCCAAAAAAGCGTTGCATAAAATACTTGGCAATACTGCAACTGCAATTCTTAACCCCGGAAGAATAACCTTAGAAAAAGTCTTTACATATATTACCCTAGAAGATGTATCATACGAAAATATTGGATCTGATTTAGCATTGCTTTCTATATCACCAAGATAGTCATCCTCTACAATATAGACATCGTATTTCTCTGCCAGTGAAACCAATTTTTCTTTTTCTTCCTTGGTATAACTAAGACCAAGAGGATTACTAAATCTAGAAACCGTATAAAAAAATTTAACATTACTATTTTTAAATACATTTTCAAGCCTATTGAAGTCCAGCCCATTAAAGCTCCTATTAACTCCAATTATAGTTACATTATTTTGCTTTAAGCATTTCACCATTCCATCATAAGTTGGCTGTTCAATTGCCACATTACTTTTTCCATTAGGAAATGGCATTTTCCCTAATATGTTTAGTGTCTGCTGTGAGCCTGTAGTAATAAATATATTTTCACAATTTGAGAACACCTGATTGTTTTGAAGCTGCTTTATAAATACCATTATATATTTTTTATTAATAAATAGAAAAACCTTAAAAAACAAATACAGACTGCTTTTAAACCGCAGCCTAGATAAAAATTTAGCTTTAAAGCTTATACATTTTGGACTTCCATCAGGAATGCAAACTTTTGTTGGTACAGGTTACTTTACCCTTTTACTTCTTATAATAGGAATGACAGGGAAATTTAATTTGTCCTGTGCAAACATAGCCTTTACCATAGAAAGCATGTCCGTATGGACTGTTCAAGGAATCGGAATTGCTGTAGGTATTATAGTTGGAAATGAAATTGGAGCTAGAAGAATCAATAACACAGAAAAAATCCTAAAAAAAGGACTCACATTAGGATTTTTATTTAACATTATTCTTATTATTGTATTTAATCTTTTCCCTGATGTTTTAATTTCACTCTTTAACAGCGGCAGCAATAAAAAAATTTTAGCCTACACTATTCCACTTATAAAAATCACATCAATATGGCTTGTATTTGACACTATTCAAATTATAATAAGAAATGTTTTGCAAGCTGCCGGGGATACTGTTTTTCTCATGATTATTTTCATGACTGTTCCATTTGTATTTTATCTTGCAGTGCCATATATAATATGTGTAATATCAGGCTTAAGCATATACTGGATCTGGATAAACCTATTAATCTTTACCTTTTTCATGCTATCACTGGTATCCATAAGATTTGTTAAAGGCAATTGGAAAACTATACAGGTTATTTAGCGCCTAAAATTGCGCAGGTACTGAGAAATTTTTTCTTGTACTACCCGTTGGAGAAAAGGAACAATTTAAACAAAGCTTTATAAATCTTAGACTAAGCATTGTTACTTCGCATATATAGCAAGCTTAGTTCTATCCTTTATCTCTAATTTGCTATATATGCCACTTACATAATTTCTTACTGTCCCTCTATTAAATCACTTTATCATGTATTTCTTCGTCTTCTTCTTTAGCCTTAAGCTTTTCGTTTTTTTTACTATTGTACAACCTAAAGGCTGTTATTATAACACCAAATAAACATAAGCTTCCAGCGCATATATAAACAAATTTCATTCCGTAAATAAATACATCGTCTCTACCTCTTATATAATCAGTTACTCTATGATGAACCTTAGCACTCATTCTACTATATAAAATAAGAGTTGATACAGAAGTACCTAAAACAAATCCTAAATTTCTAATTAAAGCATTAACACTTCCTGCAATTCCAAGTTTGTTTTTAGGAACTGTAGACATAACCAAGGAATTATTAGGAGATTGGAACATTCCATTTCCTATAGTCATTATTACTATATAGGCAAGTAAAAAAATTACCGATGATTTTTCATTTAAACTACTAATTAAAAATAACCCTAAGCTTGTAAGTGAAAGTCCTATAAGTGTTAATATTTCTGAACCTATTTTATCTGATAAATATCCACTAAAAGGAGCAACAACAGATAAAACTATAGGTGATACTATCATAAATATTCCAGTCATTGCTGCTGAAAATTTTAAGGTATCTTGAAAATAAAATGGTAATATTATGTTAGATGCACTAATTGCTATAAAAGATATAAATGCACAAACTATGCTTATTGAAAATAAACTATTTGAAAAAATACTTAAATCCAAAAGCGGCATTTCTATCCTCTTTTCTGCTATAATAAACAGAACAAAGGCTATAAGAGCAACAACAAAAGCTCCTATCATAATAGGATTATTATATCCTGTAGTCTGTCCCTGAACTATTGCCCCAAAGAAAGCTACTGTAGCTATCATGAATAGTACTGCTCCTCGTCCATCAACCTTTTCATTGATAACTTTATTCGACTTAGGAAATATCTTTATAGTCGCTATAAACACAGCTATACCAATTGGTACATTTATCAAAAATATATACTCCCAACTAAATGCAGAAACAATAAATCCTCCGAGTGGTGGTCCTGCCATGGCACCAAGTGCTACGAAGGTTCCTAGAACACCAAGTGCTCTTCCTCTTTCATTCGCTGGGAAAACTTGAGTTATAATTCCCTGGTTAGTTGCCATAGTAGCTGCTGCCCCTATTGCTTGTATAACTCTTGCAATGACAAGGAACAAAAGTGAATTAGTAAATCCACATAGTAGGGAACCAATGGTAAAAAGAACAACTCCAAAGCTAAATACCTTAGTCTTTCCCTTTATGTCCCCAATTCTTCCAAATATCAAAATCGTTGCAGCAACAGTTATCAAGAAGCTAGTTACAACCCATGTAACTCCTGCCATTCCAACTTTAAGATTTATAGCCATATTAGGAAGTGCTACATTTACAATACTTCCATCTAAAGTCGCCATAAAGGTAGCTGAAAGGACTGTAAATAGTATTATCCATCGCTTTTTGTATATTTCATTTTCCTTTTTATTCAACTTACTTCCTCCTTTTACAACAGGTCGCTTTATATGCCTTACCCTTTTTCAAAACATCCTCTAAAAATTTTATTGATGTTTTTACTTCATCTTCATTATTTCCTTCAACCAAAATATTAATCCACTCCTGAACTATTTTATGAATTTCAGGTATCAAACTCTTGCCTTTATCTGTTATATATAATTTGTACGCTCTTACATCTTCCTTATTTTCTTCCTTCCTTACATACCCAAGCTCTATTAGCTTCTTCACCGTCCTAGCTGACATAGCTTTGTCTACACTTAATTCTCTACTTATATCATTTTGACTTATGCCTCTGCATTGATCAAGTACAAACAAATATGGATATGTTCCCGTTGTAAGATTAATTTCACAAAGCCTTTTATCAAGATAAACCTGAGTACATCTATATATTCCATTAGTAAGCTTAATTAGAGTTGAAGTGTTGTTATCCATAGCTCTTTCTCCTTTATACATCATAAAAATATGATATCAAAATATGGTTGATTAGTCAACTATGCTTTTAAAAAAATTGCGAAATACCAATATTTTTAAATATTAAATACCGTTAATTCGCAACTTTCACTATACTAGTCCAATTTAAATTCTCTAATTAAATCTGTTAATTTTTCAGCACCTTTAAGGTTTGCTCTAGATTCATTTGATATGGCTTCACTTTGATCTCTAACTTCATTAATACTTGCAGCAATATCTGTAGATGATTTTGCTACTTCTGTTACTGAAACTGCAACTTCTTCCATAGTAATTGCTATTTGATCAACAGAAGTTGATATAGTCTCAGAAACTTCTGCAAATTTCTCTATTATACCTTTTACCATAATGCCGTCTTTTTTGTACTCATCGCTAATTCTAATTAAGCTTTCATAATCCTTAAGAACATCCTTTTCTACAAATGCCAATATGGATTTAGATGAATCAGATAACTTTTCAACCGCTCCTAGCACTGTTTCAATTTCACCCTGTATTTGTGAAACAGCATCCGATGACTCTTCAGCAAGTTTTCTAACTTCTTCAGCAACAACTGCAAAACCTTTTCCCTGTTCTCCAGCTCTAGCCGCCTCTATAGCAGCATTCAATGCTAGCAGATTTGTTTGCTCTGCAATCCCATTTATACTTTCAGCCATTTTTGATATTTTACTTACAATTTTAACTTCTTCTAGTGAGTTTTCTAGATCCACTTTAGTTTTGCTATATATTCTTTCTGCATTTTCTTTTGAGATTAAAGAGTCATTATTTATTTTATCTGCTTTATCTTCTATATTTAAAGCTATCTTTAGGCCTTCCTTTGCCTTCTCAGTTGTAATGTTTATTTCTTCTTTTACTGTCATTGTCATTGAGGCAACCTCCTCTACAGATGCAGAAGATTGCTCCATTCCTGCTGATATTTCCTCTGTAGAAGCCGATGCCTGCTCAACCTCTCCACTTACTGTTTGTAACATTTCATCTGCTGCCTCTATACTTTTAATAGTATCTTCACTTTCGGTTCTAACCAATTTCATACTATAATTAAGCTTTTCTACAGCGTCATTTAATGCATTAATAGTCTTTCCTATTTCATCATTTGATACCACCTTCATCTTAAAATCAAAGTTTCCATTAGCTAATTTCTTCGCTCCTTCATAAACTTCCTTAACCTGATTTACAATACTTTTTCTTATGAAATATGTAAATAAAATACCAAGCAAAATACTTATTATAAGTACAACTATAATTATATTTGATGCTCCAATTGTAATATCTCTAGATAGCTCTCCTTTTACTCTAACAAGATCATCTTGAGTTCTTATCATTTTATTTATACTTAACATAAGATCATTCTGCGGCTTTTTTAAATTTGAAATAATTTTATCAAAATCTTCATTAGATATATCAATTTTCATTCCATTCTTTATTGCTTCATCAAATGCTTCAAATGCTACATCATCATTTTTATCAATTTCCTTACTTATAGCTATACCCGATGACGTATAAAGCAACTTTTTAAGTTCCTTCTTATCAGAATCGTATAGTTTTTCAGCCTTTTGAAATTCCTCCTTTTGCGTTTTCATGTAAGTAACATCGCTGGATGCACATATATTTCTCACGGCTATAGACATTTGATCTACGTCGTTTTTCATTTCATAAGAAAATTTTAATTTCTTATTTTCTTTAAAGATTAGTCCTTTAACATTACTATCAATTTGATTTAACTTAATAATTGATAAAATAGATATACTTATTATTAAAGCAATCATTAGAGAAAAACCTGTTATTAATTTGTTAGATAACTTCATCTTGCTAAAGTTCATAAGATAGACTCCCCCTCAATAATTCATCCTTAGTAAGCGTTTTAAACAGTACATGATTTTCTACAATCATCATATATCTATTTAATATTAATGTAGATTATATCATAAACTTATTTATAAATATATTAATATTTTTAAATTTATCCATGGGATATATTACTTTTAATTACATTTTATAATAAAGCCGTCTAAAAATGCGGTATAAATTAAGACGTCTTAATTCTAAACCGCATTCTCAACTGTAACCTTTTCTTTTATTAGGCTAAATATTGAACATTATTACCGTTGTCATCAACATAACTTATTAAAGTTTTATTTGTTTTCAAATCTATAAATAAACTGCAATTTTTATTATCTTTATTCCAAGCAAGTCTAATTTCATCATCAAGTGAGTCTATAACTTTGAAATCTCCGTTAAATGCATCATATTCATTTCTAAATCTAATAAGCTTTAATAATCTTTGAACTACTTCTCTTTCAACGGACTTTTCTATTTCTTCCATAGTATAATTATGACGATTAATTTCACGTCCTTCACCAGTTGCTTTTGCCTGCTCATAATCATTTGCTCCTGCAAGTAATCCTACATAATATATCTGAGGTACTCCAGGTACAAAAAGCTGAATAGCTCTTGCAGCTATGTAAGCATCATCATCACAATTTAAAGCAGAATAATATGAACATAATATCTGATGAACGTCAAAACCATCCTTATCCTTGTACTCATCTGTTAAAATACGACTTACACTTGCCCCTCTTTCTATACATATATCAACCACTTTCTTTGCCCTCTTGCTGTCAATAAGATCATCCATATCAGGCTTTACTGGAATGCCATCATGACAATCAAGTGTTGTAAACTGATTTTTAGGACGGTTCTTCAAATACTTGCAAAGATCTCTGCTTGATTTGTTTATTAAAGTGTCCAGAACCGTATATGGCAAAATAAAATCATAAATCCAGAAACCATGCTCAGCAAGTTTATACTGAGTCTCATACTGTGAATGAACCTCAGGTAAAAGTTCAATTCCTAAAGACTTTGCAAGCTCCATAATCCAATCCATGAATTTATATATTTCTGGTTCTACAAAGAAACAGCTTGTTCCAAGTTTTTTTATAACATATCCTACGGCATCTAACCTTACTATCTTAATATTATGTTTACTAAAATTAACAAAGAACTCCTTAAGTAACTGCTTTACTTTTTCAGCTTTTACATCTAAATCTATCTGTTCTGACTGTTCTCCATGTCCAAAGGTTGTCCATACCTTTTCTTCCTTGCCAGTCTCCTCTATTTTAAAAGTAGAATATGGTTGTTTTCTGCGAAGGAACATTTTATCTATATCTTCTTTAACAGGCTCTCCATCCTTCCAAACCTTATCCAAAGTAATAAATAGGTCCACATACTGAGATTTCCTGCCTTTCTTTAAAAAGTCTTGAAAATACTCTGATTGTCTAGATATATGGTTAACCATTAAATCAACTAGCACATCAAATTTTTCACCTATTGCGCTTATATCCTCCCATGTACCAAATTTAGGTTCTATTTCAAGGTAAGTTAACGGAGCAAATCCCCTGTCTCCAGATGATGGGAATGGAGGCAAAATGTGAACACCCCCACTGCAAATATCTGAAAAATACTTTGATAAAACATAATTAAGTTTTTTTAGATTCCCACCTAAAGAATCTGCATAAGTAATAAGCTGCACTTTATTTTTTACTGACATGTAATGCACCCTCCCCTTTGTAATTTGTATATTATTTTAATTGGTTAAGCCTTATTTCAATCTAAATACTTTATATTAACGGCTTGATACTTTACTTTATTCAATTATTATTTTACATCGTTTACAGATATGTGTCAACCGGTTTCATATGTAATAATCTTTGTAAAAAGTTCAAAAAAAATTTTAGATAAATGTAAAAAGTAACATTTATCTAAAACTTCTGTTATATACGTATCCCTTTTTTTATATTCATTAATATGCTAGGTTTATCCGTTATAATACCATCTACATTTAATTTAAGCATGCTGTCCATATATTTAGGTTTATCAACTGTCCAGGAATATATCCTTCTATTTGATTTATGGATTTCTATAACCAATTTTCTTGTTATAATTCTCTGCTGTACACTATAGAAATCAACCTTTAATAGTGCTAAATCTTTTCTTGGTCTACAGGCTATATATCCAGTTTTAATTCTAGGATTTAATCTCTTTACATTTAATAAAATTTTATAGTTCATTGAATGAATCATACATTGATTTTCAAAATTATTCTTTTCTATTATACTAACAACCTTCTTAGTTAAATCATTAGTATCTCCATAAGGCTTAATTTCTATAATTAGCTTTAACTTCCCCTTTGATTTCTTTACTGCCTCATCCAAGGTTGGAATCCTTTCCTCCTTATGCTGAGAAGAATAACGAGGAGCTATATTTAACTTTTCAATTTGATTAAAGTCTACAACTCCAACCGATTCATTTAATCCAG
The DNA here is from genome assembly GCF_021043395.1 of Clostridium guangxiense. Classification (GTDB taxonomy): domain Bacteria; phylum Bacillota; class Clostridia; order Clostridiales; family Clostridiaceae; genus Clostridium_S; species Clostridium_S guangxiense. The sequence goes on from NZ_JAJNKE010000012.1 coordinate 9,105, forward strand.
TCATCCTCTTTAAGTTCTTATCATGCATTAAAACAACTATTCCATCCTTTGTCTCCTGAACATCTATTTCTGCATAATCTACTTTATATTTTATTGAATCCTCAATGGCATGAATAGAATTTTCAGGTTCACCAAAATACCTTGCTCTATGGGAGATAACTTTTACTCTTCTTACATCAACGTTGTTATCTAAATACTTATAGGTATTGCCTGCATAATTGCTGTTTTTCTTTGCTTCAATAATCCCATATCTATTCATAACATAAAAAAATGTAATGCACATGAAAGCAGCAATAATCAAATGTATTATCTTAAATCTTTTAATTTTATCATTAATCATATTAACTATCACTCCTTCCCTCAAATATATTATTAACATTATATCTAAAAAAATAATGTTAATTATTACAATTGCATTACATTTCTTATACAAATAAGTACCCGAAAAGGGAAAAATGAAAGTTTTAATTTTATAGTCATTGTTAATACATTCTTCTATTTACAAAGCAAAAATTTCAAAATTCATAAAAATATATTGCAATGAAATACTGCTTTTAGGAAAATATGATTGTAGTACGCGTACAAATATGATAGAATATAGTTAAATTTTTTTAAATTACAAGATTATCATTGGCTATATAAAAGGTTTTTCCAAAAATTTGTACATACGTATGTGCGTTGTAAGCATACAAAATGTAAGTTTTTTCAATATTATTAAATTGTCAATAAAATTTAATTTTTCAAAAGGAGCCATCCTAATATAAATTAATTATTTGTACTAAGCGAGGAAAGTATATTATGGAATTAGACTTAGAAAGAATTAAAAAAGCTCAGCAAAATATTAAGAAAGTAGTAAGAAAAACTCCTATGTTTTATACAAGTACCTTTTCAAAAAAATGCAATTGTAATATATACTTAAAATGTGAAAACAAACAAAAAACTGGTGCTTTTAAACTAAGGGGAGCCTATAACAAATTAGTTAATCTAACAGAAGAAGAAAAAGAAAGAGGTGTTATAGCTTCTTCAGCAGGAAATCATGCTCAGGGAGTTGCCTATGCCGCAACTGTATTTAACGTTAAATCTACTATAATTATGCCATTAACTGCACCTCAAGCAAAAGTGGACGCAACAAGAGGATATGGTGCAGAAGTTATTCAAGCTGGTCAAGTATATGATGAATGCCATAATAAAGCCGTAGAAATACAAAAAGAAACAGGGGCAACCTTTTTAGAACCCTTTAACGACATAGATGTAATGGCAGGTCAAGGAACTATAGCCCTTGAAATATTAGAAGATTTACCTGATACCGATGTTATAGTAGTTCCAATTGGTGGAGGCGGTTTAATATCTGGCATTGCTGTAGCAGCAAAATCAATAAAGCCTTCCATAAGAATAATAGGTGTTGAACCAGAAATAGTACCTTCCGCTAAAACTTCTATAGAAAATAGAAAAATCACCACTGTCCCAGGTGCAAAATCTTTGGCTGACGGCATATCAGTTAGCACAATAGGAGATAAATGCTTTAAATACATTGAGAAATATGTAGATGAAATAGTTACAATAAGTGAAAATGAAATAGCCCATGCTATGTTTCAATTGATGGAAATAAGCAAACTCGTAGCTGAAGGTTCAGGTGCAGCACCCTTAGCCGCTTTATTAGCGCAAAAAATTAAAGGCATAGAAGGCAAAAAAGTTGTCCTTTTAGTTAGCGGTGGAAATGTAGATATAGCAACTACAGCAAAAATAATAGAAAGAGAATTAGTTTTAGAAAAAAGAACAATAAGATTTGAAGTAGAACTTCAAGATAAAACAGGAGCCTTAGGTTCTTTAGTATCTAAAATAGGAAACATGGGCGGAAACGTCGTTACAATAAGACAAAATAGTAACTGGAACAAAAAAGGACTTGAATATGCCGATGTATCCTTTGAAATCACAGTTCAATCTAAAAAACACGGTGAAAGTATACTAAATTGTTTAGAAAAAGACGGTTATGTAGTAAAATTAATATAAATTAAAATATTGGAGGCGTAATTTTATGGAAAAGAAAATAATAAGCACAAAAAATGCTCCAGGAGCAGTAGGACCATATTCACAAGCTATTAAGGCTGGAAACTTCGTATTTGCATCAGGTCAAATTCCATTAGATCCATCAACTGGTGAACTTATTGGTGGAGATGTAAAAAAAGCAACTGAAAGATCACTAGAAAATGTAAAAGCTATTCTTGAAGCAGCTGGAACCTCACTTGACAAGGTTGTTAAAACAACTGTATTTGTAAAAAACATGAGTGATTTTGCTGCTGTTAATGAAGTTTATGCAAAATACTTTGATAAGGATATGCCTGCAAGATCATGTGTAGAAGTAAAACTCCCTAAAGATGCTTTAGTTGAAATAGAAGTAATAGCATTAGCAGAGTAGAGAGTAGAGTAAAGGATGATTTTCTGCTACCGCAGAAAATCCTTCAATGCTTGAACAAATTCTTCTGGTCTCTCCTTTTGAGACCAATGTTTACATCCTTTCATCACATGCAGCCTACTATTTTTAATAACCTTACTTGCTGCTATTGCATATTTTACAGGAACCCCAGGATCTTTTTCACCATTTACTATTAAAACTGGCATTGCTAGGTCGCTTAAATGCGCTGCCAAATCTGTAGTCATTCCTTCCTTACCTAGCTCATAACATTGGAAAGACTCCCAGGCTTTATTACAATTAGGTTCATGAACAAGCTTATATAAATCATCAACTAACTTATCAGAAATTTTATTTTTATCTCCAAACAAGGATGAATTTATTGTCCACTTTACCAATGCTCTGCTTTTTCCAATCCATTCATATGATTTAGCATTAAACCTTGAATTTACAAACCACCTATTAAACCTATGAAATGGCATTCTGGAATACAAACCTAATGATCCTATTATAGTAAGCTTATCTACAAGCTCAGGATATTTCAAAGAAAATGCTATACTAATGCCTCCCCCCATGGATAGTCCAACTAAATTAGTCTTTTCTATATTTAGCTGCCTTAGCACATCGTATAAAAACTCCACATACATAGGGATAGAATACTGAATATCTGGCTTATCACTTTCACCAAAACCAAGCATGTCTACAGCATAAATATCATACTTATTCCCCATTAATTCAATTACTTCTTTCCAGGACATCATTGCATTATCTAGTGCTCCTCCATGAACAAATACTATTTTTTCACTTGTATCCCCCTCTTTATGATAGACTGTTATTCCGTAGGATTTATAGGTTAATTTAATTTTCTCCACTTAAAACACCTCCTTTATAAAATCCATGTTTCAATATTTTCATATACTCATAAATTTCATCTTGAAGCTCCTTCAAGTCCATCTTGCCTTCTGCCATTTTTTCCTTTATAAATCCTCCACCGATCCAAACTAACATTTTAATTGCTCTATTGATACCTTCTTTATTTTTAAACTTGGTTACATCAATGTTTTCATTTAATTTAACATAGGCATCCTTTAGAATTCTTTCATTAATTGCTTTTATTTCCTTCGAAACTGCAATATCTGTTTCATAGTATGCTCTGAGAGAAAATTCAAAAATGTGTGGACACTTCAGCATTATATTTACTCTTGCCTCTACTATTTTGGCATTCCGTTCAAAAAAATCATTTTCTTTAAGTGCTTCCAGTTCATCTATCTTTTCATATATTTTTTTGCAGCTGTACTCATACAAATAGCAATATAAATCTCTTTTATTCTTAAAATAATAAAACAAAGATCCTTTTGATATGCCAGAAGCAGCTGCTATATCCGCTGTTGAAGCTTTTTTATATGGGCTTTCAGAAAATATTTTCATAGCTGCATTTATAATTCTCATTTGTTTTTCTTTATCTATGGCATAAAAACTATCATACATTATTTTCCCTCCACTCTGACCGAATTGGTCAACCATAATTTATATTGTAGTTAATTGACCAGAATTTACAAGGCCATATAAAAAAGATGATAGATTTTTCTATCACCTAAATACATTTATTTTTAACAGCAATTCAATCCTTGCTCCAGTTGCAATTTTGCCTTATGAAGCTTTTTCTCAAATACTTCTTTAGGTGAAAGTTCCGTTATGTACTGTACAACATGAATGTCACTTTTATCCAACTCTAAAAGTTTCATAAAAAGAATTTCTAATATAACTATCCTACTTACTCAATATTCTTCTCATAGCAATAAAATTCCCCTTTTCTAAAATTTACACTTCCTACTTTTTCATATCCATTCTTTTCATACAGCCTCAAAGCTCTTTCATTTTGGGCAAATGCATCTAATCTTATAGCTTCATATCCACCCTTTACTGCAAAATCATCTGCATATTTAAGTAAATTCCTTGCAATTCCAACACCTTGAGTCCTTGGATCAACGCACAATCTATGAATGACAAGCTGTTTTCCAAAATTATATTTCCACTTTAAATCTCTGTATTCCTCTGCCTGATCTTCATTTAAAACAACAATTGCATTTATACTTCCATTCTCTACATTAGTATATAACTCACTATTAATTATATCTTCACTTATAACCTCTTCATTTGGATAAATATTATCCCATTGATGTATGTTTTTCAATTCCATATCTTTTATTGCTGATTTGATTATATTCATTATTAAAGTAATATCATGTATTTGAGCTTTTCTTATCATACTAAATTTCTCCTTTAACATAAAAAATCTATTATAATATATAATAATAAACAAAGCTGCACTTTAATTTAAGATACAGCCAATTTAACGATATTTGATTAAACTTTATTTTAAACGATCAAACTTTGTTACAAACTTACAAAAACCGCACACTCTCACAAATGTTGAGAATGCGCGGCTTACTTTATCGTTCTATATAATTTTGTCTTATACTACACATCTCGCGTATAGTATCTTTATCTCTTGAATTCTTATTGAAATTTTATTTTAGAATATCAGACTTTGTTTCAAAGTATCATACTTTATTTCAAACCAACAAATCTTCAAAACGCTTATCCAATTTTATTCAACAGTTACTGATTTGGCTAAATTTCTTGGCTTGTCAACGTCGCAGCCTTTTTCTACCGAAACATAATATGCCAATAATTGAAGTTGTATAACTGAAAGTACAGGTAAAAGTATGTCATTTACTTTTGGCACATATATCACTGAATCAACAACTTGTTCCATTCCTGTTCTACCTTCAACTGTAATTCCAAGAACTTTAGCTCCTCTTGTAGTTACTTCTTTTATATTACTAACCATTTTTTCATATAAATCATTTTGAGTTGCAAGTGCTACTACAACTGTTCCATCTTCTATTAAAGCTATAGTTCCATGCTTTAATTCTCCACCAGCATAAGCCTCAGAATGAATATATGAGATTTCTTTAAGCTTTAATGCACCTTCCATAGCTACAGCATAATCAATGCCTCTGCCTAAATAGAACATATCTTTATGCATATAGGTGTTTGCCGCAAATTTTTGAACTTTTTCTTTATTATCTAGTACTTCTTTTGCTTTTTCTGGAAGTTTCAGCATATCGGCTTTTATTTTTTCTATTTCTTCAGTAGTTAGAGTATTTTTATTTTGTGCAAAGAATAATGCCAATATATACATAGTTATAAGCTGCGTAGTATATGCTTTTGTAGATGCAACTGCAATTTCTGGTCCTGCCCAAGTATATAAAATATCATCGGCTTCTCTAGAAACTGAACTTCCAACAACATTTGTTATAGCGATAACTCTTGCTCCAAGTGACTTTGCCTCTCTTAATGCAGCCAAAGTATCGGCTGTCTCTCCTGATTGACTTAAAACTATCATTAAAGTATTCTTTGTAATTATTGGATCTCTATATCTAAATTCAGATGCTATATCTACTTCAACAGGTATTCTTGCAAATTTTTCTATAACATATTTTCCAACTATTCCAGCATGATATGCAGTTCCACAAGCTACTATATATATTTTTTCAATATTTTCTATTTGTTCTTTTGTTATATTTATATCATCTAATTTTATAGGCTGACCTTCTATAATTCTAGAAGTCATAGTATCTCTTATAGCTTTAGGTTGTTCATAAATTTCTTTTAACATGAAATGCTCATAACCACCTTTTTCAGCTGCGTTAGCATCCCACTCTATATGATTAAGCTCTTTTTCTATTTTTTCTCCTTCATTTGAGTAAAATTCCACTCCCTCAGAAGTTAAAACAGCAAACTCTTTATCTTTTAAATAATATATATCTCTAGTATGATTTAATATAGCAGGAACATCTGATGCTATAAAATTTTCATCTTTTCCAGCGCCGACTATAAGAGGACTATCTTTTCTTACTGCAACTATTTTATTAGGTTCATTTGAACAAACTACACCAAGTGCATAACTTCCTTCTACTTTTGATATAGCCTTCATAACCGCATCTAATAAATCTCCATTATAAAAATAGTCTATAAGATTAGGAATAACCTCTGTATCAGTTTCTGAAATAAATTTATATCCTTTTGATTTAAGCCATGACTTTAACTCCATATAGTTTTCTATTATACCATTATGCACTACACTTATTGTATTATCATTATTATTATGAGGATGTGCATTCACATCTGACGGCTCACCGTGTGTAGCCCATCTAGTATGTCCAATTCCTACATTTCCTTTAAGTGGACTACTCTTTAATTTATTTTCAAGATTTACAAGTCTTCCTTTACATTTTGAAACATTTATTTTTCCATCATCTAGTATAGCAACTCCTGCTGAATCGTATCCTCTATACTCAAGTTTACTTAATCCCTCAACTAAAATTGAAGAAGCCTCATTCTTACCACTATAACCTACTATTCCGCACATAAAAAATCTTCCTTTCTCATTTTTAATTCAACACTAATAACACCTAAAATAACTTCATTTTTTAAGAGATTCTAGGCATGTTAATAATTATTAAGGTTTTAACACCGGATTGATTTTGTAACAAAAATCACTTTCTGCTTTTATCAATCGTTAACGGTAGTGCGTTTACCGTGGGGCATCCGCCGAAGATTTCGATACTCCCCATCCTCGTCAACTAAAATAATTATATTATTCTAGTTCGGGCGCTTTAACTATAACTAACAATTTTTGTTTCTTTCATTCCCCCCTATACTTTATTTAATATTTATACATTGCCATTATACTATTGCTTTTATTTAACTGTCAACAAATATAAAAAAGCATTTATTGGATTTTTTACTTTTTATATAAATATATTATGCGTATCCCTGCTTTAAGTTTAATAAAGTTGGGAAAATATTTTAAATTAATATTTATTTAAAAATGCCAAACAGTAAATTTGCATTCAATATACATATGAATTAAATTTAAAATATTTTCCTCAGCTAAATTTTTTTAATATCACTATATTAATTCATAATATTATGAATATTCTGAATTTTATAGTTGCCTTTTTAGCTCTTCATACTTATTCATTATCATATTGTTCAAATATTCTCCTTCTTTTATTTGAGATATATTTGAAATGGCCTTGCTAATTCCATCATTTTCTATTATCTTCTGAATCTCTTGGGCCTTTTCATCATCTTTATAATTAAACAAGTATCCCGCTGCAACACCACATAAAATGTCTTTAAAATCTATTTTCAAATCACAGCAAAGTTTCAATGGAGTTATTAATCTGTCATTTGATGATAATTTTCTTATAGGATCACGCCCTACACGCGTCACATCATCTTTAAGATATTTATTTTCAAATCTTTTCAGAAGCTTATTTGAATATTCCTTCAAAATATTTATATCTATTTTGTGCTTAATACTAAGAGCTTGTACTGCCTCTTTATGAAAACCAACTATAACTTTTTTAATATACTCATTTTTTATAGCTTCATGTATAAACTTATAATTTTTAAGATACCCTAAGTATGCAATTGTTGCATGTGCACCATTTAAGAGGAACAATTTTCTCTCAAGATAAGGATCTAACTTTTCAACATACTCTGCACCTTTTATATTGTTATTAATTTTTATCTTATTCTTTTCTATATCCCATTCATAGAAGTCTTCTACAGCTACATCTATAGGTAATTCCTTTTCTATATTTACATTTGGTACAATTCTGTCAACTGCACAATTTGGAAAGCCTGCATACTTTTCTAAATATTCTTGAAATTTTTTATCTGCTCCATCAAATATAACTTTCTTTAATACATCAGTTGCAAACAATGCATTCTCACAAGCTATTATATCAAGCGGCTTTTTACTAACTTCTGATCTCTTTTTTAAAAAGCCTCGTAATAATTCTCCTGTGCTTTTCAAATTATTTAACCCTAGTGATGTGGTAATTAAATCTGCTTGTAAAACTTCTTTTTCAAGAGAATCGCTATCTTTTAGATTAACTGCCCTAACATTTTCAACCCCCTCTTTATTTTGAGAAGTATTTAAAGTTATTACAGTATATTTCTTATACTTATTTATATCATCCACCACTTTGCCGAATATATCGACAAAAGTGATGTCATAACCAGATTTATATAATAAATATCCAATAAATCCTCTTCCTATATTTCCTGCGCCAAAATGAACTGCTTTCATATCAGTCATCGCCTTCCTCTATTATTTTAATAATTTCTTCATTACTTTTGGCATTTTTAAGCCTTTCAACATTTTCTTCATATTGAACAGTAAGTGCTATTTTGGATAGTATAGCCATATGTTCCTCGCCTCTACCAGCAATTCCTATTACTATATAGGCTACATTACCTTCTCCAAAATCCACTCCTTCAGGGTATTGAGCTATAACTATACCAGAATTTATAATTTCCTTTTTATATTCATTCATTCCATGAGGTATAGCAACACCATTTCCCATATATGTTGTAACCTCTTCTTCTCTAGCCTTCATTCCACTTATATAATTTTTATTGACATATCCTTGAGAAACTAAAAGTCTTCCTACCCTTTCTATAGCCTCATTTTTGGATTCCGACTTTAAATTTAATAAAATATTATTCTCTTCTAAAATTTTTTTACTCATCAGTAGCTTCCTCCTTGTTTGCAATATCTATTAAACAGCTCCTAATTTTCCTGACATTACCTGTTTTCAAAGTTTCAACAAATCCTTTTCTTTCAATTAGTGAAATACTTATCTTCCCTAAAAACTGCAATATATAATTGCTTTCATTATTTCGTGCTAAAAGTACTAAAAAAGTGTTTACATTTTCTGTAGAAAAGCCTTCACTTGACATTGGAAAAGATTTATCAATATAATATACACCCACAAATGGGATAATCATTTCATCACTTCTAGTATGAAGGAGTGCCATTCCACTTTTAGGAACTACAACATTACCTTTTTCTTCTCTTTTTAATATTAATCTTTTTATTTCTTCCTTACTTTTACTTATATTATTTTTATAAATATCATCCGCAATATAGTCTATTAACTCATTAAAGGTACCAACTTTAACTTTTCTTAATTTTAAATTTTTCAAAATCTCATTAATAATCTCATATTCTTTACTTGTTGCATTAAAATTTAAACTATCTGAAGATTTCACAGTTACACTTTGATTTGCCACCTTAATTCTAAAGATAAAATTTTTTACTTCATCTATGTTTTCTTTTGTCATAAATGGCGAGACAATAATTACATTGTCTATGCCTAAATTAATTGGTACTGTTGACAAAATCAAATCATATTTATTTTTTAATAATTTGTCATAAACATCATGTATAGGACTAATATCTGTACCACCTATATCTGAGAAAAGAGCTTTTACCTTGTTATTCAATATTTTCGCAGTGCTTATCCCACTTGGGCAAACAATAAGTACATCTAATTTTCTTCCAAACATCTGCTTCCCTTGTATAGCAACCTCAATGTGCATTATAATATATCCAATTTCCTCTTCAGGTATTTTAATATTATATCTGGAAAAAATTAATTTGCATTCATTGTTTATTATGTCAAATAATTGACAATAATGTTCTTTTATTTCGTTTACTAGAGGATTTATAATATCAAGTCCTAAATTAAGCATATGAAACGTCTGTTTTAAATGATTTGATAAGTCCTTAAGCAATTTTTTGTCTTTAGTAATATCTATTCCTATTTTTTTTGACACACCAGTTATTAACTCGCTGCTAATACCCTCATAGTTAATATCTGATTCAACAATATTTCCATTATAGCTATTATAATATTTATAATCATTTAAATACAAGCATAAGTAAACTAGTTCCTCTTCCGGTAATATTATGTTGCTTTCATATAATTCATCTTGCAATAGTTTTATTTTTTCATATATTTTGCTACTTTGCATATCTCGTTTGATTTTTTCTGGTAAAGATATATTACTTTCATCCTTCGTTTTCTTTATAGCAAGAAGTGTGAGAATAAATAAATTAAAATACTGGACATCATTAACTTTAATATCTCCAAAGTCTAATTGATGAAAAGCTTTTTTAACAATATCAATTGTCGTAACTTCAAATATATCCTTAAAAAAAGCCTCTACGGTCTCATCTATCTCTTCTCCATAAAGAAATGAAAATAAATATTCAAAAGGTTTAAAGTTAAAAAACAATTCAATAAAAACATTTCTTTTATTCCATTCTGATCCATCTATTTTTATACCATAAGTTCTTTTTCTTATTAAATATAAGTTTTTAGTTAAAAGCATTTTTTCAATACTGTCTAGGTCTTGGCTTATACTTCCCATAACTACATTAAATTTATAGCTAAAATAAGGCGCCTTTAAATACCCTTTTTCTAGCAATAACTTACATACAATTGCTATCTTTCTTTGTTCCTTATTGTATAACCACAGAATAGGAATGGAATTTATTGAATTTTCCAAATATTTTACATTTTCCCTTTCTCCTGATATAATTAAATTCATATTTTCATAGTACAAAATAGTAAGTTTATACTTTTTTAAAACTTTATTTATAGATGCAATCTCTCTCAATATAGTTCTTACACTTACGGCAAGTTCATTATGAAGAGCATTAGCATTACAAGATTTTTTATTTATTAATTCGTTTAATATAAATTGCTGTCTAGGAGTTAAAGTATTCATATTGCTCACCTAGTTATCAGTTATTTTTTATCTTTTCCATAAATTCTACATATTTGGAACGATCTAAGAAATTTTTTACAGTTATTATATTAGCTTCAGGTACACACTTTCTTGCTCTTTCACTTAAACTTTCCTGTACAAACACTACATCTGCCGTTTTAGGAATACTGTCAACTGAATAATGCTCAACTTTTATACCTTGAATATTTGCATTTTTTAGTTCTTTCTTTAATATGGACTCTCCCATTGCCGACGATCCCATCCCTGCATCACAAGCAAAAACTATCAAATTAATATTTGAGATTTCTTTTGCTTCACTGTTTTGATCATTTGCAGCATTAACAACTTGATTTTTACTTTCTTTTTTCATTTCTTTCATCTTACTTTGAGCTTCTTGAAAATCATCTGTTGTTTCTTTATTAGCCTTGTCTCTCTTAAGAATAACTGATGCTACTAAAAATGATGCTACTGCTCCAATGGCAACTCCAGCTAATACAGGTAGTTCTGCACCTTTAGGGCACATTGCCATTAATGCTATTATACTTCCTGGTGAAGCTGCTGCAACTAACCCTGCATGTAATAAAACAAAAGTTAAGTCTGCACAAATTCCTCCAGTTATTACTGCTAAAAGTAAAAGAGGTTTCATCAAAACGTAAGGGAAATAAATTTCATGTATTCCACCAAGGAATTGTATTATTACTGCTCCTGGAGCAGAACTCTTAGCTGACCCTTTACCATATAGGCAATATGCTAAAAGGATTCCAAGTCCGGGACCTGGGTCTGCCTCAAGTAAGAAAAATATTGATTTTCCAAGGCTCTGCACTTGTTGAATTCCAAGAGGTGTAAATACACCATGATTAACTGCATTATTTAAAAACAATATTTTTGCTGGTTCTACGACTAATGCTATTAACGGAAGTAATCCTTTTTTAGTTATTGCTAAAGCTATTGATCCTAATCCACTTGATGCCCCAGCAACTACAGGACCAACTACCAGATATGCAATTACAGCAAGTATCCCTCCCAAAATTCCAGCTGAAAAGTTATTTACAAGCATTTCAAAACCTGTTGGAATTTTTCCTTCAACTAATTTATCGAATTTTTTTATTAGGTATCCACCTAAAGGTCCCATTATCATTGCTCCAAGAAACATTGGTATTGAAGTTCCAACTATCATACCCATAGTGGCTATTACTCCTACTACACCACCTCTGATATCATAAACAAGTTTACCACCTTGATATGCTATAAGCATTGGAAGCATATAATCAACCATAGGATTTACAAGTTTTGAAAGATTGTCATTAGGTATCCATCCAGTTTTAATAAATAATGCTGTTATCAAACCCCAAGCAATAAACGCTCCAATATTTGGCATAACCATTCCACTTAAGAAACTACCAAAACTTTGAACTGCTTTTTTTAATGAAGACGATCTTAAATTTTGTTTATCATTTTCAATTGTTTCCATACTATATCCCCCACATCATTGTAATTATTTCCTTCAAGTAAAATGATAAGGCAAAATACTATCGTTTTCAATTTATGCAAGTTCATTTTTGGTATACGTTTTCAATGACAATTTTAAAAATAAGGTATTTCTAGAATTTATATTTCATGTATATACATTTTAAATAGGCAAGAATTTACATTGAAAAAATACATCTCATATACTTTAAGAAATGAAAATAATAGCCATGATAAAATATTATCATGGCTATTATAGGTTAAGCAATTATCTCTAGGAGATATGTCTTTAAAATGCTTTTATATATATATCTTTAATTTCATTTATAAGTGGGTATCTAGGATTAGCTGTAGTACACTGATCATCATAAGCAAGCTCTGACATTTCATCTAACGTAAGATAAAAATCCTTTTTGTCTATTCCAGCTGCACTTATATTTTTAGGAATACCTAACTCCTTTTTTAACTGTGAAATGGCTTCTATTAATGCTTTAACTTTCTCATCATCATTGCTGCCCTTTAAATTTAAATAGTCTGCGATTTCAGCATATTTTTCCTTTGCATTAGGATATTTATATTGAGGAAATGCTGTTTGTTTTATTGGACAATCTGTTGCATTATATTTAATAACTTCTTCTATTAATACTGCACATGCAACCCCATGAGCAACATGATGCATTGCTCCAAGCTTATGAGCCATTGAATGACATATACCTAAGAAAGAATTTGCAAAAGCCATCCCTGCGATATTAGATGCATGTGCCATTTTTTCTCTAGCTTCTGTATCTTCTTTTCCATTTCTATAAGCTCTAGGCAAATATTTAAATATCATTTTTATAGCCCTTAAGGCTAATCCATCAGTATAGTCAGTAGCCATAACTGAAACATATGCCTCTACAGCATGAACTAATGCATCTATTCCAGTTACTGCTGTTAATCCTTTAGGCATATTCATCATTAATTCAGTATCTATTATAGCCATATTTGGTGTTAATTCATAAGAAGTCAAAGGATATTTCATTCCCGTTTCGTTATCAGTTATAACTGCAAAAGGTGTTACTTCCGAACCGGTACCAGCAGTCGTAGGTATTGCTACTGAAATTGCCTTTTTACCTAATTTAGGGAAATCACATATTCTCTTTCTTATATCCATAAATCTTATAGCCAAATTTTCAATTTCTGCCTCTGGATACTCATACAATAAGTGCATAATCTTCGCTGCATCCATTGCAGAACCACCACCGATAGATATTATAGTATCAGGTTCAAAACTAAGCATTTCTTTAGCACCTTTTTTTACCGAATCAATGGTTGGATCAGATTTAATATCTGAAAATACACTATATTCAACATTTATTTCATCTAGTACGCTTGTGATTTTATTAACATATCCAAGTTTAAAAAGATCTTTATCTGTTACTATAAATGCTCTTTTCCTATTCATATCTTTTAATTCCTTTAATGCAAATCCAAGGCAACCGTATTTAAAATATATTTTTTGTGGAACTTTGAACCAAAGCATATTCTCCCTTCTTTCAGCAACACTCTTAATATTTAATAGTTGTCTAGGCTCTACATTTTGTGATACAGAATTTCCTCCCCAAGTACCGCATCCTAACGTAAATGAGGGTGCTATTGCAAAATTGTATAAATCACCACTTGCTCCTTGCGAAGAAGGCATATTAATAAACGTTCTTGCAGTTTTCATTGTTAATCCAAATTTTTTAACCTTGTCTTTATTACTTTGTGAATTTATATATAAAGATGATGTATGTCCATTTCCTCCTAAGTGTATAAGTCTTTGTGCCTTTTCAAGAGCTTCATCAAAATCTTTAACTTTATACATAGCTAATACTGGTGATAACTTTTCATGTGAAAATAACTCGTCTCTTTCAACAGATTGTATTTCACCTATTAATATCTTTGTTGTTTCAGGAACTTTTATTCCTGCCATTTTAGCAATTGTATAAGCCGCTTTTCCCACTATACCTGCATTAATATTTCCATCCTTAAACATGATTTCTTTTACTTTAACCATCTCATTTTTATTAAGTATATATGCTCCACGCTTTATAAACTCCTCTTTGACTTTCTCGTATATTGAATTTGGAATTAACACTGATTGCTCAGAAGCGCATATTACACCATTATCATAAGTTTTTGATAAAATTATAGAACTTACTGCCATTTCTATATCTGCGCTTTCATCAATTATTGCTGGCGTGTTTCCAGCTCCAACTCCAATTGCAGGTTTTCCCGATGAGTATGCTGCTTTAACCATTGATGGTCCTCCTGTGGCCAATACTATATCCGCTTCACTCATTAATTCTTGAGAAAGTTCTATTGATGGTTCATCTATCCAACCTATTATATTTTTAGGAGCCCCAGCTTTAACAGCTGCATCTAAAATCAATTTTGCTGCAGTAATAGTTGATTTTTTTGCACGTGGATGAGGTGAAAATAAAATTGCATTCCTTGTTTTTAAAGAAATTAATGATTTAAAAATTGTTGTAGATGTTGGATTGGTAGTAGGAATTATAGCTGCAACGATACCAATTGGCTCAGCAACTTTTGCTATACCTAATGCTTCATCATGTTCTATTATTCCACAGGTTTTTTCATCTTTATATTTGTTATATATATACTCCGCTGCAAAATGATTTTTTATAATTTTATCCTCTACAAAACCTATTGCTGTTTCTTCTACTGCCAGCTTGGATAATTTTATTCTCTCCTTAGCTGCTGCTATAGCGCACTGCTTAAAAATTTTATCAACTTGTTCCTGAGTATATGTTGCAAACTTTTTTTGTGCCTCCCTTAATTCATTTAACTTTTGTTTTAGCTCTTTTGAATTTGTGACTTTCATTGATATACACCCCTTCTATGAAATTCATAATTAGTTTGATATTTAACAAACTATTGTAAGCAAAACTCATTGTATTATATAACACATCTTAGTAACTTATAAATTGTGAAATGCAACTTACTTATGTTTTACCCTGTAAAAATTGCAAATCGTTTATATTCCTATATCTCCGGCATTTTTTCTTCCACAATATGGTCATAGAACAATTTTATTATTATAGAGCTATTATATAACAGCATTTTATTATTGTCAAATATTTAACAATCTTAATTACTTGAAATTACAAAAAGTAACTTTGTCTTAAATAAACGTTGATTTTTACACTTATTTAAGACAAGACTAAAAAAAAGACCCAAAGGTCTTTTTAAGCTTCTTTTTTTATTTTCTGAAATAAATTTTTGTAAAGATAATTTATTATATCGCTTCTCTTTATTATCCCTATAAATACATTATTGTCATCTGTTACAGGTACAAAATTTTGATTTACAGCCATGGACACTAAATCCTCTATATCAGAATCTATGTGCACCGCCTTATTTATAATATGTCTTGGAATATCACCTATTAAAACCTTGTTTGTGTTTTTAAAATCAAGTCCAGGTGTATTTTTCATCATCCAAAGCAAATCACCTTCAGTTAATGTACCTACATATCCACCTTTGTCATCCAATATTGGAATTGCTGTATATCTATGATACTCCATTCTTTCAAGAGCTTGTCTCATCGTTGAAGTTATCTGCTCACAAATCACTTCATTCTTTGGAGTTAAAAAAAATGCTATATTCATAAGTCTATTGGCCCCTTTTCATTCTTAACTATTATTTAGTGAAACTAGCGCAACTGCAAACTATATGTGCACCATAATCCCTTGAAGATTGGTATTTTGGTACATAAATAGTTTAATTTGGCGGTGTTTTCACTTCAGAAATAAACCACCTGAAATTAGCATTTAATAATAAACATTCTTTGTTTTCCAAATGGCATTTCTTTGTGCCCTCATAAATATTATATAATTTCTTTTTTTCAATGCCATTAACTAACTTTTAACTTTCTGTAAATTACATAGTTCTTATTGAGTAAACGTATACAGACACATTATACATGTTTTTTTTTAATTAATCAATTTATTATTTCAAATTTAAAATTTTAGTGTATAATAAAAAACAAGGGCTATCCACATTATGTTAGGGGTTTAGGTAGTTAAAGAAACTACAAATTAAAATTTTCCATGAGTTTACAAATAAAGTTTACAAATAAAATTTACAAATTACTAGCCTGTGCTTTTTGGATAGCCCTCAACTGGGTATTTATAAATTTAATAATGTTCATCAAGTTTTTTTATTAAATTTATATTACAATTTGATTTTATCATTATTATGTTAAAAATCAATACTTATTTTAAAAAAATAATTATTTTTACTTAAGTCCCTCCAATTTATGTGTTAATTTTAAGTTTTCACTATAATCAACGCAGCAATCAATAACACTTGGCACCTCTTGCTTAAATGCTTCCTCTAAAGTTGGAAGTAATTCCTTAGCTTTAGTAATTCTGTATCCTTTAAGCCCCATACTTTCTGCTAACATCTTAAAGTCAGGATTAGTAAAATCTACACATGCGCTTTCTCCATATCTTTCTTCTTGCTTCCACTTTATAAGCCCGTAGCTGCTGTCATTAAATATTAAAGTTACAAATGGAGTTCCCACTCTTCTTGCAGTTTCAAGTTCCTGTGAGTTCATCATAAATCCACCATCTCCTGTAACTGCAATAACCTTCTTATCAGGATTTATAAGCTTTGCAGCAAGAGCTCCTGGTATTGCTATACCCATAGATGCAAAACCATTGGATATTATACATGTATTTGGCTTCAAGCAGTGATAATGTCTTGCTATCCACATTTTATGTGCACCAACATCTGAAATAACAATATCATCCTCGCCCATTACTTTTCTCAAATCAAATAAGATTTTTTGAGGTTTCATTGGGAATGCATCATCATTAGCATATTCTTCATAATCCTTTTTCATATCTTCCCTAACTTTTAATACCTGCTTAGGAGTTTCTAGTCTAGTTGAACGCCTTACTATTTCATATACTGAATCTGAAATATCACCTATAACCTCAACTTCTGGAATATAGCATCTATTAATTTCAGATTTCTCCTCGCTTATGTGAATTATCTTTATATCACCTTTTGCATTCCACTTTTTAGGTGAATATTCTATAATATCATAACCTATAGTTATTACTAAATCGGTCTTTTCAAATATACGGTTAACATAATCCTTTTGAGCTAAACCCATACTCCATATTGATAATGGATTTGTATATGGTATTATTCCTTTTCCCATAAAAGTATTTGCTACTGGAATATTTAATCTTTCTGCCATCTCAAGCACAGCTCTGCTTGCATTAGAACGTATTGCACCATTTCCCGCAAGTATTAAAGGATTTTTTGCTCTTGATATTGCCACGGAGGCCTTTTCTATGCTGCTGTAAGACGCAAAACTTTTTTCACATGATACATGTCTTAATGGCTTAGCATCTGCTGGCATACTTGCAATATTTTGAGGCAAATCTATATGGCAAGCTCCTGGTTTTTCTGTTGTTGCTGTTTTAAATGCTTTTCTAACGATTTCTGCTGCTGTATCTGGTCTTACAATTTGCTTGTTCCACTTTGTAACTGGAGCGAACATTGCAACCAAATCCAAGTTTTGATGTGATTCTATGTGCAT
This sequence comes from Clostridium guangxiense, assembly GCF_021043395.1. Lineage (GTDB taxonomy): Bacteria > Bacillota > Clostridia > Clostridiales > Clostridiaceae > Clostridium_S > Clostridium_S guangxiense. The sequence goes on from NZ_JAJNKE010000012.1 coordinate 27,242, forward strand.
TCTATCTGTTCCTACTTGTCCAGTTATTGCTACTAGTGGCGCTCCATCAAGATTTGCATCAGCAACACCTGTCATTAAATTTGTTGCACCTGGTCCTAATGTAGATAAGCAAACTCCTGGCTTTCCTGTAAGTCTTCCATATACGTCAGCCATAAATGCAGCCCCCTGCTCATGACGAGTAGTTATAAACTTAATAGAAGATTTTTTAAGAGCGTTTACTAACGCTAAATTTTCTTCTCCTGGTATTCCAAATATGTACTTTACACCTTCGTTTTCAAGGCATTCAACTACAAGTTCTGCTGTAGTTACAACTTTAGAAGCTTCACCTTCTATATTTTGTTCACTCTTAACTGTCATGTCTTTATTCATTTAACTTCCTCCTAAAAAATGATAATTATATTTTTTCCCCTAAATTTATAATAGTATTTTATATAATAGATTACAATAAAAAATGAATAATTTCTAGTCATTTCTGCAAATTTTACGAAGAAAATAAATCACTTTTTCTAATAATTTCTTTCATTTTTACACAAATTTTATCTGTTTTTGCATAATTTTAGTTTTAGACTTTCATATTGTTTATATGTATGCATAATTATTTTCATGTATTTCATCAAGAGTATAAAAAAATAGGATTTAGTCTTAAATTCAAATATATTTTCTAACTAAATCCCATAGTTTTGCAAGTATTTAAAACTCAGTTGCATTTAATTCTTTTTTTATGCTATTTTTATATTATTTAATTCTGTAATTTTATTTTAAATAAGTTACCTTATTTACACTTATTTAAAACGTAAATTATCCATTCTTTATAATATCTATTGGATTTAACTTTGAAGAATTTCTAGCTGGTACTATTGCTGCGATTGATCCTGATATTATGTCAACTAAAGCTGAAAATGCTATGAATTTGTAGCTTATGTACAATGGTATTAAAGGCGTGCCATCAGGGTTAAGCGCAAATTTTGTAAAAAAGTACGTCCAGCACAAACCAAGAAAAATACCCACTGTAGTTCCCATAACTCCAAGCAGCATCCCTTCAAATAGGAATATAAAACTTGAAGTTCCATCCTTTATTCCCATTGCCTTAAGTATTCCTATTTGTTTTGATTTCTGAATTACTGTTATAGCAAGTGTACTAGTTATTCCTAAAATTACTGATATCAGCACAAATACTTGAATCATTATACTAGAAGCATTATGTCCACTAAGAGCACTTAGTAAGGATGAGTTTGCTTCTTTCCAATTTGTAATTTTAAGGCTATTATCTTTTAATTTGTATTTTACATCCATTAAAATATTATCAACCTTAAAAGCATCCTTTACCTGCATTTCAATTGAAGTTGCTTTATCTCCAAAATTAAAAACATTTTGGGCTGTTTTCATATTTGTTAATATCCAGGACTTATTAATACTCGCTGATTTCAAATCATAAAATCCTGTTATTATAACATCTTTTTTAACACCTTGAGGTGTAAATATAGTAATGCAGTCTCCCAGTTTAGCGTCTGTTTCCTTCTGTAAATCAGTTCCCATAAGCACCTCATTATCAAACTCAGGTTCCTTCCCATCAATTAAATTATCATTAACCTTATAAATGAGATCTGCATTTTTAAAATTAAAACCTCTTAATAAAATTGGATATGTCTTAGTCCTACCATATATCTTAACAAAGGCCGAAAAGTCAATTACAGCTGAAACATTCTTAACCTCATCATGAATTTCTTTAATTTTTGCAACTTTATTCTCCCACGAGGCTATTGCTTTATCATCATTTTTTGAAGTTATTGTTATTTGAGAAGAACTTCCTATAGTCTTATTTACAAGATTATTTTGAACCCCTCTAATTAATGTGCCTATAAATACTTGAACAGACACACCTATAGCAATTCCTAAAATAATTAACATAGTCTGAACTTTACTGTATTTTAAAAATCTCATTGCAATCTTAAACGCTAATCTCATTTTCTTCCCCCCAATTAAGCTCATATTTAAATTTATTGCTGCTTAATGGCAAGTATACTTACTTTAAGTTTATGAAAATAAAAAAATGCTGCACTAATTTTCTTAGTACAACATTTAATATACTCTCTATACGCTTGTTTCTATTCTTTTTACGCTTGCTACAATGAAGAATAAAATTATAAATATAACTATGATTCCCATTTCCTTGCCCACATTCATAATTGAATTTCCACTTATAATTTTGCCTGCAGCTTCCATCGCCCAGGTTGTTGGCACAAAATCGCCTATTCTTTGAACTATAGTTGGTGTAATTTCTCTGGGCCAATAACATCCACCAAGCATTAACATAGGAGTACTTACAAGCATTACTAATGTATTTGCCTGTTTTAAATTTTTTGATCTGTTAGAAATTGCAACACCTAATGCCACACAGCAAATTCCAAATATGAAGAGTACAATAAATAAATTAAGCATTGACGGTCCTAAATAAATATTTAATGCATATTTCATTATTAATAATATTGCTGCTATTTGTATAAAGGCTACTGTAATAAAACTTAATATACACTGCCCCATATACCTAAAAGATCTTACTCCAGAAGCAAACATTCTTTTATAAACACCATATTTTTTATCTTCAAGAATAAGTGTAGTTACCATAGTACTTAAATATACAACTCCCATTATCAAAAACCCAACTAAAGTCGAGGACGTTTCCTCCTTACTTTTTTGATCACTCGTATATTTAACTTCTGATGAAAAATTTCCTTTTTGATATTCCTTAATTCCTGCATAAAATTTATCACTGTCACCGTTAACTGTCTTTCCTATATTTTTTGCAGCATTTGTAAAACTATTGATATAATATTTTACATAAGAATCATTAGTCACTCTACTTATTCCGTACATTTGAATCTTTGCATCACTAGAATTATTCATTGCATTCTCTGCAAAATCCTTTGGAATAACAATTGCGGTATCAATTTTCTTATTTATAATATCATCTTTGATTTCGCTTTTCGAAATGATTTTAATTTCGTCTTTATCAGCTTTAAGTTTATTTTTTATAATTGAAGTAAGCTTTGAGTTATCATTGTCAACTAAACCTATAGTAATTCCAAAACTTGATGAACTACTTAAAAGACTTCCTATACCTACAATGAAGGCTATAGGCAGCACAAACATAACTACTAAATTAGCTTTTTTTCTAAATATTCTCTTTATATTATTAAAAAATATTGTCATGCTAGTTTCCTCCTTGCAAAGAATGAAGATGCAGCCAAAATCACTGCTGCCATTATAAGAATTATTGCTACTGATTGCCACGCATCAGATGTGGAACCTCCATAAACTGAATTAAATAAAGCCGATTGTGCAAGCCCATTTGGAATACATTTTGCAATTACACCATCTGAAAGTCCTGGTATTTTAAAATATCCACCTGATATAACTGTAAGTATAGGAGTTACAACGCCTATAAGTGCCGTAGCTTTTTTATCATCTCCTGTGAAGGCCATAAACAAAATTCCCATAGCAGTTGAGAATATTGACATTGCTGCCATTACCCCTATTATAATAAGTGGATTATCTCCCCAATTTGCCCCGTAGACATACTTTGTGAATAGTACAAGAACTAAGGCTTGAATTAGTAAAGTAAAAACAACCCCCAAAACAACTCCAACTAAATGCTCAAAGGTTTTTGTGCCTGTACTTTTAATTCTTTTTCCAATATGATCATAGAATAGATTTTGAATTTCTGTAGCTCCATAGTTAGCTCCATACATTAATATGAGTACAAGCATTGTTACTGAATAATAATCTATGGCCCTTGGACTTTTTCCTTCTACACTTATATAATTTTCATTTACATTATTGCTTTCTACATAACTTGTTCTTCCTTTTGTTAACTTTGCTGTGGTCATAATAGTGTTGGCTGCATCATTATAGCTGTCTATTACACTTTTTACAATTCCATTTCTTACAGTGCTTTTTTCATTTTGATAAATTTTAATTTTGCTCTTTTTATTGTTTTTATAATTCTCTGTATAACTATCATCAATATATATCATTGCTGTAACCTTATCATCATTTACAAGTTTTTTGCCTTCACTGTATGTCTTTACATTTTTCACTTCTAATATCTTTTTTATTTCTTTGTTTTTTAAAAATTCATCAAAACTTTTAGAAGCCTCTTTGTTGTCACTATTTAAATAACATACTGTAGTCTTACCTAAGTCTTTAACCGAAAAGGAACTTTTAAGTGCACTTCCCAAAATGAGTATTAAAATCATTGGAAAAAGCATCATGGATAAAAGAACTTTTTTATCTCTAAAGTTTATTTTAATAACATTTAAAGCTATATAAATTGCATTCATTACTTTTCCTCCTTAATCTCTAAGCTTTCTTCCAGTTAAAGTTAAAAATACACCTTCAAGTGTAGGCTTTTCAACATTTATTGAAACTATCTTACTTTTAAACTCAGCTATCTTGGATGTAATTCCACTTATATTTTCACTATTCTTCTCCGAAATAACTTCTAACATATTGCCTGTAAGCTCACATTTTTTAACACCTTTTACCTCTTTAATCGCCTTCAATAAATCATCATTAGTATTGGATACTTCAATTTGTACTCTTTCTTCATGTGAAATTAGCTCTTTTAATTCTTCATTTGTTCCTGTTGCTATTTCTTTTCCATGATCCATTATTGTTATTTTAGTGCACAGTGTCTCTATCTCCTCCATATAATGTGAGGTATATATTATTGTTGACCCCATTTCGTTGAGCTTTTTAACCGATTCAAGTATATGGTTTCTTGATTGAGGGTCTATTCCAACCGTTGGTTCATCCATTATTATTAGTTTTGGATGATGCACTATAGCACAAGCAATGTTAAGTCTTCTCTGCATACCGCCTGAATACTGCCCTGGCTTATCTTTTCTTCTGTCCCAAAGCTCTGTAAAATCAAGAGCTTCTTTAATTCTCTCCTTAAGAAGTGATCCTCTAAGTCCACTTAATTTTCCGAAAAACTCAATATTTTCATAAGCTGAAAGATCTTCAAAAACTGCAATGTCCTGTGGAACAACCCCTATATTTCTCTTTATTTCATTTTCATTAGTTTTAAAATCCTTGCCGAATATAGTTATTTGTCCACCATCTATTTTAGTTAATCCTGTTATAGCATTTATTGTCGTGGACTTTCCTGCACCATTTGGTCCTAAAAGTCCATAAACTTCTCCCTCTTCTATCTTCAAGTTTAAATTATCCACCGCTACAAAATCTTTATATTTCTTTTTAAGATTTTTAATTTCTAATATCATACTTTTTTCCTCCAACTACATATTTATCTTTATACATTTATAATACTAATTTTAGATGTTATGAAATAGTGAGTTTTAACACTTTGTACCATGACATTTGTCACAAAAAATGATGCGAAGCAACAGTATGATAGAATATTAAATAAATTTTATTTAATATTTTCTCCATTCTGTTACTTCGCTAAAATAAAAATATCATAACAATTCTTTTTAAAAGTTCTTTAGGTAAAATATTGCAAGCTGAGTTCTATCCCTAAGCTCTAACTTCTCCAATAAACTAGTAACATAATTTCTTATAGTTCCTTCTCCCAGATGAATTTTCGCTGCTATTTCTTTATTTGAAAGACCCTCTCCTATAAGTTTTAATATGTCCATTTCCCTATCAGTTAAATTGTATTTATCTATGCCTTTTTTATTGTCCTCCTTGATTAAAGAGGATAAAGTTCTAGCCACGTTCTTTTCAAAAACCATGTTTCCTTTTATAACCGTTTTAAGGCTGTCAACTATGCTGTCAGAGGATTGATTTTTAAGTATATATCCTTCTGCCCCATTTTTAATTGCTTCTTTTATATATTCATCATCCTTGAAAGTTGTTAATATAACAACCTTTATATCCTTAAAGCTTGACTTTATAAGCTTCGTACCTAAAACTCCATCCATAATTGGCATTCTTACATCCATAAGCACAATATCTGGATTAACTTCTTTGCACTTATCAAAAGCTTCCTGCCCATTTGAAGCTGCCCCAACAACTTCTATCCCTTCATCCAGCCCAAGCAATATACTTAAACTTTCCCGTATTAATGCATCGTCATCAACTACTAATATTTTCAAAAATTTTACCCCCTCTAACATCATGTGGAATTATAAAAACTATTAAGAAACCATCTTCAGCGCTTATATTTAAACTTCCCCCAAAGTTTCGCACTCTTTCTCTCATACCGCTTATACCAAATCCCTCTTTAAGGTTCTTAATTCCAACGCCATTGTCTTTAATATATGTCCTTGTGTAATTATCAGTTATATCTATTGAAATTTTAATTTTTGTTGCATTGGAATATTTTGAAGCATTTGTTAAGGCTTCTTTGATATTTACTGCTATAAGTTCCATATGCTCTGGCAAAAGCAAATTAAGATTTCCACTATAATTAAATTCAACATTACAAAACTTAAACTCATCAATTATATTTACTATATATTGTATTCCAAGCTCCTCTTTTGGTTTTATATTATGTACAGTATCTCTAAGTACATTTAATGAATTAGAAAGTCCTTCTATGCTTTTTTTTAATATTTCTTTAGCTTTGCTTGCATCCTTATCATAGAGTTTATCTACCACCTGAAGCTGCATATATATTCCTGCAATGCTGTGTCCTATATTATCATGTATGTTCCTTGCAATCCTATTTCTTTCATTAACCTCAGCTATACGAGCAGTTTCTTTAGCCGAGTTCAAAAGTTTAATTTTTGTCCCTTCAAGTTCATATCTAAGGCGTCTTTCACTATCGAGAATTTTTTTATAATTTTCTTTGTTAACTTTCATACTTTTAGATACATAAGCTAATATTCCTATTAAAATATAAAACACAAATATATTGACATTTTGGTATCCTAAAAAGTATATTGTTCCTGCAAATATCAAAACAATTCCAAGATAAATTTTATCGTATATAAAATCAAATAATACTACAGTATATAAAAATATAAATTTAGTATTTATACACACTTCTAAGGAAATAACTATGAATTCAAGTATGCTCATGTACTTAGAAATATAGAATCTTTCCCTCAGAGTGCAAACCGCCGCACCGATTAAAATTAGTACTACAATAGTATAATCTTGAACATTATTAATACTTAATTGAATTATGACATAGACGAAAAATACTATTTTTATAATATAAGAAACTACTTTATTCATAATATCTCCTTCATTAATTTACTATGTCTTTTTTAGTAAATACCCCAAGCATTAAAAATACCACGGAAAACAATAAAAGTATGCCTAAATCAGTTCCCCAAACCGTATAGCTTTTATCTTTGAGCACCCCATAAGTTCCATTTACAATCCACGTTGTAGGAACAAATTGAGCAATAAATTGAAAGCCTTTTGGAACCATATTTATATTCCAAAAGCATCCACCAAGCATGCATATTGGCACTACAAGTATATGAGAGATAAAATCTCTTTTTACATACTTTTTAGTTATATAATTCATAAATAGAGCTAATGAAATAGCTGTAGTTGAATAAACACTGTATAACAAAAGAAGCTTCCAAAGATAGCTTATTATAACCAGCTTATACTGAATAATTAATACTATAAAAATTATAATTACTTGCACCAGTTCTAATAAAAATAATGTAAGTATTGTTTGAAGCATATAACTTTTTATAGTTATTGGTGCTGCAAAGGTTCTAATCATTTCCTTTTTATTATTTATAACTTTAGCTGTCATATTAATTGCACAATATAGCATAAGCATTACTAAAAAGTTAAGTGTTAACATTATATATTGTTTTGAGCTTGATTCAACTTCAAAATATTTAACTTTATTTTCTGATATAAATAAATCTAATTTATCATAAAACATTTTAGAATTCTTATTATATTTTAAAGCCATACTACTAGACTTTTGGATAAATGCTGATATATTTGCATCTACCAGCTTATGCAAATCACTTTCACTATTATAAAAAACTTTCATATTTGGCATTTGTCCATTTATTATTGATTTTGAAAATCCCTTATCTATAATAATTGCATAATCTATTTCCTGATTTGAAATTTTATCGTTAATTTGAGTTCTATCTACACTTTCAATTTCATAACTATCACTCAAATCTTTTATAAATTTATTAGCTAAATATGTATTGTCATAATTGAGCACAGCTATCTTTAGCTTGGGTAGTTCAAAATTTATTTGTCCTACTATAAGTGAAATTATAATAGGAATAATATACACTGTTAAAATATCTCTCTTTCTATTAAATACTCTTTTTATATTAAATATGAATACAGTCATTTTTTCGCCTTCTTCCCAAAAATACTGTAATTCCAAATACCAATAAAGTTAAAATTATAATTTCTAAATAAAACATACCCACATTTTCTTTATATCTATAAATAATTTTAAACAAAATACTTTGTTCTGCGTAACTAGGCGATAAAATGCTCATCCTTTTAAGTTTATCACTAAAAAGAAATGTATTTACATATCCTCCTCCAACAAAGGTAGAAATTACTATCAATATTTCAATAATATACGAGGCTGTTCCTCTATCCTTAAACATGAGACAAATAGCTGACCCTAAATTCACAGAGAAAAGTGAAAATAGAATAATCATAAGCATTAATGAAATATAGTTATTCCCCCAATAGGCTTTGTATATAAATTTAGAAAATACAATTATAATAGTCGCTACAATAAACATCATTGTAACAGTTCCAAGATTTTTACCAACAATAATATCTTCTTCTCTCATTGGAAGACTTACGGTTTTATCTATCATTTTCTTATCATCGCTTATATTATCTGCTCCATACTCCGCTCCATATAGAATTATCATCACAAGCATTGTAATAGAATAATAATCCGTAGAGTTTCTTTTCCTCTCTGCACTTACAGCAATATTTTTTATATTCCTATCATTAATAATCTTATTTCCCGAGAAATTATATGCCTTTACAAATGACTTAACTAGAGATGTATCCAAAGTATTAGCTCTTTTAATATATATTTTCATGCTTTTTTTACTTTCAATATCAATAACTCCATCACATTGATTCTTTTTTAGTAACTCGATAGCCTTTTCTTTTTGCTCTACTTTAACAATTTTCATTTCATCTTTAATATTTTTGTTTTTCTCAACAAAACTTTCTATAGCTTTAATATCCTTAGCATCTCTTGAATACACTGCTAAAACTCCATCATATCCTGAAGGATTATATAATAATTTTAATGAATAACCTAGAATTAATATAAGTACTAAAGGAAGCACTATCATCTGTGGAATACAGTCTTTAAAATTTCTTTTAAAGGTATAATATGCTATATGTAATATTCTCATTTTTTTGCTTCCTTTCTAATTTCTAAGTGATCTTCCTGTAAGGGTTAAAAATACAGTTTCAATATTAGGTTTATCTATAGCTATATCCATAATTTCAATACCTGAACCTACAAGCATGTCTATTATTTTTCCAAGATTCTTACTTCCCTTTTTTGAAATTATATCAATGTACTCTTCATTTATGTTACATTCCTTTACGCCATATATTTGTTTTATTTTATCAATCATGGTGTAATTTAAGCTTGATGTCTTTATCCTTACTTTTTCCTCCGTGGACACCATACTCTTTAGCTCATCCTTATTCCCTTTTGCAATTATTCTTCCTTGATCAAGTATTATTATATTGCTACACAGCCTCTCTACCTCTTCCATGTAGTGTGAAGTATATATAACCGTGACTCCTTCTTTATTGAGCTTTTCAATACCGCCTAAAATATGACTTCTAGACTTCGGATCTATACCTGCTGTTGGCTCATCCATAATAATAAGTTTTGGTTTATGTACAATACCACAAGCTATATTAAGCCTTCTAAGCATTCCTCCTGAAAAAGCTTCTGGTGACTTTTTTCTATCCCCCCAAAGCCCAACAAAATTTAATATTTCCTCTGCACATTCTTTTAAATACTTTCCTCTAAGTCCATATATTCCACCAAAATACATTACATTATCATAAGCATTTAAATCATAGTACAGAGAAATTTTTTGAGTAACCAGTCCAATAGACTTTTTTATACTAAGTTCATTGCTTTTTAAGTCTTTTCCAAACACCTTGATGCTTCCTGAGTCAATATTATTAAGTCCAATTATACAATTTATAATAGTAGTTTTTCCTGCTCCGTTTGGTCCGAGGAGTCCAAGTATTTCTCCTTCTTTTATGCTAAAGCTGACATTATCAACTGCTAAAAACTCATCATAGCGCTTTACCAAGTTTTTTATTTCCAATAGCATTTCTATATCACCCCCTACTTCATTATACTAAAAAATCAACATTTATTATTTAATATGCTAATAATAAATGTTGATTTTAATTTAAGTAAATTATTTATAACTAAAAAACCGCGAATTATATTTTTCTGTATGCCAATACTATTATTAATTGAAATAAATTAATACAATTGGAGGTACTGAAATATGAACGGTCAATTTTATTTAAACTTTCCAAAATCAGTTCCAGAACAACATCAAAATAAACAACCTGGAATAGAAGCTCAAATGAATCCAAAGCCAATTTTTGAAGACCCAGCATGCAATGGTTCTGGTAAATTAAAAGATAAAGTTGCTTTAATCACAGGAGGAGACAGCGGAATAGGAAAAGCTGCTTCTATAGCTTTTGCAAAGGAAGGTGCAGATGTAGCAATAGTATATTATGACGAAAAAGAAGACGCAGAAGAAACCAAGAAGATTATAGAACAGCATAAAAGAAGATGCATTCTCATTCCAGGTGACATAACTGACGACAACTTTTGTAAAAATGCAATTCAAACTACCATAAATGACTTAAAGAAAATAGATATAGTGGTAAACAACGCTGCTGTTCAATTTGCCCAAAATAGCATTGAAGATATAACAAATGAACAACTTGAAAAAACCTTTAGAACAAATATATTCAGCATGTTTTATATAACAAGAGCAGCACTTGCCCACTTAAAGCCTGGAGCCTCCATAATAAACACTGCTTCCATTACAGCCTACAAGGGTAACGAAAGATTAATAGATTACTCATCAACAAAAGGTGCCGTTGTTGCCTTTACTCGTTCACTTTCGCAATCTCTACTTACTAGACAAATAAGAGTAAATGCTGTTGCACCCGGTCCTGTATGGACTCCACTTATTCCATCTTCTTTTAGTCCACAAGAAGTCGGAAAATTCGGTTCGAATTCTGCCATGGGCAGACCAGCTCAACCTGTAGAACTTGCTCCAGCTTATGTTTTTCTCGCTTCACCAGAAAGCTCATATGTTACAGGCGAAATAATACATGTAAATGGTGGGGACTTCATAGGCGGCTAAAATAAATACGGCGAAGCAGCAGCATTTTGAAACATTAAATACTATTGCTTCGCCTAACCTAAAACCAAGAAACATTTTTTAACATATCCTTTTTTAAGTAAGATCTCCAGAATCAATTTCATGCTGAAGAATTTCATTAATACGCTTTTCAATCTTTTCTAAATCAAATCCAGCCTCTTTTTTGATACTTTTTCTAAGCATTGGACCAATTTGCTGTATATCATCGCTAATATCGTATAATAATTCCAAAGCCGCCGCAGCCTCTAACTTATCTCTTGGTACTTCTACCATATTTGCTAAAATGGAATTTTCAGTTCTAGATGCTACCATAGGCGATCTTATATCTTCAACATATACAAGCGTTCTTCTTCCTGGACCTCTTTCATCTTCAATACGCTCCAACGTTATAATTTTATCTGATCTAACAAATTTACCATATCCAAGTGGAATCATAAGACCTTCCCTGATTTCCATGACTTTTTATCACCACCTTATAATCTTTATACCATAGTAACTTTAATATAAGTTTTTGCTTTTATTAAACAAGTTATGCAATGAATTTTAAGCTTCTATTTAAATTAAATGATACAGTTATAAGAACCAATATGTTTGCAATATTTGTGATAAAGAATTTGATAATGGTGAGATTTTTAAAATTGACAAAGGAATTTAACGAAATCTTAGATAATGTTCATATCTTTAATGATAGATGTCTTCTAAGAAGAGAGTTATTCAATAAAGATTTTATTGGACAATTAAATGATGGTTCTAAATATTGACTTGAAGAAAAGCAGCCTAAATTAGAAGATTTTAATTCTAACAAATACAATTAAGAGTTCTAAATTTTATATAAAAAAATTTAGAACTCTTAATATAAGTGTAATATTCCCTCTAAAAAAATACTATTTAAACTTTATCCTGTATCTATTTATAAAAAGGATTTTCTGTTTTATAAAGTATACCTTTAGGCTGGTTAAATCCTACTTCTTTAACCCCTAAATATCTAAATAAATCAAAAACTGCTTTTCCAAAATGTCCAAATGCAACGGCTCCATGATGTGGGAAGTTATTTTGAACTAGTACGTGACGATAAAATCTTCCCATCTCAGGAATTGCAAATACTCCAATAGCTCCAAAAGAACGTGTTGCAACTGGTAAAATTTCACCTTCTGCTACATAAGCTGTTAGCTCTGCTGCTGCATTACTTTGTAGTCTAAAGAACGTAATATCCCCAGGCACAATATCTCCTTCCAAAGTTCCTCTAGTTATGTTTGGTTCTTGATCTGGCTCCAATGCTCTTGCCATAATCTTTTGATTTTTCATAGTGCAACTTGTTAACTTGCAAGCTGCTGTATTACCACAGTGGAAACCCATAAATGTATCCTTTAGTGTATAATCATATTTACCCTTAATTTCTGATTCATACATATCTTTTGGGACTGTATTGTTTATATCAAGTAAAGTTACAACATCTTGACTTACGCAAGTTCCAATAAACTCACTTAATGCACCATAAATATCGACTTCACAAGCTACTGGAATTCCCCTAGATGTTAAACGGCTATTTACATAGCAAGGAACACAGCCAAATTGTGTTTGAAAAGCTGGCCAGCATTTATTTGCAAATACAACGTATTCTCTTGAACCTTTATGTGCTTCTGCCCAATCTAATAATGTAAGTTCATATTGAGCAAGCTTTGGTAAAATACCAGGCATCTTGTTGCCTTCTCCTAATTCCTTTTCCATATCAGCTACTACTGTTGGAATTCTTGAATCATTTGCATGTTCATTGAAGAAAGCAAATAAATCAAGTTCTGAATTTTCTTCTATTTCAACGCCTAAATTATATAACTGTTTTATAGGTGCATTACAAGCTAAGAAGTCTTGAGGTCTTGGTCCAAAAGAAATGATTTTTAAATTCTTTAATCCAAGTAATGCTGTAGCAACTGGCACAAAATCAGAAATCATATCTGCAACTTCTGGAGCCGTTCCTACTGGATATTCAGGGATATATGCTTTTATGTTACGAAGTGCTAAATTATAGCTTGCATTTAGCATTCCACAATATGCATCTCCACGTCCATCAGATAAATTATCTCCACTTTCTTCGGCTGCAGCTGCAAACATAACTGGTCCATCAAATTCTTTAGCAATTAAAGTTTCTGGGCTTTCAGGTCCAAAGTTACCTAAATATACAACTAAAGCATTTATTCCTGCTGCCTTAACGTCTTTTAAAGCTTTTCTCATATCATTTTCATTTTCTATGACTATTTTACATTCATAAATATCTCCATGAGCTTCTTTGTAATCTTCTACTACTGCTTTTCTTCTATTTGATGATAACTCCATCGGAAAACAGTCTCTACTTACGGCAACAATTCCTAATTTTACTTTTGGTATATTATTCATTTTAAATTCCTCCATATCATATTATTATTTTATTGAAATATTCTTTCCTAATAAACCTATGAAAGCTCCTTGATCACCCAAATCTGTTTCTTTATGACCAATTAGCCATTTATTTTTAGCAAAAAGCAGTGTATCTTCTCCTACCTTTTTAGGCTTATTTTCTAAAGGTAAATTTGTGCCCTTTGGTAAAACTACAACACATTTAAATCCATCTTTATTTACATTACAAGGTGCATAATGAAGGGTAGTTGCATAAACCTCAATTATAGTACCTGCTGGAACTTTAAAAGCCTCAATTTTAGAAGTATCATATGAATAATCATCTTCAATATCCTGCTGCATACCCAAAAGTAATATAAAATCAGTTACTGCTATGTTTATTTCAGATGAACGGTGATATTCAATTGCATTTAATAAATAGTTATTTCCATTACAGTATCCTATTTGTATTTGCAATCCACCGTATTCTCTATCTTCTAGCTCTTTATAAATTTTTAATTCTTCAAGTTCTTTAATTGATGGTTCATATATTACATCACTTGGAAGTGGTGTATTTTTCATTTTTTCTATTATTTCTTTACAATCATAGTTTTTTAATACTCGTCCATATTTTTTAAATTCTTTATCAGTTACAGTTTTAATAATCATACTAATCTTCTATCTCCTTTCTTTTATATCATTTACTTACCTACCACCTTAAGAGCTTTATCAACAACATTTTCTACAGTAAATCCAAATTGCTTAAATAATTGTTCTGCTTTACCTGATGCTCCGAAAGTATCTAGTGAAATAATTTCTCCATCAAGCCCCACATATTTATGCCATCCAAAAGATGTTAATGCTTCAACTGCAACTCTTGCACAAACTTTATTTGGCATTACTGATTCTTTATAAGCTTGATCTTGAGCTTCAAATACTTCAAAGCTTGGTATGCTTATTACCCTTGCATCTATTCCTTTAGCTTCTAGTTCATCTGCTGCTTTATAAATCAATTCAACTTCTGAGCCAGATGTCATTAATAGTACATCTGGAGTTTCTTTCTTAGAATCTTTAAGAATGTATCCTCCTTTTAATGCTCTCTTTGGGCATCCACCATATAGTGGTAACTTTTGCCTTGTTAATACTAATGATGTTGGTGTAGTTCCATTAGTTACAGCATAATACCAAGCTGCTGCTGTTTCTTTAGAATCCGCCGGTCTAAATACTGTCATATTTGGCATACTCCTAAGTGCTGCCAATTGTTCAATAGGTTCATGAGTTGGTCCATCTTCTCCTACTCCAATACTATCATGTGTTAATACATAAGTTACTGGAAGTTTCATAAGAAATGCATCTTTATCAATTTCGCCACTCATCCACTTAGTATATTCTTTAGCTAGTTCTGGATAAGCTTTTTCGTATTTTTTAAATAAGTTCTTCCAGGTTTCTTCCTTAGAAATGCCTTTTTCTATATATTTATTCATATTGGAATATACTTCATCTGGTACATAAAATTCAGGTTCTATCTTCCAACCTAGGTTTTCCTTCATTGCTTTTATATTTTCAGCTCCCAGCGGCTCACCATGAGCTGATGCTTTTCCTTGCTTTGCAGGACACCCAAAACCAATTTGATTTTTAACTATTATAATAGATGGCTTTGATGTTTCTTCTTTAGCTTCTTCTATAGCGCTTTCAGCCGAATTTATATCATTTCCATCAGCGATTTTTAACACTTGCCACCCATAAGCTTCATATCTTTTAGCTACATCTTCTCTAAACGCTATATCTGTGCTTCCTTCAATTGAAATATTGTTTCAATCATATAATACAATTAATTTTCCAAGTCCTAATGTTCCTGCAAGCGATGATGCTTCTCCTGAAATTCCTTCCATAAGACAGCCGTCCCCAGCTATAGCATAAGTATAATGATCAACTATACTATAATTTGGTGTATTGAACTTTTCAGCGAGATATGCTTCTGCCATAGCCAAATAAATGTAGTAATGAATATTCAAGCATTGATACATAATTTATCTAATTCTCTATTCATATATTTCCTCCTACTTTCCAAACGCTGCTGCCCAATCTGCTTTGAATTTTTCTAATCCTTGGTCAGTTAATGGATGTTTTATCATCTGCATTACTAAATTATATGGCACGGTTGCTATATCCGCTCCTGCTTTTGCTGCTTCTATTACATGAATTGGATTTCTTACACTAGCAGCAATTATTTTTGTACTTATTCCATGTAATGAAAAAATTTCTGATATATCTCTTACTAAATCCATTCCCACCATTGATATATCATCTATTCTTCCAAGGAAAGGACTTACATAGGTAGCTCCTGCATTTGCTGCAAGTAGTGCTTGATTTGCTGAGAATATTAAAGTTACATTTGTTTTGATTCCTTCGCTGGCTAAAACTTTAGTTGCCTTAAGCCCTTCTGCTGTCATTGGAATCTTTACAATCATATTTTTATGAATTGCTGCAATTTTTCTTCCTTCTTTAATCATTCCTTCTGAATCTTCACTAACAACCTCTCCACTTATTGGTCCATCAACTATTTGTGTAATCTCTTTTATGACTTCATTAAAATCTCGTCCTTCCTTCGCTATCAATGATGGATTAGTTGTAACTCCACATATAACTCCCATTTTTTCTGCTTCTCTAATGTGATCTACATTTGCTGTGTCTAAAAAAAATCTCATTTTTTAACTCCCCTTCTTTTTTTATAACTTTTAAAAATTTGTTTAATAAGTTTTTAAAAATAATAGAGCAGTTTATACCACTCAATTATTTAATTTCTAAAAATTCTTCTATAGGCATCATTGCTGCCCCTAGTAAATAAGCTTCTCTAAAGCTTGCAATACTAATATTGCAGCTATTTCCATTAGTAAATAAATTATCCTTATAAACTTTCTTTTTCAAAATATCAATTTTATCTTTTAACAAATTATTTATGTCTCCGCCTATAACTATACTGTTGGGATCCAGAAGCATAGTTAAATTCGATATTCCTAAAGACAATATATTTAAATACTTATCTAGTACCTCTTGAGCAATTTTATCATTTAAAATATATCTTTCTTCAAATTCATCTATATCTACAATATTAAGATTGGTCTCTTCATTATAACTATCAATCAAACAATTCATAGAGGTATATGCTTCTAAACAACCTTTAGCACCGCACTTACATCTCCTTCCATCAATTGATATCTTGGTATGTCCTAGTTCACCTGCTGAATTATTGCAACCTCTATATATCGTACCATTTATTATTATTCCTAAGCCTAGACCATCTGTTATTGAAATATAAAGTAAATTTTCTATTTTATCTTTTCTATTTAAAAATTCATAATAAGCTGATAAATTAGCCTCATTTTCTACATATATTGGTACATCTAAATATTCAAATTCTTCTTTTAAATTAAAATCTTTAACCCCAAGGAGATATGCATATTTTATTATGCCTTCTTTAAAATCTACCGTTCCAGGAATAGAAAAAGCAACTCCTAGCAATTTTATGGGATTCAAATCGTGCTTCTTCATTATTAAATCTAGATTTTGTTTAATAATAGTTATAATATTTTCTATTCCATCATTGTTATGTCTAATTCTTATATTTTCAATAACTTTTCTTTTTAAATTAACTAGTGATATTTTAATATGTTTTGGAGTTAATGCAACTCCAATTGAATACTTGCAGTTTTCATCTAATTTTATAGCAATTGCCTTTCTTCCACCAGTTGATTCCAATGATCTTACATCTTCTACAATACCTTTTTTTTTCAATTCAGCAATATTGGTAGAAACTGTAGTTATGCTTATATCTAGGATTCTAGAAATATCTAATTTGGTAATTTCATTCTTTTCTAATAATAATGTTATTATTTTTTTTCTATTTGTTTCTTTTATTTTACTATGATTTATCTCTATCAAATTGATAATACCCCTCTCATCTATCAAATGTAGAATAATAGCTTCCTTAAATAATATCACTACTATTATTCTGGGTAAAGACATAGATATGATTCAATACTATGCTGCATATTACCAACGTAGATACTAAAGATTCTTAATCTTAGGGTAAACTGAGTTATATTTTTCATATTAAATAACTTTTTAAAATTACTTTAATAACTATATTGTACTTACTTTATCAGTTTTAGTCAATATGCTTAGTTAAACTTTTTCATAAGCATATGTAGCTTGTTTTTATAAAATCCTTATGATATTCTACTGAAATAGGCACCGATAAATAAAATTAATATTCAATATTTCAAAAAACAATTATATATTTAAAATAATTACTAATAAAAATTAAGGGTTACAAATTTTAATAACTTGTAACCCTTAATTTTTTGGTGCTCCAGATAGGATTTGAACCTACGACCAACTGATTACGAATCCGTGTATATGGGTTTTATTTAGTTATTTATGGTTATATGATGTTATATTTTATCTATGTTCATAGACTTTTTTATTATATTATGTACTATACAATTATATTATTATTAATTGTATTAGGTGTATAAATAGGTGTATTTTTATAGCTTTAATATGCCTATATTAATTGGTTTTATACTTAATTTTCACTTTAAAAATTTGCAATTAGTATTAATATCTAATATATCAATTAAATCGTCTTTATTAATTTTTTTATCCAACCCTATTTTAAATGTATTTTTACCTGAATAATAAACATCCAGATGATTTAATGGATGTACTATTGGATCTTGTCTTTCTAAATCATAATCATACCTTAAATATCCGGGTTCAAATGATAATAAATACAAAAGTATTTCCCAACACAATTCGTTATAAATTCCACTTTCAACTTCATATTCTTTCATAGTATTATAATATACTTCAGCCATAGATTCTAAGGATTCATTAAATTCAATTTGATGATTAAATATATCAGCTAGAATTGTAGTAATTTTACTGTCTAATTCATATTTATCGTAATATACTTTTAATTTCTTATCTTCCTCTAAAATTGAAAACGGAAATTGAACTGTATGCATTTTTTCATCCTGACAATAAAATATTCTGCTCATTTTATTTACATATATAATTACTGTAATATCATTTTCAAGCCTAGAGTGTAAATCATCTAGTGTTACCGAGCTAATATATTTAATAGTGCCTATCAACAGTTTTATAACATCAACTTTTTCTCTAATAGCTGTACTACCACCGATCAAATACTCATTCACTTTGAATTGATATGATTTCATAGTATTAATCCCCCAAAATAACTTTTATCATTCCTCTTGTTTTAGTTATAACCTCTTCTTCAGATTCATTTTCAATAATAGTTGGTATAGTGTTATACAGCATTATTACATATTTACGTGATAATTTGGGATAATCTTCTTTACATACTTGATTTATTATATCCTCAACAGATTTCTTTTTAGCTTGAGCCATAATTTTAATTTTTTCTTCCTGCTCCTCTTTTTCTTTCTTATCTGGTTCCCTTAACTTCATAAAGCCATCTTTATTAATATTATCAATTGCATTTTTATATATTTCTATAAATTCAGTATTATCACTATTCACAATAAAATATGACGTTAAAAATGAACGAGTTAGAATCATATATATGGAATTTCTTTGATGTATACGATCTGTTATTTTACTTGTTTCTACACAAATTACAAATGGAAATTCTAAACCTTTTATATTATTAGTATTACTTACAAATAATTGATCTTTTACTTTAGTCTTTGTTATATATCCCTTATTAATTTCCCAATTATATTTTTTATCTATTTCAACCATCAAACTATCTGCTATTTCATAATTATTTTTTGTATTACCTACAAAAACCACCGCAATATCATCAGGTGAAACAGTAGAATTATTTTGTCTTATTTCATCAATGCATGTTAAAATTTCTTCCGTAAAATAATCAATGGAGCAACCTCTAAGTTGTATACTATTTATGGATTCAACATCCTCAAACCGCCTAATTGGTGTTCTGCTAAGTATAAATTTTCCATTCTTTCTTTCGTATTCGTACCCACAAGATTCCCATTCTCTATCTTCCAACCAACGTATTACAGGTTTTTCATACAATCCCATACCTATGGAATGAGCAAACATTAAAGTTTTAGGATCTGTACGATAACATTTATTAAGTAAATAATCACATTCTACAGAATTTTCAATATTCATATCAAAAATATTTTGAAATATATCTCCTGCAATATAAATTCTTACTTTTGTTACTAAGCTACATAAATCAAAAAAGCTCTGTGAGAAATCTTGACTTTCATCAATAAAAATATAATCAAAACAAGGTTCAAGGTTTTCTATCAACTTAAGTTGTTCGCAAGCATCCTCACATACCTTGTCAAAAGTATTAATATAAGAAAATCTTTTGAATTGCAAACCATATTTTGAACATATATAACTATATAGTCCTGAATTTGGTACACTCTGTGACCCCCAACTTGAAAAAACCCAAAGGCGACTATCCCATTCAATCTGCTCCTCAACCTTCATAAAATTAAAAAATCTAGGAATTCTATTTTTCATATCATCTGCTAAAACTTTATTAAAACAAGTAAACACAATTCTACTGTTTTTAATTTTAATATATGTTTCTCGTAATTTATGTAATAGCAATTCGGTTTTTCCAGTACCCGCTAATCCCTGTATTATTACCTGTGATTTATCAACTTTTTCATAAATAAATCTACTTTGCATACCATCAAATAATATAATCTTCTTTTTTACTTTGTCCAATAAAGTTTCAGGATTTTCTAATCCTAATTTTTCTATATCATTTATACTTCCTATTAATAAAGATATAAGAAGATCTATTTTTCTTTCATCAGCAGATTCTACTGACTTATCTTTCAAAAAATCTGAAATATCGGCAACCATACCATCATGAAAGACTTCACTTATAATTAATTTTTGCCATTCTCTTGGACGTCCCAATATTTTTTTATAACTAAATTTATCTGATAAATATCCTAAATCTTGCGTAAAGTCTTCCAAAAAATGCTCAAAATTTTTACTATCACCTATGCCATAATTAATTACAATAATTTTATGCTTTGGAACTAAAATAATTGCTTCATCATCGTAATCATAATCATAATCATTAGTTGTTCCTAAAGCTTTTTTTATTATGTATACTTGTTTTGATTCCTTTTGAGAGTACTCCTTAAATGCTGAAATAAACTCTGATATTTTACTACCATTTTCTATATCACAATAAAATAAACTATCTGACATATACAATTTCTCCTTCTTACTAAATTTTAAAATTCTAATTAAATATTACATATTCTAATTAACAATTTTTGTGTATAATGATAATCGAATTCCATCATTTCTTTTTAATTTTACCATAAACTTTTTTACAAATTTCTAAAAGCACATTATTAAAAATCCTAATACCATTTAATATTTATTTTTCTCAATCATATGTTGTATTTTTAAGTCTATTACAAATACTTGGCATCTCATTTCTATACGGCTTTAATCTCTTTGCTGTTTGATATTTACTATTATTTACAAAAATATTGATTTAAAACATTTTTCTGTCGTTTATATAATAAAATTTATTTCTGTTACTCCCTTAACAATTTTATATATCACGAAATTTATCTTTATTTGTAACTTTTACCACTATAAAAAAGGAATAAAAAAAATATTATAGAATTTAATATTAATTACATTGAAAGTAGGTGATATTTACTATGGATGATTTTGATACAATCGGAGAAGAGGTTGAATCTTTTTTCACGTTTTGCAATAATATCTCTTAGCCATAATGGTCGTCATATTGAAAAATGTTCTAAAACTCCATATCAATCCATATAAAAGTGAGTGGTAAAGCTATTAGTTCTAATTTAATAGCTTTAAATCCACTCATCTCACGTAATTATACTTTACCTTATTAAATTAAACTTATTTTACTTTTTTCTTATGATATTCCAATTCGTTTATATGATACACTTCAACTTTATTGCACTTAAAATTCTTTTCACTAAAAATAGCAAAATTATTTCCATCAGAACTAAGAGTACTTTTATATTTTATTCCATCATATCCTAAATGTTTAACAAAGTCACTTATATATTGAGTTGGCAAATAATCCAAAATACTATCCTGTCTTCTAAGAGGCTTGGCTATTTCTCTTCCAATCTTCTTCAAATGTTCTATATTTACCGCTACCCATGTAAGAGCATATTCAGTTGAAAATGGGCTAAAGCTTTCCAAAGAACTTAAATCAACTACTTTAATATTTTTTTTAAGTTCAAAGCTTCCTATTGATATATAATCTAAGTCACGTGCTCTTATTTCATGAATTGTTGTATTAATATTATCAGACAAATACAAACAACATATTCCTTCTGAATTTGCTCGTCCTGCCGATGTTAATCTAGGAGGAGGTGCCCCCATATCTTTTGATTCATATCCATTTTCATCAGAAATTCTTGCCCTATATAATATAGTTCCCTTTTTATATTCTGAATACATATTGCTAAATAATTTGCTTAAAACTTCTGTATTAATATGGTTTGAATGAAATCTATTTACATTAGTTATTGTGTATTTAAAATCTTCCCATTGATAAGTTTTTAATATGCAGTTATTTTTTAAGTAATCATTATCATATAATTCTAATATACCTACAGGCTCAGTGAACAATTTTGATTCTAAATTATATTTTTCTTTGCATATATTTATAATTAGTTCTCTTACTCTTTCTTCTGATATATTAAACAAGCTCCATCTTTGAATAAGCTCCTTACCAAGATTACTTAATAATTTTTCTGGATAACCATATGGTAGTCTTTCTTTACAAGTATACACATCTAATAACTCATCTAAATATTCCATCAAATAAGTATCCATTTCGGTATCATAAATATATACATCTTTAGCCCCACAAATTTGGCAATTTCCTTTTTTGCCAGAAGAAGAAATCATTGATTTTAACTCCGTGTCCTTAAAACATTCAATACAGCATATCATAGTTTATATTTCTCCCTCTAAATATTTATTTACCAATTCAATATGATGCATTATTGATAATTTTTTTACTGTGCCCAATCCTGGATACTTACCCGTATGATAAAGCTCCTTAAACTGCTTTAATGCTTCTGTTAAAGGAATATCATTATCATCTACCCACAAAACTAATTTTCTCAGAGCCTCTCCAAACTTTCCTGCTGGATCTTTAATATCTTCATTAGAATCTGATACAAAATGCCTTATTCTTAAAATTTTTTTATTATCAAAATAAACTATGTGAATAGCAACAGCTAAAGGTGCAAATCCTGAATCATTAAATTCTTGTCCTACTACTGAATAATCAGAAAATCCCTTATATCCATCCTCACTAAAAAACAAATGATCATCTGAAAAAAATTCATCATCTTCTTTTATATAATCTACATTTCTTTCTCTCTTTTTAAATCTATCTGAAAATAACACTTTACCATTCTCTACACTTCTCTTAAAGATTCTATCATCTGGAATCAATGTAAACATTGGAAATGCATCGCTATATACATCCAAATAGTAATCTATAGCATCCCTATCATAATTTATTATAATAAATTTATCCCTGTTCTCTTTAGATTTTAATTTTTGTGATATTTTACCTGTCATAATATATGCTTTAATAACATTTTCTTTCTTCATACTATCAGATAACAATTTCACAATATTATTATCTTTATCATCTTCTCGCATTTTCCTTAAATCTGCTGCAAACTTACCAACTTTAGGATTCATAATTATTGCTAAATTTCTTTTGTTTACTGTGTATAATTTAAGTGTCTTTATTAGCGTTGATGTAGGTTTTATAGGCTCAATAATAGGTATAATTTTATTGCCAATTAGTTTCTTTTCTAAAAGCTCTCTTAGAGCAAGTAATTCAAACTGTCTTGCTCTTAAATATGGTAAATACATAAATTCATCCCCCAAATTCACTTTGTAAAAATATTTTTAGATTTTGATAGTCTTTCTTTTTATATTGTGAGAAATAAATTAAAAATTTTAATTCATAAGGCACATAATTTTTATAATCTTGAATGTCAATATTTATTCTCTTTTTTAATTCATCTAGCATACTCTTATGTATAACTTCTATACTTATCTCTTCAAATAATTTGTAGCATTCATTATAGTATTTAAATTGAGAGGTTTCAGGCAAATATCCAATATTATTAAAAATAATTTTCTCATATTCTTTCTTTCTTAACACTTTAAAAATTACTTTTTTATCTAAAAAAGACTCTTCCTCTTCTGGTTCTTTTTTTACACTAATTGTATTTCTCTTAGTTAAAATGTAAATTCCTACTTTTGTATCTAATAATTTTTCTCTTAATTTTTCATAATGCTCTTCACATGTAACAACACATACATATTTAAAAACTTTATAATAATCTTGTATCTGATTTTCAAGCCTTTCCAAAGTATCTAATTCAGTCTTTATTTCATAAACAATACCTTTTCCATTAATCATTACAAAATCAGCTTTAGATTTACCTATAGCTAACTCTGTTAATGCAGTCGTGGTTTTCAAACTATGTTTTCCCAATAATAACTTGTTTAACAACGTATTTTTATAGAAATATTCCATTCTGTATTGCTTTCCTGATAATTTATATATTTTAGAAATTAAATCATTATATTTTTTGGCTTTAGTTTCATTCAGATAGCGATTAATAGCATATGTGAATGTATCATTTTTTCTGTTTTTTATAAGATTATTTATGGTATTTTTAGTAAATAATCTCTTTAAAACTAAATTATTCTCATACTCCATTTTATCACCAACCTGTACTTTTTATAATAAAATTTATTTAAATTATACCATAATATATTATATCCCAATTGCTTTTGTTATTAAACTAAAAATAAAAGTTATATTCAGCTAGATAGAGAATAATTAATTCTCTATTACTTATCCATATCTTAGAATTAATCGTCTTTCTTAAAAATTTCAAATATATATTATATCCTTGGATACCAATAAAAATTATTAAATATATTTGAAAGGAATGATTGAAACATGTCAAAATCTCTATATTGTATAGGAAAACAAATAGGGCATCAAATGATAATGGAGGTATGTAATAAACTTAATAGCACTACTCCCGCAAAAAGAATAAGTATAGTATCAATAAAAATGATAAGAGAAGGTAGTATTTTATATAATACAAGAAAAATACTTTCACCTTCGGATGCAGTAAACTTAGGAAAATATTTTCTTGAAGATGCCGATAGAGAAAAGTTAATCGCTTGCTGCATGGATACAAAAAATCAACCTATATCTATTAATATAGTAAGTATTGGATCATTAAATAGCTCTATAGTTCATCCAAGAGAAGTATTTAAAGTCGCCATACTATCCAATGCCGCAAGTATATTAATATTCCATAACCATCCTTCTGGAAATACTGAACCTTCACAAGAAGATATAAATATTACTAAAAGATTAAAAGAAGCAGGTAATTTACTCGGAATAGAATTACTTGATCATATTATAATTGGATCGGAAGGTAAATACTGTAGCTTAAAAGAAAATGGAACACTATAAAAAAATAATTGGAGAGGTATATAAAATGAATGATATAAAAACATCTATAACCATTAATATAACTATAGATAATATTGAGCTTATATCAGAAGTAAATACTATATGTGATGAACTTTCATTATCTTTGGAACAATTTATAAGTTATTCAATAAATAAGCTAATTTATGATATACGTTTTGTACATGCTATTAGGAATATTGAGAACAAAGAACTCTGATTTACTTTTCATCAAAATGTGAAAACATTACCTTTAAAACATCCAATGCCATTTGTTTCTGATTAATATTTCTACCATCAAGCAATTGTTTTAACTGATCTAGAAAATTATCATTTTCAAGTTCTATTGATTCTTTTAAAAGATAATCAATGGTTACGCCTAATCGTTTTGCTATTTTAACTAAGGTTTCAAGCGTGACACTTCTTTCCCCTCTTTCTATTAGTCCAATATACGAATTACTTACATCAATACTTTCTGCAAGCTGCTCTTGTGTTAAGTTTAATTTTAACCTTTCTTCCCTAATTCTTTTACCTAAAGCTAAGTAATTCATATATTATCAACCTCCACTTATTAATGTATATATAAAGTGGATATTTTGTAATGCACTATTAGTTGTTTTTATATTGACTAATAGTATCTTTAAGGTATAGAATTTTACAAGAAGGTAAATTATTTATAAAATATTTATAAATTTTCATAAATTCGATAAGGAGTGATATTATGTCAAAAATGAAAGTATGCAAATCTTGTTCAAAAAAGATTGCAAAATCAGCCAAGATTTGTCCATATTGTGGTGCTAATTTAAAAATGAGATCAATTAAAAAGATTCTTATAATATTAGCTGTATTTGCAATTCTTGCTATAATAGTTTCATTTATTTCACCTGACTATTGGAGTATGTAATTTCTATGCTTTAAGTAAATAAATTAATCTTAAATATAAGATTTTGTAGAGAAATAAATTATTAAAAGTATATACAAACTTTAATAAAGCTCGATAAGGAGTGATACTATGTCAAAAGTAAAAGTATGCAAATCTTGTTCAAAAGAGATTGCAAAATCAGCAAAATTTTGTCCTTATTGCGGTGCCAAATTAAAAATGGGAATACTAAAAAAAGTTTTTTTAAGTATAGCAACTATATTTGTACTTCTTTTTATAATAGGTTTATTAACTCCAGATGATTCCAAAACTACAAATACATCTAAAACAAATAAAAGCTCCACTACTACATCCAATGCTAGTAAACAAAAAACTACCGCCAATAATACAAAAAATAAACAAAAAAAAGTAGTTTCTAAAACTTCAGCCAGCAATGTAAATTCAAATAACTCTCCATGGTTTGTTTTTAATAAAGAAAAAGAAGAATTATCTGACAGTACTATACAATCACTTTATAATAAAAAAATGAATTATGTTAATTTAAAAAATAAGCTGTTTTCCCCTAACTACTATAAACTCACAATGGATCAATCAAATTACATTTATTATGGTGATCTAAAAGATAATAAACCTAATGGTAAAGGAATACTTCTTGAAAAAGTTACATCTATCGGTTACTTATACGTACCACTTTACATTGGCTATTTCAAAGATGGGAACTTTAATGGATTTGGTTATGAATATAAACAAGCCTGTGAGAATAATATTGTAAATAATATATTTAGTGACTTTACTGATGAATTCAAGCATATAGGTGCTGTTTATAAATCATATGAGGGATATTTTAAAGACGGAAAATTTGATGGTAACGGAAATTCACTTCAAATTGATTTTGGCTCTGATTTAAGTAATCTTTCCCCTAAAACCTTAGAAAATACAACTTCAAATACGACTTTCAACAAATACTTAACTGACAATAAAGCTGAAATTGATAAATTAGAAAGCGACGTCCAACATAGAACATCTGATTCCCAATTTTTAATTAGCAAGCTTGCCCCTTTAAATTCATTAATTGATTATTCTGGTAGTTTTTCTAAAGATAAACTTAATGGAAAAGGTAAGGGATTCGGCAGAAATAATGCAATAATATATGACGGCAACTTTTCTAAAGATGAATATGATGGTACTGGTAAGCTATATTACAATGACGGGAAATTAAAGTACAATGGTAACTTTTCTAAAGGCAAATATAATGGTAAAGGTACCTTATACAATGAAGACGGAAGCATTAAGTATTCAGGTGAATGGTCTGATGGTGATATTAAATAATAACAACAAAATTTGCATATGAAAGGATGCTTTTAAAGATGATAATTTTAATATATCTAATCGTAGCGTACTGTTGCCTTACATCTCTGCAAAAAAAACTAGGTATTTTTTATTTTGGTACACTTAGCAACTACTTTTTCAGTAAAGTATGTATTGCACTGTTTCTGGGATGGCTCATCATTCCAATATGGATTATAGCCAAATTAATTGGCAAATTAGTATAAATAGCCACATAACTAAATTTATTAAATATATAAGCAATTTTTATTATTGAAAGGATCGATAATATGTTTTGTACAAACTGTGGAAAGCAAAATTCTGATGAAGCAAAATTCTGTTATAGTTGCGGAGGTAATTTAGACAAGTCTAATCACAATAAACAAGATATTAAAAAGCAAAATGAAATTAATTTTAATAACAATAGTGAACCATCTATTAATAAAAAAACTTTGGAGAATAATGACACTTGCTCAATTCCATTAGACACCGATTATGAAAAAGAATTTATATTCAAGTCATTTAAAGCTGGTGGAGCGGCAAGATTCTCTAGCCTAACGCAGATAATATGTAACAAAGATCTTATAAAAGTAACAAGAAATTATAGACCAATTTTAAAAAAGGAGCCTGATGAATTAATAAATACTCAAGAAGTTAAAAGTGTTAATTATAAGCTAAATCTAAGCATAATATCCATAATACTTATAATATTTGTTTTCATTGCAGCATTAATATATATAGGTTTTCTATATGCAATTATGGCTTTAATTTTAATGATAGTATTGGATCTTCAAACCAAAATATCTATTGTTACCACAGACAAAAAATATATAGTATTTTGTGGTACTTTTGGTGGAAGAGCTCAAGCTAAAGAACTAGCTAATTTCATCACTAATAAATTAAATAAAAACTAAATAGTCCTTGATTTGATTTTTGAAACTTAAATAATTACTTTTTGAGTAAAGTTTGTGATCCACTTTTTTAGTGGATCATAATTTTTTATGAACTAATTTGTATCTTAATAATATAAATAGCTTTTATTTTTTAAAAAAAATTATTTCTAAGCTCCTGCATAAATGTTTGTGATGCACTCACAACATGTATATACATTTATATAATATATATCTAGTTATTTTGCTGTTAACTATTTTCTTTATAATATTTAAATAATCAACATAAATATAAACATAATTTATTAAGGAGGTAGTACATTTTGTTTAATGACTATAGTGATCTATTAAACGTAGACGAGCTTTGTGATATTTTATCAATTGGCAAAAATACTGCTTATGAAATATTAAACAATGGTGATATGAAGGCTTTTAAAACAGGTAGAGTATGGAAAATACCAAAGTTATCAGTAGAAAATTATATATTAGAAAAAAGTAACTTAGTAAAACATTAATTAATTTATTGCTTTATTATTTTTTAATATATTTTATCAATATTTATTTATACTACTTTATGATTATCTTTGATTATAAAGCGTTATATATTTTTAACTTTACTAACATATAAGTAATACTTAATAGTAAGTAGAGGCGAAAGCCTCTACTTTTTAGGGGAGGAAGGGAAAATATAGCTGAGAATCTTTACTGATTCTCAGCTTTCCCTTCCTCCCCTAAAACCCCTCTATTCCTTCTTGATCTTACTTTTTAAATACATCAAGTATTCATTATTTATAGGAAAGTCTATTACATATTTATTTACCTTAAGCCATAAATTTTGAACTTGTGATGGTAAAGACATTTCTGAATCCATATTTTTCATTGTATCAAATATATCAAAATTCAAATCAATATTTTCCCTACTATATTGAAAATTATAAATTTTATTTGTTACATTAATTTGTAATGCTTTTGAGTATTCATCATCTTTAAATTTATCTAAAACGTTTGAAGCAATTTCCTCATAATTATATTCTTCAAAATTATTATTTATATAATTAGTTAAAGTATTATATATGAAATTATGGCTTTTATTTTGAGTAATTACT
Organism: Clostridium guangxiense; assembly: GCF_021043395.1. Lineage (GTDB taxonomy): Bacteria > Bacillota > Clostridia > Clostridiales > Clostridiaceae > Clostridium_S > Clostridium_S guangxiense. The sequence goes on from NZ_JAJNKE010000012.1 coordinate 56,773, forward strand.
GTATATGTAAATAGCAAATAGTAATATACTCTAGTCATCAGTGGAATTAAATATAAATTCAAATAGTATAAAGAATTTAAAAACTTATCATATGAAATACAAAAATCCACTTTTGTATTTATATATTGTGCATTAAATATATCTATATACTTATTCCTAGAAAAGATCATTGGTATACTTGCTATCTCCGATAATAAAAGCAATCTTTTAGCTTGTTTTTGCCTAGCTATACTTTCCTCTTCTCCATTTTTTATATCATTATCATATTTACTATTGATAAACTTTGTTAATCTATCCAAAAACGAAACATTAAAAAATCTTTCTATATAGAACATTTTTGAAATCCTAACAATTGTTTCCGAGCCATTATATTCTTCTTTACTAACTTCATTATTATTATATTTTTCATACATAAATATATCATCATTTTCTTTTAAGTAATCTTCAAATACAGAATAAAATACTTTTAATTCATGAAAATCCATACCAAATTCATTTTTTCTATTAAAAGGGCATTTATCCCAGTTTTTAATTACTTCATAAAAAATCTTATAATCCATATATACTTTATAATCTTCTTTTCCTTTATTTTTATACAAAAAACAATTATATAAATCAGAACCAATAAATGAATCATTAGATATAGCGTTATTAGTAAACTCTTCAAATGTATCTTTAAACTTACTACTAAAATAACCTGGGTATTTTTTCTCTTCGTTATAATCATAATATAGATCAGCAACTTCTTCTAAACTTTTTCCTTCTATATCCTTATTTTTGATTGATAGATATATTGTTAATATACTATGTACTCTAATATCATTAAGTAAATCATTTGTATTTATACCTAGATATTCAATCCACTTGTTGTTAATATATTCTTGACATACTTCCGTAGAAATTTTCCAAACCTCTTTTAAAAATATCTTATTCTCTACATTTAACTTTTTTAATCTATTAAGTATTGGGTTTGTTAATTTATCATAAATATTTTCTGGCAACTCACTCTCAATTTCATAATCATCTATCGAAATCATATCATAAAGTTTCATTTTATCACTCCTAAACTTTATATTATATCACAAAAACAAAAAAAATGCTTACTTCGTTTTTTAGGTCACATATATTTCCATTCTAATTTTTTTGTTATTATTTTCTCATTAAATTTATTAAGCTTTAAGCACGGAGGTATAGAATGATTTCTAATAATTTAAACCAAAATACTACTGAACAACCATACTATAACACTGACGAAACATTAATACAAAGCATAAAAGAGCCCAAAATTAGAACATATGCATTGATGAAAAGCATAGTAAAAAGTGACTTGTTTGCATTTTATGATAGCGTTCGTTATTATAACTCTTCCAAAGGTTATTATATGAGTTTATCATATCATGATGCTGCTGTAATTATAAACTCCTCGATACCAGATAATATAAAGAACTACTTAACTACATCAGTTATTAAAGAGATATTTAAACTAATAAAAATTGAACCTACATTACAGATTAATTCTAACTCACTATCAAACAATGAAATTTTTATTAATTGTAATAATGGTGTTTTAAATTTAAATGATTTATTACAAAACCAATATACTATACATCCACATAATCGTTCTTACTCCTTTTTTAACTGTATTAATGCTAATTATATACCTAATTACTCATTAGAAAATTCTTGTTTCAGCTATTTTCTTAATACAATAACAAATGGTGATTTGGAACTTCAATATTTATTACAACAGATTATAGGATACTCTTTTTCTAATTTAAACAATGCAAAAAAAGCATTTCTCTTTTATGGGGCATCAAATACAGGAAAGAGTGTTTTATTATCTGTAATCGCTAATATATGTGGCGAAGAAAATATATCTAATATAAGTTTACAAGATCTTTCCAAACCTAAATATACCGCTGAACTTTTTTCAAAACTAATAAACATATGTTCTGAACTTCCAGATGATGATTTAACCAATACAGAAATATTTAAAGCTCTTACAAGTGAAACTGACAAAGTTTGTGCTAGACGTATGTATCAACAACCGTTTAGTTTTTATAACAAATGTAAGCTCATATTTGCTTGTAACAATCTACCAAAACTAAGTTCATCTTCATTTAAAGATAATTCTGCTTTTTTTAATAGATTAATTATTATCCCATTTACAAATATTATTTCAGATGGAAATCAAGATAAATGTATGCTTAACAAATTATTAAATGAGCGTGATTTAATCTTTTCTTGGGCTATAGATGGTTTACTAAACTATATAAGAAATAATTTTAACTTTACAATATCAAAAAAATCTCAACAAATCTTAAATCATTATACTAACAGCGAAAATAGTATTATTGAATTTATTAATGAGAGATGTACTATTTCTTCCTACTCATACATTCATATGGATATATTATTTAACGCATACAAAGAATTTTGTAATGATTACTGTTTTAATACACCAACTAATCGTGATAAACAATATTTAAAATGTCTGCTTGAACAAAAATACAACTTAAATTACAGAAGATTAAATAGACCTAACGGTAATAAATATGGTTTTGAAGGAATTAAACTTAAATAATAATTTTCAACTTTTCTTGGAACATTGGAACAAAAGCTAAATATACATTCATAATAACACCAATTCGCAGTTCCAATGTCGTCTATTAACTGTGAATTTTACTAAAAATAGAACTTATTAAGTTATATAGTACTTGCTTTCATATATTATACTCTTGAATCAATTTACATCATTCTACAAATTGTATTATTAGAAAAATTTAATTACATATTATATTACTGAGGAGGTTTAAAATGAATTTAAAAGTTTGTGATGAAGAAATATTAACAGTTAAAGATGTTTCTGTTTTTTTAAAAATATGTAGGGTTAATGCATATGCGTTATTTAACAGAAATGATTTTCCTTGTATTTATATAGGTAAATCCAAACGTGTTAAAATGTGCGACCTTTTAGATTACATTGAAAATAATTTAAAAAATAATAATTAACTTAATCATTTACCTGCTCATTAGGCAGGTATTTTAAACTAATTTGGAGGTATTATATTATGTCAAGATCAAAGAAAAAAGCTTCAAGCGGTGAAGGTTCCATATTTAAAACTAAAGATGGAAAATGGAGAGCTTCAATTACTATAGGCAAAGATTCACTAACTGGTAAACAGAAAAAACAATGGTTTTACGGAAAATCCGAAAAAGAGGTACGTGAAAAAAAACTAAAAGCTTTATCTCAAATTCAAAATGGAGATTACATAGAACCATCAAAAATAACAGTAGGACAATGGCTTCACACGTGGTTATGGGAATATAAAAAAATGAAATTGCAAAGAACAACTTTTGAAAGCTATGAATATATAATACGAATTCACATTTTACCCCTGCTTGGAAAAAAGCAACTGTTAAAACTAAAAGCTGATGATTTGCAAAAACTTTATAATAATAAACTGAAATCAGGAAGAATGGATGGACAAGGTGGTTTATCTAACAGAAGTGTTAAATATATTCATATAATTATGAGACAAGCCTTATCTCAAGCAATAAAAAATGGTTTGCTTATAAAAAATGTTGCTGAAGCGACAACTCCACCAAAATTAATTAAAAAAGAGATGAGAGTTTTATCCCTTGAAGAACAAAAAAAATTTACTGCTGCTATAGGTAATGAAAGATTAAGAGCATTGTTTATATTAGCTCCAAATTGTGGTGCTCGTGAAGGTGAAATATTAGCTTTAAAATGGAATGATATAGATTTTGAACAAAACAAAATACGAATTGATGAAACAATGAAAAGAGTAAAAAACTTTGACCCATCAAAAAACAAAACAGAAATTATATTTAAAACACCAAAAAGTGCTTCTAGCAATAGAATTATAGATATTCCTAAATTAGTTATAAATGAGTTACTTCAACATAAAATAAGACAGAATAAAGAAAAACTGAAATTAGGAAATTCATACACTGACAAAAATTTAGTCTTTTGCACTGAATTAGGAAACCCAATTGATATTAGTAGTCTTATGAGAGTTTACAGAAGAATATTAAAACGATCTGGTATTAATACCAAAGGAGTTACATTTCATACTCTAAGACACGTTTATGGTAGCAGATTAAATGATTTAAATGTAGACCCTAAAACTATTCAATCACTAATGGGACATAGCTCTATTAAAACAACCATGGATATATATGTCCATTCATCAGAAGAAAAACATAAAGAAGCCGCTGAAAAAATAAATTCACTATTAGATAATCAACTAAAACTATTAAAATAAAAAAATTAAGGCATGTGTAATACTAGATTACACATGCCTTAATTTTTTATAAAACTCTTTATCTTTTCACCAATAGGTGTATGTTTAGGTGTATTTATAATTATTTTTAAATATAAAATTCCTAAAACCATTGGTATTTATAGTGCTCCAGATAGGATTTGAACCTACGGCCAACTGATTACGAATCAGCTGCGCTACCAACTGCGCTACAGGAGCAAACTAACAAATATATTTTACTACAATAATTAATTTCATACAACTGCTTTTAACTATAAAGTTACATTTAACCAAAGTTCCTCTAATTAACTTAAATATTTTTATATCAACTGTAAAAAATAAAATATATAATTATAATTCATTTTTTCTTTATCTTACTGTTAATATCAAAGCCAATTTGATTTTGACTTTCTTTGACCTTAATTGTATTATAATAGCTGTAAAGAGAATTTAACAAATTATTTTAGGAGGTTGATAGTATGTTCGGTATGGTTCCGTTTAGAAGAGGTACTAACAATATTGAAAGAAGTGGAGATTATTTCAATAATATTTTTGAAAATTTCTTCCCTGATGATATGTTTGCACCAGTAGTATTTAAAAATAATAATTTTAATGTAGATGTAAAAGAAGATGAAAATCAGTATACAGTGGAAGCCGATCTTCCTGGAATAAAAAAAGAAGATATTACCCTTGAATATCAAAATAATTATTTAACTATATCAGCTAAAAGAAATAACGTAACTGAAGATAAAACTTCAAATTACGTAAAAAAAGAAAGAAGCTATGGTGAATTTAAAAGAACTTTCTATATAGATAACGTAGATGAAAATTCAGTAGATGCATCCTTTAAAGATGGCGTTCTTAAAGTTTCTATGCAAAAAAGAGATAAGACTATGAATAATAAAAAAAGATTTGATATTCACTAAAACTTATCAACAAAATATAATTTCTTTATATTTTTATCCACAGTTGATATCTTTTCATAGTTACAATTGTGAATAAACTTCAGCATAAAAAGAACCTGTGGATAAGTCACAGGTTTCTTAATTTTGGGGACATTCCTTTAAATCATATCCTAATTTTTATTCTTGATGAATTATATCCAATCTACCAAATTTACTGTATTGACCAATCCAAGCAAGGTTAACAGTTCCAGTAGGACCGTTTCTTTGCTTTGCAATTATACATTCAGCAATATTTTTTTGTTCAGTTTCTTTATTATAGTATTCATCTCTATACAAAAACATAACAAGATCAGCATCCTGCTCTATAGAACCAGATTCCCTAAGGTCAGACAGCATAGGCCTGTGATCATTTCTTTGCTCAGGTGCACGAGAAAGCTGAGAAAGTGCTATAACAGGGCATTGCATTTCCTTAGCAATTGCTTTTAAGGATCTTGATATTTCTGATACCTCCTGCTGCCTACTTTCTCCACTTCCAGTCATAAGCTGCAAATAGTCCACAATTATAAGATCTATGCCATGTTCTATCTTCATTCTTCTGCATTTCGAACGCATTTCCATTACGCTTATTCCAGCAGTATCATCTATATATATATTTGCTGCTGCAAGCGGTCCAGAGGCTTTCGCTATGTTATCCCAATCTTGATCTTCTAAATTACCAGTTCTAAGCTTTAGCATATCAACATTTGCCTCTGAACATAAAAGCTTATATGCAAGCTGTTCCTTTGACATTTCAAGAGAAAATATAACAACACTTTTTCCAGCTCTAAGCGCTGCATACTCCCCAATATTAAGTGCAAAGGTAGTTTTACCCATAGATGGTCTTGCCGCAATAAGCACCATATCTCCTTTTTGGAAACCAGATGTTTTTGCATCAAGTTCTGGAAATCCAGATGGTACTCCAGTAATTTCACCTTTATTATTATAAAGCCTTTCTATCTCCGCAAAGCCTCTTTCAAGCACTGTGTGCATCGGTTCAAAATCGCTTTTAACCCTGTTCTGCGCTATATCAAATATTCTTTTTTCTGCTCCATCTAAAACCTTTGGAACATCATCCTGCTTATTATAACTTTCCTCTATTATCTCGCTTGATGACTTTATAAGCTTTCGCAGAATAGATTTATCCTTTACAATCTTAATGTAAGACTCAAGGTTAGCAGTAGAGGGCACTGCATCCCTTAGCTGCGTTACATAAGTTATTCCTCCTGCCGCTTCAAGCTTTTCTGTAGATTTTAAGTTTTCAAGTAAAGTTATTAAATCAACAGGAATATCCTTTTGAAATAAATTAAGTATGGCCTGAAATACTATCTTATGATTCTCTCTATAGAAATCTTCTCCTCTTAAAGTTTCTACAGCCTGTGCAATTGCATTTTTATCAATAATCATTGAGCCTAAAACAGACTGCTCTGCTTCTACGTTTTGAGGCATCATTCTAAGAGGTGTTTCCATTTTTCATCTCTCCTATTTTTTATAAACTATATTCATAAGCTCTTCTATAGTTGAAACACTTTTTACTTCTATGTCTGAAAGGTCTTTTGGTGCATCTTTAAAATTATCCTTTGGCACCGTAACAAGCTTTATTCCTTTTCTTCTTGCCCCGTAAATTTTTTCAAATACTCCACCAACAGGCTTTATTTTTCCTATTAAAGATATTTCACCAGTCATTGCCACATCCTGTCTTACTGGTTTATTTAAAAGTGCACTGATTATACATATTGTAATAGCAGCTCCTGCAGACGGTCCATCTATCTTCCCTCCGCCAACCACATTTACATGTATGTCATAATCCTTTATATCTTTATCCGTCATTTTTCTTATAACAGATGCAGCATTGAAAACAGAATCTTTTGCCATACTTCCTGCTGTTTCGTTGAACCTTATGCTGCCTTTTCCCTTTTCTCTTGCTTTAAATGCAGCTGCTTCTATTTCTATAGTAGATCCTAAGAATCCGCTAACTCCAAGTCCATACACATGACCAACTTCATAATCCTCTTTGGATTTTTCTTCATCATATGGAATTAATCTGCCTATACCTATTATTGTTTCCACATCTTCAACTTTAATTTCAATATTATCTGTTGGTAAAGATTTTTTGCTGTAAAGCACATATCCATAAGTATCTGCAAGTATATTTATTGCTCTTCTTCCTTGGATAGTATATCTGCTTATAAGCTCTGCAACTCCATCTTCAAGTTTTACGTTAAGTTTATCCGAAGCCTCTATTATTATCTTTTTAATGTCACTTGCTGAAAGAGGTTCAAAGTAAACTTCTGTACATCTTGATCTAAGTGCTGGATTAATTTCTGATGGTTCTCTTGTAGTAGCACCTATTAAAACAAAATCTGCTGGTGCTCCATTTTCAAATAAATATTTTATATACTTAGGCACGTTCTCATCATCTGGATCATAATAAGAAGATGAAAATTCCACCTTTTTATCTTCAAGAACTTTTAGAAGTTTATTCTGGAGCATAACATCTAATTCTCCAATTTCATCTATAAACAATATTCCACCATGCGCCTCTGTAACAAGTCCAAGCTTCGGTTCTGGAATTCCTGTTTCAGCTAAATCCCTTTTGCTTCCCTGGTATATTGGGTCGTGAACTGAACCTAAAAGAGGATTTGTTATTTCTCTAGGATCCCATCTTAGGGTGGCACCGTCAACCTCAACAAATTTAGCTGTTTCTTTAAATGGCGTATATTTGAGCTTTTTTACTTCTTCAAGCGCTATTCTTGCTGCTGTTGTTTTTCCAACTCCTGGAGGACCATAAAGTATAATATGCTGTGGATATGGTGATGCTAATTTTGATATAAGTGACTTTATAGCTCTTTCTTGTCCTATTATTTCCGAAAAAGTTTGTGGTCTTAACATTGCCTGTATACTTTTAGATAATTTAATATTTTCAAGTTCTTTTATATCATCATATCTTTTTAAAGTTTTCTTATTTTCAGGTCCTTTTTTCTTTCTTATTATTCCAAGTCTAACTTCATCAAGATACTTATCTTGTCTCTCTATAAGTGCACTTTCAACCTGACTTTCTATGTTATTTTGAACATACCTTTTAGCTACACTTTCTACAAGCCATTTTGTTGTATCCTCAAAAGCTTTATATAATTCTTCATCTGTTGATGGCACTAATTTTATTCCATTATTATCACTTATTATTTTATTTAAAGCATATATTTTCTTATTTATATCTTTAGAATTTATATGCTTATTTAACTTATATTTTATAATTCTAGATTTTATAATATTTTCGTCAATAATATTTTTTATTGTATCATATATCACATCAATCTGAACTTCCAATGGGATAGACTTAATGTCATCCTTTTTAATATTCTTTAACTCTTCTTGTAATTTCACTGGTTAGCTCCCCTCTACTTAGTTTCTGAAATAGAAACAACTATTTTTGTAGAAATTTCGGGATATAACTTAAGTTCTATTTCGTAATTTCCAAGCTGCCTTATTGTTTCAGTATTAATTTTCTTTTTATCTATATCCACTTTAAATTGACTTTTTATTTGCACTGCTATATCCTTGCTTGTTATAGCTCCAAAAAGTCTTCCATTATTGCCAGCCTTAGCTGAAATTTTAACTACTTTTCCTTTAAGTTCATCTGCTAACTTTTGTGCTGCTTCTGTTTCTGCTACTTTCTTTCTTCTTTCAGCTTCTTTTTGCAAATTAAGTGTATGAACATTAGTTGCATTAGCTTCTTTAGCTAAGTTTTTGGGTAGCAAGAAATTTCTTGCATAACCATCAGATGCTTCTATTACATCCCCTTTTTTTCCTGATCCTTTTATATCCTTTAATAATATTACTTTCATTTTATTCACCTTCCCTTAAGTATTTATCTATTGCTTCATTTAAATCTATAAGAACATCCTCTATAGAAGATGATTTTATCTTCGCACCAGCCATAGTAATATGGCCTCCTCCTCCAAGTGCTTCTAGTATTAACTGAACATTTACATCTCCAAAAGATCTGCCACTTATTAATGTTTCGCTTTTTATCTTAACAAGTACAAAAGATGCTTGAATTCCAGTTATATTTAGAAGCTCATCTGCTGCTTGCGCTGCTAATATATTATCCTGTATATCCTTAGGACATATTGCAATTGCAATCTTTTCATGTACTATCTTTGCAGACTGTATTATTTGTGACTTCTTTATATAGCTTTCAAGATCACTTGAAAAAAGTTTTTTTACATCTATTGTATCAGCTCCATTTTTTCTTAAATAAGCCGCTGCTTCAAATGTTCTTACACCCGTCTTAAAATAAAAATTCTTTGTATCTACGCAAATTCCTGCAAGAAGTGCTTCTGCTTCAACAGGTTTTATACTATAATTTTCATCCATATACTGAATCATTTCTGTTACAAGTTCGGAGGTAGAAGATGCATACGGCTCAACATAACTTAAAATAGCATTTTCAATATAATTTGCGGATCTTCTGTGATGATCAATTATAACAACCTTTCCGGCTTTATCAAGAAGCTTTTCATTTAATACATAACTTCTACTATTTACATCATCCAATATTAAAAGACTCTTTTCGTCTATAAGCTCTAATGCAGCTTCACTTCTTATAAATGCATTGTTATATTCCTCATAAGCCTTCAACTTTTCTACAATGTACGTTACACTTCTATTCGCATTATCAAGTACAATATGACATTTATCATTTATGCTTCGTAAAACGCTATATAGACCTATTCCTCCACCTATACAATCTATATCTGGATTTACATGCCCCATTACCAAAACATTACTACTTTCCCTAACAAGATCTACAAGTGACTGTCCTATAACCCTAGCACGTACCTTAGTTCTCTTTTCAACTTCTTTTGTTTTTCCTCCATAAAATGATAACTGTTCTCTGTTTTTAATTACAATTTGGTCTCCACCGCGTCCTAATGCAAGTTCCTTGGCCATAGATGCATATTTATAATTGTCAATTGGAGTATCTCCTCCACTTCCAATTCCTATGCTTAAAGTTACCGCAAGAGTATTCCCCATATCTATTTCTCTTATTTCATCGAGAATTTCAAACTTCCTTTTAGCTTCATCACTCAATTTTTCATTTTGAACTACAAGCACATACTTTCCTGTTGCATACTTTTTAAACATCGCATTTAAACTTTGGGCATAGCTATTTATATATCTTTCAATCTGAGCTATTAATAAAGGTTTTTTATCTTCTGGTGTACTTTTTACAACTTCATCAAGATTATCAACTTCTAACAAGAATACAGACCACTTTAAACTTTCAATTTCTTCTTTAAGCTTATGTTTATCCGTAACATCATAGAAGTATATAAGAATAATATTTTCATTTTTATTTTCATAAGTACTTATTAAGCTAGTGTGAATATTATAATATTTATCATTAAGTTTTATATATTCATAACTTTCAACTTTTTTATTTAAAATTTTTGATACAATATCTTCTTTTATGATTTGAGATATATTACTTCCTAAAATATTCCCTCCAGCTATATCTGATATGCTTTGGTTGTGCCATAGTATATTTCCACTTTCACTAATAATAATAAGTGGAAATGGAAGTTTAATAAGAGTACTTCTTGTTGCACTATCCAAATTAGAAGAAAAACTTTCTATAAATTTTCTCCACTCATCTTTTTTTAATCGTAAATTCTTTATGTTATAAGCAAGAAGAATTAAAAATATAATTAGAGAAATAGATCCAATTAGATAATGTCTATAAAAAATCAAACATACTATAAGTATTGAAGTTATAACCATATAAATTTTATTGCTGTTATAAAAATCTTTGTACTTATTATCCATATTAACCACCCGTTATTTCTTATTAATGCCTTTAGTTGCAGCCTTTCTAAAATCAACAAAAGCATCTAATAACCCTAAAAACACATATCCATATGCTGTTGCTGGAAATATTAAAGTTATTATAATTATTAAAAACATTAATGCACTATTAATATGAAATTTATCTTTTAAAATATTTACTACTAATGAAATACCGCATATTAGTAGTGCCCCTTCGCCAATAATCATTACTGTAGTGTATATCATTCCTCCAGGCCAAATATTAAAACTATCCATTATGATTCCAATGCAAATACCAATAATTCCAAATGCAACTCCTAAATTATGCATATGTATCTTGGTAAATTGTATCATACTAGGAACCTCTAATTTCATTCTTTTTAAAAAATATATAGCAATAGCACATTCTATATATGAATACAAAACTGAGTTAATGATAACTAGTGATGGAATTAAACTTTTTAAAGATTCTTTGCTAAATGCCTCACTCAAAGGATCTATGATCGTATTTATTTGACTTTGAGTCATGCCATTATTAAGGTAGATATTTTTCACATCGTTAATCGTACCTTGAAACATCTTAGAAACATTTCCTAATAACGTTGAATAATCCATGCCAGTAAAAACTTTAATTAATATTGTAAAATAAACTATTGCAAATACAATACAAATTCCAGTTATAATAGCAATCGTAATACCAGTTTTAATCTTATTTTTTATACAATATCCTAAAATAGTACTAATAATTGCTACCATGATAAAAATTGATACTGCACTAGCCATATCAATACTTACAATACTAACTATGAAAGCAGCCAAAAGAATAGCACAAAAATATTTAAGGTCATATTTTACATACACATAAACTGCTGGCAGTGGCAAAATAAAATTAATTAATAAATTTAAAGGTACATACGTACTTAAATAAATAAATATTGCCAATGCAACTGCACAGATTCCTACCTGCATGAAGTTCTTTATATTTAAATTTTTTTCTTGCATTTTTCCTCCAAAATTACCTAATTTCTTTCTTTTAAATGATTATATAACTTTGTCAAATCCTTTCCATCCTTCTCTATATTGTCTTCTTCAATTATACCCAATTTTAATTTTTTTTTCATATTTTCATCTATTTCTATATGTGAATACCCAAGTCTATTTCCTAATATATATAATATTATTATTGCTCCAGAAATACAATCTAAAATTGCATCTTGAGCAGCATTTGCACCTTTAGTTAAAATTTTAAACAAATCTCCTACAACACATAATAAATCTGCTTTTAAGCTTTCTATTATTTTTATATCAGACATTATTTTAAATTCTTCTTTTTTCATCTACATCCCCCCAAAGTCCATAACTATATTTTAGTTATTTTTAAATATTTATGCAACATATAGTAAAACCAGTTCAACTAATATCCCTGTATGCTTCATAAGCCCTTGAAAATTGAAATCTTCAAACATAAATAGATTAAGTTTCTCTATACCTTTACACTCATAAATAATAAATATCCCTCTCACAATCTATTGCAAGAGGGAGTTTACTATTTACCTTTTACTTCATTTCCTTGAGCATCTACTTTAACAGTCTTCGTTGTTTCTATATTAAATATTTTCCATTCACCATTTACAAGTCTAAGATGATAGTATCCTACAATCTTGGAATTATTATAATCTGAATGCTTTGTATCTATACATGTTTCTTCAAAATATATTACTGTATCCTTATTTGGATCTGTACTTTTCTTCTTTGTAGACCTTGTTGCTTCTAATAATGTGTATTTTACATCATACTTATTAAAAGAAGTTAACATATCATTTTTGATTTTATCATAGGAATCTTCATCGTTTGAATCAAATGTGCTCATATAATCATCTATTTTTTTGTCGTTAGCAGCTTTTATATTCTTATATAAAACATCAAATATCTTGTCAGTATATTCAGTTTTTAATAAGGCTTCATCTGTTATTTTCCACTTTCCATCAATTTTTTTCAGATAATCAACATAAAGAATCCTATTATTTAAAAATCCTGGTCCTTTTTCTTTCTTAGAGTTTTCCTTAACCTTGTTAGTTTCTTCAACTTGAACTTGCGCTTTATCCTTTGTTCTATTTAGTACCGTAGATTTAACTACACTTGTGCTCATATCATATTGATCAGAGAAATATATCTTTTTGTCACTTTTTACTTTGTCATATATAGATGACTTATTGTCATAATAATCCATATAATCATCAAATTTATTATTATTAATAGCCTTTACCTTACCGTCGACAACGCTAGCAATATCCGGATCTTCAGTGGAAACTCTTGTCCCCTTTGTGCTGCTGTTCTTAGTTCCGCTTGAACTACATCCCACAATAGAAATACATAACATGATCACTACAATGAATGAAGAAATCTTTTTCATCAATATCCCACCTAATTTAATATAATTTGTTTTCAACTACTGCCTTTTATTTTAACACATTGACATAATATAAATCAACAATATAAGCAAACTACAAATTTATTCACTATAAGTAACCTTATACATGCCTGGTAAAATAACTCCAAGATAGTCTATTTTTTAATAAAAAATAGACTATCTCAATTACAATTTAAGATAGTCTATTCTATGTTACAAATAATTAATTATTCTGTTGTAAATGGTAATAAAGCTATGTTTCTTGCTCTTTTAATTGCTATTGTTAATTCTCTTTGATGCTTTGCGCAATTTCCAGAAATTCTTCTTGGAAGAATCTTACCACGCTCTGTAACATATTTTCTTAATTTATTTATATCTTTATAATCTATAGATTCAGATTTTTCCATGCAGAAAGCACAAATCTTTTTCTTCATTCTTCTGTTCTTTCCACCAGGTCTTCTGCCATCTCTTTCTTTATTTCCGTTATCTCTACCCATTTTCTTTCCTCCTTACCTTAAGAATTTAAATTTAGAAAGGAATATCTCCATCATCAATTGGCGTTATATTGTCATCCGGGAATTGAGCTGGACTACTTCCATTTCCTTCACTAAATTGCGATGCTAAATTAGCTTGATTAGAATTACCTGAGTTACCCCATTCTAAGAATTGTACCTCATCTGCAACAATTTCAGTTACATATCTTTTAGTACCATCCTTAGCATCGTAAGATCTCGTTTGTATTCTCCCACTTACTCCCATAAGTTTACCTTTACTCATATAGTTAGCTGTAGATTCTGCTTGTTTTCCCCATACTACTATAGGAATAAAATCAGCTTCTTGCTGACCTTCTTTTTTAAAGCGTCTATCTACTGCTAAAGTAAATGAAGCAACAGCAGTTCCATTACCGGGAGTAAATCTTAATTCTGGATCTTTAGTTAATCTACCTATTAAGACAACCTTGTTCATACAAAACCACCCTTAATATTATTTTTCTGTGTTAATTATTAAGTGTCTTATAATGCTATCAGTAATTCTAAATACTCTGTCTAATTCTTTAGGTAATTGTGCATCTGATTTAAAATTCATTAAAACGTAAAAACCTTCGTTCAATTTATTTATTTCATAAGCAAGTTTTCTCTTGCCCCATAAATCTACGTTTTCTACTTCTCCACCACCATTTTCAACTATAGCCTTAAATTTTTCTACATTAGCATTAAGAGCTTCTTCTTCTAACGATGGATTAAGTATAAATAAAGTTTCATACTTATTCATTATTTCACCTCCTCCCTATGGTCTAACGGCTGTGATATAAAAACTCCACAGCAGGGACTCACATTATATTATTATATATAATAATGTAAATAAAATCAAATGTTTTTTTCTTTTTTTTCTAATATATTTTTTAATCCCTTTACAAATTTAGCTCTCGGGAGCATAATAATTCTTCCGCAATTTACACACTTTATTTTCACATCAGCACCTGTCCTTATTACTTCCCATTTATTAGTTCCACATGGATGCTGCTTTTTCATTTCAACTATATCTCCCAAATCAAATTCTTTATTCAACTTTATCACCCCTTATAACTTGAACCTTATTATATGGTATTTCTATTTTAGCATAATCTAATCCTTCTTTTATAAGTTTCCTAAGTTCATTTTCATTTTGCCACTGCTTCATATTTTTCACTTTTCCAACTACTTTAATATTAATTCCACTGGCTGCAAGTTCCGTTACCCCATTAACCTTAGGCTTTTCCACTATGTCCTCATTTTTCTCTGAAAACTTATCACAAACGCTATTAATTATACTTATTGCCTTATCTATGCTCTCCTCGTATGCAATTCCAACATTTACTGTTATTGCTTTAGGTCCTTTTGAATGATTTGTAATACTTGATATTTTGCTGTTTGGAATTATATGTAAATCCCCGTTAAAATTTCTTATTTTCGTTATTCTAAGTTCTATACTTTCAACTATTCCAGAAGCATCATCTATTGTAACATAATCTCCAACAACATATTGATCTTCTAGCAAAATAAAAAATCCATTAATTATATCTTTGATTAAACTTTGAGCTCCAAAACCTATAGCGACACCACCAACACTAGCAATTCCAAGACTTATTGTACTTAAAAGCTTAGATCCAAAAAATTGTGTTAATATACCTACTATGCCAAAGAAATATATAGCATATTTCACAAGACTTTTTAATATTGCTCCTAATGTTTTAGATCTTTTTTTATCCAATGAAAACCTAAATTGTTCTTGTTTCTTTATTGTCTTATCTACAATTTTATTGGTTATTTTTATTGCTATATACATTATTATAATTATGAATATAATTTTTATAGAAATATATATTCCATTATATATATTTAATGATATACCATTTATATTCAATATTCCACTTTCTACATCGAATTTAAGTCTCAAAAATGTGCCTATATTAATCAAATAAAAATCCTCCTAAATAATATATTTCAAGTATGATTATAATATTTTTTTTAAGTATATTGCAATAATATTTTTGTGAATTGTGAATTAAAAAACATTATTTATATAATCTTGATATTTGGATTTTTAGCATTTCAGATAATACATATATAGTAACTTTTCATCCCCATAAATTCTTATACATCAATTAATTTTATTTTAAGTGTAACATTAACTGTATTTATACCGTATACTGGAAATGATTCATTGAATTAAATTATAAATTATCACTTATGTATAAAATCCTAAATTATGGCAATCCTTATAACATAAGGAGGTTTTTTATATGATTGAAAAAACTATCTTTAATTGTGAGGATTCTAATTCAATTTTCCAAATAAGAGATTGCTTAAGCAAAGAAATAATTAATATAATAAAAAATAATAGAGACTTAATAATTTTATGTATAGGCACTGATAGATCAACTGGAGATAGTTTAGGTCCTCTGGTTGGAGATAAATTAAAATTTCTTTTAAGAAATAAAATTATACTTCTGGGAAATTTAGAGAATCCAATTCATGCTAAAAATATATGTAAAGCATTAAAAAAGATCAAAGGTTCTTATTCTAACCCTTATATAATAGCTATTGACGCATCACTTGGCAGTATTCAAAACGTTGGAAGCATAATTATAGAAAGTAAACCTATTTTTCCTGGATCAGCTATGAATAAAAAGCTTCCACCCGTTGGTGATTTAAGTATAACTGGTATAGTTAATGTATCCGGAGCTCTTGAATTTATGGTTTTACAAAATACACGTTTGTTTACTGTTATGAAAATCGCCGATACAATTTCAAAAGGTTTATATCATTCAATAATAAAAACAATGGGAACTGTAAATTTAAACATTACAAAACCACTAGATATTAATGATATTTTTGAAGTTTAACTATGCTTCCTTACTAAAAAACTTTATAAAAAATAGAGGTACTAAAGCTTCCTCTATTTTAACATGTATTTTTTTATCCATTTACCTTAGAACTTACTTGTTTTAAAACTTCCTTTTCCTCTTCAGATAGATCATATCTAGACAAGCCTTTATTTATCGGCTTGGCATATGTAAAGCTTTCATCTCTACCATATATACTAGTTATAATTACGCCATCATAATTATCATCCAAAAGTGCCAATGAAAAACTCAAGTCACTTCCTACGTTATCAAAAGCCTTGTATCTAACTATGCCTACATTTTGTATTGATTTTTTTACTCTTCCATCTATATTATTATATATATTTCTAACTTCTTTCGATTCTTCCTCAACCTTATCTATCTTGTTCATATAAGTTGTTATAATCTTTTCTAAATTTTCACCTTCAACTCCACGCATAAGCTTTTTATATTTTCTTTGTAGTTTTGTCGAAGAATGCATACATAAAATCACCAATATAAGCAACATGATAACTATAATCACTAGCGCCATAGTTATATATTCACTAATACCACTAAATATTTGTAAAAAATCCTGCATTTAAATTCGTCCTCTCTTTCAATACCTAATTGTTTCACGTGAAACATCTACTAAATTTTTAATATATCTATTATTCTTTGTAAATCTTCATTGGAATAATATTCAATCTCTATTTTACCTTTGTTTTTTCCGTTTTTCAATAATACTTTAGTTCCAAAGTAGCTTTCCAATTTAGATTTAATGTCAGAAACATATGGATTATTGTTTTCTTCTGTTTTTTTCTTATTATCCTGTTTTGGTTTTTTATAATAATCTTTTATTAAATTTTCTGTATCTCTAACACTTAAATCTTCATCTATAATTGCTTGTGCTAACTTATATTGTACATTTTTATCCTCGACAGAAAGAAGTGCTCTTCCATGTCCCTCAGATATAACTTCATCAATTAAGTAATCCTGAACTCTCGTATCTAAATTTAAAAGTCTCATACAATTAGTAATAGCTACTCTCGATTTACCAACTCTCTTACCTAACTCTTCCTGTGTTAAATTAAAATCATCCAAAAGTTTTTTATAAGCCTTTGCTTCTTCTATCGGATTTAAATCTTCTCTTTGAATATTTTCAATTAGCGATATTTCAAGCAAATCCTTTTTAGTGGCATCTATAATGACTGCTGGAATTTCAGTTAATCCTATACTTTTAGCTGCTCTCCATCTTCTTTCACCAGCTACAATTGTATATATATCTCCCTCCTTTTTTAAAACGAGTGGCTGTATTATACCATGCTCTTTTATTGATTCGGCCAATTGAGATATTTTTTTTTCATCAAAATATTCTCTTGGCTGCTCTTTATTAGGTTTTATTAAATTTAATTCTATTTTATTAATAGATTGGTTTTCTTCCTTGATAAGGTTATTATCTTGTATTAAAGCACCTAAGCCTCTTCCTAATCCACTTTTCTTATTCAACTTTTTCACTTCCTTTTTGCCTTTTTAGGAATTCTTCTGTTAAATTATAATAGCACTCAGCTCCTTTACATTTGTCATCGTAAAGAACTATTGGTAGTCCATAACTTGGGGATTCCGCTAACCTAATATTTCTAGGTATCGTTGTACTATATAATCTATCGCTAAAATATTTTTTAACTTCATTAGCAACTTCATTGGATAATTTTGTTCTATTATCATACATAGTTAAAATTATACCTTCTATTTCTAGTGAACTGTTTAGTGATCTTTTAACAAGTTGTACCGTATTAACAAGTTGTCCTACTCCTTCTAAAGCATAGAATTCAGCTTGAATTGGAATTAAAACACTTTGAGATGCTGTTAATGCATTCACAGTTATAATACCTAATGATGGTGGACAATCAATAAATATATAATCGTACTCTTTTTCTATTTCTTTTATCTTTTCTTTTAAAATTTTTTCTCTTCCTTGAAATTGAATCAATTCTACTTCCGAACCCGCAAGTTCTATAGTAGATGGTGCTATATAAAGATTTTTTATAAGTTGACACTCCTGTACTACATCTTCAATAGATGTGTCATTAATTAAAACATCATACACAGATTTCTCCAAAAGATTTTTATCGATTCCAAGTCCACTTGTAGTGTTACCCTGAGGATCTATATCTATTGTTAGAACCTTGTATCCTTTCATTGCTAAATATGTACATAAATTAATATTAGTAGTTGTTTTGCCAACTCCACCTTTTTGATTAAAAATACTTATTACTTTCAATTTTATCACCACCATTTTATTTTATGTTGCATTATATATATATTATAATATTTAAAGCATATTTAATAAATACATTTTATTTCCTAAATAAAAAAAATCATTTTTTTATTATTCTTTTAAAACATATCCTTTTATAAAAATATTAATTTTATATATATAATAAAATTGAAGAGGGCATACTTATCCCTCTTCAATTTAAACGTACTTTATTAAAGACTTTACCCAAAAATGTTAATATTATATGCCAAATTTCATTAACGACATAAATCTTTATCAGCATTCCCTTAAAATCTAGCCTTATAAATATCATAATATAATTGTAAAGCCCCATAATATTGACTTTTTAAATATCTCTGGTATAGCTTTGCACTCTGGTAATGTTTCACGTGAAACATCTTAAACAAAACAGATGCAATTAAACTTTTTTTGATATTACTACTGTTACTTCTATTTTATCATCCAATTCTTTTGATCTGTATTTTGCATCAATTCCGTATTTATCAAAAACTTGCTTTATAGTATTAATATAAATTTTAGGACTAAAAACCCCCTTAATTCTCTTTTTACCGTCTTCTCCTATATTGTTTTCCTTATCATGAATTTCTTCCAATTTATTTTTTACTAATTCTTCAGTCTTTTTTACATTTAAGCCCTTTTTTATAACGATTTTAACTATATCTAACTGCATACTTTCATCATTTAGTTTCAGCAATGCTCTTGCATGTCTTTCAGTTAAGTTATTTTTTAGAAGAAGTTCTACAACTTTTGCACTTAATTTTAGCAATCTTAATTTATTAGCTATAGTTGACTGCTTCTTTCCTATCCCTTCTGCAAGCTTTTCTTGAGTATATCCGTGTTCTTTAATTAGATTATAATAAGCTTCAGCCTCTTCCATGTAATTTAAATCTTCTCTTTGTAAATTTTCAAGCAAAGCAATTGCTGCCGATTGCTTGTTTGTTATATCTATAACTATCGATGGTACTTCTCTTAATCCAATAATTCTTGCAGCCTTTAATCTTCTTTCACCAGCAACAAGTTCATACCTATCATCTGGTGCTTTTCTAACCGTAATCGGTTGTATTATTCCATAAGCTTTTATTGATTGTGCTAATTCATTTAATGCATTTTCGTTAAAATACTTTCTTGGTTGATATGCATTTGAATATATACTATCGGTTGATATGTATACAATATTATCCATAATAAAAATCATTCCTTTAACGCTAATTTATATAAAAAATCAGTTTAGCATCATACAGTAAAACTAATTCAACTAATATCACATAGCCTTGTCTATGCTTTTTAATTATTGACGCATAAACCTATACTGGTTTCACCATAGTTAGTTTTATCACTGGCTTATATTTTTGAATGTATAATCTACTTTATTTAATTGGCTTTTTATTTACTGTTCCCGCACGCCTAGGATATTGTTTTGGTGTACATTTAATCTTTTTAATTATAACTAGATTATGCTTTAGGTCACTATCTTGAAAACTAACCTGAATGATATCTTCTATTTTTCCTCCAAGTACACTAATTGCCTTCTTTGCTTCACTTATTTCTTCTTCAACAGCAGGTCCTTTTAATGCAATAAAATATCCATTCTTTTTTACAAATGGCATGCAAAACTCAGCTAATACTGCCATATTTGCTACTGCTCTTGAGATTGCAACATCAAATTTCTCTCTATAATTTAAATCAGCTCCAAAGTCTTCTGCTCTACCATGAATTGTTTTTATTCCATCTAATTTAAGCTGATCTATAATTTCATTTAAGAAATTAATTCTTTTTTGAAGTGAATCCAAAAGCACAACTTCTGCTTTATCATTCATAATTTTGATAGGGATACCAGGAAGTCCAGCTCCTGTACCAACATCTATAATTTTAATAGAAGCATCTAAACCTTTAAACTCAAAAGCCTTTATTGAATCAACAAAATGTTTAATTATAATCTCTTTATCGTCAGTAATAGCAGTGAGATTTACTTTTTCATTCCATTCTTTCATTAAATCCTTATATTTAATAAATTTATTATACTTTTCTTCATTTATTTCTAAGCCAATATTTTCACATTCCGTTTTTATTATATCAAAATATTGCATATTTTTCCTCCATATATTTTAAATTTAGGCTTTATTTAAATAAGTGTCGATTCTTACACTTATTTAAATAAAGCTTCCTTTTTCTTATCAATATTCCTTTAAATAATAGCTTAAACTTACCTTTTTCTTGAAAGTTGTTCTACATATATCATAAGCACAGAAATATCAGATGGAGAAACACCAGAAATTCTAGATGCTTGACCTAAGTTAACCGGTCTAGCTTTGGATAACTTTTGAATAGCTTCTGTTCTCAAATTTTTAACATCATTATAGTCTATTTCTGAAGGTATTAACCTTTTTTCAAACTTTTTAAATTGTTCTACTTGTTCCATCTGCTTTTCTATATATCCTTCATATTTTACCATTATATCAATTTCATCTATAACATCATCTGATAATTTATTTCTTTCTGTATCTAAGTTAAACACTTTTCTATAGTCAAGTTCTGGTCTCTTAATTAATTCATATAAAGAAATTGGCTTTTTTAGGGTAGTAGAACTTAAACTTTCAAGAAACTCATTTACTTCCCTTTTATTTGTAATCTGAATAGATTTTAATCTTTCAATTTCATTCTCTATTTGGTTTTTCCTATTTAAAAACTTATTATACCTGTCATCTTTAACAAGTCCTATTTTTCTTCCTATTTCAGTAAGCCTTAAATCAGCATTATCCTGTCTTAAAATAAGTCTATACTCAGCCCTTGAAGTCATCATCCTATAAGGTTCATTTGTTCCCTTCGTAACTAAGTCATCTATTAGAACGCCTATATATGCATCAGCTCTACTTAATATTAAAGGCTTCTTACCTTCTACCTTTAATGCTGCATTTATACCTGCCATTATACCTTGTGCAGCTGCTTCCTCATATCCTGAGCTTCCATTAAATTGTCCAGCTCCAAACAAACCATCAACATTTTTAAATTCTAATGAAAGTCTCAATTGCATAGGATCAATTGAATCATATTCTATAGCATATGCTGTTTTGAGAATTTCGACATTTTCTAGCCCTGAAACAGTTCTTAACATTCTGATTTGTACTTCCTCTGGAAGTGAACTCGACATTCCACCTACATATAACTCATTGATATTTTCACCTTCTGGTTCTATAAACACCTGATGCTGCTTCTTGTCTGGAAATCTCATAACCTTATCTTCTATTGATGGGCAATACCTAGGGCCAACACTTTTTATTGATCCATTATATAAAGGAGATCTATCTATATTGTCTCTTATAACTTTGTGGGTATTATCATTTGTGTATGTCAAGTAGCATGATATTTGATCTCTTTCAAGCTTTTCATTCATAAATGAAAATGGAGTTATTCTTTCATCGCCTTTTTGTTCTGACATTTTAGAAAAATCCACACTTCTTTTATTTATTCTTGCTGGTGTTCCAGTTTTAAATCTTCTTAATTTTATTCCAGCTTTAATCAAAGAATCAGATAATTCATTTGCAGGGAATAAGCCACTTGGTCCTCCGCTATAATTTACCTCTCCAATTATAATTCTTGCCTTCAAGTAAGTACCAGTAGCAAGAATTACAGTCTTTGTAGAAAAGTACGCGCCATTTTTAGTAAGTACTCCCTTAACCTTACCATTTTCTATATCTATACTCACAACTTCTATTTGCCTTAAATATAAATTTTCTTGCCCTTCAATTGTTTGTCTCATAGTTATTGAATATTTTTCCTTATCAGCTTGAGCTCTTAATGAATGAACTGCAGGTCCCTTTGATAAATTAAGCATTCTTGATTGAATAAAAGTCTTATCTATATTCCTTGCCATCTCACCACCAAGAGCATCTAGTTCTCTTACAAGATGCCCTTTAGCTGTTCCTCCTACATTCGGATTGCATGGCATCATAGCAACACTATCAAGATTCATAGTGCACATTAATGTTTTGCATCCCATTCTTGCCGCAGCAAGTCCTGCCTCGCATCCTGCATGTCCGGCACCTATTACTATAACATCATATTCATCAGAAAAGTATTTTACCATATTATCACCTATTTTCCTAAACAAAAATTTTTAAATATCTTATCTATTAAATCTTCTTCCAAAGTATCTCCAGTAATTTCTCCAAGATATGTCCAAGCATTTCTAATGTCAATAGACGCTAAATCTATTGCATCTGTATTTTTCAATGCATTTAAAGCAGCCTCGCAACTTTCCCTTGCATTTATTAAGGCTTCTTTATGTCTTGAATTTGTAATTATAAGTTCCTTCGAACTTATATCTCCCTTAAAAAATAATTCTTTGATTAAGTTTTTAAGTGCATCTAATCCTTGACCTGTTTTAGTGGAAAATTCTATAATATATTCTCTATTCAAATCTTTGAATATATTTTTATCCATTTTTTCATTTAAATCACATTTATTTAGTAAAACAATATATTTTTTGTATTTAATCTCATTAATTATTTTTATATCCTCAGAATCAATTTCTTTACTAGAATCCACCATAAAGATTATTAAATCTGCATCTTCTATTTTTTCTTTAGATTTTTCAACTCCTATTTTTTCAACTTCATCATCAGTTTCTCTTATGCCTGCAGTATCGACTATTTTTATGGGTACACCTGAAATATTTATATATTCTTCAATAACATCACGTGTAGTACCGGGTATATCTGTAACTATTGCCCTTTTTTCTTTTAACAACAAATTAAGAAGCGATGACTTACCCACATTAGGCTTACCTACAATTACTGTGTTAAGTCCTTCTCTTAAAATCTTGCCTTCATCAGCTGTATCTATTAATCTATTTATTTCACTTAAAATATCCCTTAGTTCTTTTGAAACTTTTTCCCCCGTCATCTCTTCAAGGTCATCTTCTGGATAATCCACCGTAGCCTCTATATGGGCTATCATTTCTAATAAATTATCTCTTAATTTAGTTATTTCCGAGGAAATCTTTCCCTTAGACTGTTCAACTGCCGATTTCATACTTATTTCAGTTTTTGAATTTATGATATCCATAATAGCTTCTGCTTGACTTAAGTCAACTCTTCCATTTAAAAAAGCTCTTTTAGAAAATTCCCCAGGTTCTGCAATTCTAGCTCCGCTCTTTAATACCTCTTCTAATACACTTTTTGTAGGATATGCTCCTCCATGGCAATTTATTTCAACTACATCCTCTGCTGTAAAACTCTTAGGTCCCTTCATGTAGCTAACTATAACTTCGTCTATTATACTTCTATCTTCCAAGCTTACTATACTTCCATACCTCATTGTATAAGAATTCATATCCTTTATACTTCTATTACTTTTAGACATAAATATCTTATCAACTATATTTAATGCTTTGTCTCCTGAAACTCTTATTATAGAAATACCACTACTTCCTACTGCTGTGGATATTGCCGCTATAGTATCAAATTCTTTCATATATTTAAAAGGCCATTAATAAACTTTAACAATTTAAGTTTATCTTTATTAAAGTTTAAATTGATAAACTTTATATCAGCCCTTATTCCTCCCTTCTATATTTGTAATAAAATCACTTTAATTAAAAAGAAAGCCTTAAAAGGCTTTCCCTGTCAAAACTCTAAGATTTCTCCAAATCAACTACAACTCTTCTGAACGGTTCTTCCCCTTCACTATAAGTAGTTATATCTTTATCATTCTGTAATTCAGCATGAATAATTCTTCTTTCATAGGGGTTCATAGGTTCAAGTACAAAAGATCTTTTTTCTACTTTAACTTTATGAGCAATTTTATTAGCTAACCTTCTTAAAGTTTCCTCTCTCTTTGCTCTATAATTTTCAGTATCAACTATAACTCTTTTATATTCGCCATCATTACCTTTATTTATAACTAAGCTAACAAGATATTGAATTGAATCAAGAGTTTCTCCTCTATACCCTATAATTAATCCCATATTGTGTCCAGAAAGATTGATTTTTAAACAGTTATCTGTTTCCTTAATTCTTGTTTCAACCATCATGCCCATATCACTAAATATGTTTTTTAAGAACTTCCTAGCTTCTGAAGTATAATCTTTTTTTAAGGTAACCTTAACTTTAGCTTCTCTCTTACCTATTATATTTAAAATTCCTTTACTTCCTTCATCTAATACTTCTATTTTAACTCTATCTTCTGTTGTCTTAAGCTCTAATAAAGCATTTTTAACTGCCTCATCAATATTCTTTCCCACAGATTCAATACTCTTCATAATTCAACATCCCCCCTTGCATACAAAACTATTTTTTATCCTGTTTTTTATTCTTACTTTTTTTCTTTGGACTTTCAATTGAATCAACACCTACAGCCTTATCCACTCCACTTTCAGTAATTATATTAGACTCTTCAGGTTTCTTAGAAACTAATGCCATTATTACCTTAGTTTGAGCAAACTGAAATATGTTACTTACAACCCAATATAGAACGAGAGCTGCACTAAAATTCCAACTCATCCAAAGAAGCATTATAGACATACCAATATTCATAGTTGTTGACTGCTTAACTTGTGCCGCATCAGCATTTTTAGGTGTTAATAATATTCCAGAAAAATATGTTGTTGCACCAGATAATATAGGTAATATCCATGTAGTCCAATTACTAAATGTAGCCTTTTGAGATAAATCAGAAATCCATAAGAAACCTATGCCCTTTATATGTAAACTATAAAATACATAATAAAGTGCTACTAATATAGGCCATTGTATAAGCATAGGCAAGCATCCACCAAAAGGACTTACATTTTTTTCTTTATAAAGTTTCATAGTTTCTTGTTGAAGCTTTTGAGGATCATTTTTATATTTCTTTTGTAATTCCTTAACTATTGGCTGCAACTCAGTCATACCAACATTGGATTTGATCATTTTTATATTCAATGGAATAAGCACTATTTTTATTAATATTGTAAGTGTAATAATTGCTAGACCATATGAATAATTTTTATCAGGAACAACACTAAAAATCACATTATTTATGCTATTAAAAAATTGAACAAACAAATTGTTCAAAAACTCTATTTTCATTAAATTAAAAGCCTCCTAATATTATTTGACGGGATCATATCCTCCTTTAGAAAAAGGATTACATTTTAAAATTCTTTTTATAGCCATTAAGCTACCTTTTAATGCTCCGTACTTTTCTACAGCTTCTATAGCATACTCAGAACATGTTGGCGAATATTTGCAAACATGCTGTCCTCTTATAAAAAAAGCTGAGGATAGTCCTCTAAACATTGGGGAAGAAGAACATTTTCTATAAAATTCTATGAATTTAATTATAATTTTTTTCATCATTAATTATCAAGCCTGCCTTATTAAACAACTCCAAAAGTGAACTATTAACATCTTTATAAGTTTTATTATTGCAAGCCACTCTAGCTATAATTACATAATCATAACCAATTTTAAATTTATCACTATTCAAACGATAACTTTCACTAATCAATCTCTTAACCCTACTTCTAACTACACTTTTACCTACTTTTTTACTGACAGATATTCCAATTCTACTTATATTTTTATTATCGTTGTTTTTGTACATATATAATACTAATAATTTATTAGAAAAAGATCTTCCTTTTTTATATACTTTTCTAAATTCAGCATTTTTTTTTATACCATTTTGTTTCATTTAAAATAATAACTCCTTTTTTTCCGCAAATTGCAGAAAAAGGCCACAAAAGCGGCCCTTATGCTGTCAATCTTTTTCTTCCTTTATTTCTTCTTCTTTTAAGAACTTTTCTTCCTGATAAAGTACTCATTCTTTTTCTGAAACCATGTTCTCTTTTTCTCTGTTTTTTCTTAGGCTGATATGTCATAAACATTACTATGCACCCCCTTTAAAGGTATACTATTATCTTATTTATAAAAAATACGATATTTCAAAATTAAAGTTTTACTTTATAATTATATATTCACCTTTATTCAATGTCAAGACAAAGGATTTTGTTAATAATTTTTTGTACTACCATAATATTTTTGTGGATAACTTCTTGAATAGCTTATTCCGTTCTGTTATTATTATTGATGAACTGTTAATAACTTATTTAATAATAAAGTTATACACAATTTGTGGATAACCTTGTTGATAACTTATTTTTTTTTCTTTATTTTTACATATACAATATTATTTTTGCACATATAATGCCATTTTATTCATTGCTTATATGTTAATATATATATATTTTTTTATTGTTAATAACTTTTATACTTAAAATATTAATAACATAATTATACACATGTGAATATTTTATAATATATTTGTCAACAACCTACAATAGACTATATTTTCTGTTTATATGTGTGTTAATAATTTAATTATGCTTAATTAATTATGTTTAAAATTTTTTAGACTGGAGGATTACTATGGGACCCCAATTGAAAGAATTATGGGAAAAAACCCTAAAAATAATAAAAGGAGAGTTAACCGAAGTTAGTTTCAACACATGGATAAAAAGTATTACTCCTATATCTATAAGCAAAGATATTATACGCTTTGGTGTTCCTAATCAATTTACTAAAGAAATTCTAGAAAATAGATATAAAGATCTTATAATTAACTCACTAAAAATAATAACAACTAAAAAATATGATTTAATATTTTCTGTTGTTTCAGAGGAAACTATTGATATTGAAGAAAATAATGAAAATATCAAGTCTAAAGATTCTTCTAATAATTCAGAGGATACTTCAACTATGCTTAATCCAAAATATAAGTTTGATTCTTTTGTCATTGGAAATAGCAATAGATTCGCCCATGCCGCTTGTTTAGCAGTTGCCGAAGCCCCTGCTAAAGCTTATAATCCCTTATTTATATATGGAGGAGTTGGACTTGGCAAAACCCATTTAATGCATGCCATTGGACACTATATACTTGAAAATAATCCTAAAGCTAAAGTTGTTTATGTTTCATCTGAAAAATTTACAAATGAACTTGTAAATTCAATAAAAGATGATAAAAATGTTGAATTTAGAACCAAATATAGAAATGTCGACGTTTTATTAATTGATGATGTTCAATTTATTGCGGGTAAAGAACGTACTCAAGAAGAATTTTTCCATACTTTTAATGAACTTCATGAAAATAATAAGCAAATAATCCTATCAAGTGATAGACCTCCTAAGGAAATTCCTACGCTTGAGGATAGACTGCGTTCGAGATTTGAATGGGGCCTTATAGCTGATATACAACCACCTGATTTTGAAACTAGAATAGCAATATTAAAAAAGAAAGCTGACGTTGAAAAATTAGACATCCCAAACGAGGTAATGGTATACATAGCAACAAATATAAAGTCAAATATAAGAGAACTTGAAGGTGCTCTTATAAGAATAGTAGCCTTTTCATCATTAACAAATAAAGAAATAAGCATAGATTTAGCTTCTGAAGCTCTAAAGGATATTATTTCAAACAAACAAAATAAGCAAATAACAATAGAATTAATTCAAGATGTTGTCGCAAGTTACTTTAATATAAAAATAGATGATTTTAAATCTTCAAGACGTACAAGAAATATAACTTACCCAAGACAAATTGCAATGTATCTATGTAGAAAATTAACTGATATGTCCCTACCAAGAATAGGTGAGGAATTTGGTGGTAGAGATCACACAACTGTAATTCATGCATATGAAAAAATATCCGGTGCATTAAAAGATGATGAGGAACTAAAGCATACTATAAAAGAAATAACTAAACGATTTTCTCAAAAATAATAACATATGTTTATTATTTGCTATGAACAAATTGTGGATACTTTTATTTTTTACTTTTCGTGTTAATTATGTTGATAACGTTAAGTACTTATTATTAAATTATCCACAGTTATTTTTTTACTGAATTTATTGATTATCAACAGCTACATAAGTTATCAACAAATTCACAGCCCCTACTACTATTACTACTATATATTATTTATATATCTAACCTATTATAAAAAGATTTATGTTAATAAGGAGGTTTATTTTAAATGAAATTTACATGCCAAAAAAATATATTACAAGAAGCAATATCAATAGTGCAAAAAGCTGTTACTGGAAAATCAACTATGCCTATATTACAAGGTATATTAATAAATGCTAAGAATGATACCTTAGTACTTACAGGATCAGATATAGATTTAAGCATAGAAACAAAAATAAATGTGGATATAGAAGAAAATGGAAGTATAGTTGTAGATGCAAAATTATTTGGTGAAATAATAAGAAAACTTCCTAATGCTGCTGTAGAAGTAAAAACTACTGAAAATAATTGTATAGAAATTATATGCAGTAAGAGTAAATTTACTCTTGTTCATCTACAATCAGAGGATTTTCCAAGTTTGCCTGAAATAAGCGAAGATAAAATTTTTACTATAAATCAAAAAACTTTAAAAAGTATGATAAAAGGAACCATATTTGCTATAGCTCAAGATGAAACAAGACCTATACTTACTGGTGTATTATTTGAGATAAAAAATAAAAAACTAAATTTAGTTGCAATAGATGGATATAGGTTAGCTTTAAAAAGTGATTTTTTAGATAGTGAGGATGTTATTAGTGCAGTAATTCCAGGGAAAACGCTTAATGAAGTGATAAAAATATTGGAAGATGATGGAGATGTCAATATCACATTTACTACTAATCATATATTAATCAATTTAGGTTCAACTAAAATAATATCAAGATTGCTCGAAGGAGAGTTTATAAAATATAATTCTATAATACCAGAAGAGTTCAATCTAAAGGTTATAGCAAAACGTGAAGAATTACTGGAATCCATAGAGAGGGCCTCTCTAGTTGCTAAGGATGGAAATACAAACCTTATTAAATTGAATATAGAAGAAGATGTAATGGTAATAACTTCTAATTCTCAATTGGGAAACGTAAGAGAGGAGATAAATATAATTTTGCAAGGACAGCCTCTTCAAATTGCATTTAACTCAAAATATTTAATTGATGTTCTTAAAATAATGGATGAAGAAGAAATTATCATACAATTTTCAAGCAGCATAAGCCCTTGTATAATGAAAAATAAGGAAAATGATAATTGTATATATTTAGTTTTACCTGTAAGATTAGCTAATAGCTAAAATTTGTTAATAGGAGAATATTAAATAAAATGGAAGAAGTAAGTATAAATTCAGAATTTATAAAATTAGATTCTTTTCTTAAATGGTGCGGAGCAGTTTCACTTGGCTCGGAAGCAAAACTTTATATTTTGAATGAAAAAGTAAAAGTCAATAATGAAATAGAGACAAGAAGAGGCAAAAAACTGTATAAGGGTGATACTGTAGAGTTTGATAATAAAATTTATAAAATTATATAGTGTTAAATTACTTTATGATATAATATAGGTGTTATCATGTATATAAAAAATTTAAAATTAGTTAATTTTAGAAATTATGATATTTTAGATATAGATTTTAATAGCAATGTCAATATTATAACTGGAGATAATGCACAGGGAAAAACTAATATACTTGAAAGCATATATTATTGCAGCCTAGGAAAATCCCATCGTACTAGTAAAGATAAAGAACTTATAAAATGGGATAAGGATGAATCGTATATTAGTCTATACGTGTGTAAAAAACGCCTTGATAAAAAAATAGAAATAAAAATATTCAAAGGCGGAAAAAAAGGAATTAATATAAATTCAATAAAATTAAAAAAAATCTCAGAGCTTTTTGGGATTTTTAATGTTGTTATGTTTTCTCCAGAAGATTTAAAAATAGTGAAGGATTCTCCAAGTTACAGAAGACGCTTTTTAGATATAGAATTATCTAGATTAAACTCTAATTACTATTACAACCTTGTTCAATATCATAAAGTTTTGGAACAAAGAAATATTTCATTAAAAAACAGAAATCTTATCAAAAGTGGCATTATTGAAGTTTACGATAATCAATTAAGTAAATTGGGAGCATATATAATAAAACAAAGGTATAATTACTTAAAAGATTTAAATGCAAGGGGAAAGTTAATTCATATGGATATCACTGATAAGAAAGAAGAAATAGAGTTTCAGTATCTTACTAGTATTAAGAATGCATTAAATGCTTCAGAAGAACTGCAAAGTGAGTTCGAAAAAAATAGACAAAAGGATATTGAAAAAGGAAGCACTTCTGTTGGTCCCCATAGAGATGATTTCAATATAAAAATTAATGGTATTGATACCAGAAGTTTTGGATCACAAGGTCAACAAAGAACGGCTATTTTAACCATAAAGTTTGCATCAATTGAAATAATTAAAAGTATAACAGGAGAAGCACCAGTACTTCTTCTTGACGACGTTTTGTCTGAACTTGATATTAAAAGGCAACAATATATACTGAATGCTTTAGATGAAATACAGACTTTAATTACATGTACTGGAATAGAAGATATAAAAAGTTATATAAAAAAAGACTTTAAAATTTTCGAGATATCAAATGGTAAGTTAGTTTAATTAGTTTTTAAGGAGGCCTTTTTATGTTTTTGCATTTAGGGGAAAATGTTGTGGTTCCTATAAAAGATATAATAGGAATATTTGATATTGAAACAACTATGTATAGCGCAGATACAAGCCAATTTTTAAGGATGGCTGAAGAAGATGGTTTCGTGGAAAGAATAACAAAGGAACCACCAAAGTCTTTTGTTATTGCAGAGGTGGATAAAAAAAGTAAAATATTTTTATCTCCGATTTCTTCATCAACATTGAGTAAAAGGTCTCAAGTCATTTATTTAGAGCCATAAAACTTTAGAATAGGAGGATTTTAATGTCACAAAATAATGAAGTGTACGATGAAAGTCAAATACAGGTATTAGAAGGTCTTGAAGCGGTAAGAAAAAGACCAGGTATGTATATAGGCAGTACTAGCAGCAGAGGGTTACATCATCTTGTATATGAAATAGTAGACAACAGTATAGATGAAGCCCTAGCTGGATATTGTAAGAATATAGATGTTGTTATACATAAGGATAATTCAGTAAGTGTAGCGGATGACGGAAGAGGAATGCCTGTAGGTATTCATCATAAAATGAATAAACCTACAGTAGAGGTAATAATGACAGTGCTTCACGCAGGAGGAAAGTTTGGTGGAGGAGCGTATAAGGTTTCGGGTGGACTTCATGGAGTTGGTGCATCTGTTGTTAATGCTCTTTCAGAAACTTGTGAAGTTGAAGTAAAGTCAGAAGGACATATCTGGAAACAAATCTACCATAGAGGAAAAGTAGCTTCACCTTTTGAGAAGATAGGTGATAGTGATGAACATGGTACTAAAGTATATTTTAAACCAGACAGTGAGATATTCGAGGAAACAGAATTTGATTATGATGTATTAGCACAAAGATTAAGAGAATTAGCATTTTTAAATAAGGGAATAAAGATAAACCTTTCTGATGAAAGAAGCGATAAAGCAGATAATTTTCATTATGAAGGTGGAATAAAATCCTTTGTATCTTATCTTAATAGAAATAAAGAACCAATATTTAGCGAGCCAATTTATGTAGAAGGCAGCAAAGAAGGAAAATGTTCTGTTGAAGTTGCCATTCAGTACAATGATGGATACACTGAAAATATTTTTGCTTTTGCCAATAACATAGACACTGTTGAGGGTGGTACTCATTTAGCAGGATTTAAATCTGCTCTCACAAGGGTATTTAATGATTATGCTAAAAAGTATGGTTTTATAAAAGAAAATGACAAAAATTTATCTGGAGATGACATAAGAGAAGGGCTTACCGCTGTAATTTCCGTAAAACTTACAGATCCACAGTTTGAAGGTCAAACCAAAACAAAACTTGGAAATAGTGAGGTTAGGGGAATTGTAGATAGTGTTGTTGCTGAAAAAGTGAGTACATTTTTAGAAGAAAATCCTCAAATAGGTAAAATTATTATAGATAAATCTATGGTAGCTGCAAGAGCGAGGGAAGCTGCTAAAAAAGCAAGAGAACTCACAAGAAGAAAATCTGTACTTGAGAGCACAGCTCTTCCTGGTAAATTAGCAGATTGTGCGTCGAGAGATCCTTCAGAATGTGAAATATATATAGTCGAGGGGGATTCAGCCGGAGGTTCAGCTAAACAGGGAAGAGATAGAAAGTTTCAAGCTATTCTGCCTTTAAGAGGAAAAATATTAAACGTTGAAAAACAAAGAATTGATAGAATACTTAATTCAGAGGAAATAAGAGCTATGATTACCGCTTTTGGAGGGGGCATAGGAAAGGACTTTGACGTATCCAAAATAAGATATCATAGAATTATAATAATGACCGATGCCGATGTAGACGGTGCTCACATAAGAACACTTATTCTTACATTCTTTTACAGGTATATGAAACAACTAATAGAAGAGGGGCATGTATATATAGCACAGCCACCACTTTATAGAGTTGCTAAGGGAAAAAATGAAGTTTATTCCTATAGTGATAAGGAACTTGACAATGTTTTAAACGAACTTGGTGGAAAGGATAGCAATATTGATATACAGAGGTATAAGGGTCTTGGAGAAATGAACCCAGAGCAGCTGTGGGAGACAACAATGAATCCAGAGCATAGAATTTTAAAGAAAGTAAACATAGAAGATGCTATGGCTGCAGATGAAACATTTACAATTTTGATGGGGGATAAAGTTGCTCCAAGAAGACAATTTATACAAGATAATGCTTCTAAGGTTGAAAATTTAGATATTTAGTTATTTATTATTGGTTACATAAAAAAGAGGTGTAAGTATGCAAAATGAAGGTAAGATTGAACTAGTAGATATAAACAAAGAAATGAAAAGTTGTTATATAGATTATGCAATGAGTGTTATAGCTAGTCGTGCACTTCCTGATGTAAGGGATGGTTTAAAGCCAGTACATAGAAGAATTATATATTCTATGTATAATTTAGGCATAACACCTGATAAGGGATATAGAAAGTGTGCAAGAATAGTAGGAGATGTTTTAGGTAAATATCATCCTCACGGAGATACAGCTGTTTATGATGCTTTAGTAAGAATGGCTCAGGATTTTAACCTAAGATATACACTTGTGGACGGTCATGGAAATTTTGGATCTATTGATGGAGATTCTGCGGCTGCTATGAGGTATACTGAAGCAAGACTTGATAAAATAGCTTTGGAAATGGTAAGAGATATTAACAAAAATACTGTAGATTTTGTACCAAATTTTGATGGCGAAGAAAAAGAACCTTCGGTGCTTCCATCAAGATTTCCAAATCTACTTGTAAGTGGTTCTGCGGGTATAGCTGTTGGTATGGCAACTAATATACCACCACATAACTTGTGTGAGGTAATTGATGGTATAATTGATCTTATTGGCAATCCTGAAATTACTATTTTGGACTTAATGGGGAAGATTAAAGGGCCAGATTTTCCTACAGCAGGCATAATAATTGGAAAGTCAGGAATAAGAGAAGCTTATGAAACAGGAAGAGGCAAGGTAACAGTAAGAGCTAAATCTGAAATTGAAGTTGATAACAATGGAAGACAGAAAATTATAGTTACTGAGATTCCTTATCAAGTAAATAAAGCAAGATTAATTGAAAATATGGCAGACCTCGTAAAGGATAAAAAGATAAATGGAATAAGTGATCTTAGAGATGAATCTGATAGAGAGGGAATGCGAATTGTAATTGAAATTAAAAGAGATGCAAATGCAAACATCGTTTTAAATCAATTATACAAACACACAAGACTTCAAGATACTTTTGGAATAAATATGCTTGCATTAGTTGATAACAAGCCAGAAACACTGAATTTAAAGCAAATTCTGGAACATTACGTTACATTCCAAAAAGAAGTAATAAGAAGAAGGACTCAATTTGATTTAGATAAAGCTTTAGCAAGAGCGCATATTTTAGAGGGATTAATAATAGCATTAGATCATATTGATGAAGTTATAAAACTCATAAGATCATCAAAGACAACCCAAGAAGCTAAAAAAGGCTTGATGGATAATTTTTCACTTTCAGAGAAACAGGCTCAAGCAATACTCGACATGAGGCTACAAAGGTTAACAGGACTGGAAAGAGAAAAAATAGATTCAGAGTACAACGAACTCATGAAAACAATAGAATCTCTAAAAGCGATATTAATGGATGAAGCTAAAGTATTAAATATAATTAAAGAAGAGCTTATAGATATAAAATCAAAATACGGTGATGAAAGAAGAACAAGCATAGAAAAAGCAGAAAATGAAATAGATTATGAAGACCTTATACAAGAACAGGATGTCGTTATAACCCTTACCCATGCTGGATATATAAAGAGAATAAGTGCAGATACATATACAGCTCAAAAAAGAGGAGGTAGAGGTATACAGGCAATGTCTACAAAAGAGGATGATTTTGTAGAACATATATTTATAACTTCAACTCATAATCATATTTTATTCTTCTCAAATCAAGGAAGAGTTTATAGGCTAAAAGGATATGAGGTTCCAGAAGCAGGAAGAACAGCTAAGGGTACTAACTTAGTAAACCTTCTTCAGCTTAATCCAGATGAAAAGATACAGACATCAATATATTTTAAGGAATTTGATGAAGATAAATTTTTAGTTATGTGTACTAAAAATGGAACTATAAAGAAGACTTCTTTAAACCAGTATAGCAATATAAGGAAGAGTGGATTAATAGCCATAAACCTAAATGATGATGACGAATTAGTTTCTGTTAGAATGACTAGTGGAAATGATGATATTTTTATAGCTACTAGAAATGGAATGGCAATAAGATTTAGTGAAAAGGATGCTAGACCACTTGGAAGAAATGCCAGTGGTGTTAGAGGTATATCTCTTAATGAAGATGATTTTGTCGTTGGAATGGAAATAGTAGATGAAGAACAAAGCGTACTTGTTGTAAGCGAAAATGGCTTTGGTAAAAAAACAGCTGTAAAAGAATATAAGTGTCAGTATAGAGGTGGAAAGGGACTTATAACATATAAAGTTACAGAAAAGACAGGACCTTTGGTTGGAGCTAGAATGGTTAAAGAGACAGATGAAATGATGCTTATTAACAGTGAAGATATTGCTATAAGAATAAGTGTAGCGGATATTTCAACTACTAGCAGAAATGCAATGGGAGTTACTCTTATGAAAAATAAGGGTGATCAAAAGATACTCGCTATAGCTAAAATAGACAGTGATAATAGTGAAGAAGAGGAATCAGAATTATAAAATAAAAAAAGAACTTATTTTTAAGTTCTTTTTTTATTTTATAAAATACTTATTTCAATGTTAAAATCACGGCTAACTTTAATATTATTGAAATAAACTTAGCCTAGAGTATCAATACAAGATATTCAAAGAAAAATATAGAAATAAGTAAGTAATATTAAAATATTTAAACAAGATGGTGTGCCATAATATATTCTTAAATAAAAAAAGTGTTATTATATTAAACGTCGTCGCAAGATGACGGTGATTAATGAGTTCTGAAAAAACATTTTAAAAAGTGTTGACAGAGCAAATTAAACATGATATTATAAATAAGCTGTCTCGTGCAGCACATTGAACTTTGAAAATTAAACAGAGAAGAATTAAGTAAACCAGCAATTCTTTTGAATAGAAGAAATTCTATTTAATATATAAAGCGATGAGCTTAAATCAAACTTTTAAATTGAGAGTTTGATCCTGGCTCAGGACGAACGCTGGCGGCGTGCTTAACACATGCAAGTCGAGCGGG
>NZ_JAJNKE010000013.1 GCF_021043395.1 Clostridium guangxiense
AACGAGCAAAGCGAGTTAAAACCCTTAACTCCAATTAATTCGCAATATTTATTAATCATGATTTAACAATTTTTAGTACGACAGCCCCTTTCATTTTGTAACTAAAAATAATGTATAATATTAATCCCGTCATACAAGTGATGATTTCAGTAATAGTCATAGACCATATAACCCCCTGCAGACCAAAGAAACTGTGTAATATAATAACTATAGGTATATAAAGAATACCTTGTGTAACAGACATAATCGTAGAGGGAATTCCTTGACCTGAAGCTTGAAAGATTCCGGTAAATAATGTAGTAAAGCCATTAAATAATGCAGAAATTAGCATAGCAAGCATGATATATTGTCCTATATTAAGTACAGAAGGATCTTTTGAAAATAGATTAATAATTGACTCTCTAAAAATATAAACTAAAGTGACAAAAGTACCTGATAGCAATAAAATCCATAAGGACGATTGTTTGATGCTTTCTTTTAATCTGGTTAAGTTTTTATTGGAAAAATTATATGCGATTAAAGGTATAATACCTAGTGATAGACCCATTGAAAGAAACTCTGGTACTTGTACAATTCTTAAAGCTATACCAAAGCCTGCCACTACACTATCTCCATATGCAATCGAAAAATTATTCAAAAGAAGCGTTGTGATAATAAGAAAAACCGTAAGCAATAATTCAGAAATGCCTATTTTATATATTTCTATTTTATCTTTAAGAGAAAGCTTAAAATGTTTAATAAATCCTTTTAAATGTTCGCTTTTTGTTTCTAAGTAATAAATGTAATATATAGATGAACCTATATTAGCTAAAACCATTGCCAGAGCTACGCCTATAACATTAAATTTTAATATTAATATAAATAGTGGATCAAAAACTAGGCTTAAAGCTGTGCTTATAAACATTCCGTACATAGACTCCTTTGAAGCTCCTTCTGCTCTAACAATTTGTTCTAAAGCAAAGTTAAGGATGATCGAAAATCCGCCAAGGAACACAGTTAAAGAATAGTTTTTTGTGTAATTAATAATAGTAGTAGTATCTGCGCCCATAAGCTTAACAATAGGAGTAATTGTAAACAAAGCAAGGATAGCAAGTAGAACCGCTGATACAATACTACTATAAAAAGTATATCCTGCTACTTTTCTTGCTTTTTCTATTTCTTTTTTTGCAATAAGGCGAGTTATGAAGGTTCCACCTCCTGCTCCAAACATGTTTCCAAAAGCCATTAGAACAGTGAAAATTGGCAGTCCTAAAGTAACAGCAGTTAACATCTCCGTATTGTGGAGCAGTCCAATAAAAAATGCATTGATAACATTGTATATTGTGTTTACAGACATACCAATCATCATAGGGATGGATAAACGAGCAATTGCTTTTGTGATTGGGGCACTTTTTAAATAGTATTCATTTGTTGTAGTTTCTTCCATTTCATATTCCTCCAATATAAAAAATATTATTGTTAAGTAACTAATTGTTAGAATTCTAACTATATAAATAAAAGGCGTGGAACTTTAAAATTATAAGATCCATGTTTATCCTGACAAATTAGAATTTAACTCAGAGTACAGAGTAGAGTGAATGTGGATTTACCTTTACTCTACTCTGTTACAAATTATTATTTACTTTTATCAATAAAGATAATAGATATTCTTTTTCCTTATTGGATAAGTTCTCAGTTATGCTTTCTTCCACTTCATCAAATATCTTATTGAAATCATTGATTAAAGCTACACCTTTCGGCAATACATAGATGTTTTTCTGTCTTTCATTGTCTTTAGGAATTCTGCGTTCAATGTAGCCCTTTTTTTCTAACCCTTGAAGCATACTAGTAATACTTGCACCTTTGCGCTGAAAAGCATCTGCTAAATCCTTCTGAATTATTCCTTCATCCTGATGCTCATATATATAACCTATCATACGTCCTTGCTGGGAATTTAATCCTAATTCGTTTATCTTTTTATCAGCTCTAAATTTTGTTTTCAAACCAATGGATCTTATTAAATCCGAATAAGGAGTTTGAAATAAAGAATTAGACTTATCCATTATAATACCCCCAATAATCTAACAATTAGATATCTAATTATATTGAATTATAATAGTTAGATATCTAATTGTCAACAGATATTTTTAATTTATTTAAAGACTATAGCTTTAAATAAATTAAAAATATCTTTTCTCTGCCACAAGTGTAAAGGTCTTTGGAATTCCCTTATCAAAGTTTTCGCAGGATAAGTTAGGTTCTTCATCTAAGCTTTTTATAATAAGACCACTTTCAGCAGCGGCAGTTATTATTTCTCCAAGATTCCACTTCCTAAGTAGAACTTTTTGGGGTGAAGAATCTGAAACTAAGTATTTTGAATAAGCAGCATCTTTTTCCTCCAAGGTTGTATCAAAGTAATCACCAGTTACCTTATGCTTTCTTACTTTTGCTGTTGAACCCCTTGAAGTTATGAGTTTTGTTGAAACAGGATGAAAATCCCTCAAAACAAATATTCCGTTTGGAGCTAAAAGATTAGAGACTAAGCTCATAAAAGGTTTCAAATCTAAAAAGTAATGAATTATACCCATTTCTGCAAAAACTATATCATAGGTATTATTTAGATTATATTTATGTAATTCAAGTACATCGCTTAATATATATTCAATTTTTACATTAGCTTCTTTTGCTAAGTCTAGAGCATATATTTTATTCCCTTCAGAGAAATCAACTACAGTAACATCGGCACCAAGTAGAGCAAGAGCTACAGCCCTATTTCCGTTAGAGCCCATGAGATTCATTATTTTTTTGCCCTTTACATCTCCAAATTTATTATAAAGTACAGATAAAATTTTAGCGGGATTCTTTTTTATTTTAGAAGCTGCTTCTTCTGGAGTTCCAAATCTTTCAACCCAGGCATTGTAAGTTTCTTTGTTCCAGGCTTCTTCGTTTATATCTATACATATCTTTTTTTTATTATTTTCTGTGTGTTCTTCTTGCAATGATATGACCTCCGTAATGGTTTAAATATAGATATCATTATTATATAATTATGAGAAAGTAAAAGCTACTAATTAGCAAATAATTTTTATTAATTTTCATTTTGACACAGTTATAAGATTATTTTTCAGTACATTCCAGGTATTCTATAGAAATAAAAAAGGAAAGGGCGTATTGTAGAGTCATTTCCTTTTTTATTTCCACAGTAAACGTTAAAAAATAAGATGATAGATTAGTGCCTAAGCCTTGGGTATGATTACACCTCTAAATATTTTATGTTTGGGTTTTTTTCCATCATAACTAGTAGCTTGGATAGATTATAGGATTCTGGCACTTTTAATATTAATTCAAGTTCAATTGATTTAGGTTCAGTGTCACTATGAAATTTTCCTCTCTTTGCTTTAAAGTTTAGTACTTCAATATCTTCTTTTTTCAAGGCTTTTTCTATATAGTCCAATACATCAGGTTCATTTGATATTTTTAGAGTTAATTCTTCTGTTCGTGGTGTGGAAAGCCATGAAAAGTCTCTATGTAAAATAGTTTGCGCTATTACAATTATAATTGCTGATATTAGACCTATAAGGTAAAGACCACCTCCAATAGCAAGACCTACACCGGCAGTACCCCAAACTCCGGCGGCAGTTGTAAGTCCTTTTACAGATTGCCTTCTCATAAATATCATTCCAGCACCGAGAAAGCCAATTCCGCTTACTACTTGAGCTGCAATACGTGAAGGATCTAAAGATATATTGCTTATGCCTATTTGATCTTGAAATCCATATTTAGATACAATCATCATAAGTGCTGAACTTAAGCATACTATGAAGTGTGTCCTAATTCCAGCTTCCTTCATTCTGTTTTTTCTTTCATACCCTATGATTCCTCCGCAAAATCCAGCAATTAGAATTCTAATTATATATTCAAATTGAGAAGAATAAATAAACGACATAATAAAACACCTCTGTAATTATCTATAATATAGAAATTATATTAATTAATTACAATTCATATTACTAAGTTTATCATATTTTATATAAACAGCGCAATATACAAAGACGTTATCCATTGAAAACATGTAAATGGCTGTATATAACATTGAATATAGTGAATTAGTATGATATATTTAAAATATAGTGATAAATAATTATTATACAAATAAATGATTATCGTAAAATTAATAATAGTTAATTATATAATTATATGTAATAATAAATTTGCAATTATATGACTTGTTTATTTAAAAATTGTCATACGATATTCATTCTAAAGTTACTGTCTTTAAATATAGCTAAACATACTAAAGGAAGATTTGTTTTAAATAAGTGCAGAAATCAACATTTATTTAAAGCAGATCCTTAAATTAAGGAGGAAAGTTCATGTTTGAAAAGGAAATATCAGCGTTATTAAGCAAAGAACTTGTAGTGGCACTTGGATGTACGGAACCTATAGCTATTGCGCTTGCAGCAGCGGCAGCTGCTAAGTATGCTAAGGCAAAAGAATGTAAAATTACTAGTATTGAACTTTTAGCTAGCGGCAATATAATAAAAAATGCAATGTCTGTGAATATTCCAGGTACAGGTAGCTGCGGGATAAAGCTTGCAACTGCACTTGGCGTTGTTGTTGGTGATGATGAAAAGGGGCTTGAGGTACTAAGTGGTCTTTCAAAAGATCAAATAGAAGCTGCAAAGAGTATGATAAGCGATGGGATAATATCTGCGGATTTATCAGATAGTTCTAAAAAGTTGTACATTGAAGTAATCGTACATACTATGGAAGGTTATGCCAGAGTAATAATTGAAGATTCTCATACTAACATAGCTTTTGTAGAAGTGAATGGAGATATAATAAAAAATAATTGTTCAAATGAGTGTTCATCAGAGGAAGAGGAAATAGGAAGCAAGCTTAGTATTGGCTTTATATATGAATTTGTAAATAATTTTGATATAGATAAATTTGACTTGATAAAACAAAGTATAACTCTCAATAGAAGAATAGGTTTAGAAGGCCTTAAAAATTCTTATGGACTTGAGGTTGGAAAGACAATTAAAGCTCAAATAGACAGTGGAATCATATCAAATGATATTGTGAATTATGCGATGGCTTTAACTTCTGCAGCCTCAGACGCTAGAATGGCTGGCTGTACTTTAAGTGTTATGAGCAATTCTGGAAGTGGAAATCAAGGAATTACTGCCACATTACCCGTAGTAGCAGTTTGGGAAAAATTGAATTTACCCTACGAAAAACTAATAAGAGCAGTGGCTTTAAGTCATCTCATGACAATTTATATAAAGATAAAGTTTGGCAGATTATCCGCTCTTTGTGGAGCCACAGTTGCAGCAACTGGTTCAAGCTGTGGAATAGTTTATCTCTATGGTGGAGATGAAGAGAAGATAAAGTATACTATTCAAAATATGCTTGGAAATGTAACAGGAACATTGTGTGATGGAGCTAAGGCAGGATGTGCTCTAAAGGTCTCAACTTGTACCAATGCAGCTATGCAGTCCGCAATACTTGCATTAAAGGGTACAACTATAAAGGCAACGGATGGAATTATAGAGAATGATGTAGAAAAAACTATTGATAATGTCTGTATGCTTGCCAATGAAGGTACAAGAGCGGCGGATAAGATTATTTTAGATATCATGCTTAACAAGGAATAATATAATTAATGGGATGCAGCATTAGCATATAGATGAACAACTTAAAACATAGAAAGTATAAGTACCAAATGTATACTTAGGAGTGTTTTGTGAAAACATACCCAAAGTAGGTAGAAATAAAATGTTAAATATGTTGTCATTATAAGCTTGTAAATATTTCGCATGTTATAATATAGGCATAACAGGATTTATAAGTTATTCAGTATTAAGAGGTGATTTTTATGATGAATTTTGCGTTTTTGATACCTATAGGTCTACTAGTTGGGTGCTTTGGTACTTTGATAGGAGCAGGTGGCGGGTTTATTCTTGTGCCAGTTTTATTGCTTTTATATCCACACGAAAATCCCGATGTAATAACAGGTATATCATTGGCTGTAGTGTTTTTCAATTCTCTTTCTGGATCAATAACTTACTCTAGACTTAAGAGAATAGATTATAAATCAGGTATAATATTTGCTATTGCTACAATGCCAGGTTCTATAATAGGATCTCTTACTACATCTTATGTGCCGAGAAGGATATTTGATGAGATATTCGGAATAATGATGATTATAATGGGAGCATTTTTAGTATTAAGAAAGAAAAATAGTAAGAACGGTAATGTTCAAATTAAAAAGAATTATGTTCGTAGAACTTTAATTGATTCTGATGGAATTAAATATGTATATTCCTACAATCCTGTAATAGGGATAGTTTTAAGTGTAATTGTAGGATTTTTATCAAGTTTTTTAGGAATAGGTGGAGGAATAATACATGTTCCGGCGCTTGTTAATCTTCTTAACTTTCCTGTACATATAGCTACTGCTACTTCTCACTTTATTTTAGTTATGATGTCTTTCACAGGCAGTATTGTACATTTATTTGATGGAGTACTTACAAAGGGATTTTTAAAGATTGCAGCTTTAGCAATAGGAGTTATTTTTGGAGCTCCAATTGGCGCAATGTTATCAAAGAAACTTAAGGGACAGATCATAATAAAAAGTCTTGCGATAGCTCTTGCATTAGCAGGTGTTAGGATATTTTTGATGGCGCTTTGATCAATATACAAGGTGTTTTGCATAAAATCAGACTATTGAATTGTAATTTTTCCTTGGAATTTGCTATAGAAGAGTAGATTAATTCCAACCATGCTTAAATTTATACAGTTTATATATAATAAATGGC
Organism: Clostridium guangxiense; assembly: GCF_021043395.1. Classification (GTDB taxonomy): domain Bacteria; phylum Bacillota; class Clostridia; order Clostridiales; family Clostridiaceae; genus Clostridium_S; species Clostridium_S guangxiense. Next base: position 6,801 of record NZ_JAJNKE010000013.1, read on the forward strand.
ATTAGGCCTAGAATAAATGAAAAATGTCTATCTAAATACCCATTTGCATGACCACTTATGTCGAAGTGTATAGGGACTTTATTTGGTAAAAAGGGTGTAATTAGGAGCATTATAACTACAGGTATTATAAATATCAATAAATCAGTTTTACTTATTTTCATAATTAATCACCTTCCTTTGTTATACATATTATATAACAGGGGAAGGTGATAATCAATATATAATTTCTTTATTTTATATTTAGTACGATAGCTTTACGTCTAGACATAGCTTCTATACTGTATCTTATACCTTGGCTTCCTATACCAGAAGATTTTACACCTTGGAATGGGAAATGGTCAGGTCCTCTTTCAGGCTTATTGTTAATTTGAACAGTTCCTACTTCAAGCTTTCCTGCAATATAGAAAGCATCATCCATATTCCTTGTAAATATAGAGGCTTGAAGACCGTATTCAGATTCGTTCGCTATTTTAATTGCTTCATCAATGTTATTTACACGTATTATAGGAAGTACAGGCCCGAAAGGTTCTTCCCAAGCAAGTCTCATGTCTGTAGTAACATTATCAAAAAGCGTAGGGTACATTAAATTTTTCTCTTTTTTGTTTCCTAAAATCAATTTTGCACCTTTTTCTATAGCATCATCAATTAATTCTTGGACAAAGTCTGCTGCCTTATCATTTATAAGTGGGGTTACTTTTGCACCATCTTCTGGGTTGCCAACTTTTAGTTTTTTAACATTATCTGCAATTAGTTCAGTAAGTTTATCTGCAATAGAGTTTACTGCAAGAACTCTTTTTACAGCAGTGCACCTTTGACCGGAATAGCTGTATGCTCCAGAAACAATATTTTTGGCTGCTTCTTCAAGGTTGGCATCAGGGAGAACAATTGCTGCATCCTTTCCACCAAGCTCCATAAGCATAGGAACCATTTCTGATATTTTTGCGATATGTCTTCCAACAGCAGTGCTTCCAGTAAAATTAATAAAATTGACTAGTTTGTGTGTTACAAGATAATCTCCTATTTCAGAGCCTCTTCCTGTTATAGTGTTTAAAACTCCACTTGGAAGACCGGCAGCGTTGAAAACTTCTGCAAGATGAAGAGCACTTATTGCTCCATTAGTAGGAGGTTTAAGTATAACACTGTTCCCAGCTATAAGTGCAGGAGCTATTTTTGAAGCGGAAAGATTAACTGGGTAATTAAATGGAGATATTGCAAGTACAACACCTAATGGAACTCTTGTAACTAAAGATACTTTGTTTTTCTTAAAGCCAGGAAAACTATCAGAACCTATAGTTTCACCTTCAAGGTGCATACCTTCATCAGCGGTAAATCTTATAAAATCTGCTGTTCTTACTACTTCTGATAATGATGATTCTTTGTCTTTTGAAATTTCCTCAGACATAATTTTTGCGATTTCATCTGCATTTTCTTCAAGCAAATCTGCAGCTTTGTGAAGTATTTTAGCACGTTCATTTACTGGGGTTTCAGCCCAAGACTTCTGAGCTTCCTTTGAATTTTCAAATATCTCATCTACTTCTTCCTTTGAAAGTGCCTGAATTTTTCCTACGAATTTTCCATCTACTGGAGAGGATATTTCTATCGTGCTTTTATTTTTTGCTTCAATCCATTTACCATTAAATAGATTTTTATATATGCCATTTTTTGATATGTTTTCAAACATTAGTACACCACCTAACTTAATAATTATTACTAAACAATAAATATTATCTATATTTATATATTATCACTTAGAAAAAATATTTCAATAGCATTTTTACATATATTAATATTTCTTTGCTATTTACAGTATAATTAAATTGATAATGATTTATTCATATAGATTTAGTTTTAAGAGATTTAGGGAGAGGATATATTTGAATATCAGTGGAATTATAATTGGAATTGCTTCATTTTTAATAATTGGCGTTTTTCATCCCATTGTGATAAAGTGCGAATATTATTTTACAAAAAAGATATGGCCGATTTTTTTGATTTTAGGAATAATATTTGCAGTGGTATCTTTATATGTGAAAAGTACGGTTTTATCTGCAATAGTTGGGGTTGTTGGATTTTCATGTTTTTGGAGTATTGGAGAGATTTTTAAACAGGAAGAAAGAGTTGAGAAGGGTTGGTTTCCTAAGAACACAAATAGAAAGTAAGCAAATGTTACAACATGCTAGTGATAGTAAGCTATTTTATACTTTCAAAAATGTTACCCTATAGAAGATTGTGAAAAAAGGCAATCTATAGGGTATATTTTAAATCTTTGCTATAAATGCAAGCTAATACTTTCTTTGTTAGGCATGAGATGACTTAAATCTATAGTTTTATTTATAAAATTTAATTTCTCATCTTGATGTGAAATAATGATTAAAAAGGTGTAGATTATACAAATAAAAATGAATTTCATGATATAATTTTATATAGTATGGCATTTTCATTAATAAAAAAGGTTTATGTTAAAGGAAGGTGAAGAAAATGAAAAACATAAAAATAGATTGTCATGTACATACAATTGTTTCTCCAGATTCTAATACCCAATTAAAAGCCATATGTAATAGTGCTTGTGAAAAGGATATAAGTTCTATTATTGTTACAAATCATTTTGAATATTATTCTGGTGAAAAAGATGGAAGACGGGGAGCAGACATATCCTTTATAGAAAATAGTTTAAAAGAAATAGAAGAGTGTAAAACAGAATTTGAAGGAAAATTAGAAATACTATTTGGCATGGAATTAGGACAAGCCAATCAGTGGATTGAAGGAATAAATAAGATTACAAAATCATATCCATTTGATTATTTAATAGGTTCTCTTCATAAAGTAAATGGGATAGATTTGAAAAATTGGACTTATTCTAAGGAAAATTTAGAGAAGCAAAGCATAAAATATTTAGATGCATTATATGATATGGTCAAAAATAGTGAATATGATTGTGTTGGACATTTGGATCTTATAAAAAGATATGCAGCAAGGCATAATGAAAAAATAGATCTTATAAAGTTATATGAAGGAAAAATAGCAGAAATTCTTAAAGTAGTTATTGAAAGAGGGAAAGGCATAGAGATAAACACTTCAGGTCTTAGACAAGAAGTAAAAGAGACTATGCCGTCTACTCAGATTATACAACTTTATAAAAATCTGGGTGGTAAAATTATTACTATAGGATCTGATTCTCACAATGAAAAAGATGTAGGAGAAGGTTTTGAAGAAAGTATTAATATACTAAAAAAAGTTGGATTTAAGCAGATTGCAATTTATAGAGCAAGAAAGCCATATTTTTACGATATATAAAGAGTACTTTTTAAAAATATGAAAATATAACCAAAGTCAACATTAGGCATGCAACCAAAAGATATACAACAAATATTTACTAATGTTTTAGATAGTACATAAAAGCGTGAACAAAAATATAAATCTTAGTGGTATATTTTGTTTAAAAAATTAGCATATGAAGAAATTTTTTAATAGCATATTTTGTTTAGGTATAATAGATACAAAAGTTTTAAATTATTTTAAAGCAAAGTATGCCACTATATGGTATGATAATTGCTAAGTTTATAGGGGTGAATATTTTGTTATAAAGTGTGGCATAAATAGAAATCTTTATTTTAGGTGTGAATTTTTTAACTGAAACTTAGAATTATTATTAATGTATAGCAGTAAAATAAATCATAGTTTAGTGAGTAAGAAATTAAGCTAAGTTGAAGATTTATTAACATTATTATAATGAGCTATAAGTTTTAAAACTATCTATTAAATAGGGTGATATTAATGGAAAAAATTAAAGAAATAATTAGCAGTGAGGATAAAAAAAATCCGTATACGGATGAAGAGATTTCAAAAATGCTTAATATAACTAGAGGTGAAGTGATAAATTATAGGAAACTGTTAAATATTCCTGATTCAAGAGAACGAAGAAAAAAGCTATTAGTGGAAGAGATTTATAAAATATTAGAAGAAAATTATAAAATTTCAGAAAGAGGTTTAACAGAAGAGTTAATTAAAAGGGGATTTAAAGTATCTAGAAATATTGTATCTAGATACTTGAAGGAAGTTAAATTAGATAATTTTAATAGTAATGAAGTTAAAAGAGAAAGGAATTTTGAAGAAAGAGAAAAAAATAGAGCTGTTGAAAATGAGGTGTTTGATGATCTTATTGGAGCTAAAGGAAGTTTGAGAGCAAAAATAGATCAAGCTAAAGCTTCTATGTTGTATCCTCCAAATGGATTACATACTTTGATTTATGGTGAAACTGGAGTAGGAAAAAGCCAATTGGCAGAATGTATGTATAGGTTTGCAATACAATCAGGAATAAAAGGAAAAGGCGCTCCTTTTATTGCATTTAATTGCGCGGATTATTCAGAAAATTCAAACCTATTATTGGCACAATTATTTGGTTATGTAAAAGGTGCATATACTGGTGCAGATATTTCGAAAGAAGGTTTGGTTGAAAAGGCTAATAACGGTATATTATTTTTAGATGAAATTCATAGATTGCCACCAGAAGGTCAAGAAATATTATTCTCCTTAATTGATAAACAAAAATTTAGGAGACTTGGGGAAACTCAAAATACAAGATCTGTAAATGTAATGTTAATAGGAGCTACTACAGAAACTCCAGAAGGAAGTTTATTATTAACTTTTAGAAGAAGAATTCCAATGTTAATTGAATTGCCTTCATTGCATGAAAGACCATTGGCAGAGAGATATGAGATAATTGTACAATTTTTCACAAAAGAGGCAACAAGAATAAATAGAAATATTATAGTTAATACAGATGTACTAAAAAGTTTAATGCTATATAATTGTGTTGGTAATATAGGACAACTTAGAAGTGATATTCAAGTTGCTTGTGCTCGTAGTTTTTTAAATGCTATGTACAAAAATAATAAAGATGTACAAATAAATGTTTTTGATCTTCCTAATCATGTGAAGAATGAATTACTTAAAATAAAAAAAAGGGGACCGGAAATAGAAGAATTTGTTTCAAATAATCTAATTGTAAACCCAAATGATTGTAATAAGACAGACAATAAAGAAGATAGATACATGCTTCCCAATAAAATATATCAGTATATTGAGAGAAAATTTACGCAGATGGAGAATAATGGATACAAAACAGAAGAGATAAATAACATTATTGGAGATCAAGTAGAGAAGGAACTAGAGAAGTTTGCTAAAAAAAATCAAATAAACAAGTTTATGTCTAGAGGAGATTTAGAAGGAGTAGTAGATCAATTTATTATTGATACCGTTGAAAAATCTTTAGATATTGCAAATAAGTATTTAAGCGATATTCAAGACAATTTATTTTACTCTTTGGCTATTCACTTAAACGAAGCTTATTATAGGATAAAAAGTGGAAAAATAATAGTAAACCCTCAATTAGGAAAAATAATAATAAAACATAAAGAAGAATATAAAGTTGCAGAGCTGATGGCCCGTCAAATAGGCAATGATTTAGGTATTGTAATACCTAAAGATGAAATAGGATTTATCGCAATGTATATAAGTGCTTTTCGTAAAGAAAATAACAAGGGCAGCGGTAGAGTAAGAGTAATTATTCTCACGCATGGGCATGTTGCTTGTGGAATAGCTGATGTAGTTGACAAGCTTTTAGGAGTAGATAATGTTGTGGGTATAGAAATGGAACTAGATGAAAGTCCAGAATCAGCTATGAAGAGAACTTTAGAAGTAGTTAAGAAAATAGATGAAGGAAAAGGATGCATTTTATTGATTGATATGGGGTCATTAATTACTTTTGGAGAAATAATAACCAAAAAAACTGGGATTTCAACTAAAGTTTTGGGCAGAGTGGATACGGTCCTCGCTCTTGAAGTAGCAAGGAGAGCTTGTATTGAGGAAAATAATTTAGATGAAATAATAGATGCAGTATCAAATAATAGAGATTATGTTGGTAAAATGGAAGGTGCAAACTATGTTAAAAAACTTTCAAAAACAATAATAACTCTTTGTATAACTGGTGAAGGTACGGCTATAAATATAAAAAAATATATTGAAGATTTAATACCTGAAATAAAAGAAGAAGTAAATATAATGCCGCTAGGTGTATTAAATCAAGATGATATAAAAGATAAAATCTATAAATTAAGCCAGCAAAATAATATAGTAGCGATAGTAGGAACTATCAACGTAAATGTAAATAATATACCATTTATTTCTTTTGAAGATGTTTTAAATGGATATGGAATAAATCGTATTAAAGATATATTGAGTATTGTAGGAAAAGATACAAGCAGTCTTAATAAAGTAATTAGTGAGGATCTAATATTAGTTGATGTAGATGCATCATATAAAAATGAAGTTATAGATATATTGATAAATGTGTTAAAAGATAAAAATCTTGTAGATGAACAATTTATGCTAAGTGTGTATAAAAGAGAAGCTATGGGAACAACTTTGTTACACAATGAGATTGCTATACCTCACGGATTTCCACAGCATGTAATTAAATCATCTATATGCATGGCTAAATTAAGTAGGCCAATAGAGTGGGAAGCTGGAAAGAAAACTAGTTTTGTAATGCTAATAGCTTTAAAAGAAAATGAGGAGAATAACCTAGTTCAATTGATAAAAATATTTAATAATAAAGAATATAGGACATTAATAAATAAGGCTACAGAAGGGAAAGAAATACTAGATATTATATTAAGAAAAAAATAGCGAAAACAATAATGTGGTAAAAAAGGAAGAAAGAATATGGAATTTATTGATTTTATAAAGAATGGAGTCTTCGAAATTAACTTAGAGGTAAGCACAAAAGAAGACGTTTTTAGGATATTATGTGAAAGACTTTATAAGAATAAAAAAGTAAGAAGCGGCTTTTATCAAGCACTTATTAGGAGAGAAAAAAAGTTTCCAACAGGATTGCTATTAAGAAAACATAATATAGCTATTCCACATGCAGATCCCGATAATATAATACAATCATCAATTGCAATTGCCACATTAAAAAATCCAGTAGTATTTCAATGTATGGATAATGAAAATAAGTCTATAGAAGTTAGGATAATATTTTTATTAGCACTAGAGAAAGCACATAGTAATGTAGAAGTATTGAAAAAAATAATGCTTATGATACAAGACGAATTATTTTTACAAGATTTATTACAAGCAAAAAATAGGGATAATATAATACGAATCATATCTCAAAAATATGAGATATGAAATGAGGTGGGGAATAATGTTAAAAAGGAAAGTTATTTTAGTAGCGTGTGGAGCTGGAATTGCTACGTCCACAATTGTATGTGAGAGGATTGAAGAACTAATTAAAAAGAATAAGCTTAATGCTAGAGTTTTACAGTGTAAAATATCAGAAGTCTATTCATTAGAAAAAGAAGCAGATTTGCTTTTATCAACTACATTGTTACCAACAAATTATAGCATACCTGCTATTAGGGCTATGGCGTATATAAGTGGTGAAGGTATGGAGGAATTAGATGAAAAAATTATTAAGGTTATTAATGAAAAATAAAAAATAATAAGGAAATCAATAATTAGACTTATATTTAAACGTCATAACATTAGATTATGAATTTGGGAGAACTAAAAATGGTATTAATAAATATTTTTAAGTACGTATTAAATTTAGGTCCAACGGTTATGTTACCTATAGCTATTACTGTAATCGGTTTGATTTTTCAACAAGATTTTACAAAGGCATTAAAATCGGGTATTACCATTGGGATAGGTTTTTAGGAATTAACTTAGTAATAAATTTATTAACAAGCAGTCTAGGACTTGCGGCTGGAGCTATAATAAGCAGATTTGGTTTACAATTAACGGTAATAGATGGTGGGTGGCCTTCAGTAGCAGCCGCAACTTGGGGTTCTCCAGTATCAGTAATAATTATACCATTAACATTAGCGGTTAATCTTGCCATGATATTTACTAATACCACAAAAACGATGGATATAGATCTTTGGAATTATTGGCACTTTGGTTCAGCAGCAGCAACAATATATGTAGTAACTAATGGAAATTGGATAGCTTCAATGGTTGCAGCAGTAGTTTATGAGGTGGTAGTTCTTAAGGTATCAGATTGGACAGCCCCTATGGTACAGGAGTTTTATGGACTAGATGGTATATGCCTGCCTACAGGGTCAACTGCATCTTTTGCGCCAATAGGAATATTATTAGGCAAGGGTATTGGTAAGATTCCAGTAATTAAAGATTTACATGCAAATCCAGAAAATATACAAAGAAGATTTGGAATATTTGGTGAACCAATGATGATGGGTGTAATTTTAGGATCAATATTAGGAATATTTGCCGGCTATAATATACCTAAAGTACTTCAAATGGGTATGTCTATGGGAGGTGTAATGCTTCTTCTTCCGCGCATGGTTAAAATACTAATGGAAGGCTTGATACCGGTTTCAGTATCGGTCAGAGAATTTTTAAAAAAGAAAGCGACAAATAAAGAATTGAATATAGGATTGGACGTGTCATTATCAGTGGGTCATCCAGCTGTAATGTCAACGGCATTAATTTTGGTGCCGATTACTATTGTTCTTGCAATAATTTTGCCAGGTAATAGAGTATTACCATTTGGGGATCTTGCAACAATACCGTTTTTTGTGGCATTTATTGTTGGAGCAGTAAAAGGAAATATTGTACATTCAGTAATAATAGGTACTATATTAATAGCGGTATCTTTATATATGGCTACGGATTTTGCTCCAGTATATACTGCAATGTTAAAAGAAGCTCATTTTAGCTTCCCATCAGGAATAACTCAGATGTCTAATATCGATACTGGTGGTAATTTATTTAATTGGATTATATTAAAAATTGGTCAGATAATTTCAACTATAATTTAAAGGCTAAAGTCTATCTCACAAATAAAATGAGATAGCTTTTTTTATATATTAAAACAAATTAGACCAAAACCTGGCATAGAAAATGCTATGTATATAACTAAAAGACATATAAGATCAATTAATTGATTTCATTAAAAGGGGGATTGTTAAATGAAAAATTCGAATAATTAAAAAGTTATAAATATGGCATTGAAGGTTTCAAAGGTATCAAAAATAAATGAGAGAGGTGAATTGTAATGAAAAAAAGTAAAATTATTTTAGTAGCATGTGGGGCTGGAATTGCAACATCAACAGTTGTATGTGACAAGGTTGAAAGGTTAATAAAGGATAATAATCTTGATGCTAAAGTTATTCAATGTAAAATAGCGGAGGTTGCATCAAGAGAAGAAGAAGCGGATTTAATTATTTCAACTACAATATTACCAAAAAAATATAAAATACCTGCAATAAGAGCAATGGGATATATAACAGGTATTAATACAGCAAAATTGGACCAAGAAATTATTAAGATTATTAAAAGTGCATAAAATAATTGTTAATTGTGTAAACGATGTAAGTTAAAAAGAGGGGGATAAAAAATGACGTTATTAAGTGTAGTTCAATTTATATTAAACTTAGGACCAACGGTTATGTTACCAATCGTTATTACAATAATCGGTATAATTTTTGGGCAGGGATTTAAAAAAGCTTTTAAATCAGGTGTTACAATAGGCGTGGGATTTGTAGGCATCAACCTTGTATTGGGATTACTTACAAATAATTTAGGACCAGCAGCTCAGGCTATGGTAAGCAGATTTGGTTTGCATTTAACTATAATAGATGGAGGATGGCCATCAGCTGCTGCAGGAACTTGGGGTTCTCCAGTGGCATCAATTATTATACCGTTAGCATTAGCTGTTAACCTTGTAATGATATTTACAAATACTACAAAAACAATGGACATAGATATTTGGAACTACTGGCATTTTGGTGCAGCAGCAGCTACTATTTATATTTTAAGTAATGGAAATTGGATAGCATCAATAATTGCAGGCATACTTTATGAAGTTGTAGTTCTTAAAGTGGCAGATTGGACTACTCCAATGGTACAAGAATTTTATGGATTAGAGGGCATATGTCTACCGACAGGTTCTACCGCATCTTTTGCACCAATAGGAATATTACTAGGTAAAGCTATTGGTAAAATTCCGGGAATTAAAGATTTACATGCAGATCCGGAAACTATACAAAAAAGACTAGGTGTCTTCGGAGAACCTATGATGATGGGTTTAATATTAGGAATCATATTAGGAGTTTTAGCAGGATACGATGTTGGTAAAGTACTTCAAATAGGTATGGCTATGGGAGGTGTAATGTTACTGCTTCCGCGTATGGTGAAAATATTGATGGAAGGTTTGATACCGGTTTCAGAATCAGTTAGAGAATTCTTACAAAAGAAAGCTTCAAATAAAGAATTAAACATAGGGCTAGATGCGGCATTAGCAGTTGGTCATCCTGCTGTAATGTCAACAGCATTAATATTAGTACCAATTACTATCGCTCTTGCAGTAATCCTACCAGGCAATAGAATGTTACCATTTGGTGATCTTGCAACAATTCCATTCTGTGTAGCGTTCATAGTTGGCTCCACAAAAGGAAATATCATCCATTCGGTAATAGTAGGTACAATATTGATAGCAGGATCATTATATATGGCAACAGACTTTGCTCCAATATTTACAACAATGTTAAAACAAGCTCATTTCTCTTTTGCATCAGGAGTAACGCAAATGTCAAACATCGATACTGGTGGTAATTTATTTAATTGGATAGTTTATAAAATAGGTCAATTATTAGTTCAGCTATAATTTTGAAGATTAAAAAATCTGCCTCACATTTGTTTGCGAGACAGGTTTTTTGCATTATGCATACTACTGGAAAATATTCATTTACAATTCTTAATTTTTCTTTAGATGTCCATTTTTTTTATTCCTTTTTACGAGTAGTTATGATTTTATGGGGTATTTTGTTTTTTAATTTTAGATTTGAGTTCGAAAGTTGATTAAATTTAAGCGGAATAAATTGTTTGTAAGTGGCTGTATGTGTACATAATATTTAACCAAATTTAAAACAAATTAAACCAAAAAGTTGGCATGAATAATGCTTAGTATATTAGCGAAGGAATAAGGGGGTGAATAAATGGATCTTAAAGATTTTATTAAAAAAGGCGTAGTTTTAGCAAATCTTTCAGCAAATAGTAAGGAAGATGTATTTAAAGCTCTATATGGTGAACTTTACAAGCGTGGAAAGGTAAAGGCTAGTTTTTATAAAGGATTAGTAAATAGAGAAGCTGAATTTCCAACAGGATTAGAGCTAAACAAATATAATGTAGCTATTCCGCATACTGATGCTGAACATGTAATAGATTCATGTATTTCAGTTGTAACACTGAAAAATCCAGTTACATTTCAATGTATGGAAGACCAGAATAAGTCATTAGCTGTAAGAATAGTATTTATGCTAGCTATAGGAGAAGCACATAGTCATATTAAAATGCTTCAAAGCTTAATAATGCTAATACAGAATGATGAGTTTTTGAAAAAAGTTCTAGTAGCAAAGGATACGGATGAGATTTTTAAACAAGTAATTGAAAAATTATAAAAAATAAGGAGTGATAACATATGAAAGCTTTAGTTAAAAAAGAAAAAGGTTTTGGAAACATGGAACTTGTTGAGATTGATGAGCCAGTTATAAATGATGATCAAGTAAAAATTAAAATTGAATATTCAGGTATTTGTGGATCAGATATTCATTCCTACAAAGGAGAATACAACAATATTAAGCCACCTATTGTACTAGGACATGAATTTTCTGGAATTGTAACAGAGATAGGTGCGAATGTAACGGGAATTAAAGTAGGAGACAGAGTAACTAGTGAAACTACTTTTGAAATATGTGGCACATGTGATTATTGTAAATCAGGAGATTACAACTTATGCCCCAACAGAAAAGGTTTAGGAACTCAAGCAAATGGGAGCTTCGCTGAATATGTTGTTGCTAGAAAAGAAAGTGTACATGTTTTACCTGAAAACGTTGATTTACTTTCAGCGGCATTAACAGAACCGTTAGCATGCTGTACTCATCCAGCTTTAGAAAAAACAAGTATAGAAATAGGAGAGCACGTTTTAATATTTGGACCAGGACCAATAGGACTTTTATTAGCTCAAGTTGTAAAAGCCAAGGGTGCATACACTATTTTAGCAGGAATGAATAAAGATAAAGAGAGGCTAAAACTTGCTAAAGAACTTGGAATTGATAGAACAATAAATATTCAAGAAGAAGATATTGGGGAAATTATTAAAGGATTAACTAAAGGGTATGGTGTAGATAAAGTTTTTGATTGCTCAGGATCAATACATGCCACTAATTCAGGACTTAGCTTATTAAGGAAAAAAGGAACGCTAGTTCAAGTTGGAATATTTGCTAAGTCGCTCAACGAGTTAGACGAAGAAAAAGTAATTCAAAAAGAACTGATCTATATTGGAAGTAGGAGCCAAAAGCCAAGTTCTTGGGATTTAGCCTTATATCTTATGGATACTGGAAAAGTAAATACTAAGAAACTTGTAAGTAAAATTTACAGCTTGGATGATTGGCAAAAAGCTTTTGATAAAGTTATGAGTGGCGAGGAAATAAAGGTTGTATTAAAGCCTTGAAAAAGATTAGTAGTGAGGAGGAAAGAGTAGTATGAATACGGCAGAATTGAAGAAGATAGCAAATAAAGTGAGAATAGACATCATAGAAGAAGTAGCAGCAGCAAAATCTGGACATCCAGGAGGTTCATTATCAGTAACAGATATATTAACGACATTATATTTTGAAAAAATGAACATAAAAACAGAGAATCCAAAATGGGAAGACAGAGATAGATTAGTGCTATCAAAAGGTCATGTTGCACCAGCATTATATGCTGTTCTTGCTGAAAGAGGTTACTTTTCAACAGAAAAATTAATAACACTTAGAAAATTTGGATCAATACTACAAGGACACCCCGATATGAAATCAATTCCAGGAGTTGATATGTCTACAGGTTCATTAGGACAGGGACTATCAGCAGCAAATGGAATGGCATTATCTGCAAAACTAGATAAAAAGGATTATAAAGTATATGTAATATTAGGTGATGGAGAAGTTCAGGAAGGTCAAATATGGGAAGCAGCGATGAGTGCGGCACATTATAAACTAGATAATGTAATAGCAATATTAGATAATAACGGCTTGCAGATAGATGGTCCTAATAGTGAGGTTATGAGTATAGCTCCTATAGATGAAAAATTTAAAGCCTTTGGTTGGAATACAATAAAAATAGATGGACATGATTTAGAGGCTATAGGAAAAGCAATAGATAATGCAAAAGTAGTTAACGGAAAGCCAACTGTAATAATTGCTAAAACTGTAAAGGGTAAAGGTGTATCGTTTATGGAAAATCAAGTAGGATGGCATGGAAAAGCTCCAAATGAGGAACAAAAGAAAGTAGCAATAGAAGAATTAGAAAGGAGAGAAGCATGATGGGAATAGCAACTAGAGAAGCGTATGGGCAAGCCTTGGTTGAGTTGTCTAAAGATGAGAGGGTAGTAGTGCTTGATGCGGATTTAGGAAATGCTACAAAAACATGTATGTTTAAGAAGGCATGTCCAGAAAGATTCTTTGACATGGGAATATCTGAACAAGATATGATAGGTACAGCGGCAGGGTTTGCTACTTGTGGAAAAATTCCTTTTGCAAGTACTTTTGCAATGTTTGCGGCAGGAAGAGCTTTTGAGCAAATTAGAAACTCAGTGGCATATCCAAAGTTAAATGTAAAAATAGCAGCAACTCATGCAGGTGTAACAGTAGGAGAAGATGGCGGAAGCCATCAAGCTGTTGAAGATATAGCATTAATGAGGAGTATTCCAAATATGGTGGTAATAAATCCATCAGATGAAATTGAAGCTAAGGCAGCAGTATTTGCGGCAGCAGAATATTATGGACCGATATATTTAAGATTTGGAAGAGCAGCAACACCTGTAATCCATGATGCAAATTATAAATTTCAAATAGGAAAAGGTGAAGTACTAAGTGAAGGAAAGGATGTAGCTATTATAGCAACAGGAATAATGGTAGCAAAAGCTTTAAAAGCAGCTGAAATTTTAAAAACTGAAGGTATAAATGCAACAGTAGTTAATATTCATACAATAAAACCAATAGATAAAGAACTCATTATTAAGGTAGCAAAAGATACAGGAAAAGTAGTAACTGTTGAAGAGCATAGTATAATTGGCGGATTAGGTTCAGCAGTTTGTGAGGTACTATCACAAGAAATACCTACAAAAGTTAAATTAGTAGGGATAAATGATAGGTTTGGACAATCCGGTACCCCGGATGCTTTATTGGAGTATTATGGTTTAACAGTTGAAAAAATATTAGAAGCAGTAAAATTTTTTATGTGAGAGGAGAATGATAATATGAAGTTTTTTATTGATACAGCAAATATAGATGAAATTAGAGAGGCAAATGAATTAGGAGTAATAGCCGGAGTTACTACGAATCCATCATTAATAGCAAGAGAAGGTAGAGATTTTAAAGAAGTAATAAAGGAGATAACAGAAATCGTTGATGGACCTATAAGTGCAGAAGTAATAGGTACAAAACATGAGGATATGATCAAGCAAGCAAGAGAATTAGTTAAAATTCACAAAAATATTGTAATAAAGATTCCTATGACAATAGAGGGGTTAAAAGCAGTAAATATACTATCAAAAGAAGGAATAAAAACTAATGTTACCTTAATATTTTCTTCAACTCAAGCATTATTAGCTGCTCGTTCTGGTGCAAGTTATGTAAGCCCATTTGTAGGTAGATTAGATGATATAGGCTCAACAGGAATGTCATTAATAGAAGAAGTAGCACAAATATTTAAAAATTATGGAATAAAAACTGAAATAATTGTTGCAAGTGTAAGAAATCCAATTCATGTTATAGATGCTGCAAAAGCTGGTGCCGATATTGCTACTATACCATATAAAGTAATAGTGCAAATGACTAAACATCCATTAACAGATAAAGGTATAGAGGCATTTTTAAATGATTGGAAAAATGCAAATATGAAAATATAAGTTGCTTAAAGTGAGGTATATAAATGGTAATAATTAATCCTTCGTTGCTATCAGCCGATTTTTGTAATTTAAAAAGGGATATAGAAATATTAGAGAAAAACTCCATAACATCAATTCATATTGATGTTATGGATGGTAATTTTGTATCTAATATAGCATTTGGAATAGATCAAATAAAAGCAATAAGTAGTATTACTAATATGGAAGTAGATGTTCATATGATGGTTAATAATCCAGAAAAGTATATTGGAAAATTAGTTGAAGCAGGTGCTGACTGCATTACATTACATGAAGAAGCATGCACTCATTTATACAAAACAATATATTTTATTAAAAGTTTTGGAATTAAGGTAGGGGTTGCATTGAACCCAGCAACTAATATTTATAGTTTAAAATATGTTTTTGCTCTGTTAAATAGGGTACTTGTTATGACAGTAGAACCTGGTTTTGGAGGACAAAAATTTATAGATTCTATGAAAGATAAAATAGCTGAGCTTAGACACATTAAGGAAGCTAACCAATATAATTTTGAAATACAAGTTGATGGTGGAATAAATTATGAGAATATTAAGGATGTAGTTAACTTTGGAGCAAATAATGTAGTAATAGGTTCTTCAATTTTTAAAAATGGGAATATAGAAAATAACGTAAAAAAGTTTTATAATATTCTTCAACTTAATGAAAAGTAAAGGAGCTGGGTGTATGATAGCTTTAGGTTGTGATCATGGTGGATACGAATTAAAAGAAGCAATAAAGCAAATGTTAAGTGAAAAGCGTATAGAATATAAAGATTATGGCACATATAATAAGAAAAAGGTAGATTATCCAGAGTTCGCATTAATGGTAGCTGAAAGTGTAAAAAATGGCGAAAGCCAAAGTGGAATTCTTTGCTGTGGGACAGGAATCGGAGTTTCTATTGCTGCTAATAAAGTACCTGGTATTAGAGCAGCAGCAGTAAGTGATGTATTTACTGCAAGAGCCACAAAACAGCATAATAATTCAAATATACTTTGCTTAGGTGGAAGGGTAATAGGAGTTGGATTAGCATTACTAATAGTAGAAGAATGGCTTAATGCAGAGTTTCAAGGTGGAAGACATCAAGATAGAATAAATATGATATCAAAAATAGAGGAGAAATATACTGGGAATAATTAAATTATACTTACAAATATAGTAATAAGGAAAATTATCGTGTATTTTTAATGAAAATAGTTGAGATGTGTATTAAAAATTGGGAAGTAACAGTATTTTTTCAAGATACTGTTACTTCCCAATTTTTTTAATTGACAACTACTATCAACTTGTTTAGTGTATGTCTATTTGTTTTCTGCTTTCTTTCCCTTTTTCTTTCTTTGGAAGAGTTATTTTTAAAACTCCATCTGCAAATGAAGCATTGACATTATTTTCATCAACATTATCTACATAAAAGCTTCTTCTGAATTCTCCATAGTTTCTTTCACGTCTTACATAATTGTCTCTCTTATCCTCTAATACATCTTCTCGCTTTGCAGATATAGTTAAATAGTTATTTTCATATTCAAGAGCAATATTTTCTTTTTTCATTCCTGGTAAATCTGCTTCAACTAAATATTGGTTGTCATCTTCTTTAACATCTACTTTAAAACTATTGTTGTTGAATACTGCTGGTGCAAAGAAATCATCTGAGAAAAAGTTATTAAAGAAATCTTCGAAATAATCACCTCTTTTTGCTACACTATTGTTATTTCTTCTAAAAGGAACCATTCCAAACATGTTAACAACCTCCTAATAATTTTATATTTTTTATTTATATAATCATAGTAAAGCATATATGTTTCACTATGTTGTTGCCTCATTTCTGTTTACATGTATATAATAGCCTAAAGGTCAAAGAAAGTCAAAATCAGAAAAACAATTCTAAAGTTAGATTTCAAAAGAAAAACGGAGATTATAAGGAATAAATTATTTTTGACAATAATAATTGGATAATTAGGGCAAATTTCAACAATATATATTTGATATTATAATTTCAATATTTCAAGTCATTTAGCTATATTACTATAAATTCCGAATATTAAGCACTATAAATTTGATTATGTTCGTTGTATAATGATAATAAATATATTTTATGAGGTGTAATATGAATACATATAAATTGAAAATAGGAAAATTAGAAAGAGAACTTCCAATAATAAAAATAAAGGATGACCTTGCTATAGCTAGTTTTGTAATATTGGGAGATACTGAGCTTATAACTAGTGCAGCTCCTTTAATTGCACAAGG
This sequence comes from Clostridium guangxiense, assembly GCF_021043395.1. Classification (GTDB taxonomy): domain Bacteria; phylum Bacillota; class Clostridia; order Clostridiales; family Clostridiaceae; genus Clostridium_S; species Clostridium_S guangxiense. The sequence goes on from NZ_JAJNKE010000013.1 coordinate 24,040, forward strand.
GCTTAGGGATATAGAAGTTATAGTTACAGCAGAAGCTAAAGGAATACCAATAGCTTACGAGGTATCAAAACAACTTGGCATGAAAAATTATGTAGTAGCAAGAAAAAGCATAAAACCGTATATGAAGGACCCAATTGTAGAAGAGGTCTTTTCAATTACTACTCAAAAGAAACAAGTATTGTGCTTAGATAAGAAGGATGGAGATAGCATAAAAGGTAAAAGAGTAGCTATAATAGATGATGTTATAAGCACAGGAGAATCACTTAAAACAATAGAAAGTTTAGTTAAAAAGGCTGAAGGAATAGTTGCTGCAAAAGCTGCTATACTTGCAGAAGGAGATGCAGCTAAAAGAAAAGACATAATATACATAGAAAAGCTTCCACTCTTTAAGGTTGATAAGGATGGAAATATCAATATTTTGGAATAGTAAATTAGAGCTCTAGATGGCATAGATTAAAGTCTAGAGCTTTAATAAAATTAATTTGTAGTACTTTTTTGGTTGTGGCTTGAATTGCCGGAATAAGGAAAGAGCGGTGAGCTAAGTTTAAATTCAAAATTTTCTCTGTCTATAAGTCCTACAGGTTCATTACTATCATATAGTTTAATTAAAAAGTCTGCCATTTGCTTACTAGTATGATAAGTGCCAAAAGTTTTATCATAATCATACTCGCTAACATTATTAGCAACTTTTCCAAACTCTGTTTTTGTGGCAGCAGGTGCTAGAATTTTTGCTTGCAGCTTAGCGTGATTTTCTTTTAGTTCTCGTGCTAGTCCTTCGGTAAAAGTACTTACGAAAAATTTAGTTGCACAATAAGTAACGGTATTTGGCACAATAGTATAGCCACCTGCGGAGGAAATGTTAATTAATTGGGTGTTTTGAACATCTTTGTAGTCATGAGTATAAAGTGAAGATAAAATTGTTAGAGCTTCTACATTTAAATGAAGCATGTTTTCAATTTTAGTTAAATCTTGATTTGCAACACTAGCATAGTTACCAAAGCCTGCATTGTTAATCCAAGCTTCAATTTCATAATTTTTTAATTCCTCATATAGCTTGTAAACATTTTTTGTGATAGATAAATCCATTGATTTTATTATTATATCAAGTTTCGGATTTTCTTTTGAAATTTCTGCTTTTAACTTTTCCAAACTATTTTTACGACGGGCGACAATGATTAGATTTTTTCCCCGTTTAGCAAAAGCCTTTGCTGTTTCATATCCAATACCAGAACTGGCACCTGTAACAGTTACATATTTTTTATTATCATTTCTCATTTGAAATGCCTCCTTAAATTTAATATACTTATACTGTACAATTTAGAGTAAGCTCTAAGTCAAGTGTTTATTAAGGAGAATTTATATGGATTATTCAATTGGAGAATTTTCAAAGCTTATAGGTATAAGTGCTTTTACACTGCGATACTATGAAAAGGAAGAATTGATTGCTACGAAGCGTAAGAAAAATGGCAGACGAGTTTATAGTGAAGACGACATAAACTGGATAGAATTCATAAAAAGATTAAAGGATACAGGAATGCCTATTAAGGAAATCAATAAGTATGCAAAGCTGCGTGCTATGGGTAAGTCTACAATGAATGAAAGAATGGACATGCTGATAAAGCATAGATTTGTACTTAAAGAAGAAATAGAAAAACTGCAGGAACATTTGATAAAATTAGATGGAAAGATTGATTTTTATAAGGATGAAATTGATAAAGAAGAAAATAATTAAAATGAATCCGTGTAGTATATGCTACACGAGATATAGTAAGGAGTGTTAACTATGAAAAAAGAAATGTATTTAAAAATTGAAAAGTATATGCTTTCTTGTATGAAGGACGGTGCCCATGATTGCCAGCATATTTATCGTGTGCTGTACTTTGCTTTAGATATAGCAAGTGATTATAGTGTTGATAAAGATGTGTTAATTGCGGCTTGTCTTCTGCATGATATTGGGCGAGAGGCGCAATTCAAAAATTCAGAATATGACCATGCTGTTGTTGGTGCGGATATGGCATATAAGTATTTATGTGAAATAAAATGGATTGAAAGTAAGGCAAGTCATGTAAAAGCATGTATATCTACCCACAGATATAGAAATAATAATTTGCCTAAAAGTATAGAAGCAAAAATTTTATTTGATGCAGATAAGTTGGATGTTGTAGGTACTGTTGGAATAGCAAGAACTCTGGCATATAAAGGAATTGTTTCAGAACCGCTGTACTCTATCGATGAAACTGGCAATGTTCTCGATGGAAGTGGGGATGAGTCACCATCATTTTTTAAGGAATACAACTGGAAGTTAAAGAATGTGTATGATAAGTTTTTTACTAACCGTGCGAAGAAAATTGCAGAAAAGAGTAGGAAAGCAAGCATTGATTTTTATGAAAGCATGTATAGAGAAGTTAGCTCAGTTCATAAAGTTGGAATAAATTTGTTGAAAAATTCATTGGAATTATAAGTAACATTCTTATATTTCTAGGCTCAGAACGTATTTAATGTAATCATGGCTCATAATTGTATTTTTATTTCTTCATAACTTCTACACACAAATATATTAATATAATTTGGAAACAATAGATAGTGAAAAAGATAATCAAGGTCTATTGACTTTTAAAATAATAAGTGGTATTTTAAAAATACAGACCACCGTACGGGGGAGGGGTATATATGAATGAAGAAAAAGAAGCTGCAGTAAGGGCATTAAAAACGTCAAAAGGACAAATTGAGGGCATAATAAAAATGATAGAAGAAGGAAGATACTGCGTTGATATTTCAAATCAGATAGTTGCAGCCCAATCACTATTAAAAAAAGCAAATATGCTAATACTAAAACAGCATCTTAATCACTGTGTTAAAGAAGCATTTTTGCATAATAATGGTGAAGAGAAGGTTGATGAAATAATAGCATTACTTTCTAAAATTAGTGACAAATAAGTAAAGGTGGTGAGTTATAGTGAACAAAACGTTAGATATACAAGGTATGACCTGTGCAGCTTGTGCAAGAGCTGTTGAAAGGGCATCAAATAAATTAGATGGAGTAAAAGAGGCAAATGTAAACTTGGCAACAGAAAAACTTAACATAGATTTTGATGAAAGCAAATTAAGTGTTCCAGATATCCAAAAGGCTATAGAAAAAGCAGGATATAAGGCACTTGTGGAGACAACAAAAAAGATTCTGAACATACAAGGTATGACTTGTGCAGCTTGTGCTAGAACTGTAGAAAAGGTTACAGGAAAACTTGATGGGGTAACTGAAGCCAATGTTAACCTAGCAACTGAAAAATTAAGTGTAAGCTTTGATACGTCAAGAACAAGTATTTTGGATATAGAAGAGGCAATAGAGAAAGCTGGATATAAGGCATCCGAAGAGATAATTTCAGTTGATGAGGATAGAGAAAGAAAAGAAAAAAATATAAGTGCATTATGGAGAAGATTTGTTATATCAGCTGTATTTGCTGTACCACTTTTAATCATAGCTATGGGACCTATGATACTTCAAGGATTGGGCATGATGCTTCCAGAAGCAATTGATCCAATGATGCATCAAAGGGCATATGCAGTTATAGAGCTTACATTGGTTTTACCAATAATGTTTGAGGGGAAAAAGTTTTTTCAAGTTGGATTTAAAACTCTAATTAAAAGAAGTCCTAATATGGATTCACTCGTTGCAATTGGAGCATCAGCAGCGTTTTTATACAGTGTATTTGGAATATATGAAATTTTTGCTATAAACAATTCAGCACAGCTATATTTTGAATCTGCAGGTGTCATACTTACTCTCATAACTTTGGGGAAATATATGGAGGCCGTTTCAAAAGGAAAAACTTCAGAAGCCATAAAAAAGCTAATGGGGCTTGCCCCTAAGACGGCTAAGGTTATACGTCAGGATAAGGAAATAGAAATTCCCATAGATGAAGTTAAAGTAGGGGATATCATAGTAGTTAGACCAGGAGAAAAGATGCCCATTGACGGAAGAGTTGTAGAAGGCATTACTTCAGTAGATGAGTCCATGCTTACAGGAGAAAGCATTCCTGTAGAAAAGAACGTTGGAGACAGCATTATAGGTGCCAGCATAAATAAAAATGGATCAATAAAATATGAGGCTACTAAGATTGGCAAGGATACGGCATTATCACAAATAATAAAGCTTGTTGAGGAAGCGCAAGGGTCAAAAGCTCCAATTGCAAAGCTTGCGGATATAATATCCGGCTATTTTGTTCCGGTTGTAATTACTTTAGCGATTATTTCTTCTGCAGCGTGGTATTTATCAGGAAAAGATATTACCTTTACACTCACTATATTTATATCGGTACTTGTAATTGCGTGTCCATGTGCCCTTGGTTTAGCAACTCCAACAGCAATAATGGTTGGAACAGGAAAGGGTGCTGAATATGGAGTGCTTATAAAGAATGGAACTGCCCTTGAAAATACGCATAAAGTTCAAACAGTAGTTTTTGATAAAACTGGAACCATAACTGAAGGAAAACCTAGAGTTACCGATATTGTTACTGTTTCAGGTATAGATGGTGATTATCTACTTCAAATGGCTGCATCGGCTGAAAAAAATTCGGAACATCCACTTGGTGAGGCAATAGTTAGAGAAGCAGAGGAAAAAAATATTGAATTTCTTCAAGTTAAAGATTTTAAGGCTGTACCAGGTATGGGTATTGAAGTTAATATAGATGGTAAAAAGGTTTTACTTGGAAATAAAAAGTTAATGGATAAAAGAAATATAGGATTAAAAGACTTAAGCGAAGTTTCAGATAAACTTGCAGCGGAAGGCAAAACTCCAATGTATGAGGCTATTGATGGCGAAATCTCTGGTATAGTAGTTGTTGCTGATACCGTTAAGGAAAATAGTAAAAAGGCGATAGAAAGACTTCACAACATGGGAATAGAAGTTGCAATGATAACAGGTGATAATAGAAGAACCGCTGAAGCTATAGCAAAACAGGTCGGTATTGATAGAGTGCTTGCAGAGGTTTTACCAGAGGATAAAGCAAGCGAAGTTAGGAAGATTCAAGATGAAGGTAGAAAAGTTGCTATGGTTGGAGACGGCATAAACGATGCACCAGCATTAGCACAAGCGGATATAGGAATGGCAATAGGATCAGGAACAGATGTTGCAATTGAATCTGCTGATATAGTTCTAATGAGAAGTGATTTAATAGATGTTGCTACAGCTATTGATCTTAGCAAAAAGACAATAAAAAATATAAAAGAAAATTTGTTTTGGGCATTTGGGTATAATACTCTTGGAATACCAGTTGCCATGGGAATATTATACTTGTTCCATGGACCACTTCTAAATCCAATAATAGCAGCACTTGCTATGAGTTTTAGTTCAGTATCTGTTCTTACAAATGCACTTAGACTTAAGGGGTTTAAACCCATGTAATATATAAAGGAGGAATTTAAAATGGCAAAGAAAATATCAATTGAAGGAATGAGTTGTCAGCACTGCGTAATGCATACTAAGGAGGCTCTAGAAAGCATAGGAGCATCAGATGTAAAGGTGGATTTAAAAAAGAAATGTGCAGTAATAGGTAATGATGTAGCAGATGAAAAAATAAAAGCTGCAGTTGAAGATGCTGGTTATGAGGTCGTAAAAATTGAAGAAGCATCAGAAGAAAGTGGTTCAAAGCTTAAGGGACTTTTTAAAAAGTTTAAAGCATAATATTAACTAAAGCATAGGGAGGATTATTTTAATATAATTCTCTCTATGCTTTTTTGCTAGAAATGAATGTTACATATATTTACATGAAGGTAGGTTGTTGCTATAATTAGAATGAATTTGTTACTGAGTAAGTTTTATCATATAAGATGTTTATAGTGACTGCTTAGTTCTAAATAAATTCATAATTACACAATAATATTTATGAAGGGAATGTAATTTAATGAATAAAAAATTGATAGTTATTTCTTTACTATCTTTAAGTTTTTTCATGGTAGGATGTACAAATAATAAGGAAGTTAAGAATACTTCTGCTAATGTTAGTACTCAAAGCAATAAAGCGCCTCAAGCCCAACAATTAAATAATACTGATACAACTAAAAATAGCACTGACAGCCAAGGAAAAGCTGGCGGTAATAGTAGCAGTGAAAACAAGGGTACTACACAAAATTCAAATCAGGCAGCTGAAGTTTATCAATTAAATTCAAATGTGTATAAAAACCAAAATATAACAATAAATTATCCTCAAATTACTGGCCTTGGTGACAGTAATAAACAATCAGTAATAAATGAATTAATTAAAAATGATGTAGTATCATATGTAAATAAAAATATTGCAGGAGATTCAAATTTGACTCTTAATTATATTGTAAAATTACAAGCTTCAGATTTGCTTAGTATCCAGTATTCTGGCGTGGCAAGTCGCTCAAATTCTGCTCATCCAAGTAATATATTTTATACTACTAACATTGACGTAAAAAATGGAAAAAAGCTGAGATTATCTGATTTTGTTCAAGTAAATCAAGACCTTGTAAAGGCCTTTAAAAAAGGTCAATATGTAAATTTTCAATCTAGATATAGTAAAGAACAACAAGCAGAGATTGTTAAATATGTTAATGACAATATTAGTGCTAATAATTTGATTAAATACTTTAATGAGGCTGATAGTCTAGATATTGAGAATGTAAATACATCTAGTACATTTAGCTATTTAACAAAGGATTCTATTGTTATCAGTGTAAATGTTCCACATGCACTAGGCGATCATGCGGAATTTAGCATAAATTATAAAAATATACAAAGAAATATAAACGCTAAAGATAGCGTACTGAAAAGTTTAATAAATTAGTCAGTAGTTCAACTAGAAATTCTATATATAAAAATAAAATAGGATGTGATTTTATGGAACGATTAAAAAAACCAGTATTTACACTAGCACATGTTGGCATAAATACAGAAAATACACAAAAGGCTCAAGAGGTATCTTCACTATTATCTAGTATATTTAATTTTGATAAAGAGGAAACTGAAGTGTCAATATTTGCTGGCAGTGGTGTTGAGGTAATGAAATATAAAGGTTTTGGAACTTATGGACATATTGGATTTTCTACAGAAGATGTAGAAGCAGCGGTAAAGTATTTAGAAGCAAAAGGAGTGAAATTCAACTATGAATCAGTAAAGTATGATGAAGATAAGAAAATAAAGCTTATCTATTTGGAACAAGAGATTGGCGGCTTCGCAATTCATATATTAAGGAAAAATTAAGTGCTGTACCTAACAAAAGATTCCATCACTCTACTCTTTGCCATTTGCTCTGAAAGGGGGAGGCTTATATGAACTTAGAGGATATAAAAAAATACTGCAAATTAAAAAAATAAAATGTACCCTATAGGGTAGACATTATAAAAAAGTCTACTCTATGGGGTATTTTTGTGTATAATAAGATAAATAACATTAGGAGAATGCAAATGAGTAATAAAATATTTACAAAAAAAGAATTAGAAATATTATATAAAAATAGATATGTTAAGAATGTAAGTGAGAAAGGCATCACCTATACTGATGAATTTAAGAACATTTTTATTACTGAGAACGAAAAAGGAAAACTTCCAAGGGAAATTTTCGAAGAGTGTGGTTTTGATATAGATATACTTGGAATTACACGAATAAAAGCATCAGCAGGCAGATGGAGAACTTCTTATAGAAATAATGGTGTATCTGGATTAACTGATACCAGAAAATTGAACTCTGGAAGAACAAGTGAGAAAGAACTTTCGATAGAAGAAAAATATAAACGTCTTAAAGCTCAAAATAACTTGCTTAAAGCGGAGAATGAATTATTAAAAAAAATTCAACATCTAGAAAGGAGGCTGAGCAAGAAGAAGTAAATTTAGCCGCAAACAATAAATTTGTTATTATAAAATCAGTAATTGAAAAATATAAACTTAAAAATATGGTTAACTATTTATGCAAAATAGCTGAAGTATCTAGATCGGGATATTATAACTATTTTTCATCCAAATCACACAATTCTAGAGCACAACGCGATAATAAAGACGAGTTGCTTAGAGATAATATTTTGAAAGCCTATAATTTTAAAAATCGTAAAAAAGGAGCTAGACAAATTAAAATGACATTAGAAGGTCATTTTGATATCGTATACAATTTAAAATGTATTAGAAGGGTAATGAAAAAATATGGTATTGTCTGTCCAATTAGAAAAGCCAATCCATACAGAAGAATGATGAAAGCAACAAAAGAACATACTGTTTTGCCAAATATTCTAAAGAGAAATTTTAAGCAAGAGATGCCAGGTAAGGTATTGTTAACAGACATAACTTATTTATTTTATGGCAAGGGCAAAAAAGCATATTTATCAACAATTAAAGATGGATCTACAAACGAAATATTAGCCTATAATATATCTGATAGTCTAACACTAGATATAGCAATAGATACGCTATACAAGCTAAAAAACAATAGGAAAGTAAAATTAGATAAAGATGCATTTATTCATTCAGATCAAGGAGTACACTATACCAGTCCAAGATTCCAAAAATTAGTTAAAAAGTACAAGCTTGCTCAATCAATGTCAAGACGCGGTAATTGTTGGGACAATGCTCCACAAGAATCTTTCTTTGGACATTTTAAAGATGAGGCATATATAAAACAATGCGAAACATTTGAAGAGTTAAAGAAGGAAATTAAGCAGTATTTAATCTATTATAATAACTATAGATATCAGTGGAATTTAAAAAAGATGACTCCTGTTCAATACAGAAATCATCTTATTAATGTAGTATAGACTTTTTTTTAATTGTCCTTGACAAAGGGTACATTTTAAAAGGTGTAACAGAAACTTTTCCCTTTGATGGTGAAACTCTTGTTATGAAGGTTGGTTCTAAGATGTTTTTGCTTACAGATATAACTAATCCTGTTTTAAAAATAAGCTTAAAATGCGATCCATTTATGTCTATAGATTTAAGGAGAGACTATAAGGCTGTTGAAGCCGGATATCATTTGAATAAAAAACACTGGAATACTGTAACTGTTGGGGAAGATTTTGAAGATGATAAGGTTAAATTTTTAATAGATATGTCTTATGATCTTGTGTTTAAAGGACTTACTAGGAAGGAAAAGAATATATTGTGAAGTAACAATGCTTCGTCGCGTTAAAAAAATCTTATAAATCTATGTGGCTATTTTAAATAGTGCCTGCTTTGGGCTATAGGAAGGATAATGGGCAAAGCCCAAGCCTCGTATATGTCTATACTCGTTATCGCTCAGACAGATTGAAATATCTAAGCATTTTACAATTTTTGAACCAAGATTTATTAGAATTTTTTTAAATCGTTCCTTCATTCCCACAGTAGTGCAAGGAAAAAATTCCTCCGTTCCTACGGAATTTCGGCGTGAATATTTATAGCACATTATTTAAACAATTTATCATTATTTTTATTGTAAAATCTCGTTAATAGTGTATTTTTCATAGGGAACCTGAGAAAAATATTCCTTGTATTTTCGGGTTAGCAAAGTAACAGTATTGAAGAGATGATTTAAATGAAAGCTAATAAATCTTAGGAGATGATTGTTAAAAGGCTTAGAAGTTTCAATCTGTTTGAGTGATAACGAGTTATTGGAACTTATTAGAATTTTAACAATCATCTCCTTAGATTTATAGTTTTCATTTAACATCTCAAAATACTGTTACTTTGCAGCATACTGCTTTTCGTAGTTTCTTTTCATATTATATTCAAATTTTTTAACATAGGCTTTTGAAAATTCTTCTGGTGATACTTTGAAGCTATTAAGAGTATCCATGTAATACATCATAGCATCAGAGAGTTCTTCAACAAAGTGGTCTCTTACGGCAGGATTATTCATAATTTCATCCTCACCTTTTTTCTTTATTATAGCTATAACTTCTCCTATTTCTTCAATCATATATAAAATAAAGTTTTTGCCTTTTTCAGGTTCCATTGGAGCCCATTCATTCTTATGCTTTTCCCATAAGTCCATTGATAATTTTAGCATTTCGGATATATTTAAATTACTGTCTTCAATCAATTAGATACACCTCTTTATAATCTATAGATAAACAAGCCGAAAGATTGAAATTGCTAATATCAAATTATCCATACAAACTGGAATTTAACTCAGAGTACAAAGTACAGTGAAGGATGATTTTTCTCCGCTGTCGCTACAAAAAATCTTAAACTTAATGCACGCAAAGCGCTTAAAATATAGTGCTCAGCGTAGCTGACACTATTAAGTTCTAAGATTTACCTGAGAGAAACGAAAGGTAAATCCACCTTCACTGTACTCTGTACTTTGTACTCTGTGCTCTGAATCAACTTCCAGTTGGTCAGGATAAATTTGGTGTTAGTCATTTTAAAGTTTCAAGTTGCCCATCTATCTTCTAGATTTAATATATTAAAATTATAGCACTATACATTGAGAGTAAAAAGGAATAGATATTTTTTTGCCACATTGCAATGAAAAATTATAATCTTGTGTAAACGTATAGATATATTATAATAAGATTGTAAGCGAAATTAAATGCAATTTAATATTAAATTTAGGAAGATGGTATACCTATGCTGAATAAACGTTGTTCAAAGCTGTTGAATGAAATTGTTAATACTGAAGATTATGTTAGTATTTTAGAACTATCAAAGAGTTTTGGAGTAAGTAACAGAACTATAAGATATGACCTTGATAAAATAGATGATTTTTTGAAAAGTAGTAATTTGCCACAATTAATCAGAAAGCCTAATGAGGGTATATCTTATAAATGTAGTCCAATACAAAAAAATAATTTATTAAATTTAATTGGCGAAGTTGATTTAAATCAATATGCATTATCTCAAGATGAAAGAATTAATATGATTCTTATTGAACTGTTAGAAAGTAGAAATTATATAACAATGGATAATCTTGCAGAACATTTGCTAGTAAGTAGAAGCACTATTTTAAAGGACATGGATAAAGTAAGAGAATGGCTTTTAGATAAAAATCTAGAGCTCAAGCCTTGTAAAAGGCATGGAGTAATGATTGCCGGAGAAGAAAAATATTTAAGAAAAGCGGCAATTAGTCTACTTACAAATAATGTGGATGTCTACAAAGCACTTAATTTGATAAAGTATCCTAAGATTTCAAGATCAGAATTTGCCTTAGATAAGTATAAAAAACAGTTTTTTAATGATATTGATATTCCTTATATAGAAAGTTGTGTAAACATTGCAGAGAAACAATTGCAAAACAAATTCACAGACGAAGCATGTTCTGGATTAGTTATACACATAGCCATTGCAATAAAAAGAATAAAGGAACAAAAGGATATTGTAATGGAAAAGGAAGAATTGAAGTCACTTGAAGTCACAGAAGAATTTGTTGTTGCATCAAGTATTGCAAAAGCACTTGAGAATAAATTTAACATTATTATACCTGTAGATGAAATAGGATATATAACTATACATTTGTTAGGAAGCAATGTTTCTATATCAAAAAATAATGATGTAGATTGGGGCACAATTGAATATATTGCCAATGATTTAATTAAGAAGGTTAGTTCAATTTTAAACATTAGTTTATTTGACGATAAGCAGTTGTTAAATGGACTTATACAGCATATAAGACCAGCGATATATAGATTAAAGCATGATATTATATTAAAAAATCCATTACTAAAAGAAATAAAAGAATCCTATCAAGAATTATTTTATGCCATTAAAAGTTCTGCTTATGAAATTGAGAGATATGGCAGAAATAAATTAAGCGAAGAAGAAATAGGATATATAACTTTACATTTTGGTGCAGCAATAGAGAGAAATAAGAAAGCAGATAATACAAATATAAATGTTATTGTAGTGTGTGCTACAGGTATGGGGACAGCAAAGCTTGTATCATCAAAAATTCAGTCACTTTTTAACTTAAATATAATTGATACTATATCATACCATGATTTAAGTGATGTACTTAAAAATCAAAAAGTGGACTTGATTATTACTACAGTGCCTATAAGATTAAATACTAATGATGTTCCATGTATTGAGGTAAATCCATTTTTAACAGAAAAAAATGTAAATGATATTAGTTCAGTTTTAAGAAAATATAACAGGGGATATACCAATAATGTACGCAAAATTTCATTAAAGGAAATAATGGACATAATAGGTCGTAACTGCACTATTTTAAATAGTGAAAGCTTGACACAAGAATTAGCAAGTTATCTTTCAATAAGTAACGACATTAAGAAAGGAGCATATGAACCAATGTTAAGAGAAGTATTAACAGATGATTTTATAAAATTAAATGTAGAAGCAGAAAATTGGGAACAAGCCGTAAGATTTGGAGGAGAGATACTAAAAAGTAACAATGTAATAGAGCAGAGTTATATTGAAGGCATGATTAATAGTGTTAAAACATTAGGACCATATATTGTAATTGCTCCTGGTATTGCAATGCCTCATGCAAGACCAGATGAAAGTGTAAAAAAAATAGGAATGAGCCTTATAACTTTAAAAAAGCCTATTAATTTTGGAAATGAAGATAATGATCCAGTTAGCTTAGTGGTATGTTTATGCGCAGTAGATCACTCAAGCCATTTAAAAGCTTTATCTGAGCTAGTTACATTTTTAGGTGATAAGGAATTTATAGAAATTGTTTCAAATGCAAATAATCCTAGTGAAATAACAAATTATATTAAAAATAAAGGAGAGATGTAAAAATGAATATTGTAACTGTATGTGGAATGGGAATGGGATCAAGTTTAATACTTAAAATGAATATGGATGATATATTAAAGAAAAATGGAGTAAGCGCTAATGTTGAAGCATGTGATTTAGGATCTTTAACAGGTAAAACTGCAGATTTAGTTGTAACAACTTATGAATTGAAATCTCAAATTGATGGTAAAGGATACAATACTGTTTATGTAAAAAATGTAATAGACAAAAAAACAATAGAAGAAGTAGTTATGGAGGCAATAAGAAATTTAAATAAGTAATGAGTAGTTATAATCTAATCTTTTTTAAAGAAATTAAGTGCTGTATATTAAATATAGCCTTTTAGCAAATATAAATAATATAGCAGCACTTGATATATAAAATTAAAAATCGGTGTAAATGATTGTGCTGATAATAAGCGGGGGGGAAAAAATAATGATTAATTTTATTGTAAGCTTTCTTGATCAACCTGCAATCGTCGTAGGAATTATGGCGTTGATAGGTTTAATTGCTCTAAAGAAACCAGTATCTCAGATTGTTACTGGAACATTTAAAACTATTATTGGTTTTATAATATTCCAGCTAGGTTCAGGTGCAATAGCTGACAATCTTAATATTTTGGGACCTGCATTTCAAAGTGCGTTCCATATACAAGGAGTTGTTCCAACCAATGAGGCGGTAATAGCGTTAGTTCAAAAGAACTTTGGTACAGAAATGGCCCTAATTATGGCATTCGGATTTATTGTAAATATTTTAATTGCTAGACTTACTTCATTGAAATACATATTTTTAACAGGGCATCATATGTTATTTATGGCAGGCTTATTAGCAGCAATATTATCTGTTTTAGGATTTAAAGGTCCTGAACTTATAATTGTGGCATCATTACTTTTAGGTGCAACTATGGTTATAACACCAGCAAATATTTTATTTGAAAAGTATGGTTTTACAGTACAAAATATAGTAGAAAGTGCAAAGAAATTGTGCAATAAATAGTGTTATAAATAACAAGCAGGTCGCTAAAATCTTGTTGACTTGCTTGTTATTCATTTTTGTAACTATTCCGGTTTTAAAGCGTACATTATAATCTCGTTTGTAGTCATGCCGTTATAGCTTTCTTTAATATTATTTGAATACTTTCTTTTTAGTTTCTTGTATAAATTTTTCATATATCTAGGTGTATATGGAAAGTATGCCTTCATTTTTTTAAAGTATTTTTTACTGTAGAGGCTCTTATTCTTAGTAATAGCAAAGAGTATTAGTTTAAGACAGTTTTTTTGTATTAGCTCTTTAAGCAAATCTATATTAGGACAATTAAAAGCTTTAGTATTGTTTAAAAGATCAAAGGTGAAATTAATTAAACAGTTTGCTATATGATCTAAAGGCCATTTTGTAGATAATTGAGATACAATAGTCATATGACCATTTTTAAAATCCTCTTTTGCATCCTGAAGATCATCACATATTTGAAGCAGTACTCCGTATCCAAAGAAAAATTCAGCTTCTTCTTCAGTTAGGCTTCCGTTTACAATATAGGCATCGGCAAGCACAGAGCTGCCTCCCTTTTCCATACTAATTCCTAAAATATCGCATTCGTAAGGCAGAGTTAGTTTTCCCTGCTGTATTAAACTTTTCATTTGAGCGTTTTGAATGCAAAGTAAGCTTTCAAAAACCTCTATGTTTTTAGAACGATCAAACTCACCTTCTATTTTTTCTACAAGATTAAAAAGGTGTCTTTCGTAGGGTGAAATTGGCTGAACACTTTCTCCAGCCAATTTCTTTTCAAAGGTATCATTCATTTTTATTTTTTCTGATTTTGAGATATTATTGTCATCTAAAAAATTATCGGTGTAAGGATATAGCATGCTGTAACTAAATATAGAAGGGGTAAGCTTAGGCAATTTGCCAAACAGCATTTGTATTATATTCATAATCCATAGATTTCTCAATGCTTGGCCTATATTTTCAATAGGCATATCTGGATTGAAAGCTTGGGCTTCGTTAACAAAGTTTTCAGTATTTTTAAGCAAGGCTTCGCTAAATAGAATATTTTTATCCTCACTATTTATTAAATCTGAATTAGCTACGAAGTTATCAATTAAAAGGTTTATATTCTTTTTCCATATTCTTTGGTTCTGATTTCCTAAGGGAAAGCTTTTTATTGCTTTTACAAACTTGTCTATAAAATCATTTGTAAGCCTTTCCTGCTTCTTTTTATGCCAATAGGTGGTGGTGTTTTTTAGCTTTGGAAAGTCTTTGCTGGTACTCCACCAAGTATCAGTAAAAGAACTAATAAAGTTATGTACTTGATTAGAAACCTTTAGTTCATTTGCTTGTTCCATAATAAATTCTCTCCAATGTAAATTATTAAATTAATAATAACATTAGTTAGAGTAGAGAGTAAAGGGTAGAACCAATAAATTGATTTTTTGTTGACATAGCATAAATTTAATGGCAATATTTTAGTTGATAAGCTATTTATTATAGTATGAAGGGAGACAAAGTATGAAAAGATTATTAGATTGTACAGCTAGTGATATGAAAAGTATGACAGCTAAGGAATTAAAGCAAGCTATTCTAGCAAGTGAGGGAAGAACTGTGTTGTCTGAAAATATTGTTTCAGTTGAACCTTTGGTTTCTAGTGTTACAAATTCAGAATTGGCGGCTGCTTTTGGGGCGGATTTATTGCTCTTAAATGCGTTTGATTGCTATAAGTGTGAAATTAAAGGATTGCCACAAACAGATAATCCAATTGAACTTTTGAAAAATTATACAGGTAGACCTATAGGTCTTAATTTGGAGCCTGTGGATATTCATGCAAATATGATGGAAGATACTTTAAAAATACCTAAAGGAAGAACTGCTTGCGAGGATACCTTTAAGTTAGCGAATAAATTGGGATTTGATTTTGTTTGCTTAACTGGTAATCCTAAAACGGGAGTGACAAATAAACAAATTGAAGATGCTATAATTTTAGCAAAAAAACATTTTGATGGGCTTGTATTTGCTGGAAAAATGCATTCGTCTGGAGTGAATGAGCCAGTAGTTGATTTAAAAGCTGTTGAAAAATTTATAGATAATGGTGCAGATGTAATTTTAATGCCAGCGGTAGGAACTGTACCAGGATTTCAGGAAAGCGAACTTCATGAAGCTGTAGAACTTGTAAAAACTAAAGGTGCATTATCCATGAGTACAATTGGTACAAGTCAAGAAGGAGCGGACAGCAGCACTATTAGGGAGTTCGCACTTTCAAGCAAAAGAGCAGGAGTTGATATTCAACATATAGGTGATTCTGGATATGAAGGTATAGCAATTCCAGAAAATATAATGGCCATGTCTATAGCTATTAGAGGGAAAAGGCACACATATAGAAGAATTGCGAGATCAATCAATAGATAATGTCGTAATTGCATTCTGTTATATAGTGAGACTAGCTTAACTAAATATTATTTATATGATGTGATTTTTATAGTTTAATATTTTAGGTAGATTAATTATATGTATAACAAAATTGGTATATACAATATGTCAATATGATGATATAATAATATTATATATTGAAGTTGGGAGGTAGCAGCTTGAAGAAAATATCAAAATCAGATCCAGTTCCGCTGCATTATCAGCTTAAAACAATACTTTTGGATATGATTGAAAATGAAGAACTTAAACCTGGAGATATGATACCAACTGAAAGAGAATTATGTGATATTCAGGGAGTAAGCAGGATGACTATAAATAAAGCCATAATGTCACTTGTAAATGAAGGAGTACTTTATAGAGAACAGGGCAAGGGAACTTTTGTTGCTAAACCTAAAGAGAAGCAGGAAATATATAAGCTTAAAAGTTTTACTCAGGAAATGAGTGAAAAAGGATTAACTACATCAACTAAAATTATATCCTTTGAAATAAAAGAAGCTACTAAAAAAAATATAAGTATACTTAAAATACCAAAAGAATTTAATAAAGTAATAGAAATAAGAAGACTTAGAATGACAGAAAAAGATCCTGTGGCTATTGAAACTGTGTGGATTCCGGAACATTTATTTAAAGGAATGACAGCGGATATGATTGAGGGAAAATCGCTTTACGCTGTATTTGAGCAGAAATTTAATTATAAGCCTAAAAAAGCAAAGCAAACCATTGAGCCTGTGGCTTTAAGTGAATTTGAGGCAAAGCTTTTGAATCAGGAGGAAAATGCATTAGCACTTATGTTTAAAAGAATAACATACACAGAAAATAATATTCCTATTGAGTATACAAATACTATAAACCGAAGTGATAAATATGAATATGAAATACTCTTAACATAAGCATTGGAGGTAAATGTATGGAAGAAAGAAACATAAATACCATTAATTTAGATGATTTAAGTACATTTGAAGTATTAAAGAAAATAAATGAAGAAGACAAAAAAGTTGCAGAGGCTGTTGACAAAGAACTTCCTAGTATAGAAAAAGCAGTTGATATAATTGTGGAAGGTTTTAAAAATGGAGGAAGGCTATTTTATATAGGAAGCGGCAGTAGTGGGAAAATTGGTGTTATGGATGCATCAGAATGTCCACCTACTTTTGGCGTTGATGATTCTATGGTTCAAGGAATTATATCAGGAGGGAATAATGCTTTAAGTGGATGGCTTGAAGAAACAGAAGATGATGGAGATTTGGCAGTAAAAGATCTTAAAGAAAAAGGTATAAATAAAAAAGATGTTGTTGTTGGAATTACTGCAAGCGGAAATACCCCTTATGTGAATAGTGCAATAGAGTATTCAAATAAGATTGGATGTAAAACCATTGGTATTGTTTGTTCACAAGGAACGTTAAGTGAAAAATCTGATGTAACTATTTGTGTTAATGTTGGACCAGAAGTAATAATGGGATCAACAAGAATGAAAGCTGGTACAGCTGAAAAAATGGTCTTAAATATGCTTTCAACAACCTCCATGATTAAAATTGGAAATACATATTCAAATTTAATGGTAAATGTAAGACCAATCAATGAAAAGCTAAGAGAAAGAGTAAAAAAAATAGTTAAGCTTGCAACCAATGCTGATGATTTAGTTATAGATAAAATAGTTAAAGAGTGCAATTACAATGCTAAAGTAGCAATTGTTACAATAATGATGGGAGAAGATGTGCCAAAGGCTTGTGAACTCCTAAAAAAATTTCAAGGGAATATTTCAAAGGCTATAAAAAGCCTAAAATAAACAAGAGGGTGAAAATATGAAAGCTATAATTAATGGTAAGATAATAACGAAAGAAGATGTGTTAAAGAATAAAGTATTGTTATTTGATGAAAAAATAAATAAGATAGTAGACTCTAAAGATTTTAACAAAGATGGTGTAGAAATTATAGATGCTAAAGGTAATTACATTTCTCCGGGTTTTATAGATGTACATATACATGGCGCCAATGGAGAAGATGTTATGGATGGAGAAATGGAATCACTTGAAACCATAAGCAAATTTATTGCGGGAAAAGGTGTTACTGCATTTTTACCAACTACTATGACTATGGGTAAGGAGGATATATATAAGGCACTTGAGACTGTAAAAGAAGCTGTAAATAAGAAGTTTCATGGAGCAGCAATTATAGGTGTACATCTTGAGGGACCATTTATAAATGAAAAATATAAAGGCGCTCAAAGGGAAGATTATATAGTTAAGCCAAGTTATGATTTTATTAAGAAATATAAGGATATAATAAAAATTATAACAATGGCACCAGAAAAAGATGAAAACTTTAATTTTATAAAGGAAGTAAAGAAAAATACTGACATAGTGTTATCCATAGGACATTCTAACGCAACTTATGAGGAGGCTATGGAAGCAATTGAATGTGGTATGAATCATATTACTCATACTTTTAATGCTATGACGCCTTTACATCATAGAAACCCTGGAGTTGTAGGTGCTGCATTTAATAGCAATGCATATTGTGAAATTATAGCTGATAAGATTCACGTACATCCTGGTGTTTTTAATATACTTCTAAAAGCAAAGGGGAAGGAAAAAGTAATACTTATAACAGATTGTATGAGAGCAGGTGGGCTTAAGGATGGAGTTTCAGAAATTGGAGGCCAAAAGGTTTTTATAAAAAATAATTCTGTAAGGCTTTCCGACGGAACACTTGCAGGAAGCATACTAACGGTTAATAGAGCTGTTAAAAATATATATGAAAACACAAATTTAACACTTAATGAGGCTGTTAATTTGGCAACAATAAATCCAGCTAAAAGTATAAAAGTAGATGATAGAAAAGGAAGCATTGAAGAGGGAAAAGATGCTGATATAACAATATTTAATGATGAATTTGAAGTTATTCAAACTATTGTAGGTGGAAAAACAGTTTATAGAAATTAATTTGGAGGTGTTTTAATTGAGAATAATATGTGTAGATAATTATGATGAGATGAGTAAAAAGGCGGCAAGTATGGTTGCAAGTCAGATGATATTAAAGCATGACAGTGTGTTAGGGCTTGCTACGGGGGAGACTCCAACGGGCATGTATAAAGAGCTTATAAAATTATATGATGATAAAGAAATAGATTTTTCTGATATTAAGACTTTTAACTTAGATGAATACTATGGTTTATCTAAAGAGAATCCACAAAGCTATTATTGTTACATGATGAATAATTTATTTAAACATGTCAATATTAAACATGAAAACATAAACATACTTGATGGAAGGACAGATGATATTGATAAAGAATGTTTAGATTATGATAAGAAGATTAAAGCATCAGGAGGAATTGATATTCAAGTTCTTGGAATAGGTGTAAATGGGCATATTGGATTTAATGAACCTAGTATAAACTTTGAATCGGGAACACATCTTGTAAAGTTGGATAAGAAAACTATAGAGTCAAATTCAAGATTTTTCAAATCAATGGATGAGGTGCCTAAGTCAGCTTTAAGTATGGGCATAAAAACAATAATGCAATCTAAGGTTATAGTACTTCTTGCAAATGGAGAAGCTAAAGCTGAAGCAATTTATAAAGCTATTAATGGTAAAATTTGCCCTGAAGTTCCAGCTTCAATTTTACAGCTTCATAATAATGTTAATATTATAGTTGATAAGGAAGCCGCTAAGTTGCTTTAATAAAGGGACTTAACTTTTTCGTTGATTATCTATTAAGCGAATAGATAGTATTTAGTGTTTTAAAATACTATCTATTCGCATTATTTTATTGTATAATTCCATTAAGAAATAAATAACATTTGTGCAAATGAGCAATTAGGTCTTGTAGAAGTATTTGGAGTAAAGGGGGAACTTATGAAAAATTTAGATAATGATTTTAGAATTATAAAAACATTAAATAATAATGTACTTTTTGTGACTCAAAACAATAAAGAAAAGATTTTGTTTGAGAGAGGAATTGGCTTTGGTAAAAAAGCAGGTGATATAGTTCCTTTTGACACCCCTGTAGATAAGATTTTTTCTATTGAAAACGAACGTAATTTAAGTAATTTTAAGAAAATAGTTTCAAATGTAGATAGCAATATTGTAGGCATGTGTGAAGAAATTATATCCATGATTTCAGAGGAACTAAGTGAAGATTTAAATGAAAAAATTCATATATCGCTAACTGATCATATTTCGTATACCATAAAAAGGCTCATGGCCAATGATATTATACAAAATCCATTTTTAATAGAAACTGAAACTTTATACAAGAGGGAATTTGAAATAGCAAGAAAAGCTGTAAAAATGCTTGAGAAAAAAATTAATATTAAAATACCAGAAGGTGAAATAGGTTTTATAACTCTTCATATTCATTCGTCAAGAAATGAGGGTAAGTTATCTAATACGATGAAATATGCCTTCCTTTCAAATGCCATAGTCAATTTGGTAGAAAAAGAGTTAAACATAAAAATATGCAAACATTCTTTAGATTACGCTCGTTTTATAACTCATATACGTTTTGCAATAGAGAGGATTATAAATGATGCTCCTATAAAAAATGAGCTACTTGATGCAATAAAAAATAAATATCCAGCTTCTTATGAAATATCAAATAAGGCTTGTAAGTTAATAGAAACAGAACTTCATAAAAAAGTAGCAGAAGACGAAACTGCATATTTAACTATACATATAGAACGTATAAAAATGGTTCCTTAACTGAATATAATTTTTATGTAACTGCTGCATTAATTATTAATGCAGCAGTTACATTGATTTTGCAGTTTTTTATTTTATCCTGTATTGAAAAATTTTATCTTTACCAGCTTCAACTTCTTGTCCTATACTGCATTTTATATCACTAACTATATTGGGATTAGTAATTAAAACTGGTGTAATTAAGGAATATTCTTTACTTTTAATAAAGTCTCTATCAATTGCTACTATTGGATCTCCCTTTTTTACTTGACTTCCTTGTTTTGCTAGAGCTTTAAAACCTTCTCCTTGAAGATTTACTGTGTCAATTCCTATATGAACTAAAAGTTCTACACCGTTACTTAAAGTTAATGCAAAGGCATGGCAAGTTTTGAATATTAAAGTTAATTCTCCATCAGCTGGTGCTACAAATGTATTTCCAGTTCCATCTATTGCAGCTCCATCACCTGCTAATCTTTGTGCAAAAACTTGATCAGGTACTTCTGATAGATCTAATACTTTTCCAGATACAGGGGCTATTATTTCATAATCTTTTTTAAAAAAACCTAACAATTATATTCCTCCAATCTAAATTGTTTTAAAATAATTAAGCAAAAAAGGCATAAGTTTATAAAAACTTATGCCTGATTTAACAGTTACACATTTTATTTATGATTTTAGTATATCTTTAACATTTTATTTTGTCAAATTTTTATTAGATTTTATGATAAAAACGATTTCATAGAAATATTTATTTACAGATATCGTTTTCTTTTTGATATAGTAATATTGACAACAGACTTTTATATGATATAATAATATTTGTCAGCGTGTTACCAACACGGGCAAGAGCTGAAAAAGGGATACCTTTTTCAGCTCTTTTTTGCTTAAAATAATGAGCGTACGGCATTATTTTAAATATTCAATAATGTGATTATATGAGGAGGATTTTATTATGGCTTCAAAAAGCAAAGCATTAGCAGCATGTCAAAAGTTGGGCAAGTCTCTTATGACGCCTATTGCAGTTCTTCCTGCAGCTGGTATTCTTTTAAGACTTGGACAAAAAGATGTTTTAAACATTTCATGGATGGCTTCTGCTGGTAATGCTATTTTTAATAATTTACCAATAATATTTGCACTTGGAATTGCAGTTGGTTTTGCAGAGGAAAATAATGGTGTTGCTGGTCTTTCAGCAGCTGTTGGATATTTTGTTTTAACAAATGTTGCTACTACTTTTAATAAGGCTATAAATTTAGGAGTACTTGGAGGTATCATAATTGGTATTTTGGCTGGTAATCTTTACAACAAGTACAAAGCTATTAAACTCCCGGATTTCTTAGGTTTCTTTGGTGGAAAGCGTTTTGTTCCTATTGTTACTTCGGGTTGTTCTTTGATATTGGGTGTAATTTTTGGATATGTTTGGCCAGCAATTCAAGGAGGTATTAATGCTTTTGGTAATGCTATTGCTAATTTAGGAGCTTTTGGTGCTTTTATTTTTGGATTTTTAAATAGACTACTTATACCAGTTGGATTACATCAAGTATTAAATTCATTATTTTTGTTTACATTTGGTTCCTACAAAACTGCAGCTGGGAAAATAGTAACTGGAGATTTAAACAGGTTCTATGCTTTAGATAAAACAGCTGGAACTTATATGACAGGATTTTTCCCTATTATGATGTTTGCACTTCCTGCTGCATGTTTAGCAATGATTACTGTTGCTAAAAAAGAGAATCGTAAGAAAGTTTCGGGTATGCTTTTGGGAATAGCTTTTACTGCATTTCTTACAGGTATAACTGAGCCAATTGAATTTACATTTATGTTTTTATCACCAGTTTTATATTTTGTACATGCAGTTCTTACAGGTACTTCGATGGCGGTAACGGCGGCACTTGGAATTAAATCTGGTTTTACATTTTCAGCGGGTTGTATAGATTATGTATTAAGTTATGGAATAGCAACAAAGCCTTTGTTATTAATTGTAGTAGGCTTAATATATGCTGTGATTTACTATTTTGTATTCTTATTTGTAATAACTAAATTTAATCTTCCTACTCCAGGAAGATTTGATGACATTGATGATGAGGAAGATGAAGTTTCAAGTTCTCCAGCATCTAATGGAGGTTCTGAACTTAGTGAAAGAGCTGCTAAAATATTAGAAGCGATAGGCGGTAAAGGAAACATCGATGTTCTTGATGCATGTGTAACTAGAATAAGACTTACGGTAAAGGATGGCAGCAAAATAAATGAAGCAAGATTAAAGAAATTAGGTGCGACAGGAGTTATGCGATTAGATGACAGCAATGTACAAATAGTTGTTGGAACAATTGCAGATATTCTTGTTACACATATGAAGGAAATAATAAAATCACAATCATTAAAATAATATATTCATTAACGAGGCTGTCGTATTAAATATAAAAAATTCCAAATTAATTGAAGTGAAGGGTTTTGACTTCACTTCGCTCGTTAAAAGACTAACTTTTTCATATAAATGAAAAGTGAAGGGTTTCACGATGCTTTGCACGTAAAAGGTGAACTTTTTTATCTTAGATAAAAAAGTTCACTTTTGACAAGCAAAGCTATGTCAAATCCTTCACTTTTCGCGTAGGTGAAAAAGTTAGTTTTTTAACGAACGGGGCGAGTTAAAACCCTTCACTATTATGCTACTTCATAATTTTTTTAGTGCGACAGCCCCGTTTTTATATGCTTAAATTAATTCAAAACGATAGATAGGTATTCCTAATAATAGCATAATTTGATACACTTAGAGATAAGATAAACAATAAGCATAAAGCAATAAATAAGAAAGGGGAGAATTAATGAGGGAATAATGTTTATATTATAATCTCTTATTATAAATATAAAATGGATAATGAAGTTGTTCTTATAGAAGTATTTGGATTAAACAGAGAAAGAGAGTGCGTACATGAAAACGGTGGTTCCTGCAGCGGCTGTAGTGGGTGTGGAAGTTCATCCTCGTGCTTTGGACATTCTGACTGTGAAGGAAATAAAAATATGTTTTTAATGTATAAAGAGCTTATAGAATATATTAAAAACACGGACCTAGCTAATAAAATTGAAATAGAATTTATAGATACAGATAAAATTGATATAGATAAATACGATTATTTGCAGGAGGCTTTTAAAAAGAAATTTATGCTGCCTATAGTTGCAATAAATGAGACTGTAAGATTTTATGGCGGAGTACCAAATAAGCTTATTTATAAAGAAGTTGAAAAAGAATTAGATAGCAGTGAAACCTTTAATAGATAAACAAGCTGAAAGAATTAATATCAAATTCATCATTACCTCACGAAAAATACACTGTTAACGAGATTTTACAATAAAAATAATGATAAATTGTTTAAATGATGAACTATAAATATTCACGCCAAAATTCCGTAGGAACAGAGGAATTTTTTTAACGTAACGAAGTATTGTTACTTCACAGATTGGTATATACAATATGTCAATATGAAGATATAATGATATTATAAATTTAGCCTAGGGGGTAGTATCTTGAGAAAAATATCAAAATTAGATCCAATCCCCCTGCACTATCAGCTTAAAACAATTCTTTTAGAAATGATTGAAAATGAAGAACTTAAGCCTGGAGATATGATACCCACTGAAAGGGAGCTTTGTGATATTCAAGGAGTAAGTAGAATGACCATAAATAAGGCTATAATGTCACTTGTAAATGAAGGGGTGTTGTATAAAAAGCAGGGCAGAGGAACATTTGTTGCAAAACCTAAAGAAAAGCAGGAGATATATAGACTTAAAAGTTTTACAGAGGAAATGAATGAAAAAGGATTGACTACTTCAACTAAAATTATATCTTTTGAGGTAAAGGAAGCTACTAAGAAAAATAAAAGTGTGCTTAAAATTGCGGAGGAGTTTAATAAAGTAATAGAAATAAGAAGACTTAGAATGACTGAGAAAGATCCTGTGGCAATTGAAACTGTGTGGATTCCAGAATATTTATTTAAAGGGATGACAGCAGATATGATTGAGGGAAAATCCCTTTATGATATATTTAATCAGCAGTATAATTATCATCCTAAAAAGCAAGGTAAACCATTGAACCTATAAGCTTAAGCGAATTTGAAGCTAAGCTTTTAAATCAGGAGGAGAATGCACTGGCACTTATGTTTAAAAGAATTACACATGCGGAAAATGATATTCCTATTGAATATACAAATACTATAAATAGAAGTGATAAATATGAGTACGAAATACTTTTAACATAAAAAGCTATTGGGGTGAGCTGCATGGAAGAAAGAAATATGAATACAATAAATTTAGACAATTTAAGTACATTTGAGATATTAAAAAAGATAAATGAAGAGGATAAAAAAGTTGCTAATGTTGTTGAAAATGAACTCCCAAGTATAGAGAAGGCGGTTGATATAATTGTAGAAGGTTTTAAAAATGGAGGAGGACTCTTTTATGTAGGAAGCGGGAGTAGTGGGAAAATTGGTGTTATAGATGCATCAGAATGTCCGCCGACCTTTGGTGTTGATGATTCCATGGTCCAAGGAATTATATCAGGTGGAGATAATGCTTTAAGCGGATGGCTTGAAGAAACAGAAGATGATGGAGATTTAGCAGTAAAAGATCTCAAAGAAAAAGGTACAAATGAAAATGATGTTGTTGTTGGAATTACTGCAAGTGGAAATACACCTTATGTAAATAGTGCTATAGAATACTCAAATGAAATTGGATGTAAAACCATTGGAGTTGTTTGTTCCAAGGGAATGCTAGCTGTATATAGAAAACTTCTTGGGGCATCAGTTATAGGTGCACACCTTGAAGGACCGTTTATAAGTGAAAAATATAGAGGTGCTCAAAAGAGTGATTATATAATAAAACCAAGCTACGATTTCATTGAAAGGTATAAAGATATTATAAAAATTATAACAATGGCCCCAGAGGAAGATGATGAATTTAATTTTATAAAAAAAGTAAAGGAAAGTACTGATATAGTGTTATCTATAGGTCATTCTGATGCGACTTATGAAGAAGCTATAGAAGCAATTAGATGTGGAGTAAACCATATTACTCATCTTTTTAGTGCTATGTCACCTTTAAATCATAGGAAGCCTAGGGTTGTAGGTGCTGCTTTTAATAGTGATGCTGCTTGCCAAGTTATAGCTGATAAAATCCACATACATCCTCAAATTTTTAGCATGCTTTTAAAAATTAAAGGTAAAGAAAAAGTAATACTTATAACTGATTGTATGAGGGCAGGTGGTCTTGAAGATGGAGTTTCCGAACTTGGAGGTCAAATGGTTTTTGTGAAAGATAATTCTGCAAGACTGAGAGATGGTACACTTGCTGGAAGCATATTAACTCTTAATAAGGCTATTAAAAATATATATGAAAATACGAATTTAGCACTAAATGAGGCTGTTAACTTAGCAACAATAAATCCAGCAAGAAGTATAAGAATTGATGATAGGAAAGGCAGCCTTGAAAATGGTAAGGATGCCGATATAACCATATTTAACGATGAACTTGAGGTTGTTGAAACCATAGTTGGTGGAAGAATAGTATATGAAAATTAATTTGGAGGTGTTTTAATTGAGAATAATAAGTGTAGATAATTATGATGAAATGAGCAAAAAGGCGGCGAGTATGGTTGCAAGTCAGATGATACTAAAGCATGACAGTGTGTTAGGGCTTGCTACGGGGGAGACTCCAACGGGCATGTATAAAGAGCTTATAAAATTATATGATGATGAAGAATGTTTAGATTATGATGAGAAGATTAAAGCATCAGGAGGAATTGATATTCAAGTTCTTGGAATGGGTACCTAAGTCAGCGCTAAGTATGGGAATAAAAACAATAATGCAATCTAAAGTTATAGTACTTCTTGCAAACGGAGAAGCTAAAGCTGAGGTGATTTATAAAACTATTAATGGTAAGATATGTCCAGAGGCTCCAGCTTCAATTTTGCAGCTTCATAATAATGTTAATATTATAGTTGATAAAGCTGCTGCTAAATTGCTTTTTTAGTAATTTAGCTTTAGTGAGGGATTTTCTACCGTACAGGGGGGGATTTTATTGCTGAATGAAAGAAGAGAAAAAATTATAACTCTGCTTAAAAATAATAAAAACTGGATTACTGGTAAGGAAATGTCTCAAGTTTTAAATGTTTCAGATCGTACTATTAGATCCGATATTTCGCACATTAATATTTATTATGATAATATTCTGATAGAGTCTGATAATCGAAAAGGCTATCACTTAAATAAGAGAATATTGTCAAGTATGAGCAATCATTCAGAAAATATAATTCCACAGACATCCTTTCAAAGGTGTTTCTATATTGTACATGAATTATTATTTAAGAAAAATGAGCTTAACTTGATTTATGCAATGAACAGATTATTTATTAGCAATTCTTCAATGGAAAACGATTTAAAGGAAATAAAAAAAATGTTAGAAGTATATCCTACACTTAAGCTTATAAGGCATAAAAACTATATATCCATAGAAGGAAATGAAGAAAATAAAAGAGAGCTTTATATAAATTTACTTAAAAAAAAGATGAGAAAAAATTATCTTAATTTGGATTTCTTAGCTACTTTATTTTCTAATTTGAATTTTTTCTCCATAAAAGAATTGCTAGAAAATATATTAAATAAATATAAGCTTAATATTAGGGAAATGGAACTACCAACTATTATGGCATATGTTGGAGTAGCAATTGAACGTATGCTTTACTGTAATTATATACAGACGCATAACATAAACAAAAATATATCTATTGGTATAGAACTTTCTGTATCTAAGGAATTTTATCAAAGTATGTCGAAAAACTTAAATATTATCCTAGATGAAAATGAAAGCTTTTATTTAGCATTTTTATTATGTGGAAAATTAAAAGCTCAAAGGTGCGAAAATGAAATTTTACAGGATTCTAACTGTATGGTTAATCAATTAGTAAATACTATTTTGAAAAATATATATATTCAGTTTGATGTTGATTTAAGAGAAGATGAAGATTTGAAGGAAGGGTTATCTGCACATATTCTTCAGCTTCTTGAACGAAAGAAAAATAATGTTAATATTTGCAATTTATTCTTGGATGAATTAAAGTATAAATATCCTTTCTTTTTTGAAATGAGTGTTTGTGTGGGAAAGATTATAGAGGAACATTTAAATGTAACTATTGATGAAATTGATATCAGTTTTATTGAACAGCATCTTGGGGCAGCATTGGAAAGAATAAATTCTAAAAGTAAATACAAAGTAATTTTGATAAATCCCAATAATCAAGCTTTGTCAAGTTTATGTCAAAAAAAAATAGAGAGTATATTCCATGAGCGAATGATAATAGTTAAGTCAATGAATTACTTTGAGAAAAAAGAAATTATTAAGATAGAACCTGATTTAATTCTTACTACATTGTCTCTAGAGCATAATCTTAATATTTTAACAGTTCAGATTTCCATTTTTATTAATTCACAAGATGAAATTAAAATTTTTCAAGCTTTAAATTTGATGGATGGGATTAGGTTCAAAGATAAATTTGTTGTTAGTTTTAAAAATATGATTGAACCTAGATTCTTCTATTTGGATCTTGATATTAATGCACCAGAGGAAGTTCTAACATTTATGAGTAATGAACTTTATAATGCTGGTTATGTGGATAAAGAGTTTAAAGAATCTGTATTAAAACGAGAAGAGCTTTCCCCTACATCTTTTATTTACTCTTTTGCAATTCCACATCCTATAAAATCAATGAGTAGAGAGTCTAAAATTTCAGTGGCTGTGCTTAAGAAACCAATACAATGGGGAAAGTTTCAAGTAAAACTAGTTTTACTTTTGTCTATTCAAAAAAATAGTGAAAAAATAATGAGAACATTTTTTGATTGGTTCATTTATATAGTAAGTGATTCCCAAAAGCTTTCTTGCCTCATGAAAATTAAGAGTTATGATGATTTTATTAATCAGATTATTTAATAAAAGGTTGTTGCATTAATAGTTAATTTTTATTTAATGCAACAGCTATTTTTTATATTTTAGTAAAATTACTTCCTAGTAGTAGGAAGAAAAATTGGAAGCATTTTACATAGAACCGTATATAATTAAAGTATAACAAGAAATTAAAACTAGAAAATAGGAGGTTACTATGGAAGAGTTGGAGTTATTTTGCTTTAAACTTATTTCTGCTGCAGGAACAGCAAGATCTTGTAATATTGAAGCAATAAAAGAAGCTAAAAAGGGAAATTTTAAAAAAGCGGAAGAATTAATGAAGGAAGGCAAAAAAAATTATTTAAGTGCTCACGAGGTGCATAATGAACTTCTTAAGCTTAAAAGTGATAAAGAGGAGAATAGCAGTTTAACTTTAGTTATGCATGCTGAAGATCAACTAATGAGTGCAGAAATGTTAGCTATATTATCTGAGGAATTTATTAGCACTTATAAGAAATTGTTTCATTTAGAGAATAAGTAAATTAAAATTTTATTATTTAATAAAATTTAAAATAAGAAGGGAGATATTAATTATGAAGAAAATTTACTTATTTTGTAGTGCAGGAATGTCTACAAGTTTGCTTGCAAGTAATATGCAAAAGTTAGCCGAAGATCATAATTTAAATGTTGAAGTCAAAGCTTTTTCTATCGCACGTATCGATGAGGTATATGATAAAGAACATCCTAATTGTATTTTGCTGGGACCTCAAGTTGGATTTGCCTATGAGGATATTAAAGAAAAATATAAAAAATTAAATATTCCAGTAGGGCTTATTGATTCTAATGATTATGGAACATTAAATGGTGGAAATGTGTTAAGATTAGCATCAAACTTGTTGAAAAAAGGTGCCTAAGTAATTAATTAAAATAGGAGGATAATTGTTATGAAAAGAAGCTTTATGAACAAATTAGAATCAAAGTTAATGCCAGTTGCTCAAGCAATAAGTAGAAACAAATATCTTATATCTATTCGTGATGGATTTCTAATTAGTATGCCACTTTTAGTAGTCGGATCAATGTTCTTGCTTATTTCAAATTTTCCAATTCAGCCATGGATTGATCTATTAAAAAATTCAACATTTAATGGATTATCAATTTCATCTTATTTTTCTAATGTAACGAATGCAACTTTTTCAATTATGGCAATATTTATTGTAATTGGTATCGGATATAATTATGCTAAACAGGAAAAAACAAGCGCGATATTTGGAGCAGTTGTTGCTATTTTAAGCTGGTTTATGCTTATGCCGTTCAGTACTTCGTATATGCCTAAAGGTGCAAAGGAGGCAGTTCAAGTCGCTAGTATACCTTTCGACTGGGTTGGATCAAAAGGTATATTTATAGGAATTATATGTGCATTTGTTTCTGTTAAAATCTATAAATGGGTAGAAGGTAAAGGTTGGACAATAAAAATGCCCAAAGGTGTTCCAACCACAGTTGGACAATCATTTGCATCATTATTTCCAATAGGTTTGGTGATTATTATATTCCTTATTGTCAGAATTCTTTTTTCATTAACACCATGGGGAAATGCCTTTGATTTTATTTATAAAATTTTACAGTTACCTATGCAAAAAGTTGGAGATTCACTAGGAGCTATGATGGGAGTATATTTCTTTGCACATGTTTTATGGCTTTTTGGTATTCATGGAACGAATATCACAGATTCAGTTTTTAGACCAATACTTTATGCATTATCTGCAGAAAATTTAAAAGCTCTTCAGGCCGGACAACCTTTACCTCATATTATAAATCAGCAGTTTCAGGATTTATTCGCAACTTATGGAGGCGCCGGATCAGCACTTTCTATGATAATAGCTATGTTTGCATTCTGTAAATCTAAGCGAATTAAGGAATTGGGCAAATTATCAATAATACCTAGTATATTTGGTATAAATGAACCTGTTATTTTTGGATTGCCAGTTGTATTGAATCCTATTATAGCTATTCCATTTATTCTTGTACCAATGGTTAATATCGTCGTTTGCTATATAACAATGTATATTAAATTAGTTCCCATTTGCAATGGTGTTATTATGCCATGGACGACGCCACCAGTTATTTCAGGGTTTTTATCATCTGGATGGCAGGGAGCAATATTACAGTTATTCCTAATTGCTCTTGGAGTGTTTATATACTATCCATTCATAAAAACGATAGATAGGCAATATTTGAAAGATGAAACTGAAGCTGAAAGTAAGCCAGATGACAATAATGTTTCTTTAGATGATTTAACATTTTAAAAAAATATTTAAAGTTAATAGGAAAATTTCTATTTTTAATATTTGCGAAGAAGGAATAGGAAATGGAAGGTAGGTAAATTATAATGCATAGAATGGGTATATCTGTTTATCCTGAACATTCAACGGAGGAAAAAGATTATGATTATATGAAGCTCGCGGCAAAGTATGGATTTACTCGAATATTTACATGTCTACTATCAGTAAATGAATCAAAAGAAATTATTATAAAAAAATTCACAAAATTCGTGAAAAAATCACATGAACTTGGTTTTATTGTAGGTGTAGATACAAATTCCGATGTTTTTTTACATTTAGGAGCTACTCCATATGATTTAAAACCATTTCATGATATGGAAGTGGATATTGTTCGTCTTGATGAGCGTTTTAGCGATAGAGAAGATATAGCAATTACCCATAATTCTTATGGTATTGCAATTGAATTTAATGGAAGCTCAAATACAGCACTTGATTTAATGCTTGAGAAAGGTGCTGATAGGCATAATATGGTGGTATGCCATAATTTTTACCCACAAAAATATACTGGACTTGGGTGGAATAAGTTTATGGAATTTACTAATAAATATACAGCTTTAGGTCTATCTGTTGCAGCATTTGTTTCTTCTAATAATAAAAATACATTTGGTCCGTGGCCGGTATA
This sequence comes from Clostridium guangxiense, assembly GCF_021043395.1. Classification (GTDB taxonomy): domain Bacteria; phylum Bacillota; class Clostridia; order Clostridiales; family Clostridiaceae; genus Clostridium_S; species Clostridium_S guangxiense. The sequence continues at coordinate 55,709 of NZ_JAJNKE010000013.1, forward strand.
TGAAGGACTTCCTACGTGTGAAATGCATAGAGGGTTGCCTATAGATTTACAAGTGAGACACCTTCTTGCAACTACTAAAATTGATGATATTTTGATTGGAAATGCTTATGCTACAGAAGAAGAGCTAAAAACAATATCTAAAATAGATACAGCAAAAATTACATTTAAAATTGAAGTATCAGAAGATGCTACAGATGAAGAGAAAAACATAATATATAGTTATCCTCATTTTGGAAGAGGTGATGCATCTGATTATATAGTTAGAAGCAGTTTACCAAGGAAAGATTATAAAAATAAAACGATTCCATACCGCAAATATGATAAAGAGTTTTTTCACAAAGGTGATGTAGCAATAGTTAATGATAATTTATCTCATTATCGCGGTGAATTAGAAATTGTTGAAAAAGATATGCCTAATGACGGAGAAAGAAATTTTGTGGGCAGAATACCAGAAAAGGAATTAATTTTGTTAGATCTATTAAAACCAGAATATCTTTTTGGTTTTATTAAACAAGAATAAAGTTAATTCATGATTATGAATTAACTACTTCAATTATAAAAATTCATTTGTATAATAATGCGTAGATGATGGCATTATTGTACAAATGAATTTTAAGTTTTTATATGGTTTATTTTTACAAGAGTATAATGTATAATATTTGAAAATGAGTTGTATAAATATTTTTTGTTATCAAACCAATTTGACCCAAATTAGGAGGTGATATTATATGATAAAAATTAAATATAAGGTTAAAAATCCTCAGGGAATTCATGCTAGGCCAGTAGGACTTTTAGTTCATAAGTTTAAAAAATTTAAATGTAATGTAGTCATTGAAAAGGGTGCAAAAGCGGTTAAAGGAAAAGAAATTTTTCCTTTTATGAGTCTTAGCATTAAACAAAATGATAAAATTTTTATATCTTTTGAAGGAGAAAATGAAATGGCAGAGTCAGAAGAAGCAGAGAAATTCTTAAAGCATTTTAATATATTTAAAGTATAATGGAGCTTGAGATGAAATATGATAAAAAAGAGTAGCGTTTGAACTTATTGTTATTTAATTAGATTATATGTATAATTTCTAATAAGGAATAAATAATATTTGTAGAAAATACAGAGGAGATAGAATGGATAACGAGGTTGTTCTTATAGAAGTGTTTGGATTAAACAGAGAAAGAGAGTGCGTACATGAAAACGGTGATTCCTGCAGCGGCTGTAGTGGGTGTGGAAGTTCATCCTCGTGCTCTGGACATTCTGACTGTGAAGGAAATAAAAATATGTTTTTAATGTATAAAGAGCTTATAGAATATATTAAAAATACGGACTTAGCTAACAAAGTTGAAATAGAATTTATAGATACAGATAAAATTGATATAGATAAATACGATTATTTGCAGGAGGCTTTTAAAAAGAAATTTATGCTGCCTATAGTTGCAATAAATGAGACTGTAAAATTTTATGGTGGAGTACCTAGTAGGCTTATTTATAGAGAAGTAAAAAAAGAGTTAAATAACAGTGAGGTTGTTGAATATTAATGTGATTTTTGTGAAGAAATCAGAAGAGAACTAAGCTGCTTATTTGACTTTACATATAGAACGTATAAAAAATAGTGCGAAGTAATTATGATTTATCCTATAAGATTTATTTAAATTATTTCTTTTCCAGCTGTAACCTCTTGACCGATATTGCATTTTATATTACTAACTATATCGGAATTAGCAATTAAAACTGGTGTGATAAGTGAATACCCCTTACTCTTAATAAATTGCCTATCGATTTTTATTATTGGTTCTCCTCTTTTTACTTTCTTTCCCTGTTCTCTAAGAGCCTTGAAACCCTCTCCTTGAAGTTCAACTGTGTCAATTCCTATGTGAACTAGAAGTTCTATTCCATTATTTAAAGTCAATGCAAAGGCATGGCAAGTTTTAAATATCAAAGTTAATTCTCCGTCAGCTGGTGCTACTATTATATCTCCTGTTCCATTTATTGCGGCTCCATCTCCTACTAATTTTTGTGCGAAAACTTGGTCGGGTACTTCTGATAAATTTATTACCTTTCCAGACACAGGTGCCGCTATTTCATAGTCTTTTTTAAAGAATCCTAACAAATTACGTTTCTCCAATCTAAAATAATATAGATATAATTGTTTACCATTTTATTCGTTTGTCAATTATTAATTGATATACAATTAATGATATTTTAGTATAAACGTTCATTACATGATAAATTATCAATATATATTGACAATTATTAAACAAAATTATATATTTAAATAAAGACATTCGTAAAAACAGTTTGGTGAATGATGATATTATTCATCAAATTAAAAGGAAGGATGTTAACTAATGGAGTTCAAATCAAATATCAAGGAATTTGATGAATTTAAAAAGAAGATGTCAGCAATATCTCAGGGTTCATATGCATATGAGAAATTAGCACATTACATAGAAAAAAATTATAAACACATTATTTTTATGACAGCATCAGAGGTTGCAAATGAGGCGGATGTTAGTCAGGGAAGTGTATCTAGATTTTGCAGTGCCCTTGGATATAGAGGTTATAATGATTTCTTGCATAATTTGCAGCAGTTTATGAGAGAAGAAATAACAGCACCGCAGAGACTTGAGTACACATCGCATAATAAGGATTTATCAAATATATTAAATATGGAACACAGCAATATAGACGAGCTCCACAACATTTTAAGTGAACCTTCCTATCAAAAGCTTGTTGATAAAATAATAGCTTCTAAAGAAATAGTATTATTATCATCTAGAATGTCTGCAACGCTTCTTCCATATACAGGGTATCTTCTTAATAAAATCAGAAACAACGTCGTAGAAGTTACATCTGAAAGTCATCTGTGGAATACCTTAGAGCTTAGAGATCCAGAAACAACGTTTATATTTACAATAATATTTCCAAGGTATCCAAATGATTTAATTAATAAGCTAAGGGCGTTAAAAAAAGAAGGTTTTTGTATTGCTGCACTTACAGATAGTATAATATCGCCAGTTGCTGATATAGCAGATAATGTAATAACAGTACCAGTAACAACTTCATCAATTTTCGATATATATAGTACCCCAATGTTATTTATTAATTTACTTCTGAGAGATGCAGCTAATTGTATGGAAGGTTTAGATAAGAGACTTGATAAACTTGAAAAGATAGAAAAAGAAAGCAACACTTACTATAGAGGAAATACCTGAAAGAGTAAGATTGCAAATAGAATAGGAATACAAGTAATTTATAAAGGTTGAGAGTACAGAGTACAATTGACAGAGTACAGTGAAGGATGATTTTCCTCCGCTATCGCTGCGAAAAATCTAAAACTTAATGCTTGCGCATGATGTAAAACATAGAGTTCAGCGCAGCTGATACTATTAAGTTCGAAGATTTACCTGAGAGGAACGAAAGGTAAATCTACCTTCACTGTACTCTGTGCTCTGTACTTTGTACTCTTATTTAAGGTTGATTGTCACAAAAATATTTTATCTAATTTAAAAATTAAAGGTATTCTCAACATATCAGCGCAAAGGGGTTAATAAAATGAAAAAGTTATATAAGCCATTTATTGTGTATTATGAAGGTAAATTTCAAAAAGGTAAGGGTATATTAGAAGAAAACGGAGCAATAGTAGAAGTGGATTCTTTTGAAGTACTTTCAAAAAAATATGCAGATGCAGAACTTATAGATTGGTCTCAAGACATAATGGTTCCGGGTACAACAAATATACATAATCATTCCTTTCAAAGCTTGCTCAGAGGAATTGCAGCAGATAAGCCATTTTTAGAGTGGAGAGATAAATCACTTTATGCTTTTTCACCTAAGTTATCTGCAGAAGATATATACACTGGAGCAGTATTCGCTTTTGGAGAAATGCTTAAGTATGGAGTTACAACAGTAAGTGATTTCTTTTATGTACATAATGATGGTCTTGAAAGTGATGAAGCGGTCATTAAAGCAGCTAAAGATGTAGGTATTCGTTTAGTTCTTGCTAGAACAATGTACGATTGGGAGGGAGCACCAAAGGGATATGTTGAAACTATAGATGAAGCTGTGAAGAATGTAAGAAGTTTAGCTGTAAAGTATCAGGGAAATGACATGGTTAAAATAGTACCAGCACCTCACAGCTTACATGCAGCATCAATAGATATGGTTAAAGCTGGTCATAAATTAGCAAAAGAGCTTGGTACCAATTATCACATACACGTAGCAGAAGAACCTTTCGAAGTTGAGCAGGTGCAAAAGGAATTTGGGTTAAGACCTGTTGAACTTTTAAATAAAATAGGTGTACTTGATGACAGTATGGTAGCTATTCACTGTGTATGGCTTAATGACAATGAAATAAAATTAATGGGAGAAAACAAAGCTAAACTTGCTTATTGTCCTTCAAGTAACATGTTTTTAGCAGATGGAGTAACCAATATTCCAGCAATGATGAAAGCTGGCGTTGAAATAGGCTTTGGATCAGATGGAGCCTGCAGCAATAATAGAATAAGCATATTTGAAGAAATGAGAATGTGTGCACTTCTTCAAAAAGTAACAAAGCTTGATTCACTATGCGTTAATTATAAAGACGTTTTTGCAATGGGAACAGAAATTGGAGGAAGAATACTTCAGCTTCCTGTTGGAAAAATTGAAAAAGGCTATAAGGCAGATTTTGTTGGAATAAATAAAAATGATATGTCTATGCAACCTATATTTGCTTCAGGTGAGCAAATTATGCCTAATATAGTTTATTCAATGCAGCCATGTGCAATTGATCATGTTGTAGTTGATGGAAAAGAGAGAGTTAGAAATGGGCAGATTTCAAGTGTACCAGAAAACAAAATTGTAGGAGATGTTCAAGTACTTATGAAGAAACTACAAGAATAGAATTACATGAAATTTTTAAAAGAAAATTAATGATGTTTTTCAAGTAAATTAGAAAGGTTAAGAGCAGAGAGTAGAGAGTAAAGAGTAGAGTGAATGATGATTTTTCTGCGTTTTACTACGAAAAATCTTCAATTATAAAAGCAATAAAGCTTAGCATAGCTAAGCAAAGCGGTTTAAAAAAACCGGTAATAGTATTAAGTTTAAAAATTTTCTGCCAAAGCAGAAAATTAACCTTCACTCTACTCCCTACTCTTTACTCTCTACTCTGAATAATGGAAACCAAAATGGGTAGAGTAAAACCTAACATAGGTAGATTAAAAAGTGATATTGAAGAAATATCCACGTTTATAGATAAAACTAAGCTTGGACATACTAGGCGGAGCTTTACAGAGGAGTATAAACAAGCAAGAATGTGGTTAAGAGGAAAAATGGAAGAGGTAGGTCTGAAAACTTCTATAGATGCTGCAGCAAATATTATAGGAAGGTTATCTGGAAGTGACGATAACCTAAAACCGATAATGCTTGGTTCACACACAGATACTGTAGAAAATGGTGGTATGTATGATGGAACTATAGGAGTTTTAGGAGGAATAGAAGTAGTTAGAGTTTTAAAAGAAAATGGAATAACCCTCAGGCATTCTTTAGAAATAGTTGACTTTACGTCAGAGGAACCAAGTGAATTTGGCTTGTCTACTATAGGAAGCAAGGGCATGGTAGGAGAACTATCAGAAGAAATGCTTCAAAGAAAGGACAATTTAGGAAGAGTACTTTCGGAAGCTATAGATGATTTGGGGGGAAACTATAAAGCTATAAAGAGGTTAGCGCGAAAAAAAGGCGATGTGACATTATATTTAGAATTACATAATGAATTAGGACCTGTTTTGGATAATAAAAGGTGTCCACTTGGAGTTGTTACAGGTATTGTTGGAATTCATAGATATAAAGTATTAGTAGAAGGTGAATCCAATCATGCAGGTACAACACCAATGAATATGAGGTATGATGCGTTAGCTTTTACAAGTGAACTCATATTGAAGCTGCAGGGCTTATGTAGAGAAAGAAATAGTTATGATATAGTTGGAACAGTCGGAAAGTTAAAGGTAGAACCTAATGCATCAAATGTAATCCCTGGAAAATGTGAATTTGAATTTGAGGTTAGAGCACTCAAAAATGAAGTTATATATGAAATTGTTTCTGAATTCATAGAAGAGGCTGAAAAGCTATCAAAGGAAGAAAATATAAATATTAAATTTGACAACATATCAAAGTCAAGTTCTGTAATCATAAATGAAGATATAAGTGGAGTTTTAAAAGATAGTTGTGATAAAGTAGCAGAAAGCATGTATTTGCCAAGCGGAGCAGGTCATGATGCTAATCATATAAATAACATTGCACCTGTGGGAATGATTTTTGTACCAAGTAAAGATGGCAAAAGTCACTGCCCGGAAGAATATACCTCATATGAAGAAATTGAGGTTGGGGTTACAGCTCTTATACAATCATTAATTAGTTTCGATGAAAATTTAAAATAAAGATAAACCATGTAAACTAGAGAAATTCATGTGCATCATAATGACTAGAAGATGGCGTTATGATACAAATAAATTTGGAGTTTTCAAATGGTTTATACCAAATTGGAGGTATAAAAATGGAATATAATGAACTTATTAAAAATGCCATGACTATAACATTAGATGATGAACTCCCCAAAATGCCTGGGTTTGTAGAAGGAATTAGAAGAGCGCCAGATAGGGGCTACAGCTTAGATAGAAAGCAGACAGAAATTGCACTTAAGAATGCGCTAAGATATATTAATCCTAAATATCATGAAAAGCTAATTCCAGAGTTTCTTAACGAGCTTGCAACAAGAGGAAGAATATATGGATACAGATTTAGACCAGAGGGAAGAATATATGGAAAATCAATAGACGAATATAAAGGTAACTGCATTCAAGGTAAGGCTTTTCAGGTTATGATAGACAATAACCTTGATTTTGAGGTGGCATTATATCCTTATGAACTGGTTACATACGGAGAAACGGGTTCTGTGTGTCAAAACTGGATGCAGTATAGACTAATAAAGAAATATCTTGAGGTTTTAACAGATGAACAAACCTTGGTTGTAGAATCTGGTCATCCACTTGGATTATTTAAATCTAAAAAAGATGCCCCAAGGGTTATAATAACAAATGCTCTTATGGTTGGAATGTTTGATAATCTTGAAGACTGGGAAGTTGCAGAGCAAATGGGAGTTGCAAATTATGGACAAATGACAGCAGGTGGCTGGATGTATATAGGACCACAGGGAATAGTTCATGGAACCTACAACACTCTTTTAAATGCGGGCAGAATGAAGCTTGGAATACCTAATGATGGAGATTTGAGAGGACATTTATTCATAACTTCAGGACTTGGTGGAATGAGTGGTGCTCAGCCAAAAGCGGTTGAAATATCAAGAGGCGTTGGCATTATAGCAGAGGTTGATGAATCAAGAATAAAAACAAGATTTGATCAAGGTTGGGTAAGTAAAGTATCAGATGATTTGCACGAAATATTTAAAATAGCAAAAGAGTATTTAGATAAAAAAGAAACTATATCTATTGCATATCATGGCAACATAGTTGATTTGCTTGAATATGTGGTTAAGAATGATATAAAAGTTGACTTGATGTCAGATCAAACTTCATGTCATGCTGCATATGATGGTGGATACTGTCCACAAGGGCTTACTTTTGAGGAGAGAACAAAATTACTAAGTAGTGACAGAGAAAAATTTAAAGAGCTTGTAGATAAAAGCTTAAGACATCATTATGAACTTATAAAAAAATGTACAGATAAGGGAACATATTTCTTCGACTATGGTAACTCTTTCTTAAAAGCAGTATATGATGCTGGAGTTAAGGAAATTTCTAAAAATGGCATTGATGATAAAGATGGTTTTGTACTTCCATCATATGTTGAAGATATTATGGGACCACAGTTATTTGATTATGGTTATGGACCATTCAGGTGGGTATGCTTAAGTGGAAAAGATGAAGATTTAATAAAAACTGATAAGGCGGCAATGAGTTGCATTGATCCAAATAGAAGATATCAGGATAGAGACAACTACAACTGGATAAGAGACGCAGAGGAAAATAAATTAGTGGTTGGAACTAAAGCAAGAATACTTTATCAAGATGCAGAAGGTAGAAGGGATATAGCTCTTAAATTCAATGAAATGGTTAGAAATGGTGAAATAGGACCTGTTATGATGGGAAGAGATCATCATGATGTAAGTGGAACTGATTCGCCATTTAGAGAAACAGCAAATATAAAAGATGGAAGTAATGTAATGGCTGATATGGCAATTCAATGTTATGCAGGAAATGCGGCAAGAGGCATGAGCCTTGTAGCTCTTCATAATGGTGGTGGAGTTGGAATAGGAAAATCAATAAATGGAGGCTTTGGGCTTGTACTTGATGGAAGCGAAAAAACCGATGAAATTATAAAGAGTGCTATTATGTGGGATGTAATGGGAGGCGTAGCAAGAAGAAGCTGGGCTAGAAACGAACATTCAATAGAAACTGTGGTTAAATTTAATGAAAAATACAAAGGTGAAAGCCACATAACTTTGCCATATTTAGCGGATGAAAAATTAATAAAAGAAAATATTAAAAGCTATTTTAAAGAGGAGAACAATGGATAAAATAATTATTTTTAATGCGAGTGAAATTGCAACACCAACTGGAAGTAAAGCTAAATATGGTAAAGAAATGAATGATATTTCTATTATTAAAAATGGATCTATTGTAATTGAAAATGGTTTAATTAGAGATGTAGGTCCGACTACGAGTATTACTAGAAAGTATAATTTAAGTAAATACAATATTATAGATGCTAAGGATAAATCTATAGTGCCTGGTTTTGTTGATGCCCATACTCATTTTATTTTTGGTGGGTACAGGGAAGAAGAATTTTTTCAAAGAATCAATGGAACGAGTTACATGGAGATCATGAATAACGATGGCGGCATAGAAAGTACAGTGAAAAAAACAAGAAACATGACGCTTAAAGAGCTTTATGAAGTTGGACTCGATAGGCTTAATTCTATGCTTGGCTTTGGAATAACAACGGTTGAAGGGAAAAGTGGATACGGGCTTGACTTTCAAACGGAAACAAAACAACTTAAAGTTATGAAAAAACTAGATGAGAGTCATCCAGTAGACGTTGTGTCAACTTTTTTAGGGGCTCATGCAACTCCGCAAGAATATAAAGGCAAAAATGATGAGTATATTGATTTTATGATTGAAAAACTTTACCCATATATAGTTAGAAATAAGCTTGCTGAGTTTTGCGATGTGTTTTGTGAGGATGGTGTTTTTTCTATAGAGGAATCAAGGAAGCTACTTTTGGAAGCTAAAAAATTAGGATTTAAATTAAAGGTTCATGCTGATGAAATTTCGTCTTTTGGAGGAGCAGAACTTGCAAGCTCAATTGGTGCAATATCCGCAGATCATTTACTAAATGTATCAGATGAAGGAATAAAAGAGATGGCAAAAAACAAAGTTGTATCTGTTTTACTTCCTGCTACTGCTTTTACACTCGATAAGCCTTTTGCTAATGCAAGAAAAATGATAGATGATGGCTGTGCTGTTGCTTTAGGCAGTGACTATAACCCTGGAAGTTGTTTCTCTAACTCAATACCACTTATAATTTCTTTGGCATGTATAAAGATGAGAATGACCCCAGAGGAAATTTTAACAGCTCTCACTATAAACGGAGCAGCAGCCTTGGATAGAGAAGCTTCTATAGGAAGCATTGAAATTGGAAAAAAGGCAGATTTGCTTATGTTAAAATACCCAAGCTATAAATACCTTATGTACAATACAGGAATTAATATTGTAGATACGGTAGTAAAAAATGGTGACATAAAATTGATTAATAAGTACTAAAGATAAACAAGCTGAAAGGTTGAAATTGCTAATACCAAATTGATCCTACTAAATTGGAAGTTGAATCAGTGCACAATTCACAGTGAAGGATGATTTTTCTACGCTATGCTTGGAAAAATCTAAAACTTAATGCTCACGCATGGCGTAAAACATAGTGTTTAGCGCAGCTGACACTATTAAGTTTTAAGATTTACCTAAGTGAAACGAAAGGTAAATCTACATTCACTCTACTCTATTTTAAAGGTTGGTGAATACATAAATGAATTACAAAACCAAAATAATAAAAAAGGAAGAGTATTCAGTTTCAAAATGGTCAGGTGGGCAGACTACAGAACTTTATATTTATCCAGAAGACTCTAAATACAAGGATAGAAATTTTATGTGGAGGATAAGCTCTGCAACAATGGATGTACAAGAGTCTACGTTTACTTACTTGCCGGGTTTTTCAAGAGAATTAATGGTTATTCACGGGGAAACTACCTTAGAACATGAAAGCAGATATAAGGTTACCTTAAAGCCATTTGAAAAAGACAGTTTTATGGGTGACTGGACAACTAAAAGCTTTGGAAAGGCTTCAGATTTTAATTTAATGACGTCGCAGGATTGCAATGGAAGTTTAGATGTTTTAGATGTTAAAGATAAAATCTCCATTGAACTAAACTGCACGGAAAATGGATTTAATGTTAGCCAGTACTTTTATCCTGTAGGAGGAAGTATTGAAGTTCAAATTAAAGATGACAAGTTTCATGTAGATGAGAGGGATTTATTTGTTATAAGTTATTCAGATTGGGAGGAAGAAATTAATATTGTGAATAATTCTTCAAATGAAATTAAAATTATAACTGCCATGGTTAAGTGTGGAATTTAAAAATATTGCGAAGTAATACTGCTTTGCAACATTAAAAAAATTCTATAAATCTAAGGTAAAAAAATCATAAAATACTTAGATATTTCAATTTGTTTGACCGATAGAGAGTTATTGAAATATCTTAGGATTTTATGATTTTTTTACCAAGATTTATTAGAACTTTTTTAAATTGTTCCTTCATCAGTATTGCTTCGCTACCACGGTAGTGCAAGGAAAAAATTCCTCCGTACCTACGGAATTTTAGATGTAAACCTTAATAATACATTATCTAAACAAAATATTATTAAGTTTCATTAATTAACCATGTTTACAGTGCATTTTTCGTAGGGAACCGGAGAAAAATTTACCTTGCATTTCCGGTTTAGCGAAGTAACAGTATTGAAGAGATGATTTAAATGAAAGCTAATAAATCTTAGGTGATGATTGTTAAAAGGCTTAGAAGTTTCAATCTGTTTGAGCCACAGGCGAGTAAACATACACGAGGTTTGGGCTTTGCCCATTATCCTTCTAGAGCCTAAAGCAGGCACTCTCTTAAAATTTTTATAGTTTCCATTTAATATCTCAAGATACTGTTACTTCGCAATATTCTTCTAAAGCTTTTTCTAAGATGACCATTGAATTTTCTATATCTTCAATACTTGTGCAGTATGAAAATCTAGCTTCATTTTTGCCAAGTCCCTTTGTTGCATAAAAGCCTGAACCTGGAGCAAACATTACAGTTTGATTATCATAAGAAAAATCTGTAAGAAGCCATTTTGCGAATTCTTCTGCATCATCTACAGGAAGTTTTGCAAGCATATAAAAGGCTCCCTTTGGTTTACTGCAAATTATATTAGGTATGTTTGAAAGAGCATTGTACATTATATCTCTTCTCCTCTTATACTGCATTTTTACTTCTGTAATGTAGCTATTCATAGTGTTTATTAAGTTTGAAGCTGCATATTGTTCTATGGTTGAAACGCAAAGTCTTGCCTGACATAATTTTAGTATTTGATGCATAAGTTCTTTATTTTTAGAAGCAACGAGTCCTATTCTAGCACCACATGCGCTGTAATGTTTTGAAATACTATCTACAAGTATGATTCTGTCAAGTATGTCAGTTAAGTGCATACAAGAGTTATAAGGAACGTTATCGAATATAAATTGTCTATAAACTTCATCTGATATTATAAATAAATCATGTTTTTTTGCGATTTCTCCAAGCATCTTAAGCTCTTCATACGAATAGACTGTTCCAGTAGGGTTACAAGGGTTCGAAATAAGTATACATTTTGTTTTATCCGTTATTTTAGCTTCAATTTCTTCTTTAGTTGGAAGATGAAAATCATTCTCTATTTTTGTTTCAACAGGAACTATATGAGCACCAGCTACTTTAGCAAAGCTGCTGTAATTTGAATAAAATGGTTCGGGTGATATAACTTCATCTCCAGGATCACAGGTGGCCATGATTGCAAATTGAATTGCTTCGCTTCCGCCGTGAGTTATCATTAATTCATCTTTATCAAAGTATATGTTAGCATCTGCAAGTGATTGTACAAAGCTGTCTATAAGCATGTCTATGCCTTGAGAATCTGAATATTTAACTATTTCCTCATTAAAGTTAGTAACACCTTGAAAAAACGTATCAGGTGTTTTAACATCTGGCTGACCTATATTTAAATGGTATACCTTTATTCCTCTTTTTTCTGCTTCCTTTGCGTATGGAGCAAGCTTTCTTATTGGTGAAAAATCCATATCTAAAATTCTACTTGAAAACTTCAATTTAAATCCTCCTTAAAAATTCTTTTATAGTGTCACCTATTATTTTAAAACCAGCTTTTATTTCGCTTCTATCTACCCTCGAAAAACCAAGTCTAAAAGTGTTTTTGCCTTCATTATTAGTAAAAAATATATCACCGGGAGTGAAAATTACTCCTTTTTTATAGCATTCTTTAAGTATATCTCTTGAATTTATGCCTTTAACTTCTACAAAAATGTGAAGTCCTCCCTCACCGGATAGTTTTGTATAAGGTATATATAAATTAGCATACTTTATTGCAAGCTCATATTTTTCCTTGTAATATTTTTTTGCTCTTTTAACGTATTTATCAAAATTGCCAACCTTGAGATATTCATATAATATTGCTTGGTCTAAAAAAGAAGTATGGATATTTCTACTTCTCTTTACACTCTCAAGATATGATATAAGCTCTTTATCTGCTGCTATCCACCCAATTCGCATTCCAGGAAAAAGTATTTTTGAGAAACTTCCTATATATATAACGCTATTTCCGCTTCCACTTAATGCAGCTATTGGAGTTATGGTTGAATTTGAATATCTTAGTTCTTCATTAAAACCGTCTTCAATTATTGGAATCCTATAATCATTTAATAATTTAAGTATAGATAGGCGTTTTTCAGGAGACATCACAATACCTGTTGGATTGTGATATGAAGGTATTAAATACGCCGCTTTAGGCAAAGCACCTTTTTTTAACTCTTCCTCAAGCATTGAAATGTTTATTCCATCATCCTCCATATCTATACCAGTGATATTTAAATTATGAAGTTTCATAAGTTTTATTGCTGTATTATGAGTAGGGTTTTCACAAATTATTTTATCATGAGGTTTTGTAATGGATGATAGAACGATATCAAACCCCTCTGTAAATCCATTGGTTATAAGCATATCTTTGTTTTTGAAATCGATTCCCTTATTACTCATATATTTTTCTAGGTGTTCAATTAGAGGTTTATATCCTTTTGCATATCCGTAATTTAATATGTTATTACCTTCAAGTGAAAGTATGTTTAAAAAATCTCTTTTAAACTCTTCCAAATCAAATAAGTTTTTATCTGGTGAAATACTGTCAAAGGAAATCATGCCTTTTTTGCTTCTCATTTCATGCTTTATTATATCTAAATTTTCTGCTTTTTTTGCATAATCATTAATTATCGTATTCCAGGTAAAATATTGGCCATCATTGGAGCGAGTTTTTTTACTTGAAACAAAGGTACCTTTACCTTTTGTTGTGCATATAAAACCTTCATCACAAAGAGCTTCATATACTTTTATTATGGTATTCCTGCTTACTTTTAGCATTAAACCCATTTCTCTTGTTGAAGGTAACTTTTCGCCCCTTTGAAGCAGTCCTTCGTTAATTAATTTCTTTATATAATTTTCAATTTGCAATCTTTTAGAGCTTTTATTATTTAATTTTAAATCAAAAATCATATTTACACCTCTATATAAAGATAAACCATCTGAAAACTTGAAATTTATTTGTAACAAAATGCCGTTTTCTGGGCATTATGGTGCACATAAATTTCAATAGTTGAAGCGGTATATCTATAGTGGAACCATTGCGAAACTTAAACTATTTATGTACCAAAATACCAACCTTCAAAGGATTATAGTGCATATATAGTTTGTATTTGAGCTAGTTTCACTATATATATTGTGACATAAATTTATAAATAAAAAAAGAGCCACCTTGCATATATTTTGAGGTAATATTGGTTTATTTAGGAGTCTAAAGTGTAAATATATTTATAAATTTGTTATAAAAATAATTTGAAACATGATTCTTTGATAATTTAATAAAATATATGTTATTTTTGAGTAAAATATAGTAATATATATAAAGGTTAGTAATCAAATATTAATTTGCTAATGAGGAGGATATAAATGGAAAATAGTCAAACAAAAGAAGGACAAATACACAAGGAATATTCTGCACTTGAAACAGTACCAGAAAGTGATAGAACCATAAGCTTTTTGGACATGCTTACCACTTGGATTGGTGCTAACGCTAATAATGGGACTTGGTATGTAGGTGGGGTGGTAGCTGGAGCAGCTTTTGGTGGTGCAGTATTAGTTACTTTAATTTCAAATCCAATTGCGTATATAATAATGGCACTAATAGGATTTATAGGCTACAAAGTTGGAACTTCAACAATGGCACTTACAAGACCATCCTTTGGGGTAAGAGGAAGCTTTCTTCCGTCAATATTAAATATTACACAATTTGTTGGGTGGACTGCAGTTAATACATTTATAGCGGCCATATCTATAAGTTACATATTAAAGGATATATTCGGCCTTCCTGCTTATGGTTCAAAAGGAAGCAATACAACAATGTTTATAGGAATTATAATTATGAGTTTGCTTCATTTGATTTCAATTGCAACAGGACATAAATCTGTAAAGATGGTTGAAAAAATAGGGGTTGTATTTATACTTATTTTAGGAGTTTGGGAAACTGTTGTTGTTTTAAAACAAGTGCCAATAGCTAAGATAATAAGTTGGAGGCCTCCAGCTAACAAAGCTATGAATATAGGAGCTGCTTTTGATGCAATGGCTGCTTTTAGCTTGGGTTGGGTGCCTGCTATAGCAGATTTTACAAGGTACAGTAAATCTAAAAAAGCTTCTACTGTAGCGCCAATAATAGGAGCAAATGTTGGTTTGTTTTGGTTTGCCTTTGTTGGAATAATTGGAGCAATAGGAACTGCAGTTACAACAGGAGTGTATGATCCCAATAATTCTGATCCAAGTACTATTGTAAGCAAGCTTGGGCTAGGTGCTATAGCTCTTTTGGTTATAATCCTTACAAGTACTACAGCTAATGCGATAAACCTTATGGGTGCTGGAATTTCACTTACAAATTTAAACAAAAAGATTAAATCGCAGACAGCACTTTTTACAGTTACTATATTAGCAGCTCTTCTTACGATAGTTCCAATATATGTATCAAGTTTTTTAGATTCTTTTGAAATGTTTCTTGATTATATAGGTATGGTGTTTGGACCCATTTTTGGAATTATGATAGTGGATTACTATTTGGTTAAAAGAAAAAAATACATCGTAAAAGACTTTGATAATGAAAGTGGAAAGTATTGGTTTAAAGGTGGATTTAACCTTATAACTATTGGAGTCTGGGTTGCTTCTGTTGTAGTATATTTATCAATCAAAAACTTATCTATATTTACAAAGAGTATTGGGGCAATTTATCCTATAATCGTATTCTCAGGAGTTTTATATTATATATGCAGTAGTTTGTTTTACAGAAAGGAAGCTAGGTAAATGTTAATTAAGGGTGTTAAGCTTAGAAATAAGAAGGGAAATTACGATATTTTAATTGAAAATGGAATAATAAAAGATATTGCAGAAAACATAAAAATAGAAGATAAAGAAGTAATAGCTGGAAATGGAAAACTTGCACTTCCACCATTTGTTGAACCTCATGTTCATCTTGATACAACACTTACAGCAGGAGAGCCAAAGTGGAATATAAGTGGAACTTTATTTGAAGGAATAGAGACTTGGGCGCTTAGAAAGGAAATGCTTACAGAAGAGGATGTTATAAAAAGAGCAACAACAGCCTTAAAATGGCAAATTGCAAATGGTATACAGTATGTAAGAACTCATGTAGATGTTACAGATCCAGAGCTTACGGCATTGAAAGCTTTAATAAAAGTAAAAGAGGCAATGAAGGATTTTGTTGATATACAAATAGTTGCATTTCCACAGGAAGGTATTAATTCTTTTCCAAATGGATACGAACTTTTGGAAGAAGCGATTAAACTTGGAGCAGACGTAGTAGGGGCAATACCACATTTTGAATTTACAAGGGAATATGGGGTTGATTCTGTAAAGAAAGCTATAGAACTTTCAGTAAAATATGATAAGCTCGTAGATATTCATTGTGATGAAATTGATGACGAGCAGTCAAGATTTGTTGAAGTGGTTGCAGCAGAGGCTCATAAGTATGGTATAGGAGAAAAAGTTACTGCAAGTCATACAACAGCTATGCATTCATATAACAATGCTTATGCATATAAATTGTTTAGATTATTAAAAATGTCTAATATGAATTTTGTTTCAAATCCTATTGTAAATACGCACCTTCAAGGAAGATTTGATACGTATCCTAAAAGACGTGGAATTACAAGGGTCAAGGAAATGCTTGAGGCTGATATTAATGTATGCTTTGGACATGATGATATATGCGATCCATGGTATCCAATGGGTACAGGCAATATGCTTCAAGTTCTTCAAATGGGAATACATGTGTGCCAGCTTATGGGATATGATCAAATAGTAAATTCTATAGATTTAATAACTAAAAATAGTGCAAAAACTCTTCATATCGAGGATAGTTACGGAATAGAAGTAGGTAAGCCTGCAAATCTTATAATATTAAATGCGGAGGATGAGTACGATGTTATAAGAAAACAAGCAGAAATTTTATATTCTATAAGAAGAGGTAAAGTTTTAGCAAAAACTGAACCTAAAGCTACAGATATATATGTTAATGGAAAAGAGAGAGTTTCCTTTGATATTATAAAATAAATAACTTCATTTATGTAAATGCAAAGAAAAATATAGAAATTTAAAAGATTGTCCTGTGTAATTGAAGAATAAATGATTAGATAAGATGGCTGCGCATTAAGAAATTTGTATACAGTTTATTGTAATTTTTATTTTTAATGCTGCAACCATTTTTAAATGTATAAACTTTTTATATTATTTTTCTAGTGATTTTAGCTTGTCCAAACACTCTTTACAAATACGTACCCCTTTAAAGTAGGTAATATCACTTAATGAGTTGCAAAATGTGCAGCCTGGTGCGTATTTTCTTAAAACGATATGGTTTTCTTCTTCGTCAATAAATATTTCTAATGAGTCACCTTCACTTATAGTCAACTGAGATCTAGTTTCTTTTGGAATTACAATTCTTCCTAATTCGTCAACTTTCCTTACGATTCCTATTGAGTTCATCTTTTTCACCTCTAAAATTCATTATATTTTAAATTTTATAGTAAAAATAAAAAAAATCAAGGTATATAAATGCATTATATGGAACAATTATGTAATACTGAAAAAAGCTTTGGTGAATTTTAAGTTATGTTTTAAAAGATTGTTAATAGAATTTATGTCATAAATGAGCTCTAAGGATTACTCATTTATAATTTGCTATCCATTTAAATGCAGCATTCTAGTGATTAAATAGTTCGCTGCAATTTGTGTAAAATTACACAAATTATAAGTAGCAATCTTAAAAACTTATAAATTTTAAAATATAATATTAACATTATATTAACATAGCAAAAAAAATAAAAGACATTCTGCACATTTAATAAATTTTATATAATTAAATCTATAAAAGAAAAAATATTTATTATACTGCTTGACGATTTAAGTTTGATTTGCTAATATAATTTCAATATTTAAAAGCTTTGATAAGAAGGAGTATATGTATTTCTGAAATAAAGAGAAGGAATGTATATAATTTTTATTAGCAAATCGCTATTTATTCTCATAAAGTCTCGATGCTTCTACGAATTTTATGAGAATAAATAGCAGATTTCCTTGAAAATTTATATAGGTGTGAATTTCCTATGAAGGATACATAGAAGGTAGTCTTTGAGCTTTGAACCGAACGCCATATTGGTAAGTAGACTTCAACGGAGTTCCACCGTTAAAAGGAAAATAATATCGGCATTTGCCTGTATTATATTGAGAGCGTACTTAATGTACGAATTTAGGTGGTACCGCGAATTTAAGACTTCGTCCTTTATTTTTAAGGATGGAGCTTTTTTGTTATATGGGGAAAAGTGTAGGGAATGCTTAGAGAACAGGTATGAAGTATTGCAGGTAATTTTATAAATGTTAGAGCAGAGAGTAGAGTGATGGTTGATTTATCTTTCTTTCGGCTTCAGCAGAAAATTAACATTCACTCTATTCTATACTCTTTACTCTCTACTCCGAAAAAGGGTTAATTGGAGAAAAATAATTTTTAACTAGTAAAAAGCTTAAAGGTAGTTATTAATATAATTTATAAAAGGGGTGTTATTCATGAAATGCAGTGGGGCTGAAATTACAATAAAACTTCTTGAAAAAGAGGGAATAAAACTTGTTGCGGGAATTCCAGGCGGATCTAATTTGCCAATATATAATGAGCTTCATAAGAGTAGGATAAAACACATTTTAGCAAGACATGAACAAGGGGCTGGTTTTATATGCCATGGTATTGCAAGAACAACAGGAGAGGCAGCAGTTTGCTTTGCAACCTCAGGACCGGGAGTTACAAATCTTATTACGGCTATTGCAGATGCTAAACTTGACTCAATACCTATCGTTGCAATAACTGGTCAAGTTCCGTATAAGGATATAGGAACAGATGCTTTTCAAGAGGTTGATACCTATGGACTTACGCTTCCAATAACAAAGCATAATTTTCTTGTAAGGTCAGCGAAGGAATTAAAGAAGGTTATACCAGAAGCCTTTAAAATAGCTAAGGAAGGAAGACCTGGTCCTGTAGTAGTAGATATACCTAAGGATGTGCAAATGGAAGAAATAGAATTGGAAATTTCAGAAGATTTGAATAATTATTCAAAGAAAAGCTGTTTGAAGGTCTTGGAAATTGAAAAGATAGCGAAAATGATTAACGATGCTAAAAAACCTGTAATGTGCATAGGCGGGGGGATAATAAATTCTAATTCTGAGGATTTAGTAAAGGAAGTTGCCTATAAAAATAATATACCAGTTGCAGCAACCTTAATGGGACTTGGAATCTTGGATGCAGAGAATCCTTTATACTTGGGTATGTTTGGCATGCATGGAGCTGCATATACAAATTTAATAATGGAAGAGGCAGATCTTATTTTAGGGTTTGGAATAAGATTAGATGATAGGGCTACTGGTAACATAGATAAGTTTTGTCCTAATGCAGCCTTTATTCATGTTGATATTGATCCAGCAGAAATAGATAAGCTTAGAAAAAGCGACTATTCCATTGCAGGAGATATAAATGAGGTTCTAAGAGAACTAATACCTAGAGTAAAGGAAGATGAAAGATTAAACTGGATTAGTCGCATAAATGGGCTTAAAAAGAAGTATCCTGTTTATAAACCTCATGAGGATAAAAGTTTGTCTCATCCCATAAATTTAGTGGAGGCTATAAATAATTTACTTGATGAAGATACTATAATAACAACGGACGTAGGGCAGCATCAAATGTGGGTAGCACAGTATTATAAATTTAGAAAGCCAAGAACCTTCATTACCTCGGGTGGACTTGGAACTATGGGCTTTGGTCTTCCAGCAGCTATTGGAGCAGCACTTGCTAATCCAAATAAAAAAGTTGTATGCATAAGTGGTGATGGATCATTTTTAATGAATATTCAAGAATTAGCGACACTTGCAGAACTTAACCTCAATGTAACTATAGTTGTTATGAATAATTCCCACTTAGGGCTTGTAAGACAGCAGCAGGAGCTTTTTTATGATAAAAACTATATTGCAAGTGATTTTCCTATGGGGCATGATTTTGCAGCAATAGCAAACGGTTTTGGTGTTAAAGGCTATAATTTAAATGATGATAAGGTTTTAAGTGAAGCATTTGCAAAACAAGGACCATGTCTTATAAATGCTCCTATATATCCTTTTGAAAATGTATTGCCTATGGTGCCACCAGGAGGAAGTAATAGCACAATGTTGGGAGGTAATATGCATGAATAGTGTTGAAAATGTAATAATAGAACTTGTAGTAGTAAATCATCCAGGAGTAATGTCACATATAACAGGTCTTTTTGCAAGACGTGCCTTTAACCTTGAAGGAATTCTTTGTTCAAGAATAGGTACTGGAGAAGAAAGCTGCATGTACTTGCTCGTAAAGAATGATGATAAACTAGAACAAATAGTAAAGCAGCTCGAAAAGCTTTATGATATATGTAAGGTGACTGTTCATGGTGATTACAACGCACATGTTTTTGATGATATTCAGAAGCTGATGAAAAAATGATATAATGGGGTATATGGGAATTACATGAAATCTTTAGAATGTAATAATTTGATTTATACACGTAATTTTAGAAAAGAGGTGGAAAGAGGAGGCTGTACTAATAATTGTTTAATAACAAATTTATAGAGAATGTCAATTAAATTAATTCACAATGCACAGTTCATAATGAAGGATGATTTTCTTCCGCTTTGCTACAGAAAATCTAAAACTTATTGCTGATGCCATTTTGAAATAATACTTTATAGCGTTCGTTTAGCTAGCCGAACATCACATTGTGTTTTTATATAATTTTAGATTTATCTGACGAGAGGAAGATAAATCATCCTTCATTGTGCATTGTGAACTGTGAATTGTGCATTGATTAAGTTATGATATAACAATTTTTATTGCAGCAACCTCGATATTATGATAAACAGGGTTATATGGATTGTACTTGATAGTGTGGGAATGGGAGAAATGTATGATGCTGATAAGTACGGAGATGCGGGCTCAAATACCCTTGGGCACATTTCTAAAAGCCTTGGAGGAATAAACATACCTAATTTAGTTAAGCTTGGGCTTGGAGATATAGATACCATGGAAGGTATAGAAAAATGCAGCGAACCTCTTGGCGCTTATGGAAGATTTGCAGAGGCTTCAGTAGGAAAAGATACTACTACTGGTCACTGGGAAATGACCGGAATAATTTCAAAAACTCCCTTTCCAACCTATCCAAATGGATTTCCAGCTGAGATAGTTGATGATTTTGAAAAGGCAGTAGGTAGAAAAATCATAGGCAACAAGCCAGCTTCTGGAACAGTTATTTTGGATGAACTTGGAGAGGAACACATAAAAACAGGGAAGCTTATAGTATATACCTCTGGAGACAGTGTTTTTCAGATAGCTGCTAATGAAGCTGTTGTTCCACCAGAAGAGCTCTATGATATATGCAGAAAAGCAAGAAAAATATTAACAGGAAAACATGCTGTAGCAAGGGTTATAGCAAGACCTTTTGTTGGAGAAAAGAAGGGCGGATTTACTAGAACACCAAACAGAAGGGATTTTTCACTTGAACCTCCTTATGATACAGTACTTGATAAAATAAAAAAGTCTGGAAAAAGTGTAATGGCAGTTGGCAAAATAGAAGACATATTTGAAGGAAAGGGTATTACAGAAGCAGTTCATACAAAGGATAACATGGATGGAGTAGATAAGACTATAGAATACATGAAAACCGATAAAAAGGGCTTGATATACACTAATCTTGTTGATTTTGATATGAAGTGGGGACACAGAAGAGATGTTAAAGCTTATGGAAAGGGACTTGAGGACTTTGATGCAAGGCTTCTAGAAATAATGAGTAATATGAACGATGATGATGTTTTATTTATTACTGCTGATCATGGCTGCGACCCTACGGCGCATGGAACAGATCACACAAGAGAGTATGTACCGTTTATAGCTTATGGAAAAGAGATTAAGAAGAATGTAAATTTGGGCACAAGGAAAACTTTCTCGGACATAGGACAGACGGTGGCAGAAATTTTAGGTACGGAAAAAGTTGATAATGGGGAAAGCTTTTTAAGTGAAATTAGTGACTAGGTTTGGGATTATTTACGGAGAACTGTACCATAAGTAAGTAAGACTTTTAGTCTTAGACGTTGATATGACTTGTCTAAGGACGTTTTTATAAGCTGAAATACCGTATCATAAGTAATAGTATATTTATAAATATGTTCTAATAAAATAAGGAACAAAATTGAGTAATAGACAAATAGTAATTTAGGGAGGATAATCTATGATAAAACAGGCAGAAGAACATGATACCTTAGTGATTGAGGAGATATTATTAGATGCAGTGATGTGGATGGAAGAAAATAAATTACAGAATCAATGGAATGAAACAGTATAAAATGGAATTCTCTATCAAAAGATTATCAGATTAAAAAATAGTAGCATCCAATTGCGAGTGGGGGCTACTATTTTTTGACATTCTTTCTTTATTCAGATGTAATTTAATGTGCATTTATAAGGAAAACTAAAATATTGAGTTTGAAAGAGCATTTCAATTTAAATAATACATTACATTGGTAAAACGGTTTATTATTGAAGTTAAATGTTTACACTTGGTATTGCAAAAATAAAGCAAATAAACTATTATTAAATTACAAAGTTAGTAAACCGCTTTACCAAATTAGAAATATTGATAGAGGTGAGAAAATGAATAAGCTTTGTTTTTTTGGAAGTATGAATATGGACATGGTAGTGGCAGTGGATTCTATGCCAAGGGTTGGAGAAACAATACTATGCAATAATGTAAAAAAGATTCCAGGTGGAAAAGGTGCAAATCAAGCAATAGCAGCTAAAAGAAGTGGCGCAGAAGTTTATATGATAGCAAAGGTAGGAAAAGATGAAAACGGAAATGCTTTATTAAAGGGGCTCGAAGCTGACAATATAAGTACAAAATATGTTTTAAAAGATTATAATGAATCAACAGGAATGGCAATCATAACTGTAAATAAAGATGGTAATAATTCAATAATTGTTGTACCAGGATCAAATATGAATATATCAAAATCTGAGATATTAGAAGCACAGGAGGCAATTAGAGACAGCGACATTTTAGTGACTCAATTAGAAACACCAATGGATGCAGCTGCTGAAGCTTTTAAGATGGCTAAAAAATATAACAAAATGACAGTACTTAATCCATCACCAGCTAAAACTTTAAGTGATGAGCTTATAGAAAATACAGATATTATAGTACCTAATGAAACAGAAGCATATAAGCTTACAGGGATAGAGGTTAAAGATGTTAGTAGTGCTAAAGAAGCTTCAAAGTTCTTTTTAGATAAAGGAGTTAAAGCTGTTATAACAACTCTTGGTGAAAATGGAGCGATAATTGTTACAAAAGAAAATGCAGAACTTATACCAGCATATAAGGTTAAAGCTATTGATACTACAGCTGCAGGGGATAGCTTTTTGGGTGCGGTAGTATCAAAAATAGATTCAGAAAAAATTTCTTTTGAAAACCTAAAGGAAGCTGTTAAGTTTGGAAGCAAGGTATCTTCTATAGCAGTTCAGAAAAAAGGAGCACAGCCATCTATTCCATATTTGAAGGAAGTAAATGAGATTTATAAATATATATAAACCGCTTCAACTATTGAAATTCATGTGCACCAAAATGCCCAGAAGACGGCATTTTGTTACAAATAAATTTTAAGTTTCAAGGTGGTTTATCTTTAGAGAGGAAGATTGGTCATGAAAAAGATCGGAATACTAAATAGTAATATATCGGAAGTTATATCTAAAATGGGACATACAGATACCATTGCAATAGGAGATTGTGGTCTTCCTATTCCAGAAGAAACGAGAAGAATAGATTTAGCTCTTATAAAGAATGTACCAGGATTTATTGAAACGCTTAAAGCTGTTTTAATAGAACTTCAAATTGAAGAAGTTTTTATAGCTAAGGAAACAGTGGAAGAAAGCAAAGAAGTTTATGATAAAATTTTAGAAGCTGTTGGAGATGTAAAAATTAATTTTATATCTCATGAAGAACTTAAAAGCAGACTTAAAGCTTGCAGAGCAGTTATTAGAACAGGAGAGCAAACTCCATTCTCTAATATAATATTAAAATCTGGAGTGTTTTTTTAAGGAGTGATTAAAATGGAGGAAAAAAAGCCACTATTAAAAATGACTGGTATATCAAAGTCGTTTCCAGGAGTAAAAGCTTTAGAAGATGTAAATTTAACGGTTTATGTTGGAGAGGTTATGGCTCTTCTTGGTGAGAATGGTGCTGGCAAGTCTACTTTGATGAAAATATTAAGCGGCGTTTATACAAAAGACAAAGGAAAGATAGAAATATCCGGAAAGGAAGTAAACATAAATGGCATAAAGGAATCGGAAAAATTAGGAATAACAATCATTCACCAAGAATTAAGTGTACTTTCTAATTTGACGGTTGCAGAAAATATATTTCTCGGGAATGAAAAGGTTAACAAAGTAACGGGCTCTATTAATAAGAAATTAGAAGATGGAAGAGCAAAAATGTTTTTAGATCAGGTTGGTTGTAAAATAGATCCTAATGTTTTGGTTAGCGAGATAAGTGTAGGGGAAATGCAGATGGTAGAAATTGCAAAGGCACTTACTAAAAATACTAGTGTAATAATAATGGATGAGCCAACTACGGCGTTAACTGATGTAGAAACAAAAAAGCTGTTTGAAGTTATAAAGAATTTAAAATCGAGAAATTTTGCTGTTATATATATTTCACACAGAATGGAAGAAATATTCGAGATATGTGACAGAATTACAGTGCTAAGAGATGGAAAGTTTGTTGGGCAGTGCCGGGTAGAAGATGTTGATAACGATAAACTTATAACTATGATGGTTGGAAGAAAAATAGAAGATCAATTTCCATATAAAAAGATAGATAAAGGAAATACGATGTTGGAGGTTAAAGATTTAAGCTGCAAAGGAAAAATAGAAAATGTATCCTTTAAGGTTAGAGCAGGAGAGATATTAGGAGTCTCAGGACTTATGGGTTCCGGCAGGACTGAACTTGCTAAGACTATATTTGGTGAGTATAAAAAGTCAAATGGGAGTATATTTGTAGATGACAGTGAGGTAAAGATAAATTGCATTAAGGATGCTATACAAAGTGGAATATGTTATTTGCCGGAAGATAGGAAAAAGGAAGGATTAGTACTTGGTTTATCCGTTGCAGAAAACATGACGCTTGCAAATGTTAAAGGTTATGAAAATTCTTTTAAGAGCATTAATACATCAGCGGAGAAGAAAGATATAGAGGATTATATAAAGAAACTTTCTATAAAAACTCCAAATGCAAAGCAAATAATTAAAAATTTAAGTGGAGGTAATCAGCAGAAGGTTATTATTGCAAAGTGGCTTTTATTATCACCTAAAGTGTTTATAATAGATGAGCCAACAAGGGGAATAGACGTAGGAGCAAAGAAAGAAATATATGAATTACTAAATGAATTAAAGTCAATGGGCAAGGCAGTAATAATGATTTCATCGGATCTTTCTGAAATTCTTGGAATAAGCGATAGAATAATAGTTATGCATGAAGGACATTTGGCTGGAGAGTTAAAAAGGGAAGCAGCAAATCAAGAATCAATTATGAAATTAGCTGTAGGTCTTAATGATTAAAGGAGTGAAAAATTATGAATACAAGTTTGAAAAGTAAATTATTAAAAAATAAATCTATATTAGCTTTAGTTGTACTTTGCATTTTAATATCAATAATAACTCCAAGGTTTCTAACTTTAAGTAATATAACTAATGTATTGAATCAAGTTGCTGTAAACGCTATCATAGCTATAGGTATGACTTTTGTTATATTGACAGGGGGAATTGATCTTTCTGTTGGCTCAATACTTGCAATATGTGGTGCAGTTTCTGCTGTAACTATAAAATCAACAGGAAGTATATTTTTAGCTATAGTGCTTCCAATAATAATTGGTATTTTAGTTGGATTTATTAATGGATTCGTAATATCCAAAGGAAAGATACAAGCTTTTGTAGCCACTCTTGCAGTAATGACTATTTTTAGAGGTGTAACTTATGTTTATACAAATGGGAACCCAATATCTTCTCTTCCAGATTCTTATAATTCTATAGGAAATAAAATGATAGGGATAATACCACTTCCAGTCATAATAACTATAATAGTTTTAATCATCGCGTATTATTTTTTAACTAAAACTAGATTTGGAAGATATATATATGCTTTAGGTGGAAATGAGGATTCAGCAAGACTTTCTGGAATAAACACAAATAAAATTAAAACGCTGCATACGTTGTTTGTGGTGCTGCTGCTGGGCTAAGTGGGATTATAGCAACAAGTAGGATAGGTTCAGCTTCACCTAATGCTGGAACTGGTTTTGAACTTGATGCAATAGCTTCTGTTGTAATAGGAGGGACAAGCTTAGTAGGCGGCGAAGGAAGCATAATAGGAACTATAATAGGTGCTCTTATAATAGGAGTTCTAAATAACGGTTTAAATCTAATAAATGTATCTCCATTCTATCAACAAATAGTTAAGGGTGCTGTAATACTTCTTGCAGTTCTTGCTGATAAGAAATCAAAGTAAAAGTTATAGCTATTATACAAATTTGGAGGTGCGAGTATGAAAAAAAAGTTATTAGCGATTACGGTCATTTTAACCATGATTGTTGGAATATTATCAGGTTGTGGCACTGAAAATAATAAAAATAAGATAGGTATGGTTATATCAACTTTAGATAATCCGTTCTTTGTTTCAATGAAGGATGGTGCGGAAAAAGAAGCAAAGAAAATGGGCTATGATTTAATTGTTCTTAATTCCCAAAATGATCCAGGAAAAGAAAGGTCTAATGTTGAAGATTTAGTGGAATCAGGAGTTTCTGCAATAATTATAAATCCAACGGATAGTGATGCTGTATCAAATTCAATTAAAGTAGTCAACAAAAACAAAGTCCCAATTTTGACAGTTGACAGGCAAGCTAATGGTGGTAAAGTAGTTAGCTTTATAGCTTCAGATAATGTTAAGGGTGGACAAGAGGCAGCTAAGTTTATATTAAATAAATTAAAGAATAAAAAAATTATAAAGGTGGTAGAACTTCAAGGAACACCAGGAGCATCTGCATCAAGAGATAGAGGGAAAGGCTTCCATAGTGTTGTTGATGGTAATCCAAAGGTTAATGTGGTTTCAAGTCAAACAGCAAATTTTGATAGACAGCAAGGTTTATCGGTTATGGAAAATATAATACAGGCAAAACCGGATTTTGATGCTGTGTTTGCACAAAATGATGAAATGGCATTAGGAGCTGTCAAAGCTTTAAAAACAGCTAATAAGCATGCAATAGTGATAGGTTTTGATGGAACCCTTGATGGAAAACAAGCAGTAAAATCTGATGATATGACTGCAACTATTGCGCAGCAGCCAGTAGTTGAAGGAGAAACAGCAGTGGATAGTGCTATTAAGGTAATAAAAGGCAAGAATATAAAAGCTTTTGTCCCTGTAAACATTGAGCTATTTCAGAAGTAAAATAAAGTAGTAGATTAATTTATTTTAGATTGGTAAAATATTAATAGCAAATATTCTAAGCAGGATGTGATATTGAATGAAAAAGATAACCATATCGGATATAGCACAAAAGGCTGGTGTATCAAAGGCGACAGTATCATTAGTTCTAAATGATAAACCTATTAATGTTAGCAGTGGAACTAGAGAGAATATACTAAGAATTTCAAAGGAATTAAATTATATTCCAAATAGTATTGCTAGAAGCCTAATTACAAATAAAACAGATACTATAGGATTGATTCTTCCGGATATAGTAAATCCATTTTTCTCGGAAATTGCTAGAGCCATTGAGGATACAGCTGGAAAAATGAATTACAATGTTATGCTATGCAATTCTGATAGCAACTCTTTTAAGGAAGAAAAGTACTCTAAGCTTTTGGTGAGTAAGTTGGTATCGGGAAGTATTTTTATTTCAGGTGGAAATAGTCAAAAAAGCCTTGAGATTCTTAGAGATAATGGTATACCAGTTGTGTTAGTAGATAGATATGTAGAGCCATCTAAAGGTTATAGTGGTGTATTTTGCTCAAACAGAGAAGGTATATATGAAGCAGTAGAGTACTTGCATAAAAAGAACAGAAAAAATATAGCACTTATAACGGGTTCAATGTCACTTGAGACATCTAAATTAAGACTTCAAGCTTATAGAGAAATAACGGAAAACCTGAAAATGTATAATGAAAATTTGGTATGTGAAGGTAACTATTCTGTAGAAGGTGGAGTAAATTCAACAGAAAAATTGCTTGAATTAAATGATAAAATAGATGCTATTATATATTGTAGTGATGTAATGGCACTTGGAGGGATAAAAGTCTTAAAGAGGAAAAAGCTTAAGGTTCCAAAAGATATATCAGTTGTAGGCTATGATGACATATCCTTTTGTGAATATGTAGAGCCTGAACTTACTACTATAAGACAGCCAATATATGATATGGGTAAGGAAGCTTTTAGATTGCTTATACAGATAATTAACGGGGAAGTGAAGGAGAAAAAAATAAGCTTTAAATCTAAATTAATAATAAGAGGAACAGCATGATGTGTATAGATAGATAACTTGAAAGGTTAAAATGACTAATGCCAAATTCATCCTGTTAAACTGGAATTTAACTCAGAGTATAAAGTACAGAGGACAGAGTACAGTGAAGGATGATTTTTCTCCGCTGTCGCTACAAAAAATCTTAAACTTAATGCACGCAAAGCGCTTAAAATATAGTGCTCAGCGTAGCTGACACTATTAAGTTCTAAGATTTACTTGAGAGAAACGAAAGGTAAATCCACCTTCACTGTACTCTGTACTTTGTACTCTGTGCTCTGAATCAACTTCCAGTTCGTCAGGATAAATTTAGAATTTGAAATTTTCAAGTTTTAAGTTGTCTATCTATATATTTTAGGCTGTGTTTTAAATAAGTGTAAAATCAGCACTTATTTAAAACACATTCTGTAAATTTTAGAATAACAAAATAAAATTTAACATTTTTATTGAAACATTATAATTATAGGTGTATAATTGAAGTTGTAAGTTAAAATTAATTAGAAGGAGGTCGTTAATAATGGATAAGTTTAGAATGATTGCAGTAGTTGGCACAGCTAATGTGGCAGGGACAATTTTAACAACTCTAGTGGATAATTATGTAAAAATATACGACCTTGGTGAATTAATTTAATTTACACATTAATGTTCATTATGTGAAAGTTAAACCATAGGTTGTATGCCTGTGGTTTTTTTATGCGTGTTTTAAGGAAAACTTTTCTTTAAATGTATTATTATGCTTAAAAGCCGTGGGATTAAGATTCTGCGGCCTTTTTATATATAGAAAAGAAGGAGTGTTAAAAATGAGTAAAAAACAAATTTTTAGAAAAATCAGGAGCTTTGATTCTACACATTATGCGTAGCAATGCTGAAAATTTTGAATGTGAGGGGGAATATCTGAATGAAAAAGCTTTTAGATTTAACAAAAGGAAATAGACTTTTATATGTTTTAGCAATACTTGCAATAGGGGTAGCAACCTTTATATCCATGCTGGAACCTTTAGTTATTAAAATTACAATTGATTCAATTATAGGAAATAAGCCAATAAATGAAACTGCTGTTGTGGTGAATTTTGTAGAGTGGCTTGGAGGAAAAAGCGTCTTATCCAAAAATTTATGGATATGTGGTATATGCTTAATTTGTTTAACTAGCCTTAGAGGGATTTTCCTATTTTTAAAAGGAAAACTTTCTGCTGAAGCTTCTGAAAATATGGCGAGAAGTATTAGGGTAAGATTGTATAATCATATACAGAACTTGCCTTATAAATATCATGTTGGCGTTGAATCAGGTGACTTAATACAAAGGTGTACTTCTGATGTTGAAACCATAAGAAGATTCTTTGCAAATCAAATGGTGGAAATAGGAAGATCAATTTTTATGGTTTTATTTGCAATTGTCATGATGCTCTCAATGAATATAAAGATGACATTTATATCAGTAATAACGGTACCTATTGTATTTGTATTTTCCTTCATATTTTTTCGTAAGGTTAGTCATACCTTTCAAATTGCTGATGAGCAAGAAGGAGTTCTTACTTCAATGCTTGAACAAAACCTAACAGGTGTTAGAGTTGTAAAGGCTTTTGGAAGAGAGCAGTATGAAATTGAAAAGTTTGAAAAAGAAAATAAAAAGTACAGAGATTTAAGCTATAACTTATCTAAACTGCTATCAACCTTTTGGGCATCTTCTGATGTTTTGTGTACTGGTCAAATAGGAATTGTTCTTGTAGCTGGTATTTATTTCACTGTGCATGGACAAATAACTCTTGGAATGCTTGTTGCTTTTAACACCTATGTATCAAGACTTATATGGCCCGTAAGACAGCTTGGAAGAATTCTTTCTGATATGGGAAAAATGACAGTTTCACTTAAAAGAGTAAGTCAGATACTTGAAGAGAAGGAAGAAAAGGAAGTTGGAGAAGGCTTAAAACCAGAAATTAAGGGAGAGCTTTCTTTTGAAAATGTTAGCTTTGAGTATGAAGAGAATTCACCTGTTTTAAACAATATAAGCTTTAAGGTAAACAAGGGTGAAACAGTTGCAATTGTAGGTCCAACAGGATCAGGAAAGTCTTCACTAATTCATCTTTTGCTTAGGCTTTATGATTATAGAAGCGGTTCAATAAAAGTGGATGGAGTAGAACTTAAGGATATATCTAGAAAATGGATAAGAAGCAAAGTAGGAATTGTGCTTCAAGAACCATTTCTTTATTCAAGAACAATTAAAGACAATATAAAGATGGCGAAGCTTGATGCCAGCGATAATGAAATTGTGAGGGCTACATCAATGGCCGCAGTGCACGATGTTATAAAGTCCTTTGAAAATGGATATGACACAGTTGTTGGCGAAAAAGGTGTTACACTTTCTGGCGGACAAAGGCAGAGAGTTGCTATTGCAAGAACTTTGATAAAGAACTTGCCTATTCTTATCTTTGATGATTCACTAAGCGCTGTTGATGCGGAAACGGATAAAATTATAAGAGGTGAACTTGAAAAAAGAAGTAAAGGGGTTACAACTTTTATAATATCTCATAGAATTTCAACGGTTATGGATGCAGATAAAATAGTGGTTTTAAACCACGGAGAAATAGAAGCCATAGGAAAACACGAAGAGCTTATAAGAAAAGATGGAGTGTATAAGAGAATATGGCAAATACAAAATTCAAAAGAAGAAGAAAATGAGGAGAAATTTGCTTGATTTCAAATTAGGGGGTGATACCAGTGGCAAGAATAGAAGAAGAAAAAGTTACTCAAAAATTAAACCTTGGTATATGGAAAAGATTATTTAAATATTTAGTTGATTTTAAAAAAGGATTATTATTACTGGTTTTTCTTATGGCGATAGTTGCAGGAGTTGATTCTGCAATGCCGCTTTTGACCAGTTATGCTATAGATAATCTTGTAGTGAAAAATACAACGGATAAACTTTTTGGTTTTGCAGTAGTATATTTTGCAATTGTAATTTTTCAGGCTATAAACGTAAAGATATTTATAAAGCAAGCAGGAAAAATAGAAAATTACTTGGCTTATCATATAAGAAAATTAGGCTTTAAAAGGCTTCAGGAACTATCTTTTTCCTATTATGATACTTCCTCATCAGGCTGGCTCATGGCAAGAATGACATCAGATGTGGCAAGACTAAGTGAGCTGATATCCTGGGGAATGATAGATATGGTTTGGTCTATTGCAACTATGATTTTTTTCATAGCAATAATGCTTTTCTATAATGTTAAGTTAACACTTATAAGTATGAGTGTAGTTCCACCGCTGTTTATAATAGGAATATTCTTTCAAAAGAAGATATTAAAATCCTATAGACATGTTAGAAAGCTAAATTCTCAGCTTACAACAGATTTTAGTGAGGAAGTAGCAGGAGCTAAGACTACTAAAACTCTGGTTCGTGAAGAAGAAAATTTAAATGAATTTAAGTATGACGCAGACAAAATGAGATATTCATCAATACGAGCGGCTATATTTTCATCCTTGTTTTTACCTATTGTAATATCACTTGGAAGTATAGGAACCGGGTTTGCAATATGGTTTGGTGGAAATAGAGTTATGGTAGGCGGCCTTTCTTATGGTGTTTTTGTAATGTTTATATCATATACAATACAATTTTTCGATCCTGTAAGTCAGCTGGCAGGAACTATAGCAGAAATTCAACAGGCCCAGGCATCAGCAGAAAGAATAATATCACTTGTTGAAACAGAGCCAGACATATGGGATAAGAAAGAGGTAATTGAAAAGTATGGAGATTTATTTACTCCTAAAAAGGAAAATTGGGAGCAGATTAATGGAGATATTGAGTTTAAGAATCTTTACTTTTCTTATAAAAATGGAGAAAAAGTATTTCAAAACTTCAACTTAAACATTAAAAAGGGGCAGACCATAGCATTAGTTGGAGAAACTGGTTCTGGTAAGAGTACTATTGTAAACTTACTATGTAGATTTTATGAGCCTACAAGTGGTGAGATATTAATAGATGGAAAAGACTACAGGCAGCGTTCACTTTTGTGGCTTCAGTCTAATTTAGGTTATGTCCTTCAAAGTCCACATCTTTTTAGTGGAACTATTAAGGACAATATAAGATATGGAAAGCTTGATGCAACGGATGAAGAAATAATAAGAGCAGCAAAGCTTGTAGATGCACATCAGTTTATAATGGAAACTGAAAACGGCTATGATACGGATGTTGGTGAAAATGGAGGGAATCTTTCAACAGGACAAAAACAGTTAATTTCCTTTGCAAGAGCTATCGTAGGAAATCCAGCAATATTTGTTCTGGATGAAGCTACATCTTCAATTGATACTGAAACCGAAAGAGTAATTCAAAATGCTATAGAAAAGGTTCTTTCAGACAGAACAAGCTTTGTGGTTGCTCATAGACTTTCAACCATAGTTTCAGCAGATAAGATTATAGTTTTAAGAAAAGGTAAAATTGAGGAAAGCGGAACACATGGCGAGCTTCTTAGAAACAAAGGATATTATTACAGACTGTACACTAATCAGCTTTTACAAGAGAAAGAAGAAGAGAGCTCAAAGGTAGTGTAAATTAATTAATGATTATGTATATTATTGTACACTGAAGAAAGGATTGATTAAAAAATGAGTATAAAATTACGAGCGTTAACCAAGATTGATGGAGGAAAGTTTCAAAATAAAAAGACAGAATCGATGATTCATAAGCGGAAAAATAAATAATTCATTCAGCCGGATTTTTAAGGATGACTTTTCGTTGAGATGACACGAAAAATCTTAAAATGGAAAAACAGCTATGTAAATCCGGATGATGCAAAGTAAAGTGAGGTTTTATATTATGACAATAAAATATGATGGAATAGTTATTAAAATAGATAATGAAAGAGAACTTGACAAATTAGATAAAGTTTTAAAAAGTATAGAATTAAGTAGAGAATATAGTGTTCAAAAAAGGAAAAGTATATTTAAGCGTAAAAACTTAAGAGTAAAATTTAATAAATTTATAGTAAATCCTTTTGTAAGAGCTGATAATTTTAAAACTTATGAGGAATATGTAAGTGCACTTCAAAGAACTAAATTTCACAGTCAAATAAAAAATGAAGCGTTAGGACAGCAGCATTTTAGATGTAGCTAATAAAAATTGCCAAGTAACAATATCTTGAGATGTTAAACGAAAACTATAAATCTAAAATGCTGATTATTAAAATCCTAAGAAGTTTCAATAATCAGCATCTAAGATTTATTAGCTTTATAAAAATTAGATTAGAAATAAGGAGATTTATGATGAGAGATATATTTAGAAATGATGAAGAAATTATAATTAGAAAAGCTTCGGAATTGGATGCTAAAGAATTAACAGAATACTTAAATATAATTGGAGGTGAGTCTGATTTTTTAACCTTTGGTGTAGAAGGACCTGGAAGTAGTATTAAAGAAGAGGAACAATTTATTTTAAATAATTTAAATAAAGAAAATGCACTGTTTATTGTAGCTGAGGTCAATGGAAAGATAGTTGGAAGCTTGAACTTTTCGGGTGGATCAAGGAGAAGAATTCAGCATGTGGGGGAATTTGGAATAAGTGTTTTAAAAGAATATTGGGGAAAGAAAATAGGTGAAAAACTTCTTAACTATCTAATTAAATGGGCAGAGCAAAATGGCATAAGAAAAATTAATTTGAGAGTGAGAACGGATAATGAAAGAGCAATAAAATTATATAAAAAACATGGATTTTTTGAAGAGGGAATTTTAAAAAGGGATTTTCTTATTGATGGTAAGTTTTATGATTCATATGCTATGGGTTTAGAAATAGATTAGTTGTAATTAAAGGCGATAGTGAGTGATAAATACGGAGATTAAAATATGCAAGGTGTCGGATAATTATGAAAAATCGAAAATAACAGAATATATATTAAGACGGCTTCCAGAATGGTTTGGCATTGAAGAATCAATAATTGAATATGTAAGTGGAGTAAAAAATACTGATTTTTATGCTGCATATAATTCGGATAGACTTGTTGGCTTCATAAGCATAAAAATAAATAACGTGTATACTTCAGAAATTTATATTATCGGAATACTCAAGGAATATCACGGTAATGGAATTGGAAAGAGTTTGTTAAAGGTGGCAGAAAAACAGTTGATTAAAAATAAAGTTAAGTTTCTTATGGTGAAAACTTTAGGAGAGTCACATCCTGATGAAAATTATAAAGAGACAAGAAAGTTTTATAGAAAAGTTGGATTTTATCCATTAGAAGAGATAAAAGAAATATGGGGTAAAGAAAATCCGTGTTTAATAATGGTTAAGAATTTAGTGAAGTAACAATGCCTCGTCGCGTTAAAAAAATCCTATAAATCTAAGGTTCAAGAATCATAAAATACTAAGATATTTTAATAACTCGCTGAAAAAATGCTCGTGCGTCCAGCTAAGCTGGACTATACTAACTGGTGAAAGTCCAGTCAAGGTAATTGCCAAGAAGTC
>NZ_JAJNKE010000014.1:0-21934 GCF_021043395.1 Clostridium guangxiense
AATTTAAATTAAAAATTTTTCTGCAGCGGAGCGCAAGAAAAATCACCTTAACTTTTGGCTTTAGCCGAAAAGTTCACTTTTCACATAAGTTAAAAAGTTAGTCTTTTAACGAGCAAAGCGAGTTAAAACCCTTAACTCCAATTAATTCGCAATATTTATTAATCATGACTTAACAATTTTTAGTGCGACAGCCACTATTTAATACTCCAAGATGATGTTACTTTGTATTTTTTAATTATGAAAGTTTAGTTAATTGCTTTAATTAGGTATATATATCTGATAAAATTAGGTGTATACTAAAATCAAATATTTGAGCGATTAGTTTATATACAGAAATAGAGGTGTAAAAATGTCTAGAAAAACTTCGGTTGGTGGTCAGGCAGTAATTGAAGGTGTAATGATGAGAGGAAGCAAAGGCATTGCTACTGCTGTTAGAACATCTGATGGAGATATAAATGTTAAATTTGAAGAAGCTGTTCCATATTCTAAGAAAAATAAATTTTTCTCTATACCTATAGTAAGAGGTTTTGTGTCACTTATAGAATCTCTAATTATTGGAATAAAAACTTTAAATTATTCTGCATCACTCTTTGAGGGAGAAGATGATGATGAAGAAAAAACATCAAAATTTCAAAAGTGGATAGAAAAAGTACTTGGAGATAAAGTTAATGATCTTATAATGGGATTTTCATTGGTTGTGTCATTATTTTTTTCTATCACTGTATTTTTCATTATTCCAACTTTTGCAGCAAATTTATTTTCAAAGCTTAAATTAAATAGTATTGCACTAAACTTTATTGAAGGAATAATAAGAGTTATAATATTTATAGCTTATATATATTTAATAGGTAAAATGAGCGACATAAATAGAGTTTTTCAGTATCATGGTGCAGAACATAAAACTGTTTTTTGTTATGAAAATGAAGAGGAACTTACACCTGAAAATGCGTCCAAGTATTCAAGGTTTCATCCAAGATGTGGTACTAATTTTTTATTTTTAGTAATGATCGTAAGTATAATCATTTTTTCCTTCACAAAGTGGAATTCTCTCCCTGAAAGGATTGCATCAAGAGTGTTACTCCTTCCGCTGGTTTCTGGTCTTACATATGAAATAATAAGGTGGATGGGAAAATCAAAAAGCTCTATTTCACATATTTTTGCTTATCCAGGGCTTATGCTTCAAAAACTAACGACAAGAGAGCCGAATTATAGTCAATTAGAAGTAGCAATAAAAGCGCTTAAGAGGGCAGAAGGTATAGATGCTGAAAGTAATGAAGAAGGAGAGAATACAGGGGAATGACCATAAAAGATATTCTGTTTAAGGCTTATAATGAATTAAAAAAAGTCGATGGCGAATTTTATATATCAGATAGCCAAATTTTACTTCAACATGTTTTAAAAAAAGATAGATTGTTTATACTTACTAATATGGATTATGAAGTTGATGATACTAAGTGTAAAGAATATTTTAGCTATATTAGACTTAGAAAAAATAAAATGCCTGTAAAATATATAACTAAGCAATGTGAATTTATGGGCTTAGATTTCTTCGTTAAAGAAGGCGTATTAATACCAAGACCGGATACTGAAATTTTAGTTGAAGAGGTAATGAAAAATGTAGAGGATAAAAAATATACTACTGTATGTGATGTTTGTAC
Organism: Clostridium guangxiense; assembly: GCF_021043395.1. GTDB lineage: Bacteria > Bacillota > Clostridia > Clostridiales > Clostridiaceae > Clostridium_S > Clostridium_S guangxiense. The sequence continues at coordinate 1,659 of NZ_JAJNKE010000014.1, forward strand.
AGGAAGTGGAGCTATAGGATTATCTATAGCTCATTATGAGAAAAATGTTAATGTTTTTTGCATTGATATTTCAGATGAGGCTATAGAGGTTTCAAATAAAAATTGTGAGAAATTTGGTTTGCATAATGTTAAAATAGAAAAAGGAAATCTTCTAAAAAAACAAGTTGATGAAAATATAAAATTTGATGTTATTGTCTCTAACCCACCATATATTCCGTTAGATGAAATAAATAATCTTATGGAGGATGTAAGAAATTTTGAACCCCACATTGCACTTTCTGGAGGACAAGATGGACTTGAGTTTTATAGAAAAATAACTAAACAAAGTGTTGAAACTTTAAATAGTGGCGGACTTCTTGCATATGAAATAGGAAGTGATCAGTGGGAAGACGTTAAAAGAATAATGCAAGAAAATGGATTTGTAAATGTTCAATTAACAAAAGATCTTGCTGGAAATGACAGAGTAGTTACTGGCTTTAAAAAGTAAAGTAAATGTTTATGTAGAAAGCACACAGCAAGTGTGTTATAATATAATATTGTGAAAATACAAATACGGAGTGATAAAATAATGCTTGAAAGACTTAATTTTATAGAAAGTAAATATGACGAGCTATCCATTAAAATAAGTGACCCTTCTGTTATGGCAGACCAAAAAGAATGGCAGAAATTATGTAAGGAACATGCCGATTTAGAGATTATAGTGCTAAAATATAGAGAATATAAAAAGGTATGTGAAAGCTTAGAAGCTGACAAAGAAATGTTAAATGATAAAATAGACAGTGAATTAAAGGAAATGGTGGAGGAAGAGATAAAAGAGTTAGAGCCTCAGGTTGTTAATTATGAAAAAGAACTTAAGCTTTTACTTTTGCCTAAAGATCCAAATGACAGTAAAAATGTATTCTTTGAAATAAGAGGTGGAGCAGGTGGAGAAGAAGCGGCACTATTTGCTTCAGATTTATTTAGAATGTACACTAGATATGCTGAAAGAGTTGGCTGGAAAACAGAAATCATGAGTGCTAATGAAACAGATATAGGTGGATTTAAAGAAGTAGTATTTATGATAAAAGGTGAGGGTGCCTACAGTAAACTCAAATATGAAAGTGGAACGCACAGGGTTCAAAGAGTCCCAGACACAGAATCAAGTGGAAGAATACATACATCAACGGCTACAGTTGCAGTGCTTCCAGAGGTTGAAGATGTTGATGTTGAAATAAATCCAAATGATTTAAGGATAGATGTTTTTAGAGCTTCTGGTCATGGTGGACAGTGCGTAAATACTACAGACTCAGCAGTTAGAATTACCCATATACCTACAGGAATTGTTGTTTCCTGTCAGGATGAAAAAAGGCAGCTCAAAAATAAGGAAAAGGCTATGAAGGTACTAAGGGCAAGACTTTATGAAAAGGCTGAAGCTGAGAGAAATGCTGGAATTGCTGAAGATAGAAAAAATCAGGTTGGTACAGGAGATAGAAGTGAAAGAATAAGGACATATAATTTTCCACAGGGAAGGGTTACAGACCACAGAATAGGCTTAACACTTTATAAATTAGACCAATTTCTTGATGGTGATATAGAAGAAGTAATAGATGCACTTATTACTTCGGAACAAGCCGAAAAAATGAAATCTCTTGGTAACGAAGAATTTTAATAAAAAAGGATGAGTTATATGAATTTAAATAAGGTAATAAGAAAACAGAATGCAGCTAGTAATAGATTTACGTTTTCTATGTGCCTTATTTTTTTTTCACTGCCAGTTGCATTAATTATTTCAAATCAAGCTAATATACTGTTTATACTCTATCTTGTTGTTATAGAGCTATTAATTACTTTAGCTATTTTAGCCAGAATGAACAATGATCTTTTTTCCTTTAAGTATGATGGCTATAGAATTAAAGTTAAGGATGGACTTTTTAAATCAACAAGTAATATAATATGTGATAAAGTTAACTTAGTTCATGCTGAGAAAGCAGATAAAGATATTAGAATAATTATAATAACTAAGTCTAGGTTTAGAAATAAATATCTAAAAAGTATAGATGCTAATTTTATGAAGAGATACCCTTATGCAGGATATCACTATGCAAGAATGAAAAAAATTTATCCTGAAAACAATTATTGCTATCTTGTGTTTAGAAATGGTGGTTACAAGAAGTATTTATTTCTAAACGAATTATTTAAACAATGCGTTCATGCGGATTTTACAGATGAAGCTATTGAGCAAATAAAAAAAAGTAGAGAAACCTGAGGTGTTTTTTATATGAATACTAAAATAATAAGAATGTACAATGATAATACAAATAGTAAGGTTATCATAGAGGCTGGAAATACAATTAAATCCGGTGGACTTGTTGTTTTTCCAACAGAAACTGTATATGGCTTAGGTGCAAATGCCTGTGATGGTGAGGCGGTTAAGAAAATATTTTTAGCTAAAGGAAGACCGCAGGATAACCCACTTATAGTGCATATTGCAGATTTTGAAAGTATAAATGAAATTGCACTAGAGGTGCCAGAGATTGCAAGAAAACTAGCAGAAAGATTTTGGCCAGGTCCAATGACTTTAATAATGAATAAAAAGCCTATTATATCAGATGTTACAAGCGCTGGACTTAAAAGTATAGGTATAAGAATGCCGTCAAATATTATAGCAAGAAAAATCATAGAGACTTCTGGCGTTCCAATAGCGGCACCTTCTGCGAATGTTTCAGGAAGGCCTAGTCCTACAGATATGGAAAGATGTGTGGAGGACTTGAAGGGTAAGGTTGACTACATAATTGGAGGAGAACAGTGTACTTTTGGACTAGAGTCTACAGTTATAGATTGTACAGTAGATCCCGTATGCATTTTAAGACCAGGCGCTATTACTTTGGAAATGGTAAGAGAAGTTGATAATAACGCTTATATTGATCCTGCAATTATGAAAAAACCAGATAAAGATTTTAAACCAAAAGCACCTGGTATGAAGTATAAACATTATGCTCCAAAAGCAGATGTTAAAATTATTGAAGGTGATTTGCAAAAAACTATTGAAAAAATCAATGAAATAGTGCAAAATTATATAGATGATGGTAAAAAGGTAGGGGTTATGGCTACAGATGAAACTATAAACTTCTATAACAATGTGGAAGTTATATCTCTTGGAAGCAGAAAAGACATGTACTCTATAGGAAAGAATTTGTTTGAAACTTTAAGAAGTTTTGACGATGATAATGTAGATGTTATTCTTTCAGAATCCTTTGAAGAAGAAGGGTTTGGAGTTGCAATAATGAATAGGCTTAATAAGTCAGCAGGATTTGATATAATAAAGGCTTAAAAAATAAATGTCAATTTAAGGAGGGGATAATTTATGAAAATATTATTTGTTTGCTCTGGAAATACATGTAGAAGTTGTATGGCGGAAGCTATATTTAATAGCATATGTGATATTGATGATGTTGAAGCTTTATCTGCTGGTCTATCTGTTTTTCCTGGAAGCAAAACTTCTTTAAATTGTTCTCTTATTGTTAATGAAAGCTTAAATTTAGATATATCGAATAGGAAAGCTGTTCAATTAAATCCATTTATAATAGAACAGGTTGATCTTGTTTTAACGATGACAGGGTATATAAGAGATGTATTAAGAGACACAAATTCAACTCATGCAAATAAAATATATTCATTGGGAGAGTATATAGGAAGTAATTTTGATATAAGTGATCCATACGGGGGGAGTATAGATATTTATAGAAAAACTTTTACAGAACTTAAAAGCGATTTAGAGGTTTTACTTGAAAAATTAAAGGAAGATAAAGGTATTAGGTGATACATTTATCTTCTTTTTTTGCGAGGAAAGATAAAACATCTGAATTTTTATATTTTAGCAATTTATTTATAATATTAGTGGAGGTGTTTGTATGAAAATAGCGATAGGAAGTGACCATGCTGGCTTTTCCTTGAAAAAGCAAGTGTTAGAGCATTTAAAAGAAAAAGGAGTAGAAGTAAAAGATTTTGGAACATACACAAATGAATCATGTGATTATCCTGATTTTGCACTAAAAGTTGCTGAGGAAGTTGCAGCAAAGAATTATGACTTTGGAATACTTGTGTGTGGAACAGGTATAGGAATAAGTATTGCAGCAAATAAGGTTCCAGGAATAAGGGCAGCAGCATGTTCAGATACATTTTCTGCACATGCATGTAGAGAACATAATAATGCCAATATAATTGCATTTGGAGAAAGAGTTGTAGGGCCTGGACTCGCATGTGACATTGTAGATACATTTTTAGCTTCAAAGTTTCAAGGTGAAAGACATCAGCGAAGAATTGATAAAATAACTGAAATTGAGAAAAAATATAGTAAATAGGAGGAAAAAATAATGAGTAAAGTAACACAAATATCACATCCATTAATATTACATAAATTAGCGTTTATAAGGAACAAAGAAACAGGTTCAAAGGATTTTAGGGAAATGGTTGAGGAAGTTGCAATGCTTATGGCATATGAAGTAACACGTGATATGCAGCTTGAGACTGTAGAAATAGAAACACCTATTTGCAAGACAAAATGCAAGATGCTTGCAGGTAAGAAGGTGGCTATAGTTCCAATACTTAGAGCAGGACTTGGAATGGTAGATGGAATGTTAAAACTTATACCAGCAGCTAAAGTTGGTCACGTTGGACTATACAGAGATGAAAAAACTTTAAAGCCAGTAGAGTATTTCTGTAAATTACCTCAAGACATAGAAGAAAGAGACATAATAGTTACGGATCCAATGCTTGCAACTGGAGGTTCAGCAATTGATGCAATATCTCTTTTAAAGAAAAGAGGAGCAAAATATATAAGACTTATGTGCCTTATAGGAGCACCAGAAGGAATAAAAGCAGTGCAGGAAGCACATCCAGATGTTGATATATATTTAGCATCAATAGATGAAAAGCTAAATGAAAATGGCTATATAGTTCCAGGCCTAGGCGATGCCGGCGACAGGCTTTTCGGGACTAAATAGTTAAAAAGGGACTGTCGCACTAAATATAAAAAATTACGAACTAATTAAAGTGAAGGGTTTTAACGATGAGGGCGAGTTAAAACCCTTCACTATTATATTGCTTCGCAATTTTTTAGTGCGACAATCCCTTTTTATATAAAGTTTTACATCAATTTGAAGCTTTTCTTAATATCAAGACTATGAGTAGTGTAAATACCGAAGCTAGAGCAATTGTCCCTCCAGGTGCACAATTTAAGTAATATGAAGAAAATAGTCCTAACATTATATCTATAAAGCTAAAAACTATAGACATCAATAAAGTGATTTTAAAACCTTTTTTTAACTGCATAGCAGTAGCCACAGGAACAGCAATTAAAGAAGACACCACTAATATACCTATTATTCTTATTGAAATAGCAATGGCAGAACCCACAAGTAAAGAAAATACATAATTTAAAAGTTTAGTATTTATACCAGAAAGTTTAGCACCGTTTTCATCAAATACTGTGTAAAGAATTTTATTGTAAAGAGAGAATATAATTGCAAAAGAAATGATGCTTATTGCTAATATTAAATATAAATCACTTTTTTCTACGGTTAAAAGGCTTCCAAACAGAAAAGCATCGATATTCCCAGAAGCTTTTCCACTGCTTGTAAGTGTAATAGCTATTCCAACAGATAAAGTTAATACTATTGGAAGTATAAGATCAGAATATCCTTTAAAAAAGTCCTTCAATGCCTCAATTAAAATTGCACACAGTGAAGTAAATATAAATGCTGTGATTAAGGGATTTACATTTATAAGAAATCCGATTGCTACGCCAGCAAAGGACGCATGCGATAAAGTATCTCCTACCATTGATTGCCTCTTAAGTACTAAAAAGACACCTATAAGGGGACATAATATTGAAATCATAATTGCTGCTAGAAAAGCATTTTGTATAAAGCTAAGATGAAAAATTTGAATCATTTTGCATAACCTCCAAATTGCTGTGTAAAAAATCACTAGTTCTAAGTAAAATGCCATTCCCGTTATTTAATTTCAGTATATGCGTGGAGTAAGAATAAGCAGCTTTTAAGTTGTGCTCTACTGAAATTATTGTTACATTATTATTTCTATTTAAATGTTGCAGTGTAGAATATATATCATTTTGACTTTTTACATCAATACCAGTAGATGGTTCATCCATTATTATTGTATCAGGGTTTCCTATTAGAGCTCTAGCGATGAATACTTTTTGCCTTTGGCCACCAGATAAATCACCAATAAGACTATTTTTTAAATCTAGCATGCCGACAGAAAGCAAAGAATTATTTATTATATTTAAATTTTTTAAATGCAAAGTTTTCATATGGCAATTAAGTATTTCAAAAACCGTTATTGGAAAACCAAAGTTAAAGTTCTCCATAACCTGTGGTACGTAACCTATACTTTTAGAATTTATTTCTATAGTGCCTGAAGATGGAGATAAAAGTTTTAATATAAGTTTAACTAGTGTGCTTTTTCCGCAACCATTTTCTCCAATTATAGAAGTGTATGTTCCATCTTCTATTTTTATATTTATATTATTTAAAATATAATCGCTGGATTTTGTATAGGAAAAGCATAGATTTTTAATATCTATCATAATTAAATAGACCCTCCTAAATGTAAAGAACATTGTTTTGAAACATATATATATTATATCATTTTGCAAATGCTTTGCAACAATACTACTTATGGTTAAATATTAAAGTCTAAATAATTTACAACAACATAGAATATCATTGATTATTGTATATAAACTGTAAAAATTCAATGATAAAAACAAAAATTAGTGTGCATTTTTTGAGGTTTTACACTATAATTATAGTAGAAAAAAGCTTTAGGAGAGTTGAGTATGGAGAGAAGAGACAAAAATAATTACTATTTAGACATAGCTGAGACTGTGCTTGAAAGAGGTACATGTCTTAGAAGAAACTATGGAGCAATAATAGTAAAAAATGACGAAATAATATCAAGTGGATATAGTGGTTCGCCAAGAGGAAGAAAAAATTGTAGTGATATAGGAATATGTATAAGAAAGAAACTAAATGTACCAAGGGGAACTCATTATGAACTTTGCAGGTCTGTTCACTCAGAAGCTAATGCAATAATTAGTGCTTCAAGAAAAGACATGATTGGTTCAACACTATATCTTGTTGGAAAGGATGCTGATTCAAATACTTTAGTTGAAAATGCTGCACCGTGTTCTATGTGTAAGAGAATGATAATAAATTCTGGCATAGATAAAGTTGTCATAAGGGATTCTAAAGATAATTATAGAATAATAAATGTAAATGATTGGATTGAAAATGATGAATCTCTTTTGGGTGAAACTGAATATTAAAATATATTTATGGCGATTATTTAACTATGTATAAGTTATAAATTGCAGCTTAAGGAAGGAAAATAATGATTAGTACATATTACATATTTTTTATAGCAATATTTGTATCCTTTATAAGTACACCATTTGTAAGAAAATTTGCAAAGGCTATAAATGCAATAGATGTACCAAAAGATGCAAGAAGAGTGCATAAAAAGCCAATTCCAAAGCTTGGGGGGCTTGCTATATATTTAGGATTCCTAACGGCCTTGATTTTAAAGAATGGTCCTATTACAAGACATGAAATAGGAATTTTGATTGGTTCATTTATAATAGTTATTGGTGGAGTTACAGATGATTTAATTAATTTAAAACCGCTGCAAAAAATATTATTTCAAATTGCGGCAGCTTGTGCATTAATTGCCTTTGGAATAAAAATATCCATGATAACTAATCCGATAAGTAATTTAAATTCATACATAAAAATTGGATATGCACTAGGGATAATTTTAACTTTGATTTGGATTGTTGGAATAACAAATGCATTTAACCTTATAGATGGACTGGATGGATTAGCAGCAGGAACAGGAATTATTTCAGCAAGTACTATGGCATTAATTGCATTTTTGAATGGTCAAAGTAGGATAGAAGCACAGATATTATCGCTTATTTTAGCAGGAGCTATACTTGGATTTTTACCGTATAATTTTAATCCAGCATCAATATTTATGGGTGATGTTGGAGCACAATTAATAGGCTTTTTACTTGCGGCAATATCCATAGAAGGGGCTATAAAATCAGCTTCAGCAGTGGTTATTGCAGTTCCTATATTAGCATTTGGACTTCCAATATATGATACAATTTTTGCAATTATAAGAAGAAAAATAAATGGAAGACCAATAATGCAGGCAGATAAAGGTCATTTGCATCATAGGCTTCTTGCAATGGGACTTAGTCAAAAGCAAGCAGTTATAATCATGTATCTTATAAGTGCAGTACTTGGTCTTATGTCTGTAATAGTAATGCAGCTTACAAATACTAAAGCATACACAGTTCTTGCTGTAGTAATTGTAATTATAGTTATAGTTGCATTTAAATTTGGTCTTTTTAAGCATAAGGAATGAAATGTATTATTATGAAAAAATAGATATATAAGAATATAATAGAAATATGACAGATATGAATAAATGGAGGTATAATTCTATGAACAGGATTAAAGTAATAAGTATTTTCGGAACAAGACCAGAGGCTATTAAGATGGCTCCACTTGTTAAAATGTTAAAGAGCATGGATGAGTTTCAGGCTAAGGTTTGTGTTACTGCACAACATAGGGAAATGCTTGATCAGGTTTTAGATATATTTAAAATTTCACCTGATTTTGATCTTAATATAATGAAAGATAAACAAACATTGACTGGAATAACCTCAAGAGTACTTGAAGGCTTAGAATACATATTTTCTAAGGAAAAACCCGATATAGTACTTGTTCATGGTGACACAACAACTACATTTGCAGCTTCACTTGCAGCTTTTTATCAAAAAATAAGTGTTGGTCACGTTGAAGCTGGATTAAGAACATATGATAAGTACTTTCCTTTTCCTGAGGAAATGAATAGAAAATTAACAGGAGCTATAGCAGATTTACATTTTGCACCTACTAAAAAGTCTAAAAATAATCTGTTAAAGGAAGGAATAGACGAAAAAAACATTTTTATAACAGGAAATACTGCTATTGATGCCATGAAGCACACAGTAGAGGATAGTTATAAATTTAGCAATGAAGTACTTAATGATTTAGATTATAAAAACAAAAAAATTATAATGATAACAGCTCACAGACGTGAAAATTGGGGCGCTGGAATAGAAAATATTTGTGAATCATTAAAAAGAATAGTAAAAGAAAACAAGGATGTTGAAATTGTCTACTTAGTTCATCTAAATCCAGTTGTAAGAGATGTTGTATATAAGCATTTAGATAAAACTGAAAGAGTTCACCTTTTATCGCCACTTGATACAAAGGAAACTCATAATCTTATGAATAAATGCTTTATGGTTATGACTGACTCTGGTGGAATTCAAGAAGAAGCACCTCATTTAGGAAAACCAGTTCTTGTATTAAGAGACGTTACTGAAAGACCTGAAGCAGTTGAGGCTGGAAAGGTAAAGCTTGTAGGCACAGATGTTGAAAAAATTGTAGAGGAAGCTAATAAAATAATAAGAGTTAAAGAAGAATATGATAAGATGAGCAAGGCTATAAATCCATATGGAGATGGAAACGCATCCAAGAGAATAGCAGAAGCAATATTGTATCATTTTGGATTAACTGAAACGAAACCCAGCGAATTTATGATATAGAAAGTTTGTGTTTTTTTTAACAAAATCTATTGATAAAAAAATGAATAGTAGGTATAATTAACTTGTAAGATTGAAAAACGATTGATATACCTTAGATTAAAAATTTAGGAGGTTATTTTGAATGAAAGAAGTTGTAATAGCTAGTGCTGTAAGAACAGCAATAGGTTCATATGGAAAAGGCCTTAAAGATGTACCAGCAGTGGATTTAGGTGCAGTAGTTATAAAAGAAGCAGTTAAAAGAGCTGGAATAAAAGCAGAACAAATAGGAGAAGTTATTTTTGGAAACGTACTTACAGCAGGATTAGGACAGAATCCAGCAAGACAAGCAGCTGTAAAAGCTGGGTTACCTGTAGAAATTCCAGCACTTACAATTAATAAGGTTTGTGGTTCTGGTCTTAGAACAGTTAGCCTTGCAGCGCAGATAATTAAAGCAGGAGATGCTGATATAGTAATAGCAGGTGGAATGGAGAATATGTCAAGAGCACCATATCTTGTAGATAACGCAAGATGGGGAGTAAGAATGGGAAATACTCAGTTTGTAGATGAAATGATAACTGATGGATTATGGGATGCTTTTAATCAGTATCATATGGGAATCACAGCTGAAAACATAGCTGAAAAATGGGGTATTACTAGACAACAACAAGATGAATTTGCACTTGCATCGCAGCAAAAAGCTGAAAAAGCTATAAAAAATGGAGAATTTAAGGATGAAATAGTTCCTGTAACTATAAAAACTAGAAAGGGTGAGGTCGTATTTGATACAGATGAGCACCCAAGATTTGGAAGTACAATAGAAGGAATGGCTAAATTAAAGCCAGCATTTAAGAAAGATGGAACAGTAACAGCTGGAAATGCTTCAGGATTAAATGATGCTGCAGCAGCTTTAGTTATAATGAGTGCTGATAAAGCAAAAGAGTTGGGAATAAAGCCACTTGCTAAAATTGTTTCATATGGTTCAGCAGGATTAGATCCAGCAATAATGGGATACGGACCATTCTATGCAACAAAAGCAGCTTTAGCTAAGACTGATATAAAAGTTGAAGATTTAGATTTAATAGAGGCAAATGAAGCTTTTGCGGCTCAAAGTTTAGCAGTAGCAAAAGATTTAAAATTTGATATGAGCAAAGTGAATGTTAATGGCGGAGCTATTGCATTAGGGCATCCAATAGGAGCATCTGGTGCAAGAATATTAGTTACATTATTATATGGAATGCAAAAAAGAGATGCAAAACTTGGACTTGCCACTTTATGCATTGGTGGTGGACAAGGAACAGCAATAGTTGTTGAAAAAATGTAGTAATTAGTTATTTATATAAAAATCCAGAAGAAATTTAATCTTCTGGATTTTTATTTTTTACTTTGTTTTAAATAACTGTTCACTTTTATGATTATTTAAAGCAAAGATTTCTTAGTTTTTATCAATATTTTTTTTAAAACATAGCTTTGTTTGTAAAATTTTCTATAAAATGTTTTGCGATATTAGATAAATAGTGATTTTTAGGCCATATAATAGCAAAGTTTGTTTCAATATATAAATCTTTGATTTCAAATAATCTTAATTTATCAGTTGATAAAGAGTCTACATTGGATTTTGGTAAGATAGCAATTCCGATATCATCATATGCCAAGGCAAGCATTAATCTTATGTCATCTGCCTTACAAAGAATTGAAGGCTTAAAACCATGTTGTTCGCAATAATTTATTAATTTATTTTCATATCTTCGGTGCATTATTAAAGGTTTATTCACTAAAACATCAATGTTTATTGATAATATATTTTCAGACAATAATGAATTTGTTATTGCGAGCATTGGAGTAGTAGAAACTTTATTTGAAATTAATATAAAATTATAGTTTTCGTAGTCGAATGGAGTTTTTACAATGCCAATTTCAATTGTATTATTTTTTAGAAGTTCAGTAATTCTAAGAGTATCACCATCCCATATTTGAAAATTCACTTTCCTATATTGAGCATGAAAAAATTTTATTTGTTCTGGCATTATAGTGGATATAGATGAGGTTACAGCACCTATATTTAATGTACCGTTTAATCCTTGATTTAGATCGTTAAGTTCTTTTTTTGTACTTTCAACTAAATTAATAATTTCTGTAGCCCTAGTAAAAAGTATATTTCCAGCATCGGTAAGGGTTATATTACGACTGCCCCTTTCTAAAAGACTTGTTCCTAATTCTTCTTCTAAAAGTTTTAATTGTTTGCTTAATGGTGGTTGAGCAATATGAAGTTTTCTTGCAGCAGCTGTGATTTGTTTTTCTTTTGCAACTGCAAGAAAGTATTTTAACTGTTTAATATCCAAGGATTACATCTCCTGTAAAATATATTTTTTTTGTATGAATGTATATTTATTTAATATTTTATAAAATTGTCTATATTTGCTATAATGATAAATAGTTTTTGAACTTAAAAATTAAGTTTATTTGCAGTCATTTATATACATCAATTATATCAGTACTAAAATAAATTAAAATATGTTTTGAAAACTTTCAAACTTATGGAGGTTTTAAATTATAAAAATTCATTTTATAAAAAACTAACTGGGGGAAATATAAATGAAAAAGGGATATTTGTATATTATGTTATCGACAGTTTTATTTAGTACTATGGAGATATCGTTAAAATTGGTTTCTGGAAGGTTCAATCCTGTGCAATTGACATTTATAAGATTTTTTATAGGTGGAATTGTGCTTTTACCTCTTGCTATGAGAAATATAAAAAAAAGAGAAATCTTATTTGGACTAAAAAATCTAAAATTTTTTATTATGTCAGGATTTATATGTGTAGTCGTAAGTATGCTATTTTATCAACTAGCGGTATTAGATTGTAAAGCTTCCATAGTTGCAATATTGTTTAGCTGCAATCCAATATTTGTTATACCACTTGCATATATAATGCTAAATGAGTTAGTGTATAAGGATACAATAATTTCTATGATTTTAAACGTAATAGGTATAATATTTATAATGAATCCATTTAATATGACTAGTAGTGTTAAGGGGATAGTGTTTACCTTACTGTCTGCAGTTACATTTGCTTTATATGGTGTTATAGGTAAATACAAGAGTAAAAAATATGGTGGAATTGTATTAAGTTGTTTTAGCTTTATAATGGGAAGTCTTGAAATGTTTATACTTATTATGATTTCCAAAATAAGCTTTGTTTCATTATTTTTTGATAAGATAGGTCTAAAAATATTTTCTGATATTCCAATTATACAAGGAATAAACTCATCAACTATTCTTGCTTTAATATATATAGGTATTTTTGTAACAGGTCTTGGATATACTTTTTATTTTTTAGCAATGGATGAAACATCAGCTTCTATAGCATCATTAGTATTTTATATAAAGCCAGTGCTAGCATCCATTTTTGCATTAATAATTTTAAAGGAAGTCATTACCTTCAATATGATTGTAGGAATTGCATTGATAGCTGTTGGATCTTGTATAACTTTTGTATTTAATAGTAAAAGGAATAGTACTGTAGAAGAAGAGGATGATCAAGCAAACTTTACAGCGTAAAGGCAAATATGCATATATAATTTTGTATATACAATAGTATAGTTTTTATGAGTTTATACGATATAAGTATAGTGATAAAATATTTGATAGCGCAATGACAGGAATATGTAAATATTATAATTTTCAGTAATTTGAAATTTAATTTGAAATTTGAATTTATCAAAGCATTTGCAACTTATAGAGATTAAAAAGAAAAGAAACCGTTAATAAACTATTATAATAATAAAATATTGTTAAAATAGGCGAAAAACAAAAGTTTATTTATAAAAATTAAAGATATATAATTAAGTTATTAATTTAAGTCATTGGAGGAAATAAATTGGAAACTAATATAAAAAGCATGCTGAAAAATGTTATTATATGCGATGTAATACTAGCAATATTAATTTGCGCCTTAACTTTGGTTGTAAAATCCTCCTATGTTTTTGTTGCCTTATTAGGACTCTTAATAGCAGCATTAAGTTTTACTGCTAATTCTATTATATCTGATATTGTTTATATAAAACAAAAAGGTAATAAGATTTTTTTATTGATTGGGGGTATACTAAGAGTTGTTATAGTATGTATAATAGCTTTTATACTCTGCAAGATAAATAAATTTTATATAGTAGCCTATATGTTTGGGTTTACTGCACAGTACATATCTATAATAATATATGGATTAAAAGTTAAAAATGAATAGGAAGGAAGTGATTGGATGGAAGAAATTAAACCGCTGTTTGGCAGTTTTAAGGGAATATCAACTGGTATAGGAGTTCAATGGGCTATAATTATATTGGTTACACTTATAGCATGGCTTCTTACTAGAAATCTTAATAAAATGCCTGATAAAAAACAAAGTGCAGTTGAAATTGTTGTAGAATCCATAAATAACCTAGTTAAAGAAAATATGGGCGAAAGTTACAAAAGCTTCATACCGTATGTTGGAACATTAGCTATATTTATATTATTGATGAATTTGGCAGGACTTGTAGGAGCTCCTGTTCCAACAGAGGATGTAAGTGTAACGGCAGGACTTGCTGCTATAACTTTTTTTATGATCCAGGCTACATCTATTAAACGAAATGGTTTAGTTAATTACTTTACAGCTTTTGGAAAGCCAAAATTGTTTTTGCTTCCAATAAACATATTAGAGAGATTTACCACACCATTATCACTTTGCCTGCGACTTTTTGGTAATATGACAGCGGGTGGAGTATTGCTTAGTTTAATTTATAAAGGTATGGGTCATTTTGCATTTGTATTGCCAGTGCCATTTCATTTTTATTTTGACGTATTTGATGGCGGGCTTCAAATGCTAATATTTGTGATGTTAACTATGATTAACATAAAAATTACTGCTGAGGAATAATAAAGGAGGAAACAAATTATGAGTATTGATGCACACACAATGGCAATGTTAGGTGCAGGTATAGCTGCATTAGGTTGTATAGGTGGAGGTATTGGAACAGGTAATGCTGCTTCTAAAGCAGCTGAAGCTGTTGGAAGACAACCAGAAGCAAGTGGTAAAATAATGAGTACTATGATTATAGGTGCTGCACTTTCAGAAGCAACTGCTATATATGCATTCCTTATTGCTATATTACTATTATTTGCTAGTAAATAATAACTATTTATTCTTAAAATAAGCCTGAAGGGAGGCTTTTACGCGTAATGGATATAGATTTAATTAGAGTTGGTATAACTATAGTTAACTTTATAATTTTGTATTTTCTTTTAAGACATTTTTTATTTAATCCTGTTAACAATAAAATAGATTCTAGAGTTAATGCAATTAAAAGTGATATTGATAAAGCAGAATCTGATAGAGTTGAAGCAGAAAAGTTAAAAAATGAAAATGCACAAAAATTAGCAAAGGCAAAAGAAGAAGGAAAAGCTATAGTTGAAAACTATAAAGTAAAAGCTGAGAAGGTTTCAGAGGAAATAACAGGTGAAGCTTCAAATGAAGCTCAGGTTATTTTAGAGAGAGCAAAAAAAGAAGCTGAAAGAGAAAAAGAAAAAGCAGAGGATGAAATTAAATCTCAAGTTGTAGAACTTGCCATGCTTGTATCTTCAAAAGCTCTTAACAAATCTTTAGATGAAACTGAACACAGAAGACTTATAGAAGACTTTGTTGCTAAGGTAGGTATTTAATTATGTATGAATATCTAGATAGGAGATATGCGCTTGCTCTATATGAAGTGGGTGAAGAAAAAAACAAAGTTGATCAATATATTTCTGATTTTGAGGATATTGTTGCATTAATAAAAACAAACAATGATATTCAACAAATCATAAAACACCCCAAAATGAGTACTTCTGTGAAAGAACAAATGTTTACCGATATTTTTAAAGGTAAAATAGATAAAGAACTGCTCTCTTTTCTGTTGCTTCTTGTAGAAAAAAAGAGAATTCATGAAGTGGATGGAATTCTTAACCAATTAAGAGAAATTTCTTTAGAAAAAAATAACAAGGTTATTGCAGAGATTAAAACTGTAATACCGCTTACAGATGATGAAAGAAAAACTCTTACAGAAAAGCTTTCAAAGAAATATAACAAAACTATTGTATTAAGAGAAATTATTGATTCAGATATAATAGGTGGAGTTTATGTAAGAGTTGGCGATGATGTTATCGATGGAACTATTAAACATAAATTAGAGAGCATGAAAAAAGTAATGCTTGAAGAGAAATAGAGGTGAGCCTATGAACATAAAACCTGAAGAAATAACTTCAATAATTAAAAAGCAAATTGAAGGATATGAAGATAAAGTAGAAACTGTAGATTCAGGTACTATAATAGAAATAGGTGATGGTATTGCCAGAGTATACGGTCTAGATAACTGTATGGCTGGTGAACTTCTTGAGTTTCCAAACAACGTGTATGGTATGGCTCTAAACCTTGAACAGGACAATGTCGGCTGCGTTCTACTTGGTTCACAAGATGGAATTAAGGAAGGCGACGTTGTTAAGAGTACAGGAAAGGTTGTTGAAGTGCCTGTTGGTGAAGCAATGCTTGGAAGAGTTGTAAATGCATTGGGGCAGCCAATAGATGGCAAAGGTCCTATAAAGGCTGAGGAATCAAAGCCAGTAGATATAAAAGCTACTGGAGTTATTGATAGACAATCAGTTAATGAACCACTTCAAACAGGATTATTAGCCATAGACTCAATGATACCTATTGGAAAAGGACAAAGAGAACTTATTATAGGAGATAGACAGACAGGTAAAACTGCTATTGCTATTGATACTATAATAAATCAAAAAGGAAAAGATGTAATATGTATTTATGTTGCTATAGGACAGAAACAATCTACTGTAGTAAACATTGTTAATACATTAGAAGAAATGGGAGCTATGGACTATAGCATAGTAGTATCATCAACTGCTGCAGATCCAGCACCACTACAATATTTAGCACCATATTCAGGTGTAACTATTGCAGAAAGCTTTATGTTTAAAGGAAAAGATGTACTTATTATATATGATGATTTGTCTAAGCACGCAGTTGCTTATAGAACAATGTCATTACTTCTTCGTAGACCACCAGGCAGAGAAGCTTATCCTGGAGATGTTTTCTATTTACATTCAAGACTTCTTGAAAGAGCTGCAAAGCTTTCTGAGAAACTTGGAGGAGGTTCTATAACAGCACTTCCTATAATAGAAACTCAAGCAGGAGACGTTTCGGGATATATACCTACAAATGTTATATCTATAACAGATGGCCAGATATTCCTTGAAGCAGAACTTTTCTATGCAGGTCAGAGACCAGCCGTTAACTCAGGTATATCAGTATCAAGAGTTGGTGGTAGTGCTCAGATTAAAGCTATGAAAAAGCTTTCAGGAACACTCAGACTTGAACTTGCGCAGTATGAAGAACTTGCTGCTTTTGCACAGTTTGGTTCAGACCTTGATAAAGAATCTATGAAGAGACTTGAAAAAGGTAAAAGACTTACTGAAATAATGAAGCAGCCTCAATACAAGCCAATGCCTGTTGAAAAGCAAATCATAATTTTATATGCAGTTGTTAATGAATATGTAATGGATATTGATGTTTCAAAACTTAAGGCTTTCCAAGAAGGACTTCTTGAATACATAGATACTCATTATAGAGATTTAGGAAAAGAAATAATCGAAAAGAAAGCATTAACTGATGAAATAAATAGTGAACTTGATAAGGCAATAAAAGAATATAAAAAGATATTTATAGCAGAGGAATAGTTTAAGTTCCTATGCGGGAGGTGAAGTATGGCAGGAGCAGGACTTATAAAGATAAAAAGAAGAATTAAGTCTATTACTAATACTAGAAAAATAACAAACGCCATGTCACTTATAGCCACCTCTAATTTAAGAAAATCAAGACAGAATCTTGAAGGAAACAAAGCGTATTATGAAGCTTTTAATGATGTTATGAGTAAAATTGTAAATTCATCTGATAAGGGAAATGCATATATTGCTGGTAATAAAAGTGATAAAAAGCTTTATGTAGCTTTGACTTCAGATTCTGGTCTTTGCGGAGGTTTTAACGGAGCTGTTGTTGCCGCTGCAGATGAGACTATGTGTAAGGAAAAAGATAAATCTTTACTTATAACAGTTGGTCAAAAGGGAAGAGCATATTTTAAGAGACTTAAATATGATACTGTTGCTGAATATGTTGATATTCCTAATGAACCAGGATTAGAGGAAGCTAAGAAGATAACTGAGCATGCTTTGAAGCTTTATGAAAACGGTGATGCAGGCGAAGTTTATGTGGTTTATACAAAATTTATTTCTACTATAAAACAAAGTGTTGAAATAAAAAAAATACTTCCGCTTGAAGCTAAAGAATCGGATAATAGCATGAGTGTAGCTGAATTTGAACCTACTTCTGATATTTTACTTGGTAGGGCAATTAAATTGCATTTAGAACAGCAGATGTTTAACTTGCTTTTAAATTCTAAAGCTAGTGAGCAGGCATCTAGAATGTCCTCAATGGATAACGCAACTAAAAATGCAAATGAATTGCTTGATAATTTAAATCTTCAGTATAACAGAATTAGACAAAGTGCTATTACTCAGGAAATTACAGAAATAGTTGGAGGAGCGGAGGCTCTTAAATAAGGAGGGAAACTGATGCCAGAACATGTAGGTAAAATTGTTCAGGTAATAGGACCTGTCGTTGATATTAGATTTGATGCAGAAAACCTTCCTGATATTTATAATGCGATTGAAATAAATATGGGAGATAAAAAACTTATTGCTGAAGTTGAACAGCACATAGGTGATGATATTGTTAGAACAATATCTATGGAAGGCACCGATGGATTAAAAAGAGGAATGGAAGCAATAAATACTGGTAAGCCAATATCAGTACCAGTTGGTAAATCTGTTTTAGGTCGTCTTTTTAATGTATTAGGTCAGCCTATAGATGAGGTTGGAAGCGTTGAAGCTAATGAATATTATCCAATACACAGACCAGCTCCAACATTTGAAGAACAATCAGTTCATCCAGAGATGTTTGAAACAGGTATTAAGGTTATAGATTTACTTGCTCCATATCAAAGAGGTGGAAAGATAGGTTTATTCGGTGGTGCCGGTGTTGGTAAGACAGTTCTTATTCAGGAACTTATAAATAATATAGCTAAAGAACACGGTGGATTATCAGTATTCACAGGTGTTGGAGAAAGAACAAGAGAAGGTAATGACCTTTATTATGAAATGAAAGAATCTGGAGTTATTGATAAAACAGCTCTTGTATTTGGTCAAATGAATGAGCCACCTGGTTCAAGAATGAGAGTTGCTTTAACAGGACTTACAATGGCTGAATATTTTAGAGATCAAGGCCAGGATGTGCTTTTATTCATAGATAATATATTCAGATTTACACAAGCTGGTTCAGAAGTTTCAGCTTTACTTGGAAGAATACCTAGTGCCGTTGGTTATCAGCCAACACTTTCAAATGAAATGGGTGCTCTTCAAGAAAGAATAACTTCAACAAAGCAGGGCTCAATTACATCAGTTCAGGCTGTATATGTACCTGCTGATGACCTTACAGATCCTGCACCAGCAACAACATTCTCGCATCTTGATGCAACAACTGTTCTTTCAAGATCAATATCTGCACTTGGAATATATCCAGCAGTTGATCCTCTTGAATCATCATCAAGAATACTTGATCCAAGAATTGTTGGAGAAGAACACTATGAAGTTGCAAACAAAGTTAAGCATATACTTGAAAGATATGCAGAACTTCAGGATATAATTGCAATACTTGGTGTTGATGAACTTTCCGAAGATGATAGATTACTTGTTGGAAGAGCAAGAAGAATTCAAAGATTTCTTTCACAAGCATTTAGTGTTGCTGAACAGTTTACAGGAATACCAGGTCAATATGTAACTGTAAAAGATACTATAAGAAGTTTTAAAGAAATTCTTGATGGTAAATGTGATGATCTTCCAGAAGCTGCATTTTTACTTGCAGGTACTATTGAAGATGTAAGAGAAAAAGCTAAAAAAATGATGGAAAGCTAAAAGGAGTGATTTAGTATGGCAACAAACATGAAATTGAGCATACTAACACCTAAAAAGACGTTTTATGTTGGAGAAGTAAGTGAAATTTCAACAAAAACTGTTGAAGGCGGATTGGGTATACTTGGAAATCACTCGGATATGGTTGCTTTTTTACAACCAACAGAAACCAAATTTATTCAAGCAGATGGTACGGAGAAAAGAGCTTTTACATCTACAGGAGTTTTAAATGTAGGAGCATCAGAAGTCACATTTATGTGTGATGCTAGTGAGTGGCCAGAAGATATTGACGTTAATAGAGCTGAGGAAGCTAAAGAAAGAGCCGAAAAAAGAATTAGGGATGCTAAAAATGATAATGTTGATCTTAAAAGGGCAGAACTCGCTTTATCAAGAGCTCTTGCAAGGATAAAGGTTAAAGAAAAGTAAATATAATAAAAACCAGAAATTTATTTTCTGGTTTTTATTATTTTTTGAAAGTAAACATATGCGGGGCTTGGGCGGCAGCCCATTATCCTTCTAGAACCTAATGTAAATACTTTCTTAGCAAACAAGATAAACTAAAAAAAAGACAAATTGAGATTGCGGG
>NZ_JAJNKE010000014.1:22028-86523 GCF_021043395.1 Clostridium guangxiense
TGCGGGGCTTGGGCGGCAGCCCATTATCCTTCTAGAACCTAATGTAAATACTTTCTTAGCAAACAAGATAAACTAAAAAAAAGACAAATTGAGATTGCGGGAATTTAGTGGAAGCTTTAAAACGTATTTTATCTAGTTATAGAAGGTAATGGAACTTCATCCCAAACCACGTAAATGTTTATTCACATTTCATGTGGAATTTTTATATATTGATAATATAGAGAAATCAAATTCGAAACTATTAAATTTAATTTTCTCCCTTCTTTTAGAATAAAAATTTTAAATTTAGTGAATAATCTTAAGGAAAAGAGGGGGAAATAAATGAATAGTAAAAAATTTTTTGTTGCAATTTTATTAATACTATCAGTAATTATAAACATTTATGTAGTAAAAATTAATGCAGTAACTAATGATGATTATTTAAGCAATGCATTAAAGGAAACTAATAGTACTATAGAAGAAATAGGTCTAACCACAAATTATAAAACAAATAATAATGGAGAAAAAGAGTGCAAAAACTGGATTAAAAATATGAACTTAAATAATAAAAAAGTAACAATTTATAATGGTAAAAGTTACTGTATCAATTTTGATAATAAGGATGTATCCGGATATATCGAAAGTGTAAAAAAAGCTGATTATTATGATATATCAATATATATAAAATTGCTTACAAATAAAAATAACATTGATGAATTAAAAAGAAAAGTAACAAAATCAATTGGAGGCAAAAGTACTCCTTATATGTATATAAAAGCTAAAAGTAAGCTAAAAAATATTAGTAAAGTAGCATGTAGTATTAAGGGTTATTTTGATAAGAATGGGGTTAAAAACTTAAAGACCACAAGGATGAACAATATTTTAAGTACAACTATGTATACTGGAAGGTATGATTATATATTTGATAATAATAAAAAGGTAGATTTAAACTATGCTGTATGCAAGTATAATGATGGAATTTATATTATGATAGGCACTCCAATTTTAAACATAAATTATTAAAAATGGTGCTAAAATAAAATTCATACTGAAATAAATGACTATAATCTAATTATTTATTGCAAATAGTAAATTATAAACAAGTTATGAGTGGAGGATTAAAATGAGTAAATTTATTATAAAGGGTGGGGAAACTCTAAATGGTGAAGTGAATATAAGTTCAGCTAAAAATGCTGTTTTACCTATAATAGCTGCAACCATTTTGAGCAGTGATAAATGTGTAATAGAAAATTGTCCTATGCTACTGGATGTTTTTGTAATTATCGACTTATTAAAAACACTTGGAGCAAAAGTTAATATAGATTTACTTAAAAATAGACTTGAAATAGATACTTCTGATGTAAAATGTGTAGATATTGATAGTGAATTAGTTAGAAAAATGAGAGGATCATTTTTTATTATGGGCCCCATGATTTCAAGATTTGGTAAAGTAAAGATGGCACTTCCAGGAGGATGTAACATAGGAACCAGGCCTGTAGATTTGCACCTTAAAGGCTTTAAAGCATTGGGCGTGGATATAAATATAGATCATGGATATGTTGAGGCTAGTAGTGGAAAACTTTTGGGAAATAAAATTTATCTTGATTTTCCGTCGGTAGGTGCTACAGAAAATATAATAATGGCTTCCATTTTTGCAGAAGGTGAAACCATAATAGAAAATGCAGCAGAAGAACCAGAGGTTGCAGATTTATCAAATTTTTTGAATAAAATGGGTGCTAATATAAGTGGCATTGGTACAGACATGATTACTATTAAAGGCGTAAAAAAATTGAAGGGTACTACCTATAGACCTATTTACGATAGAATTGAGATTGGAACTTTTATGATTGCTGCTGCGATAACAAAAAGTTTAATAAAAATAAATGGTATTAATGAAGAACATATAAAACCTATAATAGCTAAACTTGCAGAAATGGGAGTTTCCATGGAAAAAGATGATAATACCTTGATTGTTGATGGTAGAAGAAGATTAAAACCTGTTGATATAAAAACAATGCCATATCCTGGATTTCCTACTGATATGCAGCCACAAATAATGGCACTTTTATGCTCTGTGGATGGCACTAGTGTTGTAACAGAAACTATTTTTGAAAATAGATTTATGCATGTTCCAGAAATGACACGAATGGGCGCTAATATCAAGATTGATGGCAGAAGTGCAATTATACATGGTGGAAACGGATTTACTGGGGCTAGTGTAAAAGCTACAGATTTAAGAGCAGGAGCTGCACTTATTCTATTAGGTTTAGTTACAGAAGGAGAAACTGAGATAGCTGATATTTACCATGTAGATAGAGGTTATGTAAATATAGAAAAAAAACTTCAAAAGCTAGGAGCAAATATAAAAAGAGTGGCTAGCAGTTCATGTGATTCATGAACTTAAAATACAAAAATAGTATTTAAAAAGTAATAAGTTCCTATATATAATAGAACATTCAAAGGTTTTTGTGAATAGATCTTTGAATGTTCTATTATATTTTCTATAACTTCAATTCCATTAGTGTATATACAATTCCATGAAAATTTGGTTTACAATTCGAAGTTTTAAATCCTATTGAGTAATAAAAGGTACAGCATATGAAGAAACGTTAAGTGTAATTTTTTCTATGTGATTTCTTTTTAGTTCTCAATAATATATATTAAGTTACTATAGATAAACAAGCTGAAATATTTAAATTGCCAATACCAAATTTATCCTTACAAACTGGAATTTAACTCAGAGTACAAAGTACAGAGGACAGAGTACAGTGAAGGATGATTTTTCTCCGCTGTCGCTACAAAAAATCTTCAACTTAATGCACGCAAAGCGCTTAAAATATAGTGCTCAGCGTAGCTGACACTATTAAGTTCTAAGATTTACCTGAGAGAAACAAAAGGTAAATCCACCTTCACTGTACTCTGTACTTTGTACTCTGTGCTCTGAATCAACTTCCAGGTTATCAGGATAAATTTGGACATTGCAATTTTAAAGTTTGAAGTTGTCTATCTATATAAGTAATTAATGTTGATAAAATTTATGATCATTGCTTTTTATAATATCTTTGGTCATATAAATTAAATGAAGTAATATTTAACTATAATATCAAATAATATAATAGAAAGCTGATTTTTTATTTTCGGTACAAAATTCTGCGAGCTGGGGGATGAAAAAATGATAAAAAAGATTGTACTTGTCTTAGCTTTTTGCTTAATATTCATTTTTACAGTATCTATACTTTTGGTTGGAGTAGGTAAGAATACTTTAAATATATTGCCTAAAATAAAATATGATTTTAATAAACAAAATGAAATTAAAGAAAATAAAAGCAATATAAATGTATATATTACTAACAGTAAAAAAATAATCAATATAAACTTAGAAGATTATATTGTTGGAGTAGTTTGCTCTGAAATGCCAGTTGAATTTGATAAAGAAGCCCTTAAGGCACAGGCTGTTGCAGCAAGAACTTTTGCGGCGGCACATATGGAGAATTATGGTGGAACAAAATATAAAGGGGCACATGGCGCTGATGTTACGGATTCAATTGATTGTCAAGTTTATATGAGCAAAGAAGAAAGGCTTAGTAAATGGCCTGAAAAGTTTAAAGAGGAGTACTGGAACAAAGTGAGTGAAGCAGTTAAAGAAACTAGTGGACAAGTACTTGTATACAATAATAAATTAGTAATGGAACCATATTATTTTGCTGTAAGCAGCGGTGAAACTGAAGATGCTAAAGAAGTACTTGGAGAAAATATTAAATATTTAAAAAGTGTGCCAAGTCCTGGTGAAGAAAGCGTAAGAAAATATAAGAGCAAGGTGGATATTAGCTATATAAATTTTATAAATAAAGTTAATGATGCATTTTCTAACAGTAAGATTAATTTATTTAATGTTAGAAATAGTGTAAGTGTTTTATCTAGAAATAAAACAGGCAGTGTGAAAACTATAAAAGTTGGAAATACAACTATGACAGGAACTAAATTTAGAAGTATCATAGGTCTGAATTCTACTAATTTTCAAATAAAATACAACATTAATGGATTTGAATTTGATTGTACCGGTTATGGGCATGGACTCGGAATGAGCCAATGGGGAGCTGAGGCTATGGCCAAAAATGGAAGAAAGTATGACGAAATACTTAAGCATTATTATACAGGAGTTGAGATTAAAACACTTAAATAATGTATATATAGTAAAATTAAGAAATACAAATACCAAGGTTATACAAAAGCAGAACGGAGGAAAATCAACTATAACTGTGCATTGTAAAATGAGAACTATGCACTGATTTTAAATTTATGCTTTTCAAGTTTTAGCGAAGTAACAATATCTAGATTATTAATTTCATTTAATATACCTAAATATTGTTACTTGGCATTTTTTTTTACATTAAATTCTAAAAAAAATAATATAAAATGTATTTTTTTCTAGGTTATGGACACAATACTAAATGGAGGTGTTAGTAATGAACAACGATTGGAATAAAAACCAAAATAAAGGTCAAAGTAAATTTAGTGATTTATTCAAAAAGGATGGGTTTTATATAGCTTTATTTGTATGCTTATGCATTATTGCAGGGGCAGCAGCATACGTTAATTTAAAACCTAAAAGTAAAAATGTTTCATCTGTTAAACAAACGCAACAAAAATCAAATAAATCTGAGGAAGGTTCAAAAACTTCCATGAAATTATCAAAAGATAAAGAAAAAAATAATGCAGCAAGTAAAAATATAGAAAATGCAGAGCAGGTTAATAAAAATACTAACTTAACTAAAAAAACTGAACAGAATTCAGTGCCAGCATCTACTAGTAATGTTGTAAAGAAGTTTTTCGTAAAACCAGTTCAAAATGGAAATGTAGCTGTGAAATATGATACATGGTATTCAAAAAATGGTAAATATACTACTGTTCAGGGTGAATATATTAAACCTGATAAGGACATAAATGTATCTGCAGCTATGGACGGAATAGTTAAGTCTGTCGATGGAGGTAAGGTTACCGTCTTAAATGAGAATAATGGCTATATTACAATATATGACAATTTAGATGAAAAAAGCATAGGTGTAAAAACAAACGACAGTGTTAAACAAGGTCAAGTTTTAGGAAAAATAGGTGACAGTAATTATAGTAATAAATTACTTACAGATACAAGTTGTGTTTATTTTGAAATTGATCAAAAACAAAAGGATGGAACATATTTAGCTGTTGATCCGGAAAAAATGTTAAATACAAAATAGAAAATTGATTTTTAAAAGGTTATAAATGAATTTACAAAAGTAATTTATGATGTTGTAAGCGCATATTTATTAAATAGAAGGGTTAAGGAGGCAGCAACTTTGAAAGATTACATTGAGGAAAGAGTTATGGAAGTTGCAAAATATATTATCGAATCTAAAGCTACTATCAGGAAAACTGCTAAAGTATTTGGTGTAAGTAAGAGTACTATACACAAGGATATGACAGAGAGATTACCTCAAATAAATCCTCAAATAGCCGAAATGGCTAAAGGCGTACTTGAACTTAATAAAGCAGAAAGACATATAAGAGGTGGTAAAGCTACTAAAATGAAATACAAAGCTATTGAAGGTTAAAAACATTCCTACTATAATAATATAAAGAAGTACTTTTATGTATTTCTAAAAATAGTTTAAATTGTAAAAAATAAACGTAGGAGATGGAGTGAATAGAGGAATGTTTTTTAGTATAGGAAATGATATGGGTATAGATTTAGGTACAGCTACCGTTCTTGTATACTTAAAAGGAAAAGGAATAACTTTAAAGGAACCGTCTGTTGTTGCTATAAATCGTAATACAAATGAAGTTTTAGCTGTTGGAGAAGAAGCAAGGCAGATGATTGGAAGGACACCGGGAAACATAGTTGCAATACGTCCATTAAGAGATGGGGTTATTTCTGATTATGATATAACTGAGAAAATGCTTAAACATTTTATACAAAAAGCTTGCGGAAAAAGAAGAATGTCTGCACCTAAGATTGTAATATGTATTCCATGTGAAGCTACTGGTGTAGAAAAGAGAGCAGTAAAAGATGCTGCTGTCAATGCTGGAGCAAAGAAAGTTTGCTTGATAGAAGAACCATTAGCAGCAGCAATAGGTGCTGGACTTGATATTACTAAAGCAAGTGGTAATATGGTGATAGACATTGGTGGTGGTACAACAGATATAGCTGTAATTTCGCTCGGTGGTATGGTAGTTAGAAGTTCAATAAAGATAGCTGGAGATATGTTTGATGAGTCTATCATAAAATACATAAGAAAAAAACATAAATTAATGATTGGTGAAAGAACAGCGGAGGACTTAAAAATAAATATTGGATCGGCCTACAAAAAAGAAATGGAAGAAACTATGGAAATTAGAGGAAGAGACCTTATAACAGGTCTTCCTAAAAATGTTGAGGTTTCTTCAGAAGAGATGAGAGAAGCACTTAAGGATGCTGTAAATTCGATAGCTGATTGCGCCCATTCAGTACTTGAGAAAACGCCACCAGAACTTGCAGCAGATATATCAGATAAAGGAATAACTATGACTGGTGGTGGAGCATTACTAAATGGCTTAGATAAGCTTATTGAGGAAATTACAAGAGTACCTGTATATGTTGCAGAAGATCCTATATCATGTGTGGCTTTAGGAACTGGAAAAGTTCTTGACTATGTAGATAAATTAGATTTAACGGTAGATGATATAACTTTAATAGAATAATAGATGATTTGCAAAATTGGTTATATTTACAATTTTGTAAGCATAACCAAAATAGGGAGAATGTATCTCTCTATTTTGGTTTATAGAATTTTATATAAAAATACATACATATTAATAGGGGTTAATTTTGCTTTGGAATTGAGGCTATATTGTTAAAATTAATATAAAGATAATAGGAATGAAGTATTGCTTGGGTTATGGTTTTTGACATTTGAAATATTAAATTCAAGCGTATATTTCTGTTTGTAAATAGTTCATTACTCTCGCATGAATCTACTATTCCTATTATAGATACTTCACCTACATCTGGAAGTGATTTTCCAACGCCTTTTCCTGGATGTATTGCATAATCGCGTATTTGTATTTCACCTATATTTTCAGCATCTCCTAGGCAAGCATCTATGCCAATGATTGTTGATGAAATATGCTTGCTTTTAATTTCTGATAATCTCTTATCTAAATTTAGAGCATGTATTGGATCGGAAATTGTTCCATAGACATTTAAAGGAAAGAATTTTTCTTTTAGCATTGTGCCTACCATGGGACCAAGACAATCTCCAATACATCTATCTGTTCCAATACATACAATTATTGTGTTATCATTTATATATTTTTGTAGAAAATTGGAAATTTTATAATAGGACATTGGAGCATTGTATAAAGTTCTTATTTTATTCAATAAAATCACCTCCTAATAATCTATATGAGGCTTTTTTAATTAATATTATTTTTTTATGAGTATAAATGAAAAAATATTGTTAAGTGAAATTAAATTGACTTATCTTTAAATAAGCTATTAGAGGCTTAAGAATTTATGTCATATAAGGAATTATAACTATATGTATAAAAGTGAGAAATAACGAGAAAAAGGTATTTATTTTAAGTTAATTATAAATTATGGTATATAATTAGCGTTGATTTTTTTATAGTATCAAGGTATACTACTATTTGTCGGTGCGAGAGAGAAGCCTTAAGCCGGATGATAAAACTTAATTTAAATGTGGAGGAATTCCCGAGTGGCCAAAGGGGGCAGACTGTAAATCTGTTAGCTCAGCTTTCGATGGTTCGAATCCATCTTCCTCCACCATTAATATGGGCGCTTAGCTCAGCTGGGAGAGCATCTGCCTTACAAGCAGAGGGTCACAGGTTCGAGCCCTGTAGTGCCCACCATATAAAACTTAATAAGCTGGCATAGCTCAATTGGTAGAGCAACTGACTTGTAATCAGTAGGTTGTGGGTTCAATTCCTACTGCCAGCACCAAATGTGGAGGAATTCCCGAGTGGCCAAAGGGGGCAGACTGTAAATCTGTTAGCTCAGCTTTCGATGGTTCGAATCCATCTTCCTCCACCACTAATTGACACAATAGTGTCTTTTGTTTTATACTGAAAAATGATATAATGTAAATAGTATTTATTTGACTCTTATCAAGAGAGGTGGAGGGAAATGGCCCAATGAAACCCGGCAACCGGTGCATGTGCATTAAGGTGCCAATTCCTGCAGTTTCCTGCAAGATAAGAGAGATTTGAATTTAAAAGTCTCTTCTTATTGAAGAGACTTTAATTTTTTATAGGGAGGAATATTAAATGAAGAGATTATTTACATCTGAGTCTGTAACTGAAGGTCATCCAGATAAAATATGTGATCAAGTTTCAGATGCTGTATTAGATGCATTACTTGAAAAAGATAAAAATGCTAGAGTTGCTTGTGAAACAACTGTTACAACTGGAATTGTTAATGTAATGGGTGAAATATCAACTAACTGTTATGTCGATATTCCAAGTGTTGTGAGAAAGACTATAAGGGAAATAGGATATACAAGAGCTAAATATGGATTCGATTGTGATACGTGTGCTGTTGTTACATCTATAGATGAACAATCAAGTGATATTGCAATGGGAGTTGATGAAGCATTAGAGGCTAAAAAAGGTGAAATGGATAAAATAGACGCAATAGGTGCTGGTGACCAAGGTATGATGTTTGGTTTTGCAACAAATGAAACACCAGAATATATGCCAATGCCAATAGCTCTTGCTCATAAGCTTGCCAAGAGACTTTCTGATGTAAGAAAAGATAACACTATAGATTATCTAAGACCAGATGGTAAAACTCAGGTTACTGTTGAATATGATGATAATAAACCTGTAAGAATTGATGCTGTAGTTGTATCGACGCAGCATAGCCCAAAAGCAACTCATGAACAAATTGAAAAAGATGTTATTGAGAAAATTATAAAACCAGTGATACCTGCTGAGCTTCTAGATAAGGATACTAAATATTATATAAATCCTACGGGAAGATTTGTTATTGGAGGACCTCAAGGCGATTCAGGACTTACTGGAAGAAAGATAATCGTTGATACTTACGGTGGATATGGTAGACATGGTGGTGGAGCTTTTTCAGGAAAAGACCCTACAAAAGTTGATAGATCTGCTGCTTATGCTGCAAGATGGGTAGCTAAGAATCTTGTGGCAGCAGGTGTTGCAGATAAGCTAGAAATTGAACTTGCATATGCAATAGGTGTTGCAAAGCCTGTTTCTATAGAAATTGATACTTTTGGAACAGGAAAAATTTCAGATGATAAAATAGTTGAAATAGTTCAAAAGGTTTTTGATTTAAGACCTGGAGCAATAATAAGGGATTTAGATCTTAGAAGACCTATATATAAGCAAGTAGCAGCTTATGGACATTTTGGAAGAACTGATATTGATGTTCCTTGGGAAAAGTTAAATAAGGTTGAAGAAATAAAAAAATTATTTTAAATATGGTGTTATAGTGAAACTACTGTGAAATTTAAGCTATTTATGTACCAAAATACCAATCTTCAAGGGATTATGGTGCACATATAGTTTGTAATTGAGCTAGTTTCACTGTAAGCAAAACAATTTAAAAGTGTAAGAAAACTAATGTTATGATATGCCATCTTGCGGTAGACAGTTAAAATAATAAAACTGTTTATTTCAAGAAAGGCATATTTTTTTATGAAATTATAAAAGTGATGGTAATTGAGAAAATTATGAAAAAACGTTATAATAGCTAAGTAGGGATATGATAGGAGTATCTCTTTTTTTAACTAAAGTACTTTAATAGTAAGGAGATTTAATATGGAAGAACTTCAGTGTGTGGTTGAGTCAATCGTATTTAAAAATGAAGAAAATGGTTATGTGGTTGCAATAACCGAAGATGAAAATTCTAAGAAAATAACCATAACTGGATGTATACCATATATAATGGAAGGACAATCACTTAAAATTTCAGGAGAATGGACTGTTCATCCACAATTTGGTCAACAATTTAAGGTAGAAAAATGCGATGAAATTTTACCAAATTCACTAGTTGGAATTGAAAAATATTTAGCATCAGGAGTTATTTCAGGTATAGGGCCTGTAACAGCAAAAAAAATAGTTGATAAGTTTGGTGACAAAACACTTGAGGTACTTGACAATGACGTATATAGGTTAAGGGAGATTGATGGTATAGGAGACAAAAAAATAGAACTTATATATGAATCTTATTCTCAACAAAGAGAAATAAGAAATATAATGATATTTCTTCAAACCTATGGAGTTACTCCAAATCAGTGTGTAAAAATATACAAAAAATATAAATCAAAAGCTATAGAAGTGGTTAAAGAGAATCCATACATACTTACGGACACAATAGCAGGGATTGGATTTAAGACTGCGGATAAAATTGCTAGGAGTCTTGGAATAGAAGCAAACTCTCCTTTTAGAATTCAAAGCGGTATAACTTATGTAGTTAATGAATTTTGTGCAATGGGTAATACATATATGCCAATAGAAGATTTAATAAAAAAGTCTATAGAAATACTTCAAGTTCGTAAGGATGAAATTGAAAAAGGGATATATGAATGTACTCTTTCTCAAAAGTTAAAAGTGGAAATTATAAATAAAGAAAATTGTGTTTATACAATGCCATATTATTATAGTGAACTTGGAGTTACAAGAAAAATAATAACTCTTGCTTATGATAAATACAAAGAACTTGATGTAGATATAAATTCTGAAATAGAAAAGTTTCAAAAGGAAAATAACATAGAATTTGCAGCATCACAAAAAGAGGCAATAGAAGGAGCAATTAAAAATGGGTTTGAAATTATAACAGGAGGACCTGGAACGGGAAAAACAACTATAATAAGGTGCATAACATCAATATTTGAAGAATTATCGATGAAGGTATTTATGGCAGCACCAACTGGGAGAGCTGCAAAAAGAATGTCAGAGGCTACAGGCAGTGAAGCGAGGACTATTCATAGAATGCTAGAGCTTGGGTATGAAGATGAAGAATTATTTGAAAAACCAGATGAGTCTATATTACAATGTGATGTGATTATAATAGATGAGGCTTCAATGATAGATATAATGCTTATGCATAGTTTACTCAAAGCTATAGGACTTGGTACCAGGCTTATTATAGTAGGCGATGTTGATCAACTTCCATCAGTTGGTCCTGGTAATGTTTTGAGGGATTTAATAGAAAGCAATTGTGTTAAGGTATTTAAGCTTAAAGAAATATTTAGGCAGGCTAAAGAAAGTATGATTATAGTGAATGCTCATAAAATAAATAATGGAGAAATGCCAATACTAAATAAAAAAGATAATGATTTTTATTTTATAAGTGAAGAAAAGCATGACATAATATTAAATACTATATTAAGCTTAACCTGTCAGAGGCTTCCTAAGTATAATAGAAGTTGGGATAGCATAAAAGATATACAAATAATTACTCCTATGAAAAAAGGAACTTTGGGCGTCATTAATATGAATAATAATCTTCAAAATGTTTTAAATCCCAAAGATAAGTTAAAAAAAGAAATTAAATACAGAGATGTTATTTTTAGAGTAGGTGACAAGGTTATGCAAAATAAAAATAACTATATGCTTAAATGGAAAAGGATAAAAGGAGAAGGAGAAAAAGAAGGAGAGGGCGTATTTAATGGAGATATAGGCTTTGTCTATGATATAGATGAAGACAGCAATTTGATAGTATTGTTTGATGATGAGAGGGAAGTTGTATATGAAAAACTTAACCTTGATGAATTATCGCTTGCCTATGCTGTAACTATTCATAAAAGCCAAGGAAGTGAATTCCCAGTTGTGATTATGCCAGCATTTGTTGGACCACCACTTCTTATGAATAGAAATCTTTTGTACACAGCAATTACGAGGGCAAAACAGTTTGTTGTTATTGTTGGACAGAAGAAAGCTGTTCAGTTTATGATAAACAATAACAGGAGTTTTAAAAGGTATTCTGGGCTTGAATGGAGAATAAGTGAAGTGTTGAATGGAGAAGAGAAAAATTAAGACTATGATTTAAAATAAAACCTAAATTAATTATTATTTGGAAGGAAAGTTTTTATGAGTAAAGTTGAAAAATATGAAAATATAATAAATCATATACTTAACTGGAATTTCGGAAAAGAAAAATATCTTAACGTTGTTTCTCCGCCTTATAATACCTGTGAAATTTTTTTAGAACTAATCATTGAAAATGTAAAAAACGGTAAAAAAGTATTGTATATTACTCAAGAAAATGATGGAAATATAGAAATTTTAAAATTAATAAAAGATAAAACCCTACTCAAAGGATACTCGTATTATAGGGGTAAAAAGATATATGAAGATTCTAAAATTATTGTGTGTAATTATCAGAATGCGTTTTACTTGGATTTAAAATTTGATATTATTATTTATGATGATATAGGAAGTTTGCCGCAATATGGTAAAATTGAAATTATAGAACTTTTAGATAGCTTAAAGGATGATAATTGTAAGGTTGTGGTATATTCAATCGAAAGTGTGTTTGATAATTGTAGAACAGTATATATATCAGCAAGAAGTGATATGCTTCCTATGGTTGAGCCTAAAATTATAACTACAGGGGTAAATATAAATAAAGATATGCCATTTGTAGTGTTTGAATATCTTAAGTGGTTTATAAATATAAAAAACAATGTGATAATACCAGTTTTAGATGAAAATATGATGATAAATTTATTTGGATATTTGACATATTTAAAATTAGGAATTGGTAAAAGGATTTTATTGTATAGGAGAGGTAGTAGTCCTAAAAATGTATTAAATAAAGTTAATGGGGCTATAATTATAACTAATGATTTTGAAAAAGTTTGTGAATATATACAAAATATAAATATTGCAGTTTATTTTTATGAGCAAAATAAATTTGATTATAAATCACTTGTATATTTTTGTGGAAGGTTAAAGGGAGGATATAAAAAGAAAGGAGAAGTTATATTTATAACCAATAAGGAGAATAAGGAAATAGAAAAGGCTAAAAATATAACTAGGAATTTCAATAAATCAGCATGGGAAGAAGGATTATTTTTTATATAGAATATTTATTGGATTGTTTTTTTAGTGTGCTCTATAGCAGGGATTACAAATGTGTTTTATGTGGGGAGAAAATATTTGATGAAAAACTTTTATGTAATTCATGTTTTAAAAATATAAGTTTGTGTAAAAACGAATTTTATATAGAGAAAAAAAACTTGCGTATAAAGTTTTATAGTGTTGCATATTATTCAAAAAGTATAAAGGAAATGATTATAAAGCTAAAATATAGGAGAGATTTTCTGTGCGGCGAAGCACTAGGAAGCCTTATGTATGATTTCATTATGAAAAATAATATAAAATTCGATGAAATAACTTTCGTTCCTATGGAAAAGAATGATTTGAAAAGAAGAGGATATAATCAAAGTAAGCTGCTTGCAAAAGAAATTTCCAAAAGGACTAATTTGCCCGTAAAAGAATATCTAGCAAAGAACAAAAAAACAAGTGATCAAATTGGACTTAACGGAAAAATGAGATGGGAAAACTTATCTAAGGCCTTTACAACATGCAATACAAAAACTATAGCAAATAAGAACCTTATTCTGGTTGATGATGTTTTTACTACAGGTGCTACTGGATTTTTTTGTGCAAAAAATTTGATTTTTAGTGGAGCAAAATGTGTTATTGTATTGACTGCGGCAAAAAGTAGTATATAATATTAGTATATATTAAGTTAGGTTTGTGGTTGAAAGTCGATGCTAGTCGCAGGCAAAGCGATCCACGTAAATTAAACAAAGTTTTAATGAGCATGGTGCGGTTTAGAAGTAAGTCCTGCCGTTTAAGTACGAGAGAATTAGTAGTGAGAGGATAGTACCGGGTAGCGAAAGTTCCAGCAGGCGAGTGTGGGGTCAAAGACCAGGTCAACTAACTTAATGTATTTTTTTGCATTTCAAGCGGATGAACATATATAGTTTGGGGTAAATTCAATCTATATATGTTTTTTTATACTCCATGAAGATAATATGAGGTACTTAAATAAATCTTAAATATGTAATAATATGTATTTATATAGTAAACGTTTAAAATCGCATGAAATATTAAGTAAGAATAATATAAATTTATATAATATTTAGTCAATTTATTATATTTTTCTTGTTTTAATTTATTAAAAATAGTAAAATATAATTACATAAAGAAACCAAAGTAATTATTATATTGGTGTTAGAGAGGGGCTGGAATTATGAAAATAATAGTTAGTGGCAGAAATGTTGAAGTGACAAATGGTTTGAGACAATATGTGGAGAAGAAGCTATCTAAAATGGAGAAGTACTTTAAACCAGAAGTTGAAGCTCATGTAACTTTTAGTGTACAAAAGAACAGACAAATTGTTGAAGTTACAATTCCATTCAATGGAGTAATATTAAGAGGAGAAGAATCCAACGATGATATGTATGCTTCTATAGATATTGTTTCAGATAAACTTGAAAGACAAGTGAGAAAGCAAAAAACAAAATTAGAAAGAAGAAAATATGGAGACTCACTTAGATTTCAAGATATTCCAGATATAAGCTCTAAAGAAAAAGAAGAAGAACCTAAAATAGTAAAAACTAAAAGATTTGCAATAAAGCCAATGTCTGAGGAAGAAGCAGTATTAGAAATGGAGTTACTAGGACACAATTTCTTTGTATTTCAAAATGCAGATTCTAACGAAGTTAATGTAGTATATAAACGAAAAGATGGAAACTTTGGTCTTATTGAACCAGAATTTTAAATTGTAAAACATAAAGGGGCAAAATGATGATTTTGCTCCTTTTTCATGATAATATAATTAAATTTGCTTTTTATTTAGATTAAGTTAAAAATACTTTATTTTACATACTAAAAGTTGAATGATTATAGATTAAATGATATAATCTATAGGGTATAATATGAATAGTATAACTTTGGTGTATATTATATAATGCATTAAGAGCTTTAGGGTATTTAATCTATGCTTTATGTGTTATATTTTTATAAAATATATATTTGTAGTGAGGATGAATGCGATGGGATTGCTTAATAAAATATTTGGTACATATAGTGAGAGGGAAGTAAAGAGAATTATACCTATAGTTGATCAGATAGAAAAACTTGATAGTACCATGCAAGCTTTAAGTGAGGATGAACTTAAGGCTAAAACTGCTGAATTTAAGCAGAGACTTCAAAATGGAGAAACTCTTGATGATATATTAGTAGAGGCTTTTGCTGTAGTAAGAGAAGCGTCTTCAAGAGTTCTAGGACTTAAACACTTTAGAGAACAGCTTATAGGAGGAGTAGTTCTTCATCAGGGAAGAATTTCAGAAATGAAAACTGGTGAAGGAAAAACATTAGTTGCTACACTTCCTTCATATTTGAATGCTTTAACAGGAAAAGGTGTTCATGTAGTTACTGTAAATGACTACTTGGCAACGAGAGATATGGAGTGGATGGGAAGAGTATATAGATTTCTAGGTCTTACTACTGGTGTAATAGTTCATGATTTAAACCAGCAGCAAAGGCAGGATGCCTATAATGCGGATATAACATATGGTACAAATAATGAGTTTGGTTTTGATTATTTAAGAGATAACATGGTTATATATAAGGAAGAAAGAGTTCAAAGAAAGCTTAATTATTGTATAGTTGATGAAGTTGACTCAATACTTATAGATGAAGCTAGAACACCACTTATAATTTCAGGAGAGGGTGAAAAATCAACTGAATTTTATAGAGTTGCAGACAATTTTGCTAAAATGCTAAAAAAAGAAGACGACTTTACTATAGATGAAAAAACAAATTCAGCTATATTAACAGAAGTTGGAGTTGAAAAAGCTGAAAAATATTTTCACCTTGATAACTATGCAGACCCATCAAATATGGAAATACAACATCATGTTGCTCAAGCATTAAAAGCCAATGCACTTATGAAAAAAGATAAAGATTACATGGTTAAAGATGGAGAAGTTATTATAGTTGATGAATTTACTGGAAGACTTATGGAAGGAAGAAGATACAGTGACGGTCTTCACCAGGCTATTGAGGCTAAAGAAGCAGTAAAAGTTCAAAAAGAATCAAAAACGCTTGCAACAATAACTTTCCAAAATTACTTTAGAATATATGATAAGCTTTCAGGAATGACTGGTACAGCACTTACAGAAGAAAATGAATTTAGAGAAATATATGGTCTTGATGTTGTTGTAATTCCTACACACAGACCAGTTCAAAGAAAGGATTCGCCTGATCTTATCTATAAGACTGAAAAGGCAAAATTTGATGCTGTAGTTGAGGATATAGCCGAAACGCATACAAAAGGTCAACCAGTTCTTGTAGGAACTGTAAGTATTGAAAAATCAGAACTTCTTTCAGATTTGCTTAAGAAAAAGAGAATTCCACATCAAGTTTTAAATGCGAAATACCATGAACAAGAAGCTGAAATAATATCTCATGCTGGAGAAAAAGGCATGGTTACCATTGCTACAAATATGGCAGGACGTGGTACTGATATTAAACTTGGAGATGGAGTTGTAGAACTTGGCGGACTCAAAATAATAGGTACTGAAAGACATGAATCAAGACGTATAGATAACCAACTTAGAGGTCGTTCAGGTCGTCAGGGAGATCCAGGATTTTCAAGATTTTATGTATCCCTTGAAGACGATCTTATGAGAATTTTTGGATCAGATAAACTTAAGTCTATGGTTGATAAGTTAGGTCTTGGTGATGATGAAGCCATTGAAAGCAAGATGGTAAGTTCCGCTATAGAAAATGCTCAAAAGAAAGTTGAAGGAAATAACTTTGATATAAGAAAAACTCTTCTTCAGTATGATGACGTAATGAATCAGCAGAGAGAAATTATATACAAACAAAGATCTGAAGTCCTCGAGGGAGAGGACATGAAAGATCAGGTACAGAATATGATAAGAGATATAGTTTCTAATTCTGTTGATGCTCATATAACAGGACTAGAAGAAAATTTGGAAGAAGATATACAAAATCTCTTAAATTATCTTTACGATATATATCTCCCTAAGAATGCAGTTACAGTGGATGAACTTAAAGTTCTTTCAAATGACGAAATAAAAGAAAAACTTCTTGGTATAGCAAAGGATTTATATGTTAAGAAGGAAGAAGAATTCTCAAGTGAACAAATGAGAGAAATAGAAAGAGTAATACTTCTTAGAATTGTTGATACTAAGTGGATGGATCACATTGATAGTATGGAACATTTAAAACAAGGAATAGGACTTAGAGCATATAGACAGCAGGATCCTGTTCAGGCATATCAAATGGAAGGAAGCGATATGTTTGATGAGATGATAGCAAATATTCAGGTAGAAACTGTAAAATACTTATTCCATGTTGAAATAGAAAGAAGACCTGAAAGAGAAAGAGTAAATCAAGAAGTTACAACAAATTATGAGTCTGAAAATGTTGTTAAAAAGCCTGTTAGAAGAAAAGAGAAGAAAATAGGAAGAAATGATCTTTGTCCTTGCGGTTCTGGTAAAAAATATAAAGATTGCTGCGGTAGAAGAGCATAAAATTTGTATAAGAAAAGGTCTGTTTCAAAATGAGGCAGTCTTTTCTATTTTTAAAGATAAACCACCTTGAAACTTAAAATTTATTTGTACCAAAATGCCGTCTTCTGGGCATTTTGGTGCACATGAATTTTAATAGTTGAAACAGTTTATCTACAATAAAAAATATGTAGCGGAAGGGTGATTAAATTGATTATAAAGCTTGAAGAGGCAGCTGCATCTGTAAAAGAGCTTATAAACAGCGTCAACGAAATGAGGGCTTCTCTTTGACATAGAACAATCTGAAAAGAAAATAGATGAACTTGAGCACAACATGCAGGAAGACGGATTTTGGGATGATATGAAAAAATCCCAAGAGGTTAGCAAGGAACTTAAATTTTTAAAAGATAGAATAGAAAGATATAGATCAATAAAAACAAGAATTGATGATGTTAATGTCCTAATAGATATGTGCAGAGAAGAAGAAAATGAAGAAGAAGCAGAATATATTTTAAATGAAGTTAAAGATTTAAAAAATGAAATTGAAGATTTTAAAATAGAAATTTTACTTTCTGGTGAGTATGATAAAAATAACGCGATTTTAAATCTTCATACTGGAGTTGGAGGAAATGATGCTCAGGATTGGACACAAATTCTTTTGAGAATGTATACAAGATGGGCTGAAGCTAAAGGATTTAAAGTTGAAGTTATTGACATGCTTCCAGGTGATGAGGCAGGAATTAAAAGTGTTACATTAAAGGTAACAGGTGAATATGCTTATGGATATTTGAAAGCTGAAAAAGGTATACATAGGCTTGTTAGAATATCACCTTTTAATGCAAATGGAAAAAGACAAACATCTTTTGCTTCTGTTGAAGTTTTACCAGAACTTACAGAAAATCAGGATATTGTAATAAGACCTGAAGATTTAAGGATTGATACTTATAGGGCTAGTGGTGCAGGAGGTCAGCATATAAATAAGACTGATTCTGCTATTAGAATAACACATCTTCCGACAGGTGTAGTAGTGCAATGCCAAAATGAAAGAAGTCAGCATTCAAACAAAGAAACTGCAATGTCTATGCTTAAATCAAAGCTTGTTGAATTAAAAGAAAGAGCTCATAAGGAAAAAATAGAAGACCTAACCGGAGAGTTAAAGGATATGGGGTGGGGAAGTCAGATAAGATCATATGTTTTTCAACCATATACTATGGTTAAGGATCATAGAACAGGTGTTGAAACTGGCAATGTTAATGCGGTTATGGATGGAGAAATAGATGATTTTATTAAAGGATTTTTAAAGCAGGAAAGCAATTTATAATTGTATATAATAAGGGTGGGATATAGTTCTTGTGTAAAATTATATGCTCACCCTATTTTGTTAATATACTAATTTTTACTGTTCATATTTCTAACTGCATACTGAAGTGAGATTAAGGTTAATACAATTACAGAAAATAGAGATAGTATACAAACTTGTTTATTATATAAGATTAAAAAGCTAAAGTTAAAAGAATTATTTATTATGTCTTTAGAAACTATTTTAAAGCACCTATCTATAGAGCTAGAATTAATATAAGATGATTTATCGCTAGGTGTGTGAATTCTTGAAGTATCATCATCGCAAAATGTTATCGCATTTATATTTTTGTTTCTAAAAGAAGAGTGGTCGCTAGCATCGTCAAATATATAGTTGAAACTAACATGCTCTTTTGCACAAAGTGCGGAAATAGAGCTAATAGGTTTTGATTTTACAGTATCTTTTTTTCCACCCATAATTGATAATGGAACGGAGGAAGAACTTCCTATCATATCAAAATTGTAATCTTCCCCGCCTTTTATTTTGGAATAGTATTTATTTACGAAAGCTTCGGAGCCTTTAAGACCAAATTCTTCTCCGTTAAAAGCAATAAAAATTATATCCCTATTAGGTGTGCCTAGAGAACTTATAAATTTGCTCATCTCAAGTATAAAACTTGTTCCAGAGGCATTGTCAAGAGCACCATTATATACTTCGCCACTTAAGTCTGTGCCAACATGATCAAAATGTGCAGAAATAATAATTGGAGGTCTTGAAGAATCACTGCCTTTTATATACCCAATAACATTCTTAAGAGTTGTTGTATCATTAGAGTAAGGTATAAAACAATCTATTATGCAGCCCTTGTTTAAATAATTCCTAAGTTCTGAAAGACAATTTTTAGTTGCCATTATACATAAAGAATAGTCGCTATCTGCTATAAAAGAACTTCTAAAGTTTAAATTGTTATCTTTAGGAGAATAAATTAAAAAGTTCTCGCTTTTATCTTTTATTTGAATGTATGAAGAATTAGCTTTTATATTTGATCCGTTATAGAATACAATATGATCCTTTTTAAAATTTAACATATCTTCTTTAAAATCTTTTTTATAAACGTAAGTTTTTATAGTATTGCCATGACTATCTACAACTTTAAGATAGGGAGCTCCAGAAACTTTTTTTGGGTAATATGCGTTGAATGTTTGGTAATAATTTTGACTGTACGCGGCGAGGTTAGAGGCCTTAAATTGTTGTCTAATATAGTTAGCTGCAACCTCATTTTCAAAACTTCCACCTAGACGACCTTTAAAGCTGTTACTGGAAAGAAAAGTTATATTCTTTTTTACTGCATCTATATTAAATTTATGTATGGAGCAATATTTTTGAAAGCTGAAAGAAAATAGAATTATCGATATTACAAGAAGGACGCATAAAATTATTTTTTTCATAATAACTCCTTTAAATTGATTTTCCATATATTTCTATGAATTTGCAAAGCCTTATATTACAAGTAAGTTGAAATACAGAAGTTTTTTATTTATAATAATATCATGTCTACAATTTGAATTTTTTGGAGGTAAAGTAGTTAATGAAAAATATAAGCAGCAGATTGGCAGAGGAATTTAAAATAAGTTTGAAGCAAGTTAACAGTGTTATAGAAATGCTTGACGAAGGGGCAACTGTTCCTTTTATAGCAAGATATAGAAAAGAAAAAACAGGTGGACTTGATGATATAGTATTAAGAGGTTTATCTGAAAGACTTATATATTTAAGAAATCTTGATGAAAGAAAAGAAGCTGTTATAAAATCCATAGATGAGCAGGGCAAACTTACCAATGAATTGAAGGAAAGCGTAACTAGTGCCGAAACCATAACTGAAGTTGAAGATTTATATAGGCCATATAAACCTAAGAAAAGAACAAGGGCTACAATAGCAGCTGAAAAGGGCTTAAAGCCTCTTGCAGATGAAATACTAAGTGGAAAATTTAAAGAAGATATTGAAGAATTTGCGAAAGGTTTTATAAGTGAAGAGAAACAGGTTAAATCTGTGGAAGAAGCCTTAAAAGGAGCACAGGATATAATAAGTG
The DNA here is from genome assembly GCF_021043395.1 of Clostridium guangxiense. Lineage (GTDB taxonomy): Bacteria > Bacillota > Clostridia > Clostridiales > Clostridiaceae > Clostridium_S > Clostridium_S guangxiense. The sequence goes on from NZ_JAJNKE010000014.1 coordinate 42,953, forward strand.
AAAGTATATCTGATGAAGCTGAATACAGAAAGTGGATTAGAAAGTATGTTTTCAAAAATGGGATTGTTGAAACCAAGGGAAGCAGTGAGGAATCAACACCTTATGAAATGTACTATGATTTTAAAGAAGCAGTAAGTAAAATACCTCCTCACAGAATACTTGCTATAAATAGAGGAGAAAAGGATAAAATACTTTCAGTTAAAATAACTTGTGAGGATGAAAAGATAATTGAATATTTAAATTTAAACTGTCTAAAAGGAAATGAAATTACAGATAAATACATAGAAGAAAGCGTAGCAGATTCATTAAAGAGATTAATATATCCATCTATAGAAAGAGAAATAAGAGCTGATCTTACAGAAAAAGGAGAAAATTCAGCTATAGAAATATTTAAAGCTAATTTAAAAGCACTACTAATGCAAGCTCCTATTAAAGGAAAAGCAGTTTTAGGATATGACCCTGGATTTAGAACTGGATGTAAGATAGCAGTACTTGATGAAACAGGCAAGCTTTTGGATACTGCAACAGTTTATGCTACTGCACCTCAAAATGATGTAGAAGGTTCTATAAAGACATTAAAGGAATTAGTTTATAAGTATGACGTTGGAATGGTATCACTTGGAAATGGGACTGCTAGCAGAGAATCAGAAGAGATTATAGCAAGACTCATAAGAGAAGTAAAAGAGGAAAAGGGAATTGAACTTTATTATGTAATCGTATCTGAAGCAGGGGCATCAGTTTATTCAGCCTCTGAACTTGGAACAAAGGAATACCCGGATATAAATGTATCCTTAAGAGGGGCAATATCCATAGGAAGAAGACTTCAAGATCCACTTGCAGAGCTTGTTAAAATTGATCCAAAATCTATAGGAGTAGGTCAATACCAGCATGATGTTGCACCTAAAAAGTTGGAAGATTCATTAAAAGGTGTGGTTGAGGATTGTGTTAATAATGTTGGAGTTGACCTTAATATTGCAACTCCCTCTCTTTTATCTTATGTATCTGGAATAAATGCTAATATAGCAAAAAATATAGTTGAATATAGAGAAGAAAATGGTAAATTCAAAAATAGAAAAGAACTTTTAAAGGTAAAGCGACTTGGACCAAAGGCTTTTGAACAATGTGCAGGATTCTTAAGAGTACCAGAAAGTGAAGAGTTACTTGATAATACTTCAGTTCATCCGGAATCTTATGATGCAGCCAAGGGTCTTTTAAGTAAGCTTGGTTATGAAGAAAGTGATATAAAAAATGGTAATCTAGCTAATATGGATTCTATGATAAAGCTTGTTGGAATAGATAAATTGGCTGAAGAACTTAAAGTTGGAGTTCCAACCCTTTCGGATATTATTAAAGAAGTAAAAAAGCCAGGAAGAGACCCAAGAGAAGAAATGCCAAAACCAATACTTAAAACAGGAATTGTTGATATAAAGCAATTAAAACCTGGTATGGTATTAACAGGAACGGTAAGAAATGTTGCTGATTTTGGTGCATTTGTTGATATAGGTGTTCATCAAGATGGGCTTGTGCATATAAGTCAGCTTTCTGATAGATTTGTAAAACATCCACTTGATGTTGTTAAAGTTGGAGACATAGTTGAAGTTAGAATTCTTGAGGTAGATGAAAAGAGAAATAGGATATCCTTAAGCATGAAAAAATAGCTTGATTAAATTTTTAAAATGAACTATAATAAAGATAATATAATATTGATATTCTTCAGGGCAGGGTTAATTTCCCTACCGGCGGTATAGCCCGCGAGCCTTTTATGGCATGATTCGGTGAAACTCCGAGGCCGACAGTAAAGTCTGGATAAAAGAAGAAATAATAGTGTTTTTAATGTGCCCTGACTTTTTAGTTGGGGCTTTTATTATGCCACTTCTGGAGATATCAAACAAATAATAGGAGGCATATAAAATGAAAAATTCAAAACTTAGTAAACTTATTAAAATATCACTTTTAGGTGTAATTGGCTTTATAATTATGCTTATTGAATTTCCTATACCAATTTTTCCGAGCTTTTTGAAGATAGACTTTAGTGATCTTACAGCAGTTGTAGGTGGATTTGCAATGGGGCCAGTTGCAGGAATTGCAATAGAACTTGTAAAAAACTTGCTTGCATTATCCAAAACAGGGACAGCAGGGGTAGGAGAAATTGCTAACTTCTTAATAGGATCTTCTATGGTTTTAACTTCAAGTTTAATTTATAAGCATAAGAAAACAAAAATAAATGCTGTTATCGGATTGGTTATTGGTGTAGTTGCAATGTCCATAGCAGGCTGCCTTTTGAACTATTTTGTACTTTTGCCAATGTATGAAACAGCACTTCATTTTCCTATAAAGGCAGTAGTAGCAGCAACGCATGTAGTTAATCCTTATGTAACTGATCTTAAAAGTTTTATAATATTTGCAATAGTTCCATTTAATGTGATAAAAGGTGCAGTTATTTCAGCTGTAACTATGGCTGTATATAAGAAGATTTCACCAGTAGTTCACAAAGAGATAGAAGAAAATGTTTCGGCTTATAATAGAGCGTCAAAGTAATAAAAAAGTTCCTTCATAGGGAACTTTTTTGTATATTATGCTTCCACATTATAATCGCATCTTCATTGTTGTCATTATAGTAATTTTTACGAATTCCTTCTTCTATAAATCCATACTTTCTATATAAGTTTTTAGCTACATAATTTGAAGCTCTAACTTCAAGGGTTAGTGAATTTATGCTTTTTTCTTTACATATGTTAATAAGACCCTCTATGATTTTTTTGCCAGCTCCTATTCCTCGGAATTCTGGGTGTACAGCTATATTAGTTATATGACCTTCATCAAGTATAAGCCACATACCTCCATAACCTATCACTAGGTTATCCAGTTTGACAACAACATATTGTGCAAATTTGTTTGTAAGTTCTTTTTCCATTGAATCTTTAGTCCATGGCACAGAAAAGCTTAAGTTTTCAATGGATAGAATTTCTCTTAAATATTTTTTCTCAAAATCACAAATAACTAAATTATTCATCTATACTCCTTCCAGTTCTACTCTCATATTCTCTTTCTGCCTGTGATTTTCTTAAGTAAATTGGGGCGGAGGAAAGAGGGTTATCAAATTTTCCTTCCCGCATTAAATTCATTCCTAGTTCACATAAGCCAGAGGCTTTTACGAGGTTTAAATGACCAGGGGCAAAGTTAACTTTATTAAGCTCAGCTTCAAAGGTTTCTTTGAATTTTGGTACAGCATCACCTATAAAGGTTACAGGTAAATTATAATCCTTTAGGACTTTAATTAGATCATCTACTGAAATAGCCATATAATCGGAAATTTTATTAAAATTAGTATTTTCAAATTTATATATTGCAGTGTATACATTATTTCTTAAAGCATCTATTATAGGACATATTATGCCGCTAGTGTAAGCAAGGCTATAGGCCATGGTATCAAGAGAAGATATGCTTACAAAAGGTTTTTTAGAACCTTCACTAAGTCCCTTTACTACAGCCATGCCTATTCTAAGTCCAGTAAAAGAGCCAGGACCTTTTGAAACAACAAAACCGTCTAAATCATCTATGGATATTTTTAAATTTTTCAGAAGATAATCTATAATGTTCATAATTATTACCGAATGTTGTTTTTTATAATTAAAAGTAATTTCACCTAAAAGCTTATTATCATCCATTACGGCGCATGAAGCTGCTTCGGTAGCTGAGTCAATTGCTAGTAGTTTCATAATTTAATCTCCTTTACATAATCATATCTATTTCCAATATAATTTATTACTATTTGTCTATAATTTTCACCTTTATTTGGCAATTTCGTTATTGTAATATTTATTCGTTCCTCTGGAATTAAATCTTCAATATAATTTGACCATTCAATTACACTTACAGCGTCACTAAATATGTATTCATCAAATCCTATAGCATAAATTTCATCTGGATCATTAACTCTATAAACATCAAAATGATATAATTTAAGTCTTCCTTGATACTCGTTTACAATGTTAAAGGTTGGGCTAGTTATGTAATCATCTATTTTGAGTCCTTTGGCAATTCCTTTTGTAAAATGAGTCTTACCGGCTCCAAGATCACCATCCAGGCATACTATGTCACCTTGATTTAAAAGCTCACCAAGCTTTTCACCCAAATGTAAAGTTTTATCAACACTATCAATAACAAAAGTCATGTTATCACCTCTTAAAAGTATTTTATATCAAATCTTAAAAAAAGAAAAGGTAATATAAACTACTACCTTAACTATCTAAAGCATTTTTTAATTGTTCTACAGCTATAGGACATATAAAACCATCATTTGCCATTTCATTAAGTATTTTAAAAGCTTGGGTTTCTGATAAGCCTTTTCTATAAGGTCTATTTTCGATAAGCGCTTGATATATATCACATACTCCTAAAATTCTACACTCTTCAGATATTTTTTTTGCAGTTAAGCCCATAGGATATCCTTTTCCATTAAGTTTTTCATGATGAGAAGATGCCCAGTAGATTATATCATCAATTCCATCTATTCTCTCAAGAATGATTTTTGTGTAATATACATGAGATTTTATGATAGAAAATTCATCATCTGTAAGTGAAGCATTTTTGTCTAGTATTGAGGTTGGGATTGCAAGCTTACCTATATCATGAAGAAGACCAGCTATTCTCATTTTTACACATTTTTCTTCAGGATATCCAACATATTTTGATACAGTATAAGATAACTTTGAAATCCCTCTAGAATGTTCTGCTGTAAATTTACTTTTATTATCTATTATATTTGAAAGAATGTAAGCAATCTTTTCAAATTGATCTAAATCTATATTAGTGTCAATCTGGGGAGAGATGTTATCAAGTATAAAGTCCATAAAACCTATATTTTCTAAATCAAACCAGAAAATATCATTTTGAGTTATTGATAAAAAAGCTTTTACAACATTACTGTCAAAGATTGTATTTGTATTTTCTGAAACCCAGGATATAATTTTAGAACGCTGCTTATATGCAGGAATATTATCTCTATAAAGCAGTTCTAATAAGTCAGCCATATGTATTATTCTACTTTCAATTGGAATGCTTTTGTCCTTTAGGTGTAAGGGCCCGCTGCCATTAAAATTTTCGTGATGGTATAGTATTATTTTGGATATATCGCTATAAATAGGAAGATTTTTTATGATGGATTCTCCAATTATACAATGTTCCTTAATAAAAGCAGATGAGGTATGACTTTTGTTTAAAGAGTTAGCTGCTCCTATATCATGCAGTAAAGAAGCTATGTATAAATTTTTAATGGACTCTTCAGGTAAACTAAGTCTTTTACCTACCTTTAATGCTATGTAGGTTGTACGTTTTGAATGATTCAAAAATTTATGGTTAGCTAAAGGTATGTTTGAAATCTCCTCAATTACCGTTGAATTCTCAATAGAGCTTATTTGAGAAAGATCTAAAGCTAAAGATATTGCTCTTATGATTTTTTCAAAACATATACTCATAATTTTCCTCCGTAAAGTAATTCTACTATAATATTCTATCATATTTAAAATAATTATAAAACGACAAAATATACTTAAAAAGAAAATAGTATTAAAATTTTGCTAAAATATCTTATATTAATATATTAAAATAGGATAACAGATAATGTTTTAATGTTGAGTTGGATATGTATATATAATATAATGTTATTGATATAATATTAAAGTATAATAGGATGTAAAGTCTTTTTACTTTTTTGTTGATTTTTATTTGAGGTGAATATTATGAAAAAATTTCTATATTATATTATGGTTTTTATAATTATAGTGTCATTTTCTGGTTGTAAAAATAATTCTAAAACCAATGTGAATGTACCAAAAGAAAAAAATAGTAAAAGTCAAGGTGTAAGTCTTGATATAATGGTTACAAACAAATATCTTTATAACATAGTTAAAAGTATAACTGGCGATAAGGATAATGTTCAGTTTATGTTTAAAGATGATAATACTATAAAACAATTTAAGTTTACAGAAGACAGTTTGAATAATGTAAGCAAATATGATTTATTTATGTATACATCAGCTGATTTTGAACCGTGGGTATCAAGTTTTCAAAATAAACTAGATAAAAATAAGGTTGGAGCAATAGATGTTTCAAGGGGAGCTAAAATAAACTCACTTGATAAAGATGAGAAAAAAAGCGGTGAAGACATAAATAAAAACCCTTATTATTGGGGGAATTTTGATAATTATAATATAATTATTTTAAATGTAAAGAATGCACTTGAGGAGAAGGACCCAAAAAGTAGAGATTTTTATGAAAAAAATTTTAAAGAATGTGTAAAAGATGTAAAGGATATGAAGAAGGAATTTGAAACTTTACTCAAAAATCTTGATGATTATACTTTTGTTACTACACAATACAAATTTGATTATTTTTTCAGTTATAATAACTTGAAAAATGTTAAAGTTAAAACACAAGTTAAGGGAGCTCCGGTTCAGGATATAAAGGATAAAATAAGCGATGAAACTAAGATGTGTTTTATTTATGATGATGATAAAGATTTAAATGACAATAGTGAGCTTATAAAGAAGTATTCAATGAAAACTTTAAAGTTTAATATTTACTATGAAAATGGGAATTTGTTAGATATGATGAAAAATAATGAAGTTGCTATGAAGAAGATAATTGATAAATAAGGAATAACAGCTTACTATTTAACGCGATTTTATGAATAAATTATATAAATAGAGAGGAAAACACAACTGAATTTAAGGTGAATAATTATGATACAAGTTTTAGGGTTAAAAAAAGAATTGAAGATTGAAATAAGAGAAAAGTTTTCAATAATACCAAAGCATGTAGAAGAAAAAAGTATTATTTTAAATGAAGTTTGTGATGAGGTTGTTGTAATAAGTACATGCAACAGGACAGAAATATATTTTAACAGCCTTAAAAATGAAAACGAAATAATAGACAGAATCTTTGAAAAGCTTAATTGGAACAAAAATTTTATTGATAACTTTTTTTATTACAAAGATAATGATGCTATATGGCATTTGATGGATGTTATATGTGGGTTTGATTCCTTAATATTAGGAGAAGATCAAATATTAGGACAAGTTAAAGATGCTTATAAGATAGCAATTAAAAATAAGACAGTTAAAAGTAATTTAAAGAAGCTTTTTCAACTTGCAGTTACTTTAGGTAAAGAGTTTAGAGATAAAACTAAGCTAAACAGGATACCAGTTTCATCTGCATCAATAGCTGTAAGTGAAGCTAGAAAAAATGAATGCAAAAGGTTCATGGTAATGGGATTTGGAAATATAGGGCAATTAGTATGCAAATATATTTTGTCAGGAAAGTTTGATGTTTTATATGTAGTTGCAAGAAATACTTCAGCAATAAATATAAAAGACGATAGGATAAAGATAATACCATTTCATAATAGGAAGATATATTATAAAGATGTTGAATGTATGATTTCATGTACAGCGGCCCCTCATCCAGTTATATGGGAAAGAGAACTTCCTAACCAAAAATTTATAATTTTTGATTTAGCTGTTCCAAGGGATGCAGAAGATAAGCTTTATGATAATGTAAACATCAATATATTTGATATTGATAAAATAAGCTTAATGGATAGCTATAATAAAGAAAAAAGAAAAGAAGTTATGTTTGAAAATAGAGAATTAATAGGTAAGTATGTTAAAGAATTTTTAGAGTGGGAAAAAGTACAGAAGGTTCTCGAAGATATAATAAATATAAAGCAAAAAGGGGAAAATGTATATAAAAAAAGATACCAAACCTTTAAAAATAAAAGGCAAACTAAGGATAATGAAAAATTAGCATGTACTCTCCTTAAAAGTACCTCTGATGCGTATGTAAATAAAGCCATAGAAGTGCTTAAAGAAGAACAGCTAAATGGAAATGGAGCTGAGTGCTTAAGGATAATAAGAAAGATATTTTATAAGGTTCAATAGAAAGTATTTAGGAGTGTTTGAAAGATGAAAAATAAAGAAATATTTGAGGAATCTAAAAAATATATGCCTGGTGGAGTGAATAGCCCAGTAAGAGCATATACAGCATTAAACATTGATCCTCCAATAATAAAAAAGGGATATGGCTCACACTTATTTGACGAAGAAGGAAAAGAGTATATTGATTTTATTGAAGCATGGGGTCCTATGATCTTAGGACATTCCAATGAAAAGATATTAAAAGAGATAGAAGAAACTCTTAAAAGTGGAGTTGGATTTGGTGCACCTACAGAACTTGAATTAAAGCTTGCAAAATATATATGCACTACAGTTGACAATGTTGATATGCTTAGAATGGTAAATTCAGGAACAGAAGCAACTATGAGTGCAGTTAAACTTGCAAGAGGATATACTCATAGAGACAAAATAATTAAATTTGCAGGCTGTTATCATGGTCATTTCGACGGTTTTTTAGTGGAAGCAGGCTCTGGAGTGTTAACAGAAAATATACCAGGCTCTCCTGGTGTTCCAAAGGGTAGTGTAGAAAATACTCTTATAGCTGAATATAACAATATAGAAAGTGTCAAAACTCTTTTTGAAAAGCATAAAGATGAGATAGCAGCAGTTATAATTGAGCCTGTTGCAGGAAATATGGGAGTTATACCAGGAAAAAAGGAATTCTTATTAGATATTAGAAAAATATGTACAGAAAATAGAACGATACTTATATTTGATGAGGTTATGTCTGGCTTTAGAGTTGCTTATAAAGGAGCACAAAGTTTATATAATATAAAACCTGATCTTGTTACCTTTGCCAAAATAATGGGAGGAGGACTTCCATGTGGAGCATATGGAGGCAAAAGGGAGATAATGGAACAGCTTTCTCCTATGGGACCGGTTTATCAGGCAGGAACTATGTCTGGAAATCCAATAGTGATGGCGGCTGGATATGCGTCTTTAAAGGAGCTTAATAATAATCCAGATTACTACAGCTATATGGATAAAATGGGAGAAAAACTTCAAGCTGGAATATATGAAATTGCACGTCAAAAGGGTATTTCTCTAGTTGTAAACAGATGTGTTAATATGATGACTGTGTTTTTTACAGAATGCAGCGAAGTCACTAGCTATGAAGAAGCAAAAAAGTCTAATACAAAAATGTTCTCAAGGTTTGCAGAGCATATGATAAAGAACGGAGTATACGTGCCTCCATCACAGTTTGAGGCTATGTTTATTGGTGTGAAGCATACAGAAGAAGACATAGAGAAGTTTTTAGAAGTTATGAAAGAAATGTAATTAAACGCAATAAGAGGAGGAAAAAATGTTTAGAAGACATAGAAGACTTAGAAAAAATAGTTATATAAGAGATATAGTTAGGGAAACAACCTTAAGTCCAAATGATTTTATTTATCCAATTTTTGTGGTAGAAGGACAAAATGTAAAAAAGGAGATATCATCTCTTCCTGGAAATTATCATTATTCTTTGGACAAACTAGGAGAGATAATAGGAGAAATAAAAGAAGCAGGCGTAAAGGGAGTAATTTTATTTGGAATACCTGATGAGAAGGATGAAATTGGATCTTCTGCTTTTGATGATAATGGAATAATTCAAAGAGCTATAAGAAAAATAAGAGAATTGGACAAAGATGTGTTTATAATTACTGATGTTTGCATGTGTGAATATACAAGCCATGGACATTGTGGAATAATTCACGATAAGTATGTTGATAATGATGAAACTATAAAATATATTGCTAAAATTGCACTTTCCCATGCAAAAGCTGGAGCAGATATGGTTGCACCTTCCGATATGATGGATGGTAGAATAAATGAAATAAGAAAAACACTTGATGAAAATGGATATGAGAATATTTCAATAATGGCATATAGTGCAAAATATTGTTCTGCCTTTTATGGGCCGTTTAGAGAAGCAGCAGATTCAGCACCTAAGTTTGGAGATAGAAAAAGTTATCAAATGGATCCAGCAAATTTTAGAGAGGCTATGCTTGAAATTGAGGATGACATAAATGAAGGTGCAGATATAATAATGGTTAAGCCTGCACTTTCTTATCTTGATGTTATAAAGATGGCAAGAGAAAAGAATGATGTTCCAATTGCTGCTTATAGTGTAAGCGGTGAGTATGCTATGATAAAAGCTGGAGCAAAGCTTGGATATATAAATGAAAGGGCAATAGCACTTGAGTCTCTTCTATCTATAAAAAGGGCAGGAGCAGATATTATAATAACTTATTATGCTCTTGAAGCATCAAAATGGATTAAAGAATAATTTTATTTTGGAACTTTGTTTTAAATAATTGATCTTATTTGCACTTATTTAAAACAAGGTTATTTTTATTATTGACTTTTTTAAAATAAAGTGATAAATTATATATAAGCAAAACATAATATTCATATTGAGTTACTAGGAATTCGTTTTAAAACTTTTTACCATAATAGTTAAAAGTTTTTGCAAAGATTAAAAGGATGAGAGGGTTATACGTATGAAAAATAATAATGAACCCAATAAATCTCCGCATGACAAGAATGAAGATTATGTAGAAAAAATCCAAAAACTTTTAAAGCGAATAAAATACGGTTCTATAACTTTATTTGTTCAGGATGGAATTATTACTGAAATAGTGACAAGCGAAAAAATAAAACTTAAGTAAAATATTGTAATATTGACTGACTAGAAAGACTAGAGGTCAAACTTTATTATACTTGATTTATAAAATGAGCAATTTTTTAAGAGGAATTGTGTCCTCTTAAAAAGTTATTATTATTTTGTAAATTAAATATATAATAGTTTGACCTTTTTTATTTTTTTAGAGTCTTTTATCTAAGACGGTTAAAAGTTGAAGTGGAAGGATAATTATGAAGTGCAGCTATGATATATTTAAAAATTTAAGTGATGGAAGTAAGATCATATTTAATTTGCTTCAAAAAAATAGGGCTATGACTAAAAGTGAAATTTTAGAAAAAACTCAAATGAAGCTAACAACTTTAAACAGATTTATGAAGCCTCTTGAGGAAAATAAAACAATTGTTGAGTACTGCATAGGAGAATCAACTGGCGGCAGGAAACCTGTAATATATAACATTAATTTGTGTAATTTTTATGCTATAGGGATTAATGTACAAGAAAGTTATGTAGAAGTGGCATTTACAAATTTAAGAGTTGAACTGTTACATAAAGAAAAATTTCAAATTGATAAAAGCTGCAGTTTAGATAAAATTTCTAAAAAAATATTAGAGGTAATAAACAAGGTAATTTTAGAACTTAGGTTAGATTTTTTAACGTTATTTGGAATTGGATTATCTGTTGAAAACAATAAAGCAGAAATAAAAGATGTGCTTGAAAACACATTGCGATGTCCTGTAGTTACTGAAAATGCAGTAAAAGCGGCAGCTCAAGTAGAATACTTTTATGGTTTCAAAAGTTCACTTAAAAATATTGGATATTTTGATTTGAATTCAAGGATTAAGGCAGCAATAATATTTAATGGCAAAATTTTAAACACAGCGGAGGATGAAGAAGATCCATTTGCTCACATGATTGTCAAAATTGGTAAAGAAGAATGTGCATGTGGAAGCTTTGATTACATTGGAAACTATGTTTCAAAAGCAAGTATAGGGGAAGCTATAGAAAATAACGATGATTTATCAAAAGAGGTAATAAAAAAAGCAGCAGTTATTATTGCAATTGGAATATTAAATTACATAAGAATTTTTAATTTAAAAGCTGTAGTGTTAAGTGGTGAGGAGATGTTAGCTTCCGAATTTTTTTATAATACATGTGTTGAAACGGTATTGAAAAATTCGTTAGATAAGGAAATTATTTTTAAAAGAGGAGGATACTTTGGACAGGATGCAAAAGCCTTGGGAGCAGCAGCAATGGTGGTTGAAAGGTATCTTGAAAATTATAATGTGGAGGAAAAATAAAAGATGATATTAGAAATTAATGGTTCAAAAAAAGAGGTAAAAGACAATTTAACAGTAAGTGAAATTTTAGTAGAAGAAAATGTTGAAATGCCAGACATGGTAACTGTTCAACTCAATGGAGAATTTTTGGACAGGGAGGAGTTCTCAAAAACAACGCTTAAAGAAAATGATCAAGTAGATTTTCTATATTTCATGGGAGGTGGAAGCTTTGGATTTTAATGAAGAGCAGATAGAAAGATACTCTAGACATATTATTCTGGAGGAAGTCGGAGTAGAAGGACAAGAAAAATTGTTAAAATCTAAAGTACTTGTCATAGGAACAGGAGGACTTGGAGCCCCAGCAGCTATGTATCTTGCTGCAGCAGGTATTGGGACGATCGGGCTTGTAGATGGTGATGTTGTAGATCTTTCAAACCTTCAAAGGCAAATCATACATCAAACCAAAGATGTAGGAAAGCCAAAGGTTCAATCCGGAAAAGAAACCATTAACGAAATGAATCCTGATGTAAATGTAATAACTTATAATGAACTGGTTACTTCAGAAAATATATTAGATATTATAGAGGATCAAGATTATGATTTTATAATTGATGGAACAGATAATTTTGCAGCTAAATTTTTAATTAATGATGCTTGTGTTTTGGCTAAAAAGCCATTTTCTCATGCTGGAATTATAAGATTTCAAGGACAGCTCACCACATATATACCTGATAATGGGACACCTTGCTATAGATGTATATTTCAATCTCCTCCACCTGCAGGAGTGGTTCCAACTTGTAGAGAAGCTGGTGTAATAGGAGTTATGGGTGGAATAATAGGTACGCTTCAAGCGCTTGAAGCAATAAAATATATACTTGGAGTTGGTGAAACTCTTGCAGGGTATCTTTTAACCTTTGATGCAAAGAAGATGGAATTTAGAAAAATAAAGGTAGGAAAAAATAAAAAGTGTGGTGTTTGTGGAGAAAAGCCGACTATAAAGACACTTATAGATTATGAAAATCCTTCATGTGATTTAAAATCAGGAAAATTAAAAGGGTGATGAAATGATTTATTTGAAAAGATTAGAATATGACTTGATTTTGAAGCAGGCAAAAGAAGAATATGATAATGAATGCTGTGGTTTTCTTGCTGGCGTTAAAAAGGGTGAGGATATATACATAAATAAGATGTACTCGCTTACCAATATTGATAACAGCAGTGAACATTTTTCAATGGATCCAAAAGAACAGTTTGAAAAGATAAGGCTTATAAGAAAAGAGAAGATGGAGCTTTTAGGAAATTATCATTCGCATCCACATTCTCCATCAAGACCTTCGGAGGAGGATAAACGCCTTGCTTTTGATCCAAGGGTAATTTATTCGATTTTGTCGCTTCAGGATATTGAAAAGCCAGTTTTTAATATGTTTAAAATAAATAAGAATGACGTTGAAAAGCTCGATTATGAGATTATTTAAAAGAGGTGAAAGGTATGATTGATATATCTAAAGAAAACTTTAAGGAAGTAGAGGACTTTAAGGAAAAAGCGCAGCAGTATTTAAATAGCAAAATTGATCCTCTTAGATTCAAGGCTTTTAGAGTTTCTATGGGGGTGTACGAGCAAAGAGAAAAGGAAACTTACATGGTAAGGACTAGGATTCCAGGTGGATTTATAACATTAGATCAATTTAGAATCATAAGTAAACTTGGTGAGAAGTATTCACATGGTAAAATTCACCTCACGTCAAGAGAAGATGCGCAGTTTCATAAAGTTGAACTTAAAGATGTATATACAATAATGAAAGAACTTATAGAGAACGGAATACTAACTAAGGGGACAGGTGGAAATACAGTAAGAAACATTGAATGTTCTCCACTCTCAGGAGTTTCCTATGATGATGTTTTTGATGTTGAACCTTATAAAAATAAAGTTACAAATTACCTAATAAAAGATCCAAGCACTATGAATCTTCCAAGAAAATATAAGATTGCTTTTTCAAATAGCAAAGAGGATACTGCTAATGCCTCAATTTCGGATTTAGGATTTATAGCTGAAATAAAGGACGGAAAAAAAGGGTTTAAGATTTTTGCAGCAGGAGGACTTGGAGGAAAACCAAGGGCAGCTATAAAAATTGAAGATTTTATAGCTGCTAAGGATGTTTTATACTATGTAGTTGGCCTTAAGAGATTGTTCGAAAGAGAAGGAGACAGAACAAATAAAAGCAAAGCAAGAATAAGATTTATTTCGTACAGATTTGGAGATGAAAAGTTCAAGGAACTTCTTCATGATGAAGTTGTTAAATTAAAAAAAGAAGAAAATTTAGATTTAATAATTGATGAGAGCGGAAAAGAAAAAGTAAATTATGAAAAACTCGAATATATAGAAAATTTAGATGAAAAATATGAGAATGTGCTGTTCAAACAAAAACAAAGTGGATATTATTCAGCTTACGTTCACCCCGAATGCGGAAATTTGAAAACAGATGATTTAAATAAAGTTTTAGATTTTATAAGTAAACTTGATTATAGGACATCTATAAGATTAACTAATACTCAAGGATTTTTTATAAGAGATTTAAAGGGAAATGACGCTGTTAAACTTGCAGGGATAATAGAAGCTTTTTCATCAAATATAAATTTATTTAATTCCTCAACCTGTGCAGGAGCTTCAACTTGTCAGCTTGGACTTTGCTTGTCGCAGAATTTACTTGTAGCAATAAAAGAAAGCTTTAAGACTGCTGATGCAAAAGTTAAAAAGGCACTTCCTAAAATATATATATCTGGATGTTTAAATTCATGTGCTCAGCATGAAAAAGGAGCAATAGGTTTAAATGGAAGAGCTAGCAGAACAGATGATGGCTTGGTTCCTATGTACACAGTTTCCTTTGGAGGCTATTTAGGTTTTAATGGAGCAAAACTGGCAGAAGCTTTTGGTGACGTTCCAGCTAGAAAAATTCCAAAGTATCTTTTAAAGCTTGCAGAATTTAAAGTTAAAACTGGGTATGAAGATTTTTATGAATTTTTAAATGATAAAAAAGACGAGATAAAAAGTCTTACAAAAGAGTTTGGAAATATAGAAAGTTATTCTGAAAATCCAGACTTGTATTATGACTTTAAAGCAAACAAAAAATTCTCGCTTGAAGGTAGAGGAAAAGGTGAATGCAGTACAGGTGTGCTTGATGTAATAAAAATGGATATATCAAATGCGGAAGCTTATATTGCGGAATATGGTAGTTCAAAGGAAAATTTAAAGTTGTATGAAGCAGCACTTTCAGCTTGTAGAGCACTTTTAATATTAAAGGGAATTGATACAACAAAGGAAAGAGAAATATTCAGTGAGTTTATAGATAACTTTGTAAATGAAGGATATTTAAATAAAAACACAAAAGGTTTAATAGACAGTCTTATAGATTTTAAAATGGGAGATATAGGTGACTTAAGTGACAAGGTTTCTGAAGTAAGATATGTGGTTAAAAGGGTTAAAGATATGTTTGAGTCTTTAGATGGAAAACTTGATATAACCCTCCCTAAAGAAAATGAAGATCAAGTAAAGGAAGAAACTTTAGAAAAGAATGAAGGAAATGAATATAAAATTGTTGATTTCAGAGGAGTAAAATGTCCTATAAATTTTGTTAAGGTAAAGATAGAACTTTCAAAGGTCAAATCGGGAAACAGGCTTGGAGTTTATTTAGATGATGGAGATCCTATAACTAATGTTCCTAGAAGTGTAGAAAAAGAAGGAAATAAAATAATATCTATTGATACGAATTATGATGGATACAACCTTCTTGTAATTGAAAAAAAGTAAAAACAAGGAGGAAAAGCTGTGAAATTTTCAACAAAACTCATTCATGGTAACTATAATTTGGAGAATAGCGGCGCTACAAACGCAGCTATATATATGTCAAATGCCTACGCTCATACATCTCCATATGAATTAGAAAATATATTTCAGGGAAAGGCCATGGGATATGCTTATACAAGAATATCAAATCCAACAGTAATGACTTTAGAAAGAAGACTCGCAAGCTTGGAAGGTGGAGTTTGTGCTACAGCAGCAGCATCTGGAATGAGCGCCATATACATGGCAGTTACTAATGTTGTTTGTGCTGGAGATGAAATAATAGCTGCTTCCGGCCTTTATGGTGGAACATATACTTTACTTTATGATTTAAAGGATATAGGCGTTAAAGTTAAATTTTTAGATACGCTTGATAGAGAAAGTCTTTTAACTGCAATAACCGATAAGACAAAGCTTGTATATGCAGAATCCATAGGAAATCCAAAACTTGATGTTCTTGACATTGAGGAGGTTGGAGAGGTTTGCAAAGACAATAATATAATTTTTATGGTGGATTCTACAATTTCAACTCCATATCTTCTAAATCCAATTAAATATGGAGCAGACATAGTAATTCATTCCACATCAAAATATATTAATGGGACATCAAATGCAATAGGTGGAATTATAGTTGATGGAGGCAGCAAAAAGTATAGGAATAAAAAATATAAGAATTTTCACGAATTTGTAAATAAGTACGGAAGCTTTGCTTTTACTTCAAAACTTAAAAATTCAATAGGCAGAGATATTGGAGCATCAATGTCACCTTTTAATGCATTTTTAACTTTAACAGGAATAGAAACTCTTTCACTTAGAATGCAGCAGCATTGTAAAAATTCAGCTAAAGTAGCAAAGTTTCTTGAAAAAAATGAAAAGGTGAAATCAGTAAATTATCCTAATCTTGAGAGTTCAAAATATTATGACCTTGCTCAAAAGTATTATAAAGAAGGAGCATCAGGTATATTGACCTTCAGGCTTGGAAGTAAGGAAAAGGCATTTAAATTCATTGAAAATTTAAAACTAATATTAAATTTAACCAATATAGGAGATGCAAAAACTATAATAATCCATCCATCCTCCACTATTTGTGCACATAATACTGAAAAGGAAAAAGAAGAAATGGCGGTTTACGATGATCTTTTAAGACTTTCTGTAGGCATTGAAGATGTAGAAGATATAGTGATGGATATAGAAAATGCACTTAAAGCAATTTGAGGTGAAGAATATGAAAAGTACAAATATTCGCTGGCAACAAACCAAAATAAAAAGAGAAGACAGAGAAAAGCTACTTAAGCAAAAAGGAATAGCTTTATGGTTTACCGGACTTTCAGGTTCCGGTAAATCAACAATAGCCTCTAGGCTTGAGAGCGAACTTCACAAAAATGGATATCTTACTTACCTTTTAGATGGAGACAACTTAAGATATGGTTTAAACTCGGATCTTGGGTTTACAAGTGAAGATAGAACAGAAAATATAAGAAGAGTTTCTGAGGTTACAAAGTTATTTGTAGACTCCGGAATAATAACAATAACAACTTTTATATCTCCTTTTAAAAAAGATAGAACAAATGCAAGAGAATTGCTTGGAAAAGATTTTATAGAGATTTATGTAAAATGTCCAATAGAAGAGTGTGAAAAAAGAGATCCAAAGGGAATATATAAAAAGGCAAGAGAAGGAAAAATAAAGGATTTTACAGGGATAGATTCAAAGTATGAGGCTCCAGAAAATCCGGAAATAGTAATTGAAACCTATAAGAACACAGAAGAAGGATGCGTAAAAAAAATAGTGGATTATTTGAAGGAAAATAAAATAATATAGGAGATCAAAAATGAAATTATCGTGTGAAGTTTTAAAAACAGATATTCTCATAATAGGAGGTGGAGCGGCAGGATGTTTTGCAGCACTAAGTGCTTCTCAAAAACCTAGTATTCAGATAATAATTGTAGATAAAACTAATATAAAAAGAAGCGGATGTCTTGCTGCTGGAGTAAATGCATTAAATGCTTATATCTCAGAAGATGAAACGCTAGATTCTTTTGTAGACTATGTAAAAAATGAATTTAATGATGTGGTGAGGGAGGATTTGGTTTATACCATTGCAAAGAGGCTTAATGAGGTAACGAATAAAATAGAAAAAATGGGACTCACTATTTTAAAGGATGAGAGTGGAAATTACGTTTCAAGAGGAAAGAGAAGCATAAAAATAAATGGTGAAAATATAAAACCTATTTTGGCTAAAGCTGTTTATGATAGAGAAAATATAAGAGTTTTAAATGAAGTAAATATAGTTGATTATATCATTAAAGCTGGAGAAGTAATAGGAGCTTTTGGATTTTCCATAAGTGAAGAAAAAGTGTATGTAATTTACTCCAAGGCAGCAATATGTACAACAGGAGGTGCTGCAGGCATATATAAGCCCAATAATCCTGGATTTTCAAGACACAAAATGTGGTATTCACCTTTCAATACAGGAGCAGGCTATGCAATGGGAATAAGGGCAGGAGCAGAAATGACCACTTTTGAAATGAGATTTATTGCACTTAGATGTAAAGATACAATTGCACCAACAGGAACTATAGCTCAAGGTGTTAAAACACCACAGATTAATGGAAATTTGGAGGAATACGTAAAAAGGTATGGGAAGCCAACTACTATTAACAGACTTTACAGCACAGTTATGGAAAATGTAAATGGAAAGGGTCCTTGCTATTTAAAGACACAGGGTATCACAGAAAGCCAAGTTCAGGATTTATTTAAAGCTTATCTCAATATGGCACCTTCTCAAGCTTTAAGTTGGTTTGATAGAAAAATAGATCCCTCAAAAGAAAATATTGAAGTAGAAGGAACAGAACCTTATATAGTAGGTGGACATGGAGCTAGCGGATATTGGATTGACACAAATAGAAAAACAAGTATGAATGGTCTTTATGCAGCTGGGGATGTTGCTGGAGGAAGTCCTAAAAAGTATGTAACAGGATGTTTTGCAGAGGGAGAAATAGCTGCATTAAGTGCACTTAAGGATATAGAAAATAAAAAATTGAGAATCATGTCGCAGAATGAAATAAATAAAAAAATAGAACACTTAGAAAAGTTTTTTACTAATGAAAGTCAATTTAAAGTAGAAGAACTTGAAGAAGCAATGCAAAAGGTTATGGATGAGTATTGTGGTGGTATATCAGAAAACTATGGGTATACATATAAAAAACTTGTTATAGGTGAAAAAAGAATTGATGAACTTTTACAGCTTTCAAAAGACTTAAGAGCAGATGATTTACATGAACTTTTATTTATATATGAACTTATTGATAGGCTGTATGTTGCAAAGATAGTCATAGCACATTTAAAGGCAAGAAAAGAAACAAGGTGGAAATGCTATGAGCAAAATAGAGATTATCCAGAAAAAGATGATACTAATTGGCGTAAGTACGTAAATTCTATTTATAAAGATGGAAGAGTGAATATAGTATTTAGGGACCTTGTTGAAAGGAAGGAAGTTTATGAGCATAAAAATTGATGTAAATAAGTGCGTCTCCTGTGGAAAATGTATAGAAGTATGCCCTGGAAGTTTACTCCTTAAAAACGAAAATGGAAAAGCCTTTATAAGATATCCTAAAAATTGTTGGGGATGCACCGCTTGCCTTAAGGAATGTAAGTTAGGAGCCATAAAATATTATCTTGGAGCAGATATTGGGGGGAATGGTTCTACTATGTATGTTACTCAAAATGGTGAAAGTTTAGAGTGGCGCCTGGAAAGCAAAGATGGCAGGAAAGTTGTAATAACAACAAATAGTAAAGAAGCAAATAAATATTAAGGGGGCATTATTATGAAAAGAAATAAAAGCATTTTAAGCTTTATTTTGAGCTTTATAATGTTAGGAGCATTAAGTGGATGTGGTGTTAAAGGCAATAAAGAACTTTCAGAAGTTAAAATTGCATACTTCCCCAATATAACACACTCTCAGGCATTGCTTGAAAAGGAAGATGGCTCGCTTCAAAAAGCTTTAGGAAATAAAATCAAGGTAAACTGGCAAAAGTTTAATGCAGGTTCATCAGAAGTGGAGGCTTTTTTAGCAGGAGAAGTAGATATCGGATATATAGGACCTGGACCAGCAATAAATGGTTATACAAAATCAAAGGGTGAAATGCAGGTGATTGCGGGAGGTGCAGATGCGGCAGCTATACTTGTAAGTAGAAAAGATTCAAACATAAAAAGTGTAAAAGATTTAAGTGGAAAAAAAGTGGCTATACCTCAATTTGGAAATACTCAAGATTTAAGTTTAAGAATACTCTTAGATCAAAATGGATTAAAAGATAAAACAAAAGGTGGAACTGTAGAAATTGTTCAAGCTGAGAATCCAGACATAAAAACACTTTTAGATAAGGGATCAATTGATGCAGCGCTAGTTCCAGAACCTTGGGGTTCAAGACTTGTTAAAGAAGTAGGAGCAAAGGTTGTACTAGATTATGATAAAGTTTGGAAAAATGGAAAATATCCAACGGCCGTTGTAGTGGCGAGAAAAGATTTCATAAAAAACCATAGTGACATAGTAGAAAAGTTCTTAAAAATCCATATTCAAAAAACAAAGAGCATTAATGAGAATACTGCTAAAACCGAAGATGCAATAAATAAAGAGTTGAAAGAGATAACTGGTAAAACTTTAGATAAAGATATTTTAGATTCCTCATTTAAGAGAATAAAAGTTACTAATAATCCTGAAAAAGAGGCAATTAGTGATATGGCGAATTGGTCCTTGAAGGAAGGTTTTATAAAAAAGAAAGCAGATCTTAAAGATATGTTTGACTTCAATATTTTAAATAAGATTTTAAAAAGTCAAGGGGAAAGTGAAATCAATTAAGGGAGGTAGAAACTTGAGTATTGAAATAAAGGGTATAAGTAAAGATTTTATTTCAAAAGAAAAGACCACACATACTCTTGAAAGTATAGATCTTTCTATAAATGATGGAGAATTTGTATGTATACTTGGACCATCGGGCTGTGGAAAATCAACACTGTTAAATGTAATAGCAGGTCTTGAAGCGCCAAGTAGTGGAAAAGTTTATTTAGATGATGATGAAATAACAAAACCAGGACCTGATAGAGCATTTATGTTTCAAGATTCCGCACTATTTCCATGGCTTAAGGTAATAGATAATGTGGAATTTGGAATGAAGGTAAAAAATGTACCCAAGGAAGAAAGGCGAGAAAAGGCTTTAAAATATCTTAAGATGGTTCACCTTACGAAGTTTCAAAATTCATATATACACGAGCTTTCTGGTGGAATGAGGCAGAGAGTTGCTCTTGCAAGGGCATTAACCCTCGATTCAAAGGTACTGCTTATGGATGAACCATTTTCGGCACTTGATAGCCAAACTAAAAGTATACTTCAGCTTCAACTCCAAAATATATGGTGGGAAACTAAAAAAACCATAGTTTTTGTAACCCATAATGTAGAAGAAGCAGTGCTTCTTGCAGATAGAGTTGTCGTTATGTCAGCTAACCCAGGAAAAATAAAAAAGATATTTGATATAAAATTAGCAAGACCAAGAAAAGCGCAAAGTGTAGATCTTGCATATGTTTCAAATGAAGTTATGAAAGAACTTAAGGAGGAGGTTGAGAAAGTTGCAAAAGCTGAGTACGACAGTGATTGGAGTATTGAAAAAAGTGATGTTTTATATAATCCTAATAATGATATGGGAGCTGGTTTATAAGATTTTTGTTGATGTTTTAACTATATGGAAGCCATACACTTTTTCATCACCAGTTGAAGTTTTGAACACGCTTATAGGATTAATAAAAGATAATACTTTGTTTATAGCCATAATAACAAGCTTAAAAAGACTTGTTATAGGATATGTTATATCAATTTTAATTGGAGTTGCAATTGGACTTATTATCGTAAAATACAAGTATATTGATGAAAATTTAAGTCCTTTAATATTAGGTTTTCAAACTATACCAAGTGTATGCTGGATTCCATTTGCTATTCTTTGGTATGGAATTAATGAAAACACAATATTATTTGTTACTGTAATTGGTTCTATCTTTTCAATAGCTATATCAACAGAGTCCGGTATAAAGAATGTAAATCCAATTTATATTAAAGCGGCAAAAACCATGGGAGCAGGAGGAAGAAAGCTTTATTTTGATGTGATAATTCCTGCAGCTATGCCGCAAATAGTATCTGGAATGAAACAGGGATGGTCTTTTGCTTGGAGAGCACTTATGGCTGGAGAAATGCTGTCAGGTACTAAAGGATTAGGCCAAGTACTTATGGCAGGAAGAGATTTAGGAGATATAAGTCAAGTAATGGCAGTTATGATTGTAATAGTTGCTTTTGGACTTGTTTTTGATAAATTGCTGTTTGGGAAAATTGAACAAAATGTTAGATATAAATGTGGTCTTGAAAATAAGAATTAGGAGGAATTTAAAATGGATCATTTAGATAGATTGGAAGCAGAAAGTATTTATATTTTGAGAGAAGCGTATAAGCATTTTGGAAAGCTTGGAATGCTGTGGTCTATAGGAAAGGACTCAACCGTTATGCTTTGGCTTGCACAAAAGGCTTTTTTTGGTAACTGTCCTTTTCCGCTTATACATGTTGATACTAAAAGGAAGATACCAGAAATGATTGAATTTAGAGATGAAGTTGCTAAAAAGTATAATCTTAATCTCATAGTTCATACAAATTGGGATGCAATCAATAGTGGAATGGGGCCAGAAAAAGGAAGATTGGAATGCTGCAAGGCTTTAAAAAGTGAAGGACTTCAGCAAGTTATAGACAAGTATAAATTTGAAGGTCTTATTGTTGGAATAAGAAGAGATGAAGAGGGGTCTAGATCAAAAGAAAGGGTATTTAGTGAAAGAAATGCTGAATCTGAATGGGATTATACAGATCAGCCGCCTGAGCTTTGGGACCAGTTTAAAACTGATTTTAAAAAAGGGAACCATATAAGAATTCATCCATTACTTGGTTGGAATGAAATAGATATATGGGAATACATTAAGAGAGAAAATATCCCTGTAGTAAGTTTATATTTTGCTAAGGATGGAAAGAGGTACAGAAGTCTTGGGTGTGCGCCTTGTACGTCACCTATAACTTCCAATGCTTCTAATCTTGATGAAATTATTGAAGAACTTAAGAATACTAATGAAACTGAGAGAAGTGGTAGAGCACAGGATAAAGCAGATCCACATGCGCTCGAAAAGCTTAGAAAACATGGATATATGTAGGAGGGGAAAATAATGAGCAGTGGAAGAGAAAATTTAAATATAGTAGTTGTTGGACATGTGGATCACGGTAAATCTACCTTAATAGGAAGACTTCTTTATGATACTAAGGCACTTTCAGATGGAGCCATTGAAAAAGTGAAAAAAATATCTAAAGAAGAGGGTAAAAATTTCGAGTACGCATTTCTTCTTGATGCTTTTGAAGAAGAGCAGAGACAGGGAATAACAATAGATATAACCATGATTCAATTTTTTACTAAAAAAAGAGATTATGTGATAATTGATGCTCCTGGGCATAAAGAGTTTTTAAAAAATATGATATCAGGTGCAGCTAGCGCAGAAGCAGCAATTTTAGTTGTTGATGCTAAGGAAGGAATACAAGAGCAGTCAAAAAGACATGGATATATTTTATCTCTTTTAGGAATAAAAAAGGTTTATGTTGCTGTAAATAAAATGGATTTAGTAGATTACTCTGAAGCCAGATATGAAGAAATAGTTGATCAATTTAATCAATTTTTAGGAAATCTTAATATACATCCTATAGAGTACATTCCAATATCTGCTTTTTTAGGTGAAAATGTAGCCTCAAAATCAGATAAGATGCCGTGGTATCATGGTGATAATATACTTAAAAGTATGGATAAAATTGAAAAGGAAAAAGGAATTGAAAATAAGCCTTTAAGATTTCCAATTCAGGATATATATAAATTTGATGATAGAAGAATTATAGCTGGAAGAATAGAATCCGGAGTTTTAAAGGTTGGAGATGAAATAGTTTTTTATCCATCAGGTAAGCATACCAAAGTTAAATCTATTGAGGCTTGGCAGAACAAAGATAAGAAAGATGAAGTTTATGCTGGAATGTCTGTTGGAATTACTGTAGAAGATGAATTTTATAATAAAAGAGGAGAGATAATTTGCCATAAGGAAGATAGAGTTATAACTTCAAATGCCTTTGATGCAAATGTATTTTGGCTTGGCAAGGAGCCTTTGAAAAAGGGTAAAAAATATAAAATTAAAATTGCAACAGAGGAAGCTGAAATAGAAATTGCAAAGATAAAAAATGTAATAGATGCAGTAACCTTAGAGCATATAGCTGATGCTGAATATATAAACAAAAATGATGTGGCAGAGGTTGTAATAAAGTCAAAAACTACATTAAGTTTTGATAAGTTTAACAAAAATGAAGCTATGGGTAGATTTGTAATTATAGATGAGTATAATACTACTGGCGGAGGAATCATACTTGGAAAAGCAGAAGAGGTGTTAGACAATAATTCAGAAACAGAAAGTCTTATAGATTTACAAGAAAGAGAAAATAAATTTGGAAAGAATGGAAAAGTGATTTGGATCACTGGGCTTAATGGTAAAGCTAATTCTGAAATTGCAGCCAGGTTAGAAAAACGGCTATTTGATTCAGGTGAAAAGGCTTATTACTTAAATGCAAATAGCTTAACTGTAAGTATCAATGATTACGGTCAAAAAGCAGATATGCTTAAAAATATACTCAGCGTGCTTGTAGCCAATGGAATAACAGTTGTAGCAGCTTCTACAAGTGAATTAAAACAATATAGAGAAAGCATTAAAAACAGTATTGGGGAGTCCAAATATATAGAAGTGTTTGTAGATGATAGCAACAAGAAGAACTTAAGTTATGAGAAATCAGACTATGCAGTTGTTTCTATTTTTGTAAATGGAGAAACAGATGATTTAGAAAACAAAAGCGAAGATATTTTAAAATTTATAGTGTAATGAAAAAGTTAAATAAAGTGTATCCTCTTCATAAAATCTTCATATAAAAATGATAGTCTTGAACAAAAGCTAAAATAAAAATTTAGAGGAGGATAAATAATTATGAACATGACACATTATATGTCGCTATTAGCAGATAATCAACCATGGAATTTGATTATATTTATGGCGATTCCAGTAATATGTGCCGAAACACTTACAATAACAGAATTCTTTATTATATTTAATAGAACAAAAAGTGGAGGTGTAAGAAACTTAAACAAATGCGTTGGTATTTTTGATGGAATATATTTTACTGGTATATTTATCTATCTATTATTCAATGCGGTTATACCTCTTACTACTACAGGAGGATGGCATACTTGGGTTGATGCAACTGCAGTAGGATTTTACTTAAGTGGTGTTGTTTTTCTTCTTCCAATTACCTTAATGGAACTCGGCATAATATTTAAATATAAGAGCTTTGATGAAAAGATGAAAATTCATTTTATTCTTGTAGGTGGATTCTTAGTTGTTGCTCATATTGCTATGATTTTTGGTATGGTGAATCCGGAGATTGTTAATCATATGTCATCAATGCCAAAAATGTAGATAAAATTGAGTATAAACACATTAACTTATTTGTTATTAAAAGTGCAATGATTATAATATAAAAAATAATCCATTTAATTTCTTGAAGTTAAATGGATTATTTTTGTATTTAAGGTGGGTTTGTTAAAAATACAATTGTTCTCCTCTTTCATGTATGGTAGATATTTTGCAGTCTAGAGTTTTAAATTTATCAGCAAATTTATTTGTAACTTCGTAGTTGTCACCAAAATGCATAGGTATAAACATTTTAGGTTTAGTTTCTTTTATAAAATATTCTCCTCCAAGATAATAACTTTGTTTTAGCCTTGGGTCTATAGGAAAAAATGCCACATCTATGTTGTTTAACTTGATTTTAGAAATTTCACTTTTAAAATCTTTTTCCATGTTTAAATTGTATTCATTAGATTCGTCAAACCAATCCCACCAATTTAAATCACCAGCATGAAAAATGGATATTCCGTCTACATTTACTAGGAAGGAAACACCTAAATCCGTGGAGCCAAAGGTTTCTATATGTGTGTTGCCTAATTTTAGAGTGTTATAAGGTGACATATAATGTATATTGTTGGATTTTTTTTCTTTTATATCGCTGCTTAAAATATAGCTGATGTTATTATTAAAATCTTCCCAGCTAAAAATAACGGAATTAAAGTGATCTGGATGACTATGAGAACAAAACACAAGTATGGTTTTAGCCGTAGTTAGTTCTTTAGATCCTAAAAATCCATTTTCTATGTTTCTTTTGCATTCTTTTTTAGTATCAAGATAGTAATCAAATACTAAAAGATGATTTTTGGTTTCAACGACGAAGCCGCTATTATATAAATAATTAATCTTAATATCAGAAAGATACATTTGATTTACCTCCTAAAATATAATTTACACATAAATAGTTTTAAATTATTATAATTTATTTTATAATATAAACATATAAATTGGAAGGAGATGCAAAAATGAAATTTAAATTTGTTCACAATAACATAAATGTATTTGATTTAGAAAAGAGTCTTGCTTTTTATAAGGAGGCTTTAAATTTCAAGGAAGCAAGAAGATATAACGAACCAAATGGAGAATTTATTTTGGTTTATTTAGAGGATGAGGGGAGTTCACATCAATTAGAACTAACCTGGTTAAGAGATAGAAAAGAACCTTATAACTTAGGAGATAATGAAATACATCTAGCAGTGGAAACTGATGATTTCGATGGAGCTTTTGAATATCACAAAAAAATGGGATGTATTTGCTATGAAAATAAAAAGATGGGTATATACTTTATTAGCGACCCAGATGGATACTGGACAGAAATTTTACCAACTAAGTAAGAAATACAAGCCACTATGGAGCAGAGTTAAGCTGTAGTGGCTTTTGTTGCTAAATAATATAAAGTCAATGATAAAATAAAAAAGCCAAAGATACTTATAAAAAATATCTATGACCTTATTAGCTTGTAATTTGGCAGGGGCAGTAGGAATCGAACCCACAACCAACGGTTTTGGAGACCGCTACTCTACCAATTGAGCTATACCCCTTCGTATATCGATATTTTAGTAAATTAACACAACAATTACCGACAAAAACTATTATAAGGCAGAAAGCTTAATCAGTCAAGCATAATTTGTTAATTTATTAAATTATTTTATAGTAAGAGGCAGATTGTAATAATAAAATGCTTAAGTTCCACATAGTTTGTATACTCTATTTGTTCCATTTGGTGGCAGAAATACCTACCTAGTGGAGCTTATATTAAGCACACTTAAATTCTATAATTAAGCATATAGACTTGAAAGGTTAAAATTGATAATAATAAATTTATCCCGACAAACTGGAAGTTGACTCAGTTCACAATTCACAATGCACAGTTCACAATGAATGATGATTTTTCTCAGCTATGCTTCGAAAAATCTAGAAACTTAATGTGCGCAAAGCGCTTAAAATATAGTGTTCAGCGCAGCTGACACTATTAAGTTCTAAGATTTACCTGAGAGTAACGAAAGGTAAATCTACCTTCATTGTGCATTGTGAACTGTGAATTGTGCATTGAGCTAAATTCTAATTTGTAAGGATAAACTTGCAACTTACAATTTTTAGTTTAAAGTTGTTTATTTATAATAGAGCATTAAGGAGTTGTGATATATGAAAATAGGGGTGCTTATGGGAGGAATATCGTCAGAAAGAGAAATATCCATTCTTTCGGGAAAGGAAATTGTTAAAAATCTTGATAAAAATAAATATGAAGTTTATCCAATTATAATAAACTCAAAGCATGAGGTAATTCAAAAAGTAAAAGGCATGGATTTTGTGATATTGGCATTTCACGGTGTTTTTGGAGAAGATGGGACTATACAGGCTATACTTAATAGTATTCCTATGCCATATTCTGGATGCGATATGCTTACCAGTGCTATATGCATGAATAAAAAGCAAACTAAAAGGATATTGAAGGCGGAAAATATTAATACGGCGCCTTTTTATGTGATTTATAAAAATAAAAAAGTAAATTTTGAAAGGTTTGAAGCACTTAACTATCCTATGTTTGTAAAGCCTAATAATGGAGGATCAAGTATAGGTATATCAATGGCTTCAAATAAACAAGAGCTAGAGCAAAATATAAAGGAAGCTTTTAAATATGATGATGAAGTTATAGTTGAAAAATATATAGCTGGAGATGAATATACAGTTTGTATGCTAAATGGAGAGGTTTTACCTATATTATCAATTAAGTCAAAAGGAAAGTTCTTTGATTATAAGTGCAAGTACACAGAAGGAAAATCCGAAGAAACATTAGCTAAGCTTCCAAATGAATTAGAACGTAAAATAAAAGAGGTTTCTAAACAATGTTGGGAAATATTTGATTGCAGGGCATATGTTAGAGTTGATATAATAGTAAATAATGGAATACCGTATGTATTAGAGCTAAACACACTTCCAGGAATGACAACAAATTCGCTGTTTCCTAAAAGTGCAGCACTAGCAGGAATGAAATACAGTGTTTTGTTAGATAAAATAATTGAATATTCCTTTTGGCACTGTTTTAAAGGGAGATTTTGAGCTTATGTTTGGTGATTGTGGAGAAATATATTTTTATATAAGAAAAGCAGATCTCAAAGATAAAAACTTTGAAAATGTGTGGCTTATACTGCAATGTGGTTAAAAATAATAAATATATTTTATAAAAATATATTGACATGGTTTTAAAACATGATATAATTTAAACATAAGCAAGTTAATAATTCCTATCTGAATAATAGGAAATAAAATCGAATAAATATTTAGCATCTTATCGAGAGAGGTGGAGGGACTGGCCCTATGAAACCCAACAACCAGCATTTTTCATTTGAATGTATGGTGTTAATTCCTGCAAATTAAATTTTGAGAGATAAGAGGATAATTTAGGCTAATGGTATATAGTAAATTAATCCTCTTCATAGCAGAAGGGGATTTTTTATTATATTAAAATCAGTTTAAGATTGAGTTTCTTAAACACAAGTAGATTAAGTTTAAGGAATAAGTGAAAGATGCGTGAATATTAATTTGAATTTTTGAAAAATTAAAAAATGTCAAAATTAATAGTAAAAGGAGAAATGAAAGATGAGTGAAGAAAGAAAATTTGGTTTTGAAACATTACAGGTACATGCAGGTCAGGTGCCAGATCCAACAACAGGATCAAGAGCAGTCCCAATCTATCAGACAACATCATATGTATTTAAGAATGCAGATCATGCAGCAAATTTATTTCAGTTAAAAGAACCAGGAAATGTTTACTCAAGAATAATGAATCCAACAACAGATGTATTTGAGCAAAGAATAGCTGCGCTTGAAGGTGGAGTAGCTGGTCTTGCAACAGCATCAGGGCTTGCAGCAATAACATATGCTATTTTAAATGTAGCAAGTTCAGGAGACGAGATTGTAGCAGCAAGTACATTATACGGTGGAACTTATGAACTATTTGGTGTTACTCTAAAGAAACTTGGAATAAAAGTTGTTTTTGTAGATCCAGATGATCCAGAAAATATAAGAAAAGCAATAACAGATAAGACAAAAGCAGTATATGGAGAAACAATAGGAAATCCAAGAATAAATGTGCTTGATATAGAAGCTGTAGCTAAAATAGCACATGAAAATAAAATACCGCTTATAATAGACAATACTTTTGGAACACCATATTTAATAAGACCAATAGAATTTGGAGCAGATGTTGTAGTTCATTCAGCAACAAAATTCATTGGAGGACATGGAACAACTATAGGAGGAGTTATAGTTGATGGTGGTAAATTTGATTGGAGAGCAAGTGGAAAATTCCCTGATTTCACAACGCCAGATAAGAGCTATAATGGTTTAGTGTATGCAGATTTAGGAGCAGCTGCTTTTGCATTAAAGGCAAGAGTGCAGCTTCTTAGAAACACAGGGGCAACACTTAGTCCTCAAAGTGCATTCTATTTTCTTCAAGGATTAGAATCGCTATCACTTAGAGTTGAAAAACACGTAGCAAATACAAGAAAGGTAGTAGAATTTTTAAGCAAGCATCCAAAAGTTGCATGGATTAATTATCCTGAACTTGACAATAGCCCATATAAAGAATTAGCTAAAAAATATTTGCCTAAGGGAGCAGGTTCTATATTTACATTTGGAATAAAGGGTGGACTTGAAGCAGGAAAGAAATTTATAAATAGTGTTAAATTATTCTCTCTTCTTGCAAATGTCGCAGATGCAAAATCACTTGTAATACATCCTTCAAGTACAACACATGCAGAGCTTAATGCAGAAGAGCAAAAAGCAGCTGGAGTTACTCCAGATTTGATAAGACTTTCAATAGGTGTTGAGGATGCTGATGATTTAATTTGGGATTTAAATCAAGCACTTGAGAAAGCTTGATGAAGTAGCAGTATTTTGTGATATTAAATAAATTGATAAATCTAAAGTTGAAGTTTAAAAAATGTTAAGAACTTTCAATAACTCGCTGTCGCTCAGATAAATTGAAGGTTCTAAGCCTTTTTAAAACTTCAGCTAAGATTTATAGCAATTTATTTAAACTGTCCCTTCAATACTGTCACTTCATCTAAAATGGAAAGGCAAGGAAGATTTTTCTCCAGTACCTTACGAAAAATAGGTAAACATATGAGGGGCTTGGGAGGAGCTCATTATCCTTCTAGAACCTTAAATTCATTCTTATTATAATATGCAGGGGTGGAATATTATAATGAAAATAAAATTAATTTACCTGAGAGAAACGAAAGGTAAATCATCCTTAACTGTGCATTGTGAACTGTGCACTGATTTTAAATGGAGAGTGGGGCTTTTCAGTGATAGATAAAAATGAAATAAAGTTTTCAACTAAATGTATTCACGTTGGCAATGATATAGATAAAGAAACAGGAGCTATAAGAAGACCAATTACTATGGCGAATAGTTATAAGCTTCCTTATGATGCATCAACTCTTAATTGGAGTGATCCAAATAATGTGATTTATACAAGGACGACATCGGCAAATCAATTATATCTTCAAGAAAGATTGGCTGCGCTTGAGGGGGCAGAAGATTGTGTTGTATTAGCTAGTGGGGTTGCAGCTTTAGCTGGAGTGTTTTTTACATTTTTAGATAAAGATTCTCATGTTATATGCTCAAATGTTTCCTACATTGCAGTGTATAGACTATTAAATGAATATTTTCCAAAGAAATATGGCATAGAAGCAACTCTTGTAGATACTTCTAATTTAAATGAAATAAAAAGGGCAATTAGGCCAAACACTAAATTAATTCATATTGAAACTCCAGGAAATCCAACAACTAGAGTAAGTGATATTGAGGAAATAGCTAAAATATCAAAGAGCATAGGTGCACTTCTTTCTGTGGATAGTACTTTCGCATCTCCATTCTTACAGCATCCACTTTCACTTGGGGCGGATCTTGTAGTACACAGTCTTACAAAATATATAAATGGACATGGTGATGCTATGGGTGGAGCTGTTATTGGGAGAAAGGAACTTATAGACAAGATAAAAGCTGAGGCAATGGTAAATGTAGGGGGAGCAATAAGCCCATTTAATGCATGGCTAATTATGAGGGGAGTTGTAACTTTACCACTTCGTATGAAACAGCATAGTGAAAGTGCACTTAAGATTGCACAATTTCTTGAAAGCTATCCAGCTGTAAAATTTGTTGCATATCCTGGGCTTAAAAGTCATCCTCAACATGAAATTGCCAAGAAGCAGATGAGCATGTATTCAGGAGTACTTTCTTTTGGGCTTAAAGCGGATGTTGAAACGCATAATAAGTTTGTAAATTCACTTAAGCTTGTTATATCAGCCGTTTCACTTGGGCATGATGAAAGTTTAATTGTTTATACAGGACCAAATGATGAAAGAAATCATTTTTATCCTGAAGAATTTAAAAATGGCCATCTTAGATTTAGTGTTGGATTAGAGGATGCAGATGATATAATTAATGATTTAAAACAAGCTTTTAAGAAATGTGGATTATAGTATATTAGAAAATGAGCTGACTAGAAAAACTTAGAGGCTGCAAATAAACTGATTTTATTTGCAGCCTCTAAGTTTTTTTATATTAAATTTTACAGTAGGAGAAATTTTAGCATGACTTTAAAGTATATTTGGTTCGATCTTGGATATACACTTGTTTATTCAAAACGTGAAAAAATATTTCAAGATATTCTTGTAAGTATGAATAAGCATATAGATATTAATAAAATAAAAATGGCCTATCATCTAACAGATAAGTTCTTTATGAGAGAGCATAAAGGATTATTATGTAAAAGTAAAGAAGAGTTTATGCCTTATTATTTAAAAAAACTGCTTGAAGTTTTAAATATAAAAGTTGATAGGAATGTTTTATTACTTGAAATAAATAAAAGAGAACAGAAGTATCAAAAAATTTGGTATACATATGATAGTGCTGTCAGTATACTTACAACTTTAAAACAAAATTCAATAAGATCGGGAATTATTTCTAATTGGGATAATACATCAAGAAAGGTATTGTGCCAGAATAATTTAGATGATTTACTTGATGAAATTGTAATATCAAGTGAAGTTGGATATTCAAAGCCGCAAAAAGAGATATTTGATTTTGCACTTAAAAGGGCAAATGTAGAGCCTGATGAATGTTTATTTGTTGGAGACAATTATTATGATGATATTGTAGGAAGCAGCAAAGTAAATATGAAGTCGTTACTTATAAATCCTTATGGCAAAGTTGGAATTGAGGAATTAAATTACGCTTATATTATATCTAATATATCTGAACTGCCCAAATTTATAGAGCGAAATTATAACTTGAAATTATTTTAGGGAGTGATATCAATGAGAAGAAATAGAAAACTATTTTTAATGATTATTGCCGCAATTGTTATGATAAATATAATTACTCTTGTAGGCTGCGGTAAAGAAGTAAATACGAGTAAAACTAGTAATACAAAGGAAGGAAAAGCCAATGGAAATATTAAAGAAGGAGGTTCAATTGTATTAACAACAAGTGAACCAGATTTCCTTGATCCTGATTTAGCTACTGCAGCGGATACTAGATCAATTTTATTCAATGTATTTGAAGGACTTGTAAAGCCAGATGAAAATGGAAATTTAATAGACGCGGTGGCAAGTAGTCATGAAATATCAAAAGACGGTTTGAAATATACGTTTAAATTAAGAAAAGGTATAAGGTTTCATAATAATAAGCCTGTGACTGTCCAGGATGTAAAATATTCATTGGATAGAGCTGCTGGAAAAGATACAGGTAAGCCTTTAAAAACTGAATTGGTAAATATTAAATCTGTTGATATTAAGGATTCTTCTACAATAGAAGTTAATTTGACGGCTCCAGACACGGATTTTTTACCATATTTAACTGTTGCAATTATTCCTAAAGGCTATAAGAATCAAAACTCAAAGCCTATTGGAACAGGACCATTTAAACTTGTAGAATATGATAAACAGCAAAAAATAGAACTTGCTAAGAATAAGGATTATTGGCAAAAAGGCTTGCCTCATTTAGATAAGGTTACTTACAAAATTGAGGATGCAAATGCATTATTTTTGGGACTTAAAGCTGGGAACATAGATTCTGGATTCATAACAAAGGAACAAGCTGATCAACTTAAAACTAGCTATAATACTTTAATTGGAAGTGCCAACTTGCTGCAATTACTTGCTTTAAATAATTCAAAAAAACCATTTAATGATGTGAGGGTAAGACAAGCATTGTATTATGCCATAGACACTAAAAGCATAATAGACACAGTTGCAGATGGCGTTGGAAAGCGAGCTGGAACAAATTTTTTATCTAGCTTTAAAAAATATTATAAAGCTGGATTAGAAAAAACATATACTCAGAATATTAATAAAGCTAAAAAGTTACTGGCAGAAGCCGGATATCCAAATGGATTTGAAACCACAATTACTGTACCATCTGTTTATCAATTTCATGTTGATACTGCACAGATAATTGTAGAACAGTTAAAAGCTATTAATGTAAAAGCTTCAATAAAGAAGGTTGAATGGGGAGAATGGTTAGAAAAGACATATAAGGGAAGACAATATGATTCAACAGTTGTAAGTTTGGATGCAGCTTATCTATCTCCAAGAGCACTTTTAGGAAGATATGTTTCTACTGATGCAAGTAACTTTTTGAATTATAAAAATAATAACTATGATGAATTGTATAGAAAGGCCGTTAATGAAATTGATGATAATAAAAAAGTAGAAGATTATAAAGAACTACAAGAGATTCTTAATCAAGATGCAGCATCAATATATATACAGGATCAACAAAAGGTAGTTGTTTTAAAGAAAGGATTAGCTGGATATAAATTTTATCCAACCTATGTTCAGGATTTAGCTTCTATGTATTACACAAATTAAAAGAAGGTGAGGTCAATGAAGTACGTTTTAAGAAAGGGCATTGCACTTATTGTTACATTGATATTTGTATCAGCATTTACTTTTGCAGCATTTAACGTGATACCAGGCGATCCAGCTTTAGTAATGCTTGGAACAAATGCTTCACCTGAAAGAGTTGAAGCCTTAAGAAAAGAACTTGGACTAAATGAAAGTTTAACTAAGAGGTATGTAACCTGGGTGGCAAATTTTATAAGGGGTGATTTCGGAAAGTCTATAAGATTTTCTGAGCCAGTTAAGGATTTGGTTTCAAAAAGGATTCCAGTGACAGTATCACTGGCTATTCTATCTTTATTTATAATATTTATAATAGCCATTCCTTTGAGTATTTTTGCTGCAAGTAAAGAGGGATCTATAATAGATACAATAATAAATATAATATGCCAAATAAATATAGGTATACCATCTTTTTTTCTAGGGGTAATAATAATTTTAATATTTGGTATAGTTCTTAAAGTGTTTTCTCCAGGAGCTTATGTTGATTATAATAAAGACTTTATTGGATTTTTGAAGTATTTAATTGCACCAGCTGTAACCATAGCACTTCCTAATATTGCTGTAGTAGTAAAATTTTTGAGGGCAGCTGTAATAAAGGAAAAAAGAAAGGATTATGTTAGAACAGCATATAGCAAGGGGAATAAGGAAAACACTGTTTTATATGTGCATGTACTAAAAAATGCATTGATAACTGTTATAACCTTAATGGGTATGATTATTGCAGGAATTTTAGGTGGAAGTATAATAGTTGAACAGATATTTTCTTTGCCGGGCATAGGAAACCTTTTAATTACAGCTATTTCTACTAGAGATTTTCCATTAACTCAGACGTTGGTGCTGTATCTTGCCTTTATTGTTGTAGTCATTAATTTTCTTGTAGATGTTTTGTATCAAGTAATTGATCCTAGGATAAGAGTAAGATAAATTCATCGTTTTTGGAGGATATAATGAAAAAATATCATAATTGGAATTTAATTGTAGGTTTAATTTTGATAGGAATTGTAATTTTTATGATGGTTTTGGGGATTTTTTATACTCCATATAATCCTAATAAAATGAATATTGTAAGCAAATATCAGCATCCAAGTTTAAAGCATATTTTTGGAACAGATAATTTTGGAAGGGATATATTGAGCCGCATTATGGCAGGCACGAAAATTACTTTTTTTATAGCTGTTAGTACAATTGCTTGTGGGGTGCTTATTGGAGTTACTTTAGGAACAGTTGCTGGGTATTTTGGGGGCTGGATTGATGAAATTATTATGAGAATTAATGATGCCTTAACTGCATTTCCTGGTATATTGCTAGCTTTGGTTTTAGTTACAGTTTTGGGACAAGGAAAATATCAAATTATTTTAGCTTTAGCTATAATTTTTGTACCAAGTTATTCGCGTATTACTAGAAGTGAATTTTTGCAAATCAAGGAAATGGAGTTTGTAAAAAGTGCTAAGGTTTTTGGTGCCAGTCATCTTAGAATAATGTTTGTGCATATTTTACCTAATGCATATCCAGCTTTATTGTCGGCTGTAACCATAGGTCTCTCTAATGCAATACTTTCTGAGGCAGGACTTAGCTTTTTAGGGTTTGGGGTTCAGCCGCCTGACCCTAGTTTAGGCAGAATGCTTTCAGAGGGGCAAACGTATTTGTTTAATGCACCTTGGTGTGCTGTGGCACCTGGAATAGTGATAGTAATAACAGTTGTTGGATTTAATTTTATTGCAGAAGGCTTGAGAAAAATATTTGGATGATTAAAGTGAAATCAAGGTGAAACTTAATAGTTGAACTAATTTCACTATATGAGGGGGAATTAATATGCCAGAAACTTTGCTTAGTGTAAAAGAGCTTTCTATTAATGTGAAAAATGGAAATGAAAGAAATACTGCTGTTAGTGGAGTTTCTTTTGATATAGAAAACGGAGAAATATTAGGAATTGTAGGCGAATCTGGATGCGGAAAAAGCCTTACAGCTCTAGGAATTGCGGGGCTTTTACCAAAGGGTGCAGCTGTTAGCAATGGAAGTATAGTTTTTGATGGAAGGGAACTTAAAAATATTAGTCAAGATGAATTCAGAAAAATACAAGGGAAAGATATTACTATGATATTTCAAGAACCAATGACTTCGCTAAATCCACTCATGACTGTAGGAAAGCAGGTGGCAGAGGGATTAAAAATTCATTATAAGCTGACGGATAGAGAAATTAAGGAAAGGGTTTTGAAAGTTTTAAATGAAGTAGGCTTAGATAGAGTGGAGGAACTTTATAATAGTTATCCTCATCAGTTATCTGGAGGAATGAGGCAAAGAGTAATGATTGCTATGGCTGTGATTTGTAGACCTAAACTGATAATAGCAGATGAGCCAACTACAGCACTTGATGTTACAACACAGGCGAAGATACTGAAGCTTTTAAAAGATATAAACATGCAATATAAGACATCTATTTTGTTTATATCACATGATTTAGGTGTTATCAGTAAGCTGTGCAATAGAGTGGCAGTAATGTATGCAGGAAGTTTTGTTGAAGAGGGAAGTACAGAAAGTATATTTTACAACCCAATACATCAGTATACAAGAGGTCTTATTGAGTCTATTCCAATCAGAAAAAATAAAGGTAAAAGGCTTGTAAGCATTCCTGGAAAAGTTCCATCTATTAAGGAAAGAAAATGTGGATGCAGCTTTGCACCTAGATGTCAAAAAGCAGAACAAAAATGTTTTTATAAGAAGCCTAAAAGTATTATTTTTGAGTCCACTCATAGGGTATGCTGTAATTTGGCAGTAGGGGAAGGTGAGGAATGTGTCATATGATTTTGTGTTGGAACTGAAAAATTTGAAAAGCACTTACTATAACAGTAATTGTAATATTTTTGGCAAAGGGAAAGCTGTAAAAGTTCTTAAAGCTGTTAATTTTAATGTTAAGAAAGGTGAGATATTTGGAATTGTAGGTGAAAGCGGATGTGGAAAATCTACTCTTGCAAGGTCAATCGTTAAATTGAATGATAATGTTGAAGGTGACATTTTAATTGAAGGCCAAGATATAAAGCATATTAAAAATATAAGCGAAAAAGTGCAAATTGTTTTTCAAGATCCATTAAGTTCATTAAATCCTAAAAGAACTATAGGTTGGATTCTAGAAGAACCTTTAAAGATTCACAGGAAAGGCAATAAAAAAGAACGAATTAAGAGAGTAAATGAAATTCTAGAGCTTGTAGGTCTTGACAGCAGTTATAGAGAAAGATATCCACATGAACTTAGTGGGGGACAAAGGCAGAGAATAAGTATAGGAAGTGCTATTATATTAAATCCCAAATTTGTAGTACTCGATGAACCTGTTTCGGCACTAGATGTTTCTGTTCAAGCTCAAATTTTAAATTTAATGATGGATTTGCATCATAAGCTAAATTTATCGTTTTTATTTATTTCTCACAATCTAAATGTTGTATATTATATGTGTGACAGAGTAGCTGTAATGTATCTTGGGGAGATTGTTGAACTTGCATCAGCAGAAGAAATATATAATGATCCAAAGCATCCATATACAAAAGCTCTTCTTAATTCTGTGGTGGAAATTAGTACAGCTAACAATAGAGATGAAGTTATAATAAAAGGTGATTTAAATGACTCTTTAAATATTAGTGCTGGCTGCAAATGCTATGCAAGGTGTAGTGGTGCTAAAAAAATTTGCAAAACAGTTTCGCCTGAAATTAAAAATATTAACACCAAAGATGGATCTGAACATTTAGTACGGTGTCATTTATATAATTTTAATTAGCTGATTTGCTTTAAAATTATATAGTTAAAATTATATTATGGAGATGTAAAACTATGTCTGTTTATGAAGTCGAAAAAATACAAGATAATTTATATTCAATTAAAGAGGATATAACAAATAATAAATTTCCTATAATAATTTATTTAGTGATTGGAAAAGAAAAGGCAGCTTTAATTGATACTGGTATAGGGTCAGGTAATTTGAGTAAGGTAGTAAGATCAATTACTAAAAAGCAAGTTATAGTACTGCATACTCACGGACACTTAGATCATGTTGGTGCAGATGCATTATTTTCTGAACTTTATTTAAATTGTAGAGAATATTATCTAGCTAGCAATGGTGGTGATTTTCAAGCTCTTACAAATGAAAGATTAAATTTTATTAAATTAAATTTAAAAGATAAAACAGAAATGTATGAAAATATTAAAAGTCATATTGTGAAAAGTGAAAAGACTTATTACAACAATATAAGTGATGGTGATACTATAGATTTAGGCGAAACAAAATTAGAAGCGGTAAGTACACCGGGACATACTCCTGGTTCTATATCTTATGTAAATAATAAAGATCATTATGCTTTTACAGGAGATGGAATTGCTGATATACATTGGTTTGATGGTAAAGAATCAATAAAAGTAGAAGATTTTTTAAATACATTAAATCATTTTGAGAATAAAGCTAAAAGGGTAAAAAAGATTTATGCAGCTCATGTTCCTAAGGCATTTGATTTAGAGCTTGTTCATGATTTGCAAACAGCTGCTAGAGCAATAATAAATGGTGCTGATGATGAAATTGAAAACGCTGACTATGAGTTTTTAAAGCATGGAAATTTATATGCTCACAGATATGGACAGGCAACTATATACTATGATAAAGAAAACATTTAGCTTTAACAGCTTTTGTTAAAAAATGCATGTACGGTAATATGCTAAAATTGTAATATCTTGACGCAATGAAATATAAGATTTATAATGAATTATTATACAAATATTATTTCCATAATGATAATTAATTATATAAGATGGTAATCATTACTAATAAATGTAGTACAACTATGAGTATTTATACACTTTTAATGAAGAATTAATGTCGTTTGAGGCAAGATATCAAAAATAATTATTT
Source organism: Clostridium guangxiense (assembly GCF_021043395.1). Classification (GTDB taxonomy): domain Bacteria; phylum Bacillota; class Clostridia; order Clostridiales; family Clostridiaceae; genus Clostridium_S; species Clostridium_S guangxiense. Next base: position 82,012 of record NZ_JAJNKE010000014.1, read on the forward strand.
AGGTTATATTAGGAAAAGGGCGAGATGTATTAATGAATAAAAACTATAAAAAAATAGTAATATTCATATTGTTAATTTTTACTGCTATTTTTATTTTAATTAACTTGAAAGTATTAAAAAAAAGTAATAGGGATTACTCTACAAGGCAAATAGAAAATAGAAAAAAATTTGGAGCTACTTATATGACAACTAATAATAGGTTTTATGAAATAATTAACGATGAGATACGTTCAGTTGTAGAGAGCAATGGAGATATATTAGTAACAAGGGATGCAGCTTTAGATAAGGACAAGCAAATGCAGCAGATTTATGAATTTATTAAATTAAAAGTTAATGCTATTTTTATAAATCCTGTGGATTGGAAACAAGTAAAGCCAGCGTTGGTAGCCGCTAAAAATGCGGGGATACCTGTTATTGTTGTTGATACACCTGTTTATGATAATAAGCTTGTTGCGTGTACGGTAATATCGGATAATTATGATGCTGGAGTTCAATGTGCAAAATATCTTATGAAATTAAAGCCAAAAGCTAATATTATGTTAATTGAACACTCGGAAGCAAAATCTGGTATTGATAGAATCAAAGGATTTGTAGATGCTATCGGTGCTAATAAACAATATAAAATAGTTGCTGCTGGAGATAGTGAAGGACAACTGGATAAGGCTATGCCTTTAGTGGATAATTTGATTAAAAAGCATCCAAATATAGATGCAATTATGGCATTAAATGATCCAAGTGCTCTTGGTGCACTAGCAGCACTTAAAGAAAATGGGCTATTAGGTAAGGTTATGGTATTTGGAGTAGATGGTTCACCTGAAGCTAAGACCATGATTCATGATGGATGTATGACTGCTACTTCTGCTCAGTTTCCTAATAAAATTGGCAATATAGCTGCTAAGAAAGCTTATGACATTTTAAAAGGAAAAAGGCTAAAAAAGGATGTAATTGTTCCGATAACTTTAATATCAAGAGAAAATGTTCTACAGTATGAAATAAGTGGATGGAAGTAATGGATGGAAGATGAATTATGGAATCAAATAGAAATTTAAAGTATATTAACTTATTTATGATTTTTATAAATTTTACCATCGTAATTTTTATCTCAAAAATCATGACTATAACTTTATATAAAATTAGTTCGGAATTTATGGCAAGGGATTTTTTTGACCAAATCACAGTTATACCCTGGAAACCACAGAATATAACTATAGTTTCTATAGGATCTTATATAATACTAATTTCATTAGTTACAGTAAAAAAGAAATGTGTAAATTCCCTAAAAAAGTGGAAAATAGCTGTTCTATTATTGTGTGAGATTTTTTTAAGTATTGTAATAATGACAGCATTAAATATGAGTTATAACGGAATTATGCTATTTATTATTGCTGATTTGGTGACAAATACCAAAGATAAGAGCAATAAAATTATATTTTTGGTTCTTATGATAATTATATATATACTTAGCGTTTATGATTTTATATCACTTAAAATAAAGATGGTTTCTTTTCAAAGTTTTCTATTTTATTATAATGCTAATATGCGAAGCTATTTAATGGAGATAAAAAGCATATTGAATTCTATAAATATCATAGTATTTATATTGTATATGATTGTGCTTATTCAAGTTCAGATGAGGGAAAATGAAAAGATTATTTCATTGAACAAAAGATTAAATTTAGCTAATGAAAAATTAGAGGTCATGAATGTACAGCTAAAGCAGTATGCTGTAAAGATAGAATCAATGGCTGAAACCAGAGAACGTAATCGTCTAGCTAGGGAGATTCATGATACATTAGGACATGCACTTACAGGGATATCAGTAGGAATTGATGCTTGTTTAACAACAATAGATATGTCTACAGAAGCAACTAAAAAACAGTTAAATGTAATTGCAGATGTAGCAAGACAAGCTATTAAAGATGTAAGGCGTTCCGTAAAAAAACTTAGACCAGATGCACTTGAAAGTTCTGGTTTAGAAGATGCGTTAAACAATATGATTTTGCAGATAAGTAAGGTTACAAAAACAAAAGTTTTTTTTAATACTAATGTAAAATTATTGAAATTTGGTCATGATGAAGAAGACACTATTTATAGAATTATACAAGAGGGAATAACAAATGCAATCCGTCATGGACAAGCTACAGAAATTTATATAAGTATGAAAAGGAGGGATAAGCAATTAAACATAACAATAAGAGATAACGGCAGGGGATGTGCTAATATAAAAGAAGGTTTTGGATTAAGACATATAGAAGAAAGAGTTAAGTTGCTAAATGGCACTGTAGAATATAATGGCAGTGATAGTTTTTGGATAACTGTAAATATTCCAATTAGATGGGGCGATGAAAGTGATTAAAGTGTTAATTGCTGATGATCAGGAGCTAATTAGGCAAAGCTTAAAAATTGTTTTAAGTGCAAATAAAGATATTGAAATTGTGGGAACGGTATGTAACGGAAACGAAGTAGTTGAATCAGTCCGTAAGTGTAAATCTGATGTAATATTAATGGATGTACGTATGCCAGAAATGGATGGAGTTCAATGTACAAAAATTATAAAAGAATCTTATCCTAACATTAAAATTATAGTGCTTACTACTTTTGATGATGATGAATATATATTTAATGCTTTAAAATATGGAGCTAGTGGATATCTGCTTAAGGGTGTTTCGATGGATGAACTTGTAAAGGCAATTCACACTGTTGTAAATGGAGGAGCAATGATTAATCCAGATATAACGGCTAAGGTATTTAAGTTATTTTCTCAAATGGCTCAAGGAGACGTTTCTATTCAGGCTGGTGCTAAAAAGAATGTAGATGATATATGTGATACAGAATGGAATATAATAACGTGTGTTGGTTTTGGTTTATCCAATAAAGAAATTTCAAAAAAACTCAGTCTATCTGAAGGAACTGTTAGAAATTATTTAAGCAATATATTAAATAAGCTTAATTTTAGAGATAGAACACAATTGGCTATTTGGGCAGTTCAGACTGGAGTTATAAGAAAAATGGTGACAAAAAAATGAATTTAAAAAAACATAAAAAATTTATAACGATAGTTGTTTTAATTATAGTAGGAAGTTTTTTTGTTTTTACAAAGTTGTGGATGGCAAGAAAGAATGTAGTATTAACTGTTGGAATATTCTCTGGAAGTTGGAATACTCCTAGTGAAAATACCTATAAAATTTTAAATGATGCCATACTAAAGTTTGAAAAAAGTCATCCGGGTGTAAAAATAAAATATTCAAGTGGAATATTAAAAGAAGACTTTTCTGAGTGGCTTTCACAAAAAATACTTTTAGGGAAAGAACCTGATGTATTTATGGTATTACCAGATGATTTTAATGTATTTTCTTCAACAGGAGCATTAAAAAATCTAGATAAGCTAATTAAAAAGGACAAATATTTTAATAGTAGCAAGTATTATAAAGCAGCTTATGAATCTGGCAAATATCATAAGAGTCAATTTGCACTTCCTTATGAAAGTGTACCAACGTTAATGCTTGTAAATAAAACACTTTTAGATAAGGAAGGTATTCCTGTTCCAAATAATAATTGGACATGGAATGATTTTTATAATATTTGTGAAAGAGTCACGAAAGACACAGATAGAGATGGAGTTATAGATCAATTTGGATTTTACGATTATACATGGCAGGATGCGGTATATTCTAATGGAATAAAGCTATTTAATGATGCTGGAACGGAATCATATTTTGGAGATGAAAAGGTGGATCAAGCTGTAAATTTCGTTAAAAAGTTGAACTCCTTAGACAATGGTTATCAGGTTACCTCACAGATATTTGATAAGGGGAAGGTAGCGTTTCGTCCACTGTCATTTTCAGAATATAGAACCTATAAACCATATCCATGGAGCATAAAAAGATATTCCAATTTTGAATGGGATTGCATTAAATTACCGTCTGGTCCAAATGGAAAAAGTGTTTCACAATTGAATACTTTACTTATGGGAATAAGCAGCCGCACAAAGCACGAAAAGCTTTCCTGGGAATTTTTAAAGTCATTGACCTATGATGAAGAAACGCAGAGAAATGTTTTTAAATATTCTGAGGGGATTTCACCAATAAAAAGTGTAATAGAATCTCCCAAGAATATTGCGGAAATAAATAAAAGCATGCCTTCAGAAAGTTCTTTAAATATGAAAATTCTTGACAATATTATGGAAAGTGCAGCGGTTACTCCTAAATTTAAAAAATATAACTCTGTTATGATTAAAGCAGACAATGATATCAATAATATAATAAATGGAAAAGAAGATTTAGATACAGCTCTTTTAATTTTACAAAGGGAGATAAACAATATGCTAACCAATTAAAAAAATGCGAAGTAACAATGCTTCGTCGCGTTAAAAAAGTCCTATAAATCTAAGGTTCAAAAATCATAAAATACTAAGATATTTTAATAACTCGCTGAGAAAATGCTCGTGCGTCCAGCTAAGCTGGACTATACTAACTGGTGAAAGTCCAGTCAAGGTAATTGCCAAGAAGTCTT
>NZ_JAJNKE010000015.1 GCF_021043395.1 Clostridium guangxiense
AGTTAAAACCCTTCACTATAGTGCTCGACAAATTCCAGTTTATCAGGATAAATTTGGAGATTGCAATTTTAAAGTTTATTTGTACCAAACCACCAATTTTCAAGGGATTATGGTGAATATATAGTTTATAGTTGAGCTAGTTTCACTATAGAATTAACTATCGCAACAAGCTAATTTAAAGATAATTGAAGCAAAACTAAGAATACGGTACTTAAGCAACTTAATTTTTATAAAATCAAACAAAAAATTATTTTACATAAATTTAAAAATATAATACAATATTATTGGAAGCGCTACCATAGCATAAGGAGGTCTTTTAATGGCTACCATAAATGATGTTGCAAAAATGGCTGGAGTTGGTACTACAACAGTATCTAGAGTTATAAATAATAGTCCCTTAGTATCTAATGAAACTAAACAAAAGGTCTTAGCTGCAATTAATAAATTAAATTATTATCCAAGTAATTTAGCTCGTGGGCTTGCTACCTATTCAACGCATACCATAGGATTAATAATGGACAATACAATGGATAAAGTATATGCTAATCCTTTCATATATGAGGTTTTTAGAGGCATAGAAAAAAGTGTTTATGAAGGTGGTTATAATCTTCTTTTACTAGGAAAAAATACAAGACAAAATGGAAAATTAGCAGTTGAAAATGTACTTCATGGTAAAATGGTCGATGGATTAATTCTTCAAAACCATTTAATAGTATCTAATTATTTAGATAACATAGAGAAATATAAACTTCCAATAGTTGCAATAGGTAAACTTGACAAAAAATATAATATAAGCAGTGTGGATATAGATAACTTTAATGCTGGGTATATATGTGCACAGCATTTGTATGAAAAGGGATACAAAAAAATTGCATTTGCAGGTATTGATCCAAATAAAATTTTTGCTAATGACAGATATATAGGATATAAAAAATACATTAAAGAAAAGGGATTGATTCCCATTGTCCCAAATGAATCCTTTAGCAATGTAGATTCAATAATTTGTATTGATAATATATATGCATATAAAATCATGTTAAAGTGCAAGAAATTAGGGAAAAAAATTCCTAATGATATTGGAATTATTACCTTTGACAACTATCCTTTAGCTGAATATGTTGAACCACCAATCACCAATATTGAAACAGATTTATATGAAGTTGGAATTCAGGCTGGAAATGAAATATTAAGAAAACTAAAAGATAATTCAAATGATGCTAGAAGTATAAAAGTTCCTGTATCTATAAATATAAGATCTTCAACATAAGGTTTTGAAATAAATTGATATCTTATATTTTACAATAATACCTAGAGGAGGCGAATTATTTAGTTAAAATATAGGTAAATTCCGTAAAGCTTTAAATTTCAAGAGATTATCTATGGTAAAATTAAGATTTCAATTTAATAATATAAAAAATTTTTTATAAAACACTAAAAGGAGGAAAATCATGAAAAAGAGAGCTATAAAATTAGTATCTATGTTTTTATGTACTGCCACTTTAATTGGTTTATCAGCATGTAAATCTACAAGTAAAACCGATAGAAGCAAAAGTAATAGGAAAACAGTTGTTGAGTTTTGGCATTACTGGGATGGAAATAATGGTAAGGCAATAAATGAGCTTGTAAAAAAATTTAACTCAGAAAATAAAGATATAGAAGTCAAACCTGTGTTCATCCCTAATGATCAGCTTATGACAAAACTTCAAATGGCAATTACCTCTAAAACCACTCCTGAATTAGCAGCAGCAGATATATCAGGAATGGCTAAACTTAGATCATCTGGTGCCTTACTTCAGCTTGACCAATATGTAAAGGATAACAACATAAATGTAGGAAGCTTTTATCCATCACTTTTAGAATATGGAAAGGAAAATGGTAAACTTTATTCTCTTCCTGTTAGCACAAACAACCTTGCTTTATTTTATAATAAGGACTTATTTAAAAAAGCTGGTTTAGACCCTAACAAAGCACCGAAAACTTGGGATGAACTTCAATCTTATTCTGAAAAAATAGCAAATAGTATTCCTGGAACTTATGGCTTCGAGTTTTACACTCAAGTAGGTGACAATGGTGAAGGATTAACCTGGCAGCTTCAGCCATACTTATGGCAATCAGGGGCAGATTTTATTAAAAATGGCAAAGCCGCTTTTAATAATGAAAAAGGTGAAAAATCATTAAGCTTTCTAGTAAACCTAATCAATAAAAAATTAGCACCTGTAGGTTCTTGGGATGATTTTGCTAAAGGTAAATGCGCTATGGTAGTGGATGGTTCATGGATGGTCGGAATATGGAAAGACTCTTTAAATTTTGATTTTGGTACAGATATGATACCTACTCCAGCTGGTGGAAAAAACGCTACGAATATGGGTGGTGAACAAATATTTGCTTTTAATAAAAGTTCTGAAGAAAATAAGGCTGCTGCAAAATTTATAGCTTATATGACCAGCAAAAAAACACAAATTCAATGGGATGAAAAAACATTCTTTATGCCTGTAAGTAAAGAAATAGCAGCGGATGCTGACTATGTAAAATGGGTAAAAAGCACAGATGCAAGACTTATGCCTTTTGTTGAACAGCAGCAGTATGCTCATGCCAGACCTTCAATGATGCAGTATCCTGCAGCATCATTAAACTTTGCAAAAGAAATAGAAAAAGCTTATTTTGGCAAAGCAAGCGTAAAAGAAGCACTATCAAATGCCGAAAAAGCAGTTAATAGTGCATTGGATAATTAGTAAAAAGATTAATTACGTTTGAGAGTTATAGCGCAAAAATAACTCTCAAACAATATTTTATATTTATTATCTTAATAAATCAATATATTTTTATACCGATTGAGGTGATATTATGGGAAAAAGTAAGAATCAGAATCTTGTATCCTACACATTTTTGTTACCAGCAATAGTCTTGTTTATGCTATTTAGCGTTATACCCATAGTGTATTCATTTTATTTAAGCACCATGAAGTGGAATGGTTTTAGTATTGACAAAGAATTTATAGGAATAAAAAATTATATTAACATCTTTACCAATAAAAACTTTTATAATTCTCTATTTATTACAATTATCTATACAATCTTAGTAACTTTAGGAAGTATATTAATAAGTATGTTTTTAGCAAATTTATTAAATAAAGAACTGAAATTTAAATCTATTTTTAGAATCGCTTATTTTATACCAGTAATTACTGCTACTGCTGCTGCCGGCGTTGTATGGAAGTATATGCTTGATCCATCTCAAGGTATAGTTAATAAATTTTTAAACTATGTTCATATTTCATCTATTCCATGGCTCACAAATCCTTTTTGGGTAATTATATCTATTTCACTCGTTGGAATATGGAAGCGAATAGGTTATAACATGGTAATATACTTATCTGCCATGCAAAGTATTCCTAATAGTTTATATGAATCTGCCGACATTGATGGTGCTACAAAATTTGAAAAGTTTAAACATATTACGATTCCTATGTTAAAGCCGACAACTTTACTTCTTATAATAATGTGCTTTATTGATTCTTTTCAGGTCTTTGATCAAGTATATGTCATGACTAATGGCGGACCTGTTGGAGCAAGCGATGTACTTGGACTTTACATGTATAGAGAAGGTTTTGCTTCTGGAAATGTTGGTTATGCCTCTGCAGTAGGATGGGTTATATTCTTATTCATATTTATAGCTACTATTGTACAATTTAAAATAAGTAATAAAGGAGGAGAATTATAGTGAAAAAATTTGGTAGTATTTTAACTTATATTATTGTAATTTTAGGTGCTTTTATTATGATACTGCCCTTTTTATGGATGATTACTACTTCATTAAAACCCTTGAAAGCTAGTTATAGTCCTCCTTATTTGATACCACAGAATTTTGAAATAAAAAATTATATAACAGCATGGCAATCTGCTCCATTTTTAAATTATTATAAAAATAGTTTTATCGTATCAATATCAATAACGATTGGTACAATAATAATTTCCGCAATGGCAGCATACCCATTTGCAAGATTAAACTTTAAAGGCAAAAACTTTCTATTTTATCTATTTTTAGGTACAATGATGATACCATTTTATGTTGAGATAATACCTCTTTACAATATAATTCAGAAAATAGGATGGATAGACACGCGCAGAGCGCTTATAATTCCAAGACTATTTAGTCCATTTGGTATATTTCTTTTTAGGCAGTATTTTTTAACCATACCTAAAGAACTAGATGAAGCAGCAGAAATAGATGGTTGTAATAAGTTTTATATATTCTGGAAAATAATTCTTCCGCTTGCAAAGCCAGCTACAGCTTCTCTCGCAATATTTACCTTCTTATTTGGATGGAATGATTTCTTATGGCCCCTATTAGTAACTACAAGGCCTGAATTTACCACTGTTCAAGTAGGAATAGCAAATTTTTCAGGAAAATATGGCACACTATGGCCTTACCTTATGGCCGGCACAGTAACTTCAGTACTTCCTGTATTTATTGTGTTTATATTGGGTCAAAAACAATTTATTGAAGGAATGATGACTGGAGGAGTTAAAGAATGACAAGAGACATAATATATCAAATATTTCCGGACAGATTTTGCGATGGTAACGAATTAAATAATCCTCAAAACTCAAAAAAATGGAACAGTCCAGTTGACAGAGAATGTTTCATGGGCGGCGATTTAGAAGGAATTATCAGCAAGCTTGATTATATAAAAGCTTTAGGGGCTACTGCTATATATTTAAATCCAATTTTTCAGTCTCCCTCAAATCATAAATATGATACTTCTGATTATTTTAAGATAGATGATTCATTTGGAACAGTAAAGGACTTTGAGAATCTTGTTACGGAATGTCATAAAAAAAATATAAAAATTATTATTGATGGTGTTTTTAATCATACAAGTACTGAATTTTTCGCATTTAAGGACATACTAATTAATCAAGAGAAATCAAAATACATCAATTGGTATCACATACTTAATTACCCTGTTGTAGTAACAACTCCCCCGCCATATAAAGCCTGTGGAGGTGCATCATTTTTACCAAAATTAAATACTAAGAATCTAGAAGTACAAAACTATATAATCAGTATTGTGAAATTTTGGGAAGGAAAAGGCATCGATGGAATAAGATTTGATGTTCCCTTTGAAATTGAACCTTCATTGCTAAAAAGAATAAGAGAAGAAACCAAGCTTTATTTGATTGGAGAAATCTGGGGATATGGCGGAGACTACGTTCCAAGATATTTCGACGGGGTTACTAACTATCTACTAAGGGATCTTATTAAAAAAGCTGTAGTTAACCAATGCATTACTTCAAAAATGTTTGTTGATGAATGGAATACTATATATAGCATGTATGGTGATAACATAAATTCTATGGTAAATTTAGCTGGTTCCCATGATACGGAAAGAATATATACTTTATGTCAAAATAACATTAATAAAGAAAAAATTTTTTATGCCTTCTTATTTTCATTACCAGGAATCCCCCTAATTTATTATGGTGATGAGATAGGTCTTAAAGGTGAAAATGACCCTTATTGCAGAGGCTGCATGGATTGGGACAAATATAACTGGAATAAGGAAATATACAATAATATAAAAGAACTAGCTAATATTAATAATACGAATGAAGTTTTCAAAGACGGCAAGGTGAAATTAACCAGTCTAGGAGAAAGAGTTTTAATCATCACAAGATATGATAATAAAAAAAGCATAAGTGTTATTATAAATTTTGGTTTTCAATCAGAAATCATCAATGGATCAGTGATTGAACCTATGAGTTTTAAGTTTATTTAATAAAAGATTAAGCATATTTAATTAATTTCCCCATTATTTAAATATGAAAATCATCATTGAAAGACGAACAGAAGCATCTTTCAATGATGATTTTTTATTATATTTGAAGCTGATATAATTTTTTATACTGCGATTGTTTTTTCATAAGAAATTCATGTGTTCCCTCTTCAACTACCTTGCCACTATCCATAACATATATCTTATCTGCATTTTTAATTGTAAGCAATCTATGAGCTATTACAATTAAAGTTTTATCTTTGCAGGCTTTATCAAGAGAAGCTACAATTAATTTCTCCGATTCTGTGTCCAAAGCTGAAGTTGGTTCATCCAAAAGCATTATAGGTGCATTTTTAAGTAGTGCTCTTGCTAAAGCTATACGCTGTTTTTGTCCACCTGACAAATTTTCTCCATTTTTCTCAATTACAGTTCCATAGCCTTTTGAAAGCTTCATTATAAAATCATGTGCATTTGCTTTTTTTGCTGCATTTATTATTTCTTCTTTTAAAGCTCCTTCTTTTCCATAAGCTATATTTTCTTCAATAGTTGCATTAAACAAATATGGATTTTGTGGAACGTAAGCTATTTTTTCTCTAATTGAACTCAAATCACTACAATGCATATAAATATTGCCCTTATCGGCACTATAAAAACCCAATAAAAGCTTTATTATAGTACTTTTACCACATCCACTAGACCCAACAATGGCAGTCATTTTTCCCTTTCTTGCTGCTAAATTCACTCCATTTAATATTAATTTATCCTCATAAGCAAAATATAAATTTTTTAACTCTATATCAAAACTTTCATCTTTTTCATTTAATAATATTTCTTCTCCTTCCAAAGCTTCTTCCTTAAGCTCCATAAAAGCATTAAGTCTTTTTAATGAAGCTGATGACTTTTTAATGTCCTTCATAAAATTTCCAATGCTTTGAAACACATAATTTGCATTTCCCATAAGCTGTACTACTGCTGCAACAGTACCAACAAGAATATAGCCTTTATATACAATGTAAAGGGCAATAGCTAAAACTCCCATATATTGAAAGCTTGACAAAAATACATTGCTACCTTCAAATAAAGCATCAAATTTTGTAAGCTTCATTGAAACATCATAGCACTTGTCACTTTCTTTTTTATAATAGCTATATACCTTATTTTCCTTAAGAAACATTTTTGTAATCGCACTGCTATTTATTAAATCTATTATTCTTTCTGTAATTTTCCCAATTATTTTTTGCATATTATCATTTAACAAACTGATTTTTAGTGATAATAATTTGTTCACTACTATTGTAGCAATTCCAAATGTAATTATAATTAGTGCTAACTGCCACTGCATATAAAATATAATTGAAAGTGCAGTAAAACTATGTATTACTGCAAAAAAAAGCAATCTTATCTGAGTCACATATGCATCTTCAATATTATTAATATCATTAGTTAAAATTGAAATAAATTTTCCACTGTGCTCTTTATCAAATTCACTAATTTTAATTTTTTCTAATTTATTAAAAGCTGAATTTCTTACTTCATACATAGTTTTTCTAATACACAAATGTCTAATGTAAGAAGCAATAGGATCTATTATTATTCCTATAACAAAGGAGAAAGCTGCAAGTAATAAAGCCTCTCTTACTAATCCCATTTTACCATATATAATGCCATTAAATACATCTTGAGTAATAAAAGCAATTATTAAATTAAAACAAATGGAAGTCACTGCATTTTCCACTATCATTGAAAAAACATATAGTTTTTTTCTTTTTCCCATAAGAGATAAAATTTGATTTAATTCACTATTTATCATATTGCTAAGTCTCCCTTATCTGCACCAAAACTACTTTCATATAATCTTTTATATATTCCCTTATTTTCCATTAATTTTCTATGAGTTCCCATTTCTATAATGCCATTTTTATCAAATACAATTATGTTTGAAGCATTTTTTATAGTTGCTAATTTATGTGCCACAACTATTATAGTTTTATTCTTAGTTATTTTTTCTAAGCTTTCACTTAATATTGCTTCTGCCTTAGCATCTAGTGCTGCCGTTGGTTCGTCTAAAAGTACTATTGGAGCATCTTTAAGTATCATGCGTGCTAAAGCAATTCTCTGACATTGCCCACCAGAAATTCCGCCTCCCCCTTCTCCAATTAAAGTATCATAACCATTTGGTAATTTTTCTATAAATTCATGAGCATTTGCAAGTTTAGCCGCACATATTATTTCCTCCATAGAAGCATTTTCTTTTCCCACAGCTATATTCTCAGAGATTGTAATAGGATAAAGATAACTTTCCTGTGACATATAAGTTATAAATTTTCTTACACTCTTAAGGTTTACGTCTCTAATGTCATTTCCAAATATCCTTATTTTTCCGCTGCTTAAATTGTAAAAACCACATATAAGCTTTAATATTGTACTTTTGCCAATTCCACTGCTTCCAACTAAAGCTGTATAACTTGATTTGGGAGCTTTAAATGAAATATTTTGAAAAATATTATTCTTCCCATCATAAGAAAATACTGCATTTTCAAATTCAATTGGATCACTTTGAAAATTAACTTCTATATCCTTTTTATTATTTTCTTCCACTTTTAAATCCATAATTTCAAATATCCTGCTTACTGCTGGAATAGATTGTCTTGCACTTCCTATAAAGTTTAAAATAATTTCTACTGGCCCTGCAACATAAAAAACAAGAGTAGAAAATGCAAAAAGACCTCCAACTGACATTTCTCCATGAATAGCAAGGTAACCTCCATAAGTTATATATATTAACTGGGGTGCTAACTTAACTATTAAAAAAATTGGTGTTAAATATGCATTTAATTTATCAACTTTAAGCCTTTTAAATTTTATACTTTTTGAAATATCTTCAAACTTTTCAGAAAATATTTTCTCAAGTCTAAATGATTTTAAAACATACCTTCCATTAACAACATCTTGAAGTATATTATTTACCTTTGAGGAATCTTGCATTAATTTTGCTGAATAGGCTTGCGCTGGTTTATTTATTTTGTCATAAATTACAGTTGATAACGGCATTAATATGAAGGTAACTAAATAAAGCTTAGGACTAATGTAAATCATGTAAGTTGAAGCTAAAACTATTAGTACTACATTAAATAAGAACTGCAAAATTCCATTTAGAAATTGAATTAAGATTGGCAAATCATTGTTTACTCTTGAAATTAAATCTCCACTAGAATATTTTTTCAAAACATAGATCGGCAACTTCTGCACATGTGAAATAAGCTTATTTTTAGTATTATAGCTAAATAAGTTGCAAAATTTTTCTGAAAGGTATTTTGAAAAATAAGCCGTAAACATACCCACAACAGTTAATATTATTAAAAAGCACAAATAGTTAATAAAAACACTATTATTTTTATTAGCTACACCATCCATAATCTTCTGAATTCCATATTGAATTCCAACTTTTATAACTGCATCACAAAGTAAAACTATGCTGGATACAAACATAATTAGATAATATGGTTTTAAGCTTAACATAAGTCTCTTTAAATCACTTTTATTCATTTTCATCAATTCTTTCTATAACAAAATAAATATTATCCATAAATTCATTTTCATCTTTAGGGACACTTATCAAATCATTGTTCTTTAAATATTCAACAGCATACTTTTGTAAAATATCAAAAAGTGTGCAAGCATCTTCTTGGATTTCCTTTCTATCTATAGTTTTTGATGTCTTATACAATTCATTTAATACATTGCCCCATATTCTCTTAAACAAATTTACATCCATCATATTTTTTATTACTTCAATTTCTTTTTTTAGCATTCCATATTCTTCTTTACTAAAAACAGTTACATTGGATTTTAAATTTTCTCCTTGCTTTTTAATTATTTTTTTATTTAAAAGCCTATATGCGGTTTCTTCTTCATCCTTATTAAGTATATTTATATGAACGTCATTTTTTACAACTTTAATATAAAGTTTACCTTCCTTTTCTGAAAGCATTTTTTCATTTGCATTTTCCTCATAATTTATAACTTCTAATAATCCAATTCCAGGATACTTGCTTACTGTAAATTCTCTTTGTCCTTCCTTAAATATTTCTTCTTCAAAACCAAGCATACGCCACTTATTTCCATGGGGTCTCATAGGCATTTCACTGTAAATAGTTTGTTCTTCAAAAAAGTCAGATAACATTTTGGGGAAAATAATCCACATAAACCGCTTAAAATCTTTTTCATACCGTACGTATTTCAAATTATATTTTTTTAATATTTCTACTATATTTTTAGATGTAGTCTCAGCACATTCTTTTAACAATGGTTTTATTACTCTCTGGCTCTCCTTTGACAGTATAAGAAAATTCACTCTATACTTATCCTTACTTACTTTTTTCAAAATATCTTCACTTACAAGTGCTTCAATATCTTCTTCTAAGTACACTCTCGGAACTCCAAGCTCTATACTTATATCTTCAATACTTACAGCCTTATTTGCTGCATAAAGAAGAATATTTTGTTTAAGTAAACTTTTTATTTGACCTTTTAAATAAAAATTTGAATATGGAGATATAAATGTTCCTTGTATGATAACAGTTAATCTTCCAGGTGAATAGGTTTTTTCTGTATAATTCTTCATTTTTTTCATTTTCTCCTTTAACATTTTTTTAGCTTCGTGAAGCCTCCATTTTACTGTTGTTACTGGTATGTCCATTTCATCTGCTATTTCACTACATTTTTTATCATGAACATAATAACTTACCACTACTTCCCTATAACTTTTAGAAAGTAGGCTTATTTCTCTTCGCAAGAAGTTGTATTCTTCATTTTTTATAATTTTTTCATCTATATTAACTTGCGATTTTAATTTTTCTGTCCCTATTCCTTCAATATATATAACAGAATTTTTATTTTTTCTTGCAAGCCACTTATAATATGTATACCTAGCTACAGTCCAAAGCCATCCCAAAAGAGCTTCCTTACCTTCATAATGTTTAATTTTTGCATAAGATTTATAGACCTCTAAAAGTATATCCTGCATTAAATCTTCTGCTTCTACACTGTCTTCTGTTCGCTTTACTGCAAAGCCAAAGATTTTTTCTAAATTTTCATTTATAAGTTTATCTATAAATTCCTTATTAATTGTAATTTGATTTTCCATGGAAAAGTCACCTCATATATATAAAATACCAAAAAACAAAAAAAGGATAGGTATTTTAAAAAAAAAATTTAACCTATCCAAAAATTACTTACTTCTTGTCATATATAATTTTTTTTATACTGTGAACAGATAGAAAAAACTCTTCTACCAATTTAGTAATTTTGTCACCATTTTTATATCTTCGTTTTATGGTTTCATTTCTATTCTTTATATATTGCCTGTTTCCAGAGTTTTCTCCCCACTTTTTTCTTTTCTTTAATTCAGCAGGAATATAAATATATTCACCTTGAACATATTTTTGAATTTTCCTAACTAAGGTATCTGGTAAAACAGCATCTGCTTTAACATATTTCACAAAACTCAGCTCCTAATTTATATTTCAAATTAGAAGTGAAAAGCCTGTCTATATGTTCTTATCTTAGTATTAGCAAAAGTACATTAATTCAACTTGGTATAACTAATTTTAAAGAGGAAAATTTATCCATAAAAGAAAGATACGTAAAAAGCCCTAGTGTGCTAATAAATATTGGAATAGTTGGTGATTCTACTGCTGCAACAGATGCAGATAAAGTAGTCTGCATAGAAATGAAAGTTTACGATTTTCCTTTTGAAATAAATGTAGCAATTAATAACATAGCATGATATGGATAGATAAGCTAAAAAGTTGAAATAACTAACGCTGCGAAAAATCTAAAAACTTAACGCTTATCTATCTATAATTATCTCTTATTCTGGGTAGTTAAGTCTGTCCTCTGATATATTTTCAAGAACTTCAGTTAAGTACTTATGTCCCCAATATTTTGCCATTGATAAATTCATATCCAAATAATTTCCGCAGTCTTTTGCAGCAGCCCCAGGTACTTCACCTTCGAAATCTGCCATAAACTTATACATTTCTTTTAATAAATCCACGATATCGCTGGATTTATAATCTCCATGTAAAATCAAATAAAATCCTGTTCTGCATCCCATTGGTCCAAAATATACAGTTTTTGATGCATATTCCTTACTATTTCTTAAAAATGTTGCTCCTAAATGTTCAATAGTGTGAACTTCCGCTGTATTCATAACAGGCTCATCATTAGGACTTGTCATCCTTATATCAAAGGTAGTTATAACAACATCACCAAACTTGTCTTTTCTTGAAACATAAACACCAGGCTTTAATTTTAAATGATTGACTGTAAAACTTGCAATTTTCTCCATGTTAATTCCTCCTTTACATACCTGTATAGTAGCATTTATAAAAATGATTTTCAAGTACTATATATTAAAATTATTTAATACAAAAATTCTTTTAAGTCATAATCTATTTCTTATTTTTACCTTTAACAATTTTAATAAACATATACACTATTAATGATAAAATAGCTGCATATGTAATGATTTCACCAAACTGAGATACCAACGGTACTATGCTCTCCCATGAATCGCCAAACCAGTATCCAAGACCAATATATATACCCGTCCAAAAAAATTCACCAAGCAAGGCAAATAAACTAAACGCAGCTACACTATAATTTACAATACCAGCTGATGCATTCACAAATGGTCCCATAGGGGAAATTAAAAATCTCGTAAAAAAAACAGCTGATTTTCCATGTTTATTCAAATAATTACGTGCTTTTAATATCTTGGGTTCAAAATAACTATTTAATCTAGGAAACTTAATTAATAGCCTGTATCCAATAATTTTCCATAAGAAATATCCCGCACAATCACCAATCCACGCAAAAATCCATACCTCTAATACAATAAGTACTATATTAAATTCTCCAGCATATGCAAATGCTCCACAAGCTATTACTAACATAGACATTCCAATAGGAACTCCAATCCCTTGAAGTATCATTAAAATGCTCAAAAACCATATATTATAATCTCTAAAATATTGTATTAATAATTCCGTAAAGTTACTCATATATTCTACCTTCTGTAGGCTTATGTCTTGAAATTATCTTCATTAAATTTTCTTCAATTTGCTGTGGATTTTTATTATATTTTTTCGACAACTTCCAAATTGGCATATCTTCATCACCTTTTTCAGGTTTAATTTCTAAAGCTTTAAAAATATTTTCTTCTTTTATATTATGCTTTTTTGCCAGCCTCTTTACTGTCATCCACTTGTAAATACTCATATTTCCAAATTGCCTATTTTCCATCGTGGGAGGCTTAATATTTCTAATTTCTCTGTGTAACAATAAAGATTGCCTTGTTATTAAAATTATCATTATAATAATTAATATTGATAGTACACTTAATTTTTCCTTCCTGTTCATAAAGCACCCACTTCATGTTTTTTATAATTATTATAATTCATTATATAATATATTTAAAATATAAAAAATGAAATTTAATTATAATTTTATTTTTACTAAACACTTGGAGGAATAAAAATCATATCGAAAGTTGCAGAACTTGTAGTACCTTTTATGTACTATAAACTATCAATCAAAAATATTGATTATTCTTATTAAAATTATCAATTTTACTAATTTAATCTTATATGATACCATAAATATATAAGAAATATTAATTAAGGATTATCGTACTAAGACTTAATTTATACATGTTTCAAAGCACTATGAGACACGCATAAATTAATAGTTAAGTCGATAACCCTATAAGGGAAGGTGCTATTATGAATAAATTGAAAGTGGGATTAATAGGCGGTACAGGCATGGTAGGACAAAGATTTGCATGCCTTTTAAAAGACCATCCTTGGTTTGAGGTTACTGTCATTGCTGCAAGTAAAAAATCTGCTGGTCTAACTTATGAAGAGGCGGTTAAAAATAGATGGAAGATGAATGAACCTATACCTGAAAGTGTAAAGAAGTTGGTGGTTAAAGATGCTTTAAGCATTGACGAAATATGCAGTGACGTAGATTTTGTATTTTGCGCAATTTCATTAAATAAAGAAGAAACAAGAAAACTAGAAGAAGCATATGCAAAGCATGAAACACCAGTAATTTCAAATAATTCAGCTAATAGATATGCCAAAGATGTTCCTATGGTTATACCAGAAATAAATGGAGATCACACAGCGATAATTGAAACTCAAAAAAAGCGTCTTGGAACAAAAAGAGGCTTTATTGCAGTTAAACCAAACTGTTCAATACAAAGTTATGTTCCACCAATAAGTGCACTACTTCAGTATAAACCTAAAGTAATACTTGCGTGTACTTATCAAGCAATATCAGGTGCTGGTAAAACCTTTAATGACTTTCCTGAAATAGTTGACAATGTAATACCTTTTATAGGCGGCGAAGAAGAAAAAAGTGAAAATGAACCTCTAAAGATATGGGGTAAAATTGAAAATAATGAGATTGTAAACGCTGAAAGTCCAATTATAACAACTCAATGCATAAGAGTTCCTATATCTGATGGACATCTAGCTGCTGTTTTTGTGAGCTTTGAAAAAAAGCCTTCAAAGGAAGAAATACTGTCTGCCTGGGAAAATTATAAAGCTTCAGAAATAGTGACTAATCTTCCAAGTGCTCCAAAGAAGTTTTTACACTACTTTACTGAAGACAATAGACCTCAGACTAAACTAGATCGTGATTTTGAACATGGAATGGGAATAACTATGGGAAGACTTAGAGAAGACAAGGTATATGACTATAAATTTGTCTGCCTATCACACAATACTTTACGTGGAGCGGCTGGCGGCGGAGTATTAACTGCTGAACTTTTAAAAGCCCAAGGGTACCTAACCACGAAGTAACAATACTTCGCTCCCACGGTAGTGCAAGGAAAAAATTCTTCCGTAACTACGGAATTTTAGGTGTAGAAGAAAGATTTGATAATTTAATATGTGAAGCACAAGACACTATCAATTTATTATTGAAGGAAATTACTACTGTGCTAAAAAAGTGGAAAACTACTCTAACAAATTAAAACATTAGAGTAGTTTTTCTATATTTAATCATTCTTCAAAATCACAAACTTTAAGATATGTTGGAATCACAGGAGAACAAAAAAAGAAGTTTATTTACAATCTAATTTAGGATAGTTTATATACATATTAATATGCAAGATTTCATTTTAAATTATAGTAAAAAATGATATTATTATCTATATGCTTACATCGTAATTGTAAAAAATGGTAAAGTAAAAATTATTAATATAATACATAGACAAATAGTAATTTAGGGAGGATATTATAGTGGATATAAATAATGATAAGCATTATATTAGCAAAGATGTCGAAGCAGTTATTACTAGTTTTAATCAGGGTTCTATGATTCTTGAAGCAGTTCGTTCTTTGTGCAACCAAACAACACTACCAGCAAGAATTATCATAGTGGATGATGGATCAACGGATGAGAACTCCATCAATATATTGAATAATATCAAATTGGATTCCAACATATCCGTTCCAGTAACAGTACTGCAGCAGCCAAACGGCGGAGTATCTGCTGCAAGAAATACTGGCATTCGTAGGGCACAAACACCAATGGTGTTGGTACTTGATGGAGATGATAGACTTGAACCCTCGTATATTGAGCAGGTTAGCCACATATTGCGCAATAATCCATCTATGATTGCAGCCTCATCTTGGATGCATACTTTCGGAGTTCTTGATGCAACAGTTTGTCCGTGCGGAGGTAACATAGCTGCATTTCTCGCACGTAATTGTTGCCCGGCAACACATATCCTTCGGCGTGAAGTATGGAAACAGTGTGGTGGCTATGATGAGTCCATGTGCTCCGGTTTTGAGGACTGGGATTTCTTTTTAAGTATGTTGGAAACTATGCCAGATACATATATTGGAATTGTCGAAAGACCGTTAATAGACTATCGTACTGCACCTGACTCGTCAAATGTAAAAAGCATGTCGAAGCGACTTGATCTCATGCGCTTTATTATTGAAAAACATATCAATGCATATCGTGAGCATGTAACTGAAGCGATACTGGGTATTGAATCCACATCTATATCAAGGCTTTACGGATGGGAAAGTGAAATTCTCCATACGATAACTATAAAACATACTCTAAGCAAAGTATCAGATGATTTTATAGATCATCCATCGTATGGTGATGGTGGGATGGCTGCGGCAGTTCGTATTGCGTCATCTCATAAATAAGTGTCATAAGTTCCAATTTGTAGAGTTGAGGTAATATAATTTTAGATTCAGTTATGTCTTATATTTCTTATAGTGTGACTCAAATCCTACCTTTTTCATTTTTAAGGAATATGTTTAAAATATATTTAGAGTAATAATGTTCTTAATTTACCATTCTTAATTTCCGCTGGTAAATTAAGGTAATATATACCCATAATATTAATATATTCGTAACCTAATGGTGATAATTTTTGTATATCAACATCACTTATATCGTAACCAGTAATTTTCAAAGAATCAATGGCTGTTTCAATATAACGTGTATTCCACACAACTATAGCATTAACAATAAGTCCCAATGCACCTAATTGATCTTCTTGTCCTTCTCTATATGCTTGATGAAGTTCTCCTTTTTTACCATAGAATACAGCGCTTGCAAGGCTATGACGTGATTCACCACGATTTAATTGAGTTAGAATCTTACGCCTATAAGTTTCGTCATCAATATATGTAAGATTATGCTGAGTTTTATAAATACGTCCTAATCCTCCAATTGCACGCCCTAACATTGTCGGTTTTCCTCCACTTTGTAGTGTCTCAATAAGCTGAGCTGAAAAACTGTTTTACTGAAGGTGATGCTCGTTGTGATGAGCTTGGGTTAACTTGGTGATAACAAATGTTCAATTACTACGCAACCACAACATGTTTAACATAAATGGTGTAAAAGAAATTAGTAAAATAAATATGCTATAATAAGTGATATAATTAATTGGGAATGGTAGAATAATACGATTTAACGTAGGTATTGAAAATAATTTAAACATAAGAGGTGTAGAGATGAGTGAAATAAATACTTATAGAGATTTTTTAAAATCAAATATAGGGTTAACTGACAATATTTCAGATAGGGAAAAAAAGATACCACATCCACAAATACAAAAAAAACATAGATAAAAGTGATAGTATCATTAATTTACCTTCAATAAATGAATTGTTGATAAAAGATAGAGATAGTTATAACTGCATAAAAAAGAGACGAAGTAGAAGGAAGACACCCATTTAAAACATATTTAGTTATTAATAATGTAGACGGAATAGAAAAAGGTATTTACCGTTTCCTATCCTTGACAAATCAATTAATCTTCTTGTTCTATGATTAAGATTACATGGAAAAGTTAAACAAGTACACATTTGGGCAAAAATTCATTGGACAAGGTGCGGTAATATTTATATGGAGTTGTGTCCCTTATCGTTCAGAATGGGAATATAATATAAGTGCACATAAGGCTATATTACTAGACGCAGGTCATATGTGTCAAAATTTATATCTTACCTGTGAAAGTATTGGACTTGGTACATGTGCAATTGCTTCATATATGCAAAAAGATATGGATAAATTTTTAAAACTTGATGATGACGAAGAATTTGTTATCTATTTAGCACCAGTAGGAAAATATTAAAAACAATCTTTAGATAAATTTATTAATAGTGAATAGAAAAATTTAAGTAAATTAAATCATAACATTCTAACTAGACGTACTAACTCAAAAGGTAGTGCGGCTTTTTTATTCCTACTTTGTCACTGGTTACACGGATACTACCATTAACCCATAATGCATTAACTGTTTGTGAGCTGAATATACATACAAAACTCCAAGAACTAATTAATTATAAATTATGCAATCAAAAAAGAAGCCTTTATTTAAAACCACATAGCAGAAAAAATTCCTGTTGACTATGTATGGTATCATATCCTATAGGGAAAGCGGATATAGAAAAGAATTAAATTGGCTAACTAAATCAACAAATGGTAAAGGATTTAACAATGCACTGCATGTCAAATCCTTTACTTAGTTATATAACATTATTATATTCTTTATTCTATTATTTTTTCATTTGTATTTTCAACATTATTGAAAACTTGCTTATTTGCCCAAAAACTAGCCAAAGTTGGTCCCGAAATATTATGCCAAACACTGAATATTGCTGCTGGAATAGCGGATAATGGTGAAAAGAAGCTCATAGCTAAGGATACTCCTAATGCTGAATTTTGCATTCCAACTTCAAAAGCAACTGCTCTTCTTTTAGCCTCATCCATTTTCATTACTTTAGCTGCCAGATATCCAAATAAGAAACCAAATAAATTGTGAAGTACGACTGCTCCTATTGAAATTGCTGCTGTTGTTATAAGTTTTTTAGAATTGGCCCCCACAACTCCTCCAACTATTAAAACTATAGCAACCACAGATACTATAGGAAGAAACTTTACTATTTCTTTAGAAGCATTTCCTGCAACCTTATTTACTACTACACCAAGAACAATTGGCAATATAACTATTTTTGCAATATCAATAAATAGTTCCAATACTGGTATCGATACCCATTTTCCAGCTAACAAAAGTATTAAAAGAGGTGTAAACAGTGGTGCTAAAAGTGTTGAAACCGAACTTATACATACCGAAAGTGCTAGATCTCCCCCTGCAATAAAGCACATTACATTTGAAGCAGTACCACTTGGACAACATCCAACAAGTATTACTCCAACAGCAATCTCTTTTGGAAGTCTTAATGCAACGCATAAAAGATATGCGATGCACGGCATTATGATATAATGTGCTACTACGCCAATGAGCACATCTTTCGGTCTTGTAAAAACTTCCTTAAAATCTTCTTTTTTAAGAGTCATACCCATGCCAAACATTATAATTCCAAGAAGCAGCGATACTTTTGGAACTACCCACAAAAATGTACTAGGTCTAAATAGTCCTATTGCTGCAACTAAAATTACTAAAAGTGCAAAATACTTATTACATAATTTACTTATCTTTTCTATCACTTAATTAGCCCTCTTTCTATAAAACATTTCTTATTTTAGTACTGCCCCAGTATTAGCAGATGTAACTAGCTTTGCATATCTAGATAAATACCCACTTTTGATTTTAGGTTCTGGATTTACATGATTCAGCTTTCTTTTTTTCAATTCATCTTCACTTACTTTTAATTCAAGTTTTTTATTTGGTATATCTATAAAGAGCGTATCTCCTTCTTCTACAAGACCTATTAATCCACCTTCCATAGCTTCCGGTGATACATGTCCAATAGCTGCTCCTCTTGTGGCGCCTGAAAATCTACCATCTGTAATAAGGGCTACATCTTTATCAAGTCCCATTCCTGCTATGGCTGATGTTGGTGAAAGCATTTCTCTCATTCCTGGACCTCCCTTTGGTCCTTCATATCTTATTACTACAACATCCCCTTTATTTATTCTGTCTCCAAATATAGCATCAACAGCTTCTTCTTCTGAATTGAATACTCTTGCAGGACCCTCATGTACAAGCATTTCCTTTGCCACAGCAGATTCCTTAACAACACAGCCATCAACTGCAATATTCCCCCTCAATATTGCAATTCCACCTTTGTTACTATAAGGATTATCAACACTTCTTATGACCTCATAGTCCTCTACTTTATAATTTTCCACAGTTTGCCCAACGGTTTTCCCCGTAATTGTCATACATTCTTTATTAATTAGATTTTTCTTACAAAGTTCATTCATAAGGGCTGGTATTCCACCTGCCATATGCAAATCCTCCATATGATGTTTTCCACTTGGACTTAGCTTAGTTAAACATGGTGTTCTTCTACTTATTTCATCAAATAAATCTAAATTAAGTTCAATTTCTGCTTCATGAGCTATTGCTGGAAGATGAAGCACCGTGTTAGTAGAGCCTGCCATGGACATATCAACTGTTATAGCATTTTCAAAAGCTTTTAATGTCATTATATCCCTTGGTCGTCTATTGTTTTTAACACAATCCATTACGTACATGCCAGCATATTTTGCAAGTTGATTTCTCTCCCCAGTTTGTGCTAAAGCTGAGCCATTTAAAGGCAATCCCATTCCAAGAACTTCTGTAAGGCAATTCATACTGTTTGCTGTAAAAAGTCCTGAACATGAACCACATCCTGGACATGATCTTTTAGTCTCTTCTTCAAGTTCCTCCTCTGTTATCTTTCCATCACTACAAGTTCCAACCATCTCTATACATGTACTAAAATCTAAAGTTTTATTTTTTAATTTTCCTGATCTCATAGGTCCTCCACTAACTACTACTGCAGGAATATTTAGTCTTGCAGCGGCCATAAGCATTCCTGGAACAATTTTATCGCAATTAGGAATTAAAACTAGTCCATCAAAACCATGGGCCATCGCCATAGCTTCTATAGAATCAGCTATAAGCTCTCTGCTGGCAAGTGAATACTTCATTCCTATATGTCCCATGGCAATTCCATCACAAACTGCAATAGCTGGAAATTCCATAGGCGTCCCTCCTGACATAGCTACTCCAAGTTTTGCAGCTTTAGCAATTTCATCTAAATGCATATGACCCGCAACTACCTCATTTTGAGAATTTACAATACCTATAAGCGGTTTGTCAATTTCCTCCTTGGTATACCCCATTCCATACATTAATGCTCTTGCTGGAGCCGCTTTAACTCCCCTTTTAACAGAATCGCTTTTCATTATATATCCTCCTCTTGAATATTAAATTTTTTGTGATTGTTTTGAATATTATGATTACTTTTTGCAATATAATAGCTCTCTTTTAAAAAATTGCATAAAAAAACAGCCAAAACTCTCTCCTTGGGGCGAGAATCTTAACTGCGCGGTACCACCCAAACTTTTACTTAAAGCAATAATAATAGATGTGCTCATATTTTGTGGTATAAAAACAAAGATAAATTACAAGATTACTTAGATAATTGCAAAAATCTCAGAACATAATCTTTCATTTTACCCTTAATTATTTCTCTATAATAAATTCAATTTCAACTTAACAAATTTTAGTGTATGACATGATGATAATACCATAGTTGTATAATGTCAATAGTTTTTTATTATTTTTCTAAAATTATTTTTTCTACATTATATTCAAAAAAAACGTATAAAAAAAGCATAATTTTAAGCAAAAAATTATTATTTTGAAAGTTTTTAATTGTATTTATTAACATTTTTAAAATAAGAAAACGATTATATCTTATATAATTTTAAATTAATTGAATTTTTCCATAGTTTGCATTAAATTTATTTAATTTTCTCTGTTGACATAAAAAACTTTTTATATTATAGTAATTGCAAACACAAAAACGATGACGGAGACAAGTAAGCAAACATATGCTTTCAGAGAATGGGAGTTTGGTGGGAACCCATAAGCTAAAGTTTGTTGAAAATCACTCCAGAGTTGCAGACTGAAATTATTTAGAGTAAGTTGTGCCGGTAATGCCGTTATAATCATAAGTAATAATTTGGGTGGTACCGCGACAGACATTCGCCCCATAATGGGAGTTTGCCTGTCTTTTTTATACTTTAAATTTCTTTATATAAATTTCATTTTAATTTTAGTGTGTATTATAATTTCTATGTTTCAAGTTGTTCATCTATGCTATGCATTAAATATTTTTGCCTATTATATCCTTTGAAAGTTTAAGAAACGCATTTAGAGCTGGCGATATCCATTTATCTTTGTGATATAAAATTTGAGATATAATTCCAAATTCAGGGCCTGCCCAATTAAGTGCAATCATTCTTCCACTCTCAAGTTCATCCTTAACCGATACTTTAGGAAGCAGTGTTATTCCAAGTCCACTCATGGTAAATTGTTTTATAGCCTGAACACTTCCAGTTTCAAGGACAAGATTAGGTTTTATATTGTACTCATTTAAAATATTTTCAAATGCTGCTCTATAACTACAGCCTGTTTCTGTTAGTATAAGAGGTTCGTTTTCAATATCCTTGGGAAACACCTCATCTTTACCTATTAAATGGTGACCAGGATAGGCTAAAAGCACCATTTCCTCATCAAATTCAACCTCTGATATAAAATCTTCTGAATCTATTTTAGTGCCTAGAGAAAAGGCCACATCAATTATGTTGTTCTTTAAAAAATGTCTAAAATCGGCACAACTTCCGAATTTTAAAGATACTTCAACTTCCGGATAAAGTCTCCTATATTCTTTTAGTATTTCTGGAAGTCTAATTACACACAAGGATTCTGCCGCTCCAATAGTCAATGTACCTGTTGGTTTTTCATCATTAACTGCTACATTTTTAATTTCATAGGATAGCTTTAACATTTGCTTAGCATATGGTAAAAGCCTTTTTCCTTCATGAGTCATTGTTACATTTTTTCCTATTCTCTCAAAAAGCCTCACACCAAGTTCTTCTTCAAGAAGTTTAATTTGATTGGTTATAGTTGATTGAGCATAACCAAGCATATTCGCTGCTCCTGTAAAACTATGGAGCTTACTTATGGTCACAAAGGCATTAAGCTGCTTAAAATCCATATAATCACCATCTTCATCTAATTATTAAATTATATTTATCTCTTTTTATCTTTAACTGCATTTTGGTAAGTATTTATTGTTATATTCTTTAGCCAACCTTTTATACACCGTTTCATAAACCCATAACGCATTTAATAACAATAGGGTACTAGTAACAAAAAACACACTTCTTATTCCAAAATGCGAGGATATTTGTCCGCCAAATACCGATCCAGCAAATGTTCCTAAGTATTGAGCTGACATACTATAACCAAATATTCTTCCTGTAACAGCTTCTGGAGATAATTTTTTTACCAAGGTATTAACAGATGGTATTAACCCAGCTGTAGCAAGACCTAATAAGAATCTAAGCCCCATAAGCTGCCATGGACTCTTTACAAATGCTTGTGGTATAAAAAACACTCCAGCAGCAATAAGTGAGCCCAATATAACTTTTCGTGCTCCTATTTTATCAGAAAGTCTTCCAAGCCTAGGTGCAGAAATTATACTTGCAAGTCCTGAAGCAGAAAATGCTAAACCAGAAATCAATGCCACATGAGAACCATCATGTGACAACTGCTTAATATAAACTGTAACTATTGGCTCTATTGAGTAAAGTGCTAATTGCAGAACAAAAGCAGTTATAAACATTGTTATTAGTATACCTTTATCGGGCAAGATGCTCCAGATCTCTTTAGCACTCATAACCTTCTTATCTGAACGTTTAAAATCTTCCTTTACAAATATTAAAGTTGCTATAAAAACTACAACCATAAGGCTGCCTGTTATAAAGAAAACACCCTGCGGTCCAATTACTTCATCTATAAAACCACCTATTATCGGACCTAACAATGCTCCAGAAACTGAAGCTGTTGAAAGGGTTCCTAGTGCCCATCCAGCATGCTCCTTATCTGCTTGGGTTGCAATTAATGTTATACATGCTGTAGTATAGCCGGTAATTACTCCTTGCAAAAGCCTAAGTCCTATAAGCTGATATATATTAGTTGCAAAACCAGTAGAACCTATAACAATCGACATACCAAGACTTGCACGTAAAAGCATAGGTTTTCTTCCAAACTTATCTGCTGCTTTACCCCATATTGGTGAAAAAATTGCTGACACTATAAATGTGACTCCAAAAGCAATTCCAGATATCTGTTCTATACTATTAGTATTGTGTACCCCTAAATGATTCACGTATAAAGGTAATATAGGTGCAATTTGACTCATTCCAATGGCAGTTATGAACATTCCCACCCAGCAAACCACCAAATTCCTTCTCCATAATTTCATGGATATAATCCCTTCCTTCATTTGTGTAAAATAAATATATGAAAATTATATCCAAATTATAAGCCTTGAATTCCAGTAATACCATGCAATATATTAAACTTCATGGACATTCTTGCCACAAAATTCTTTTGGACTTATTCCTTCTATTTTTTTAAATATTCTGCTAAAATAAAACTCATCCTTATATCCAACAATTTCTGCAACTTCCTTTATCTTTTTATCTCCCTCAATAATAAGTTCTTTAGCCTTATCTATTTTCATTTTATTAAAAAACTCAATTATTGAATAACCCGTAGTTTTTTTAAACACCTTTGATAAGTATGTTGGAGATAAATTTACAAGCTGTGATAATTCACTTAAAGTTATCTTTTTATTTATATTATCTGTCATAAATTTTATAATTATTTTTATCTTTAAAGAATTTGAATAATTTGGTGACCTTACTTCTACAGATCTAAAAATTTTAAATAAAATTCGTTGAAACATTGTCTTAGAAACAAACTCATAACCTGGAAACTTTTCATACCAAACTTCTAGCATACTTCTCATTAAACTCTTAATACTATAATAATTATCTAAAAATTGGACTTCTCGTAATGGCAAATCGTCTTTTTCATACTTTATTTTCCACTTATTGTTGTCAAATTCTACATTAGTAAAACTAAAATGAACTGATATAAAATTTAATGGATCATTTAGATCTGGTTTAATGCAATGAAAAATATCAGGTTTTAAATATAAAAGCATTCCTTGCTCTGCCTTATACATCTTATTTGAAATAGTAACGCTGCCATTTCCTCCAGTTATAAGAATAAATTCATGGTGATTTATTTTTCTAGAAATTGTCTTTAGCAATCTATCTTTATCTGTACAGTCTCTTTTATTACAATAATGAATGCAAAATATTAAATCATTTATATTCATACTTTATTTCATCCATTCATTCCATAAGCCTTCTTTTTTTAAAAATGCATTTAAATTATTGATTAATAAGTCTATTTCTTCTAATATTTTGAAGTCACCTGCTGCTGAAAATTTCAAAATATTACCTACATTTAAATCCATATCTACTGGAACTCTAAGATCTCTTTCTCTTATAATTTTTAGTAACTTTTTCTCACCTGGATGAAGCATTTCATTTACAGCAAAAATTATATCAAAATAGCTTGCAAAAAAAGCTGCTATCCTATGATTTACACTTATAAAGTCATCTCTTTTTAACGCTTTTTCAATTTGATAATAATAGGCAGGCATTTTACTTTTAAGTAAAGGATAATTTTTCTTTAATATATTCTCCTTTAATTCTTTTGGATAGGGTACTGCACACTCATCCTGCAGCTTATTTAACTTGCCAGCTTTGTCGTATAATATAACTGAATTTTTTATATTTGACCAAAAGCAAGTTGTATATCCAGTATCAGCTTCGCATTTTACAATAGTCCTGTCTAATGAATCATTAATCCAATCTAAATTTCTATATATTATTTCAACTTGAACATTGCCCTCTTTTAATGTCCCATCATCTTCTGTCTCCCAAAACCGGTTGTCTAACTCCATATAACTGCAATACTTATCAGTTATTTTTCTTCTTTCATCTACTGATATATCTTTGCTTAAATAAACATACACATCATAATCTGAAAATTTATCGTTTGTTTTAACTGCACGTGACCCTGCTAATAAAATCCCTTCTACTTCCTTTAATTCCGAAAAATCATTAAGCATTTCAATAATATCGTTATTCATTTCTAAATCATCAATTTTTCTAATCATACTGCACCTCTTAAACATAAATATATTTTTATTATACTACAAATAATTTTAATATTTTAGGATATAATCTTAAATAAATAGTCATCAAAATATAATATTTTTTACCGAATTTTGCTATATAATTTGCCTTTTTTTATTTTTTTGTTTAAAATTATGTATAACATATATAGTTTTGTGTTCTTTAAAAATTATGGAGGTGAATATTATGTTAAATGAAAAAATATCGTTTCTATTAAATGATCAAATTAATTTTGAATTTTATTCTTCATATTTTTATCTTGATATTTATAATTATTTTATGAACAAGAATCTTGACGGCTTTGGAAATTGGTTTTTTGTTCAAGTGCAAGAAGAAAAAGATCATGCTATGTTATTTTTTAAATACATGCTCAATAATGGTGAAAAAATTAATTTAAAACCTATAAACTCATCTGATATAAAATTTGAGACCTTCTATGAACCACTTGAAGCAACATTTAAACATGAGCAAAAAATAACCGAATGCATTAACAAAATATATTCTGCTGCTTTTTCTATAAATGATTTTAGAACCACACAATTCTTAGACTGGTTCATAAAAGAGCAAGGAGAAGAAGAAAAAAACTCGGAAGATTTAATGAAAAAATTTGAATTATTCGGTAACGACCCTAAAGGATTGTATTTGCTAGATAATGAACTTAAAGCAAGGGTCTATGCCCCACCAACGCTTATAATTTAAAAGTATTGCGAAGTAACAGTATCTTGATATATTAAATGGAAACTATAAATCTAAGGTGATAATTGTCAAAATTCTAAGAAGTTTCAATAACTCGCTATCGTTCAAACAGATTGAAACTTCTAAGCCTTTTAACAATTATCACCTAAGATTTATTAGCTTTCATTTAAATCATCTCTTCAATACTGTTACTTCGCTAAACCGAAAATGCAAGGTAAATTTTTCTCCGGTTCCCTACGAAAAACACTCTATAATCACTGTTAATCAATAAATCAGTGGACAAGTTCACACCCAAAATTCCGTAGGTACGGAGAAATTTTTTCCTTGTACTGCTGAAGGAACGATTTATAGAACTTTTTTAATGTTGCAAAGCAGTATTACTTCGTAATAATTTTAAGCGGTCTCATCATCTCATTATCTTCATGATCAAGTATATGACAATGCCAAACATATCCTGGTCCTGAGGATGGATTAAATGGGAAAATATTAACTCCAGGCTTAACTAAATCTGGATCAGCGTATTGAGGTGCAAATCTAATTACAATTCTAGTAACTTCTCCAGGGTTTACCCTAATAGTATCTTTCCATCCACCCTCATTCCCATCAGGCAAAATCGGATCTCCAACAAGATATCCTTCAGTTGGAAGAACAACAGTAGGATGATTTAATGGTGGCTCTCCATTAAATTCAAGCCATTTAGTGCTGTAATCATCAACCTTAAATAATTGTCTATTTAAAATTTGAAATTGAACTAAATGCAAATGAATAGGATGTGCATCTCCAGTAAGATTTACAATTTCCCACTCTTCTGTTGAACCTACTACTGGGGTTTCAGAAACTGGTGCTGACCATTTTTGCCCATTAAGTAGGACCTCAAGCGGACCATTTTCACCAGCAACTTCAAACAAAACTAAAGTTCTTTTAGGAACATCTGGTGTAAGTTTCGGAATTACATTTAATTTTTTAGGAAGCTTTAATTTCTTAATTGGTCGGCAATTTAAAACAGTAAATTGCATGATCTTTCCTACGGTATCTGAATCTGGAACCTCACCACTTGGGAATGGTGCATTCGCTGTATTTTGAAGTATAAGCTTCTTCCCAGATGTTATTTTTGAAAAGTCGACTAATATATCTGCTCTTTCTCCTGGTGAAAGAAGGATAGAATTAAGTTTTACTGGTTCTTCTAAGTATCCCCCATCACTACCTATCTGAAAGAACTCCATATCATTAGAAAACTTGAAATTATAAAATCTAGCATTTGAGCCATTTAATATTCTAAAACGATATTCTCCTTTATCTACATTCAAATTAGGCCATGTTCTGCCATTTACCATAATTGTATCTCCAAAAAACTCTGGCTGCCAATATGGATGAATATCTGGATTAATTCCTACATTAGGAAAATTAAAAGAACCATCTATATTAAAAGTTCTGTCTTGAATTACTAGTGGAATTTCATGCCTTTTGTCCGGAAGTATTTTCCCTGGAATATCAAGTGGATTTTTAGGATCTCTTATTATATAAAATCCAGCCAATCCCATAACGACATTAAGTCTTGTAATTCCAAGAGTATGATCATGATACCATAATGTAGTTGGGTTTTGCTTATTTGGATATCTATAAAGGGATGTTATGAACTCACTTCCAATTTTATTTTCTCCTTCAGTGAACCATGCATCCGGATGCCCATCAAAAACTGAACTATTTTCTCCTCCATGAACATGAGTAACAATTGGAACTGGAATTTGAGCTTTAGTGAGTCCTGGTGGAAAAGGTGGAACAGAACTTGATTCAACCATTCCTATATTATTAGGATCTGCCCAGTGAAGTGTTGGATCTACCGGCAAAAGACTTGGTCCATTTAAATTATTAATCCACTGAACATTCATCGTTACACCTCTTACAGCTTCAAAGGTTGCTCCTGGTGCTCTTCTAAAATTATTTATTATTTTACCTGTAATCTTACTAAAAACCCTACCACCATATCCAAAAACTGTGGTCATTGGAAAACCATCTGGAAGTATTTGCTCTTTAAATTGACTTACATAAACTATATAATTATGGCTTATTATTTCGCCAGAACTAGCCTTTTTTACAACTTTAGGCATATAGACTGGAGGAATAATCAACTGACTTATAAATTTAGGTATTTTTTGGGGATCAATAGTAGTCATTTTCTTATCAAAACTCCTTTCAACACTACTTAATTATTGCAGTATTTATCTTCATGTTTAGTCTCATAATATGTTGTAAATATTTTTACTGTTACAGATTTAGGTGATAACCATCCTTCCTTAATATGCGCTATATTAAAATTTTTCTCAAAGTCTAATTAAATATTGATTTATGAAAAAAATGTTTGTATAATTATTTATTGTTAAGTTTAGTATATTTAAACTTAAAGTTTACATATACTATCAATATGAACGAAATTTTATAATTGTGTGGTGGATTATGGAAATAGGAAAGAAAATCAAAAGGCTTAGAATAGAAAGGCAGCTTACTCAAGAAGAACTTGCAAATAGATGTGAACTCTCAAAGGGTTTCATATCACAAATAGAAAGAGATCTCACTTCACCTTCCATAGCTACTTTAACAGATATTTTGGATGCCCTAGGAACTAATTTACCTGAGTTCTTCAAAGAAGATTGTGAAGAAAAAGTAGTTTTTAAAAAAGACGATATGTGTGAAACTTCAGATGAAGCTTTAAAGTACAATCTTATGTGGCTTGTTTCAAATTCTCAAAAGGATTCTATGGAACCTGTCATCCTTACGCTTAATGAAAATGGACAATATCCTGAAGATGAGCCTCATGAAGGTGAAGAGTTTGGATATGTTTTAAATGGCACAATAAATATCAAACTAGGAAATAAAAAATACAAGGTTAAATCAGGTGAGAGTTTTTATTTTAAAGCCAATGTAAATCACCAAATACTAAATCATGGGAAGAAAACTGCCAAAATTATATGGGTAAGTTCTCCTCCTTCATTCTAATATTTCAAAAGAGGTGTTTAAACTAATTATGGAAAGCGATATCATAATAAACTTAAGAAACATAACCAAGAAATACGACAACAATACCGTTCTCAATAATTTAAACCTTGCAGTAAGAAGAAATGAATTTATCACTCTTTTAGGTCCAAGCGGTTGTGGAAAAACAACTACATTGAATATAATTGCAGGCTTTGAAACACCTGATGACGGGAAAATTATTTTTGAAGGAAAAGAAATTAATTCTGCTCCCCCTTATAAAAGACAAATAAATACAGTGTTTCAAAAGTACGCATTATTTACTCATATGAATGTTTATGAAAATGTTGCTTTTGGTCTTAGAGTAAAAAAGCTTCCAGAAAAAATTATAAAAGAAAAAGTAAAAAATATGTTAAAAATGGTTGAACTTGAAAGCTTTGAAAAAAGATCAACGGATTCTTTAAGTGGAGGGCAACAACAAAGAGTTGCAATAGCCAGAGCGCTTGTAAATGAACCAAAGCTCTTACTTCTTGATGAACCACTTGGAGCTCTTGATTTAAAGCTTAGGAAAGAAATGCAGCTTGAGCTTAAAAACATTCAAAAAAAGCTTGGCATAACATTTATATTTGTAACACATGACCAAGAAGAAGCCCTTACAATGTCTGATACCATAGTTGTTTTAAATAAGGGCAATATACAACAAATTGGAACTCCTGAAGATATATATAATGAACCCAGAAATAAATTTGTTGCAAATTTTATAGGCGCAAGCAATATCATAGATGGAGTTATGTTAGATGACTATAAAGTTAATTTTTATGGAATTAATTTCAACTGCGTAGATAAAGGTTTCAATAAAAATGAAGAAGTTGACGTAGTAATAAGACCAGAGGATATAAAAATTTCAGATAAAGAAACAGGAAAACTACAGGGAAAAGTTATTTCTGTTGTGTTTAGAGGAGTTCACTACGAAATTAAGGTTGAGATAAATAATGCTATATGGATAATTCACAATACAAAACATACCATAATTGGAGAAGAAATAGGTATAAATATATTTCCTGATGATATACACATTATGAGAAAGCCTTGTAACCAGTAATGAAAAAGAAAACTTCATTATCTCAATATCCTTATTTAATTTGGAGCATAATTTTTATAGTTGTTCCTATTTTTCTCGTAATATATTTCAGCCTTACAAATAGTGACAGAATCTTTACACTAGATAATTATAAGAAATTATTTAATTCCCTATATATGTTAGTATTTTTTAACTCCATAAAATTAGCACTTATTTCTACAATTATATGCCTTCTTTTAGGTTATCCAGCTGCCTATATAGTTTCAAAAGCTAAAATTAAAACACGAAATATTTTAATGCTTTTACTTGTAATTCCTATGTGGATGAATTTTTTATTAAGAACCTATGCTTGGATGTCAATTTTAGGCAAAAACGGTATAATAAATAAAATATTTGCTTTTATAGGTATTTCTAAAGTGGACATTCTATATACAAATACAGCAGTTATACTGGGCATGATATATAACTTTCTTCCATTTATGATAATTCCTATATATACAGTTCTTATAAAGATAGATAAGGATGTAATAAAAGCTGCTTCTGATCTTGGCGCAAATAGATTTGTTGTTTTTAAAAGAGTAATTATTCCTTTAAGCATACCAGGAATAATGTCTGGTATAACCATGGTATTTATGCCTGCTGTTTCAACCTTTGTAATATCCAAACTCCTAGGCGGTGGTCAGTTTATGCTTATAGGTAACCTTATTGAGTCTCAATTTACAACGGTTGGAGACTGGTATTTTGGATCTGCTATATCAATTTTAATGATGGTTATAATATTAATTTCAATGGCCATACTTTCAAGATTTGATAATACAGAAGATGTTAAAGGAGGTGGCCGTCTATGGTAGGAAAATATATGAAAAAATTTTATTTAACCTTAGTTTATATTTTTTTATATGCCCCAATATTTTTCTTAATTATATTTTCCTTTAATTCAGAAAAATATTCCTCAAACTGGGGACACTTTTCACTAAAATGG
Source organism: Clostridium guangxiense (assembly GCF_021043395.1). Classification (GTDB taxonomy): domain Bacteria; phylum Bacillota; class Clostridia; order Clostridiales; family Clostridiaceae; genus Clostridium_S; species Clostridium_S guangxiense. The sequence goes on from NZ_JAJNKE010000015.1 coordinate 31,129, forward strand.
TATAGTTCATTGTTAAGTGATGATAGAATACTTACTGCACTTTATTATACAGTTCTTGTTGCTATAGTTTCGTCAATAACATCAACAATATTTGGAACCTTAAGTGCAATATCCATAGACAAGGTGTCTGGAATACAAAAAAAGGCAATACTAAACTTCAATAATATACCAGTACTTAATCCTGATATTGTAACTGCTGTATCCTTAATGACACTCTTTATATTTTTCAAAATACCTTTTGGGTTAATTACACTGATCATATCACATATCGTATTTTCTACACCGTATGTAATATTATCTGTGCTTCCAAAACTTAAGCAGCTTCCAAAAGATATCGTGAAAGCCTCTTTAGATCTTGGGGCTACACCAAGATATACTATGCGAAAAATAATATTACCGCAAATAAAACCTGGCATAGCAGCTGGTTTTTTGTTCGCTTTTACAATGTCTATAGATGACTTTGTAATCAGCTTTTTTAATACGGGAAATGATGTCACTAACCTCTCAATTGAAATATACTCCATGGCAAGAAGAGGTATTAGTCCGGAAATAAATGCATTATCTACGCTGATGTTTTTAACCATCTTAATATTATTGTTCCTTGCAAATGGGAAAGAATTTTTATCTAAGGAGGAAAAGAAATGAAAAATATAAAAAAAATCATATCAATTTCCGCTGCACTAATGATAATTGTTTCAATGTTTACGGGCTGCAGCATAAAACCAGGTTCAGCTAAAGAAACCATTAATGTTTTTAACTGGGGAGAATATATCGATGAAGGTATAATAAAAGATTTCACACAAAAAACAGGTATAAAGGTAAACTATCAAACCTTTTCAACCAACGAAGAAATGTACCAAAAAGTAAAATCTGGCACAAATAAATACGATCTTATCTGCCCATCAGATTATATGATTGACAGAATGATTAAAGAAGATCTTGTACAACCAATTAATTTTAAAAATCTGCCTAACTATTCTAATATAGATAGCAAATATAAAAATTTAAACTATGATCCTAAAAACAAATATTCAGTGCCATATATGTGGGGAACTATAGGAATAATCTATGATAAGACTCAAATTAAAGATAAAATAGATAGTTGGAATATACTTTGGAACACAAAATATAAAGGCAAAATTTTCATGTCAGATGACATGAGAAACTCTATAGGTGTTTCACTCAAGCGTTTAGGTTTCTCTGTTAACTCCACAAATAAAGAACAAATTAATAAAGCAGCAGATGAGCTTATAAAGCAAAAACAAAATATGAATCCAGTTTATATAGGTGACGAAATAAAGGATTCTTTACGAAATGGCGAGAAACCAATTGGAGTTATTTATTCTGGAGATGCAGCTGTGCTTATGAAAGAAAAGCCTGGAAAACTTGAATATGTGATACCAAAGGAAGGTACAAATTTATGGTTTGACAGCTGGGTAATTCCCAAAAACGCTTCAAATAAAGTAGCAGCCGAGAAATTTCTTAACTTTTTGCTCGATGCAAAGGTCAATAAAAAGAATGTAGATTATATTGGCTATGGAACACCTAATAAAGCCACTTATTCTCTCTTAAAAAATGAAGAAAAAAATAACAAAGCTTCTTATCCAGATGATGCTTCTCTCAAAAATTCCGAAGTATTCACAGATCTCGGAAATACCAGAAAGTTTTACAACGATTCCTGGGTAAAAATAACTGCAAAGAAGTAAACATATAAGGGGTTTGGGTCTTCAGACCCATTATCCTTCTTAACAAAATGCTATGCTCTCTTTATATATAAGGGGTTTGGGTCTTCAGACCCATTATCCTTCTTAACAAAATGTTATGCTCTCTTTACATATAAGGGGTTTGGGTCTTCAGACCCATTATCCTTCTTAACAAAATGTTATGCTCTCTTTATATATAAGGGGTTTGGGTCTTCAGACCCATTATCCTTCTTAACAAGATGTTATGCTCTCTTTATATATAAGGGGTTTGGGTCTTCAGACCCATTATCCTTCTTAATAAAATGTTATGCTCTCTTTATGTATAAAGGGTTTGGGTCTTTAGACCCATTATCCTTCTAGAACCTTAAGTAAGCACTCTCCTAAAATTATCACTTAGATTTATTAATTTTATTTAATATTCCAAATGCTGCACATAAATAATATAATGCGAAAGCAAAAATAGGCGCTATTAACTTAACACCTATTTTTTAAGACAATTCAATTATAAATCTAATTCCATTATTCTATATAATCAAATAATAACTTTCCAATTCCCTTTCTTACATTAAGCACTATTTTTTCATTAATTACTTTAATTTCTCCCTAACAGAGTTTAGTTTTTGACTCATAGTTGACTTTTTATCTCTTCTATCATCAATTTTTATGTAAGTTTCTACTCTTTTAGCTCCATTTTCAAAAGGAACCTCATGCATTCTTCTTATAACCTCTAAAATCACATCAAGCTCTCCTTCAAAAATTGTTCCCATTGGAGTAAGTTCATATTTTATTCTAGTCTCATCCTGAAGCACCTTTTCGCAAGCTGCAACATAACTACTTAAACTTGTTGAACTTGTTCCAACAGGTACTATTGTAGCCTCTGCAATTGCCATATCAATCATTCCTTTCTTAAGTTTATTTTTGGGCTTTCACATTAACATTTCCTTTAAATCTATCTAAGCTAACTCTAAGAATGTATTCTCCGGTTTTATTTATTTTTATCTTTCTATTTCCTTTTGAATTTGTCTCAAAGTTCTTTATTACATCTTTATTTATATCAATTAATTGTATTTCTAAATCTCCCTTTTCAACCTTGGAGTCATATTTAATATTAATCTTATCACCTTTTTGTGCTGAAAAACTTACACTTGAATTTTCTGTAATCCTTGAACTGCATCTCCTACTTATACTTGCTTCAGTAGTATTACACCCTGATAATAAAATGAGCAAAGATGATAATAAAAAGATTGTAATCATATCTTTTTTCATTAATATATCCCTCATTTATATATTTATCCGATACCAATGTTACCATATTATAGAAGTATTAACAAGTACATTATGCTTTAAATATTCATATAATGCGCCATAATCAAGACCGTAAAACAACGCTGCAATCACTAAAGCTAAATACAACCTATATTGCCACACACAAAAAAGCCCCCCTTTCGGTTGGCTTTTTCCATGCTTAAAATCCAGTATTTCTGCTATTATTACTTCATCATTTTAGTAAATTATAAGCATTTACTAACCCATGCCCATAATATTCTCCAGAAGGGTCATTATCTAACTTTTCGCAACTCTTATATATTTTTTTAGATATTTCCTTCGGTCCAATATTGCCATATTTACATATTGTAAGTGCTGCTATAGCTGAAACCTTTGGAGTTGCCATAGAAGTGCCCGCAGCAAAAGCATATCCTCCATTAATGTATGAACTTAAACATAAATCATAATAATCAGATCCATCAGCATTTAAAAGATCTCCACCAGGTGCTGTTACATCTACAAAGTTTTCTCCATAATTAGAATATGAAGCTAATTTATTAGTTGGTCCAACAGCTGAAACCCCTATAACACCTTTAACAGTTCCCGGCAATTCATATCCTAATCCTTCATAAGTAAATGACTTATCAGTAGTCGTACTATTTATATAGTTTGTAACGCTTTTTTTATCATGACAATTTAGCGCTTCATTCCCTGCTGCTGCAACTACAACTACATTACGATCTATAGCATATTGGATAGCACGCTTATATATCTCCATATCTGCTAAGTCATTTCCTACTCTTTTTACCTCCCCAGTCTGAGGGTTTTTCCAAAAGCATTTTCCTTTTAATCCATAACCGCCTAAGCTTAAACTAATAACATTAACTCCATCATCTGTCGCTTTAATTATGGCAGCAACTATAATTGATGTATCAGTAGTATCTTCTTTTCCAAAAACTCTGTAAGATTTAATTCCAATATTAGGAGCAACACCTTTTATCCTTCCGTTTCCTGCTATTGTTCCAGCTACATGAGTACCATGACCATTTCTATCTTGTATGTCATTCTTATCTCCCGTTTCAGTATTATCACCATTGTATCCAGATGGCACAAAATTTTCTCCACCCAATATATTTGCCTTTAAATCAGGATGATTCTCATCTACGCCTGTATCTACTATTCCCACAACTACATTATGATTTCCAGTTCCAAGTTTATAGCTTTCTCCATTATTAGTTACTTTTTTTATATCCCACTGATATTTTTCATATAAATCTGCAGTTTCACTTGAAACACTCTTTTCTTCATTATAGTTTACAACCTTTTCAGATGGTAATTTCATTTCTAGTGAAGGAGAAATAGAATCTACACCTTCGCAATTTAAAATCTTTGGTACTAACGCATCACTACATTTAATTTTTAGAGCACCAATTTCGGGAAATTCAGAAAGAACTTGTCCACCATTTTGGGTGACTAGTTTTTCTACATCATAGTTAATACTATGATTACTGAACGTGATTGATAAATCAATATTATTAGTTGATATAGTCTCAGCATTAACAAAATAGTTAGGTTTAGCTATCATACAAATAGTCAAAACAAGTAAGAAACACAGACATTTTTTAATTTTTTTCATTTTGATCCCCCTTTATTTAGTAAATTACTAATTTTACTCTAATTATACATTGTTATTACTTATATGTAAATACATGTATTTATATTGATTATAAATACAAAAACAAAAGGGACTGGCGCATTAACAATCATTTAGTATAACATTTATAAATCTACATTCGTACATAATATTTAATGTTCATTTGTAATCCATTCATTTAGTTTTTTATAATGTTTCCTCATCATTTTCTTGTAAAAAAATTTCTTTTAAGGATTTGATTCCTTCATTCCCTGCCTTTTTCCCTATGTTTACCAAATCTTTAACATTAGAAAAAGCTCTAGCACCATATACTTCAAGCAGCATTGGCAAATTAACACCAGTAACTATATCCATGTTTTTGTTTTCAGTAACTACTCTACTTGCTGCATTAAACGGACTTCCTCCAAATAAATCTACCATAAAAAGTATTCCATCCTTGCAGTCTAATTTTTCTATTTCCCTTTTGTATTTTTTTAAAAGATCATCAGGTCCCTCACCTGGTTTAAAAGTAACCGCTGAAACATTTTCTTGCTTTCCAAATATCATTTCAGCAGATTTTAATATCTCCTGTGAAAAATCTCCATGAGTTCCAACTATTATTGCTACCATGTTTGCACCTCCAATTTATAAATGATGCCTATTTACCATTATTTTCAACAATTATTGTGCCAAGTAAGTGTATAGAAAAAATTTTTTCCCTATTTGCATTAATAAAATAACACAGAAAAATAATATTAAACATTTATTATTTTCCTGTGCTTTTAAAAAGTAAGCTATTGAATTTTATCAAATCTCTTCTGCTAAATAAAATATTCCCTCATCTGTTAATGCTGTATTTAAAGCTTTTTTTATATTACATTTAACTCTTTAATTATATTGGTCTTTTTATATTTAGCTTTTTTAGATGTCCATTATACTTTAATCCATGCTTTGTTTCCACAGAAAAACTTTTACTTTCTATTATATTCACGAGTATTTCTTCTCAACGCCCATCAATTAATTCTTCAGTTGAAATAAAAGGTCCCTTGATTTTAGGGTTTATACTCCAACAGAAACAATTATTTTATACTATCTCCAATGTTGGCCGCACTTATATGAAAACCTCTATTTGAACTTTTTTAGTATTTAGAATAATATTTTCAACCAATTCTTTTAATCTCAAAGCTGTTCCTTCCCCTGTAGAACAAACTATGGCAATAGCCTTCACTGCTTCTTCTTCAACTTTTTTTCCTCAAACTACTACTTCCTAGAGTTAATACATTTACTACAATCAGAGATAAAATATATTAAACTTAATAAAATTTTCTCACCATTCACCTACTTTGTCAAGAATAACGATTTACTTCGATAGTTTTAATTAAAGCTTAAAAAGCATGAAAATTTTATTTATAACATAACTCATTTAAAAAATAAATATACCAGCTAAAAATGATTTTAAGACAATATTCTCAATGCATGTCTATTTTGAAAAAACAAAATCAATATCTTTAACTATAATTTTATCTATATATCCCCCTTGTACCATATCGTTCATTATACTCATAACTGTATCATGTTCTAAAGGTTTCCTATATGGTCTTTCTTCTGTAAGCGCTTGATAGATATCTATGCACCCCATTAATCTTGAATTAAAATCTAGCTCGTCTCCATTTTTTCCATAAGGGTAGCCAAAACCATTTAATTTTTCATGATGGTTTGAAGCCCATTCTGTTATATCTTCGAAACCATTGATTTGTGACAAAGCTGCTCTAGTATAATAAGTATGAGATTTTATCATATAAAACTCATCTTCAGTAAGCTTTTTAGGACTGTCAAGTATACTATTGGGAATAGCAAGCTTGCCTAAGTCATGTAAATTAGCAGCAATAATGAGCTTTATTTTCTGCTCTTTATCATACTCATAATAATCAGCCATAGTAGCAGCTTTTTCTGCAATTCCTTTAGAATGCCTTCTCGTAAATTTTGACTTTGAGTCTATTATTCTTGAAAAAACATCAGTTATATTAAGTATTTCCTCTAAACTTAAATCTAAATAAAATTCATTCATTCTGCTATTTAATGCCATATCTATAAAATTATTTTTCAAATCTAGTATAAAACTTTCATTATTCAATATTTCTAAAAATATGCTGCATATTTCTGGATTAAATATTTTTCCACCCATCTCTTTTACAAAATTACATATTTCTCTTCTGTTATTAGCATCTATTTTATCAAGTTCAAATTTATTTTCCAAATAGTCATTAAAAAATATAATTTGTGATATTAACGGAATTTCAGATCCCTTAAGCCTATAAAATCCGCTTCCATCATATGCTTCATGGTGATACCTTATTATATTTTTCCTTTTCTTTAAAAATGGGTAATTCACGATATTATTTTCCCCTATTATGCAGTGATCTATTCTATGTTCTTCTTCATTTATTTCGCCTTTCAAGCTATTACTGCTTGCCTCACATATACCATTATCATGTAAAATAGCAAGTGAAACTATATCATATAAGTCTTTATTTTTAAACCCCATTTTTTCAGCTATTCTTAAAGATGCGTATGCAACTCTTTTACCATGATTTGTACTTCTTCCTCTTATATCTATTTCAACAAAATCAAGCGCAAGTGAGATAGCCATTAAAAACTGATTTAAGCTAAATTTCATAAATTATCTTTAGTGAGAGAGTATATAACAAGTACCAAACTCTCACTAAAACTCACCTCTTTTCTTTTTATACTATTTTCTATGTATAACATGTTAATAACTTTGTTGACAATTCATCCTATAAGAAGATAGCAAACCAACTTATACTTCGCATTATGCTTAATTTCTACGTTTTTTTGTGTAGGGTATCTTCTTAAATATGCAATAAAGATATTCAGAATCTCATTCTCACCATAAACAAATAATATAATATACAAGGTAATCCGATAGCAGATAGTATTGCAATTGCAGCATATACTTTTTTCTCATCTCGTAATATAAACAATAAAAACTTATACCCTAAAATACCAATCAGCCCACCCAAACAATTTAAAATTATATCATCAATATCTGATGCTCCAATGCCTGAAAGCCCCTGAATGATTTCAACAAACAAACTTACTATAAATATAAACAACAAGTTGGTTATTACTCTTTTATTATTTTTGAATAATGACAAATATGTACCAAGGGGAACAAAAATAACTATATTGCCAACCACATTACTAAAAGCAAATGCTTTTATATTCGCCGATCTGCCAGATATATATTCCATTATACTATAAAAAGGAATGAGATTAATTGACCTATGCTCCAAATGCGAAATTCTTGATAAGAACAATATTTTAATTAGCAAAAGTATATAACAAATGAAAACACCATATAAAAAAACTGTTTTAATTCTCTCTCGTTTATTCATAATACCTCCATTTTTCATTTTATCCCTGCTTATTCTCTAATATTTAGTTTATAAATGATCTTCAGGCAGTATATTTATTCACAAATCAGCGCATTCATAAATATTATGTTTATATAGTTATTTTTTAGGAGTCAAAAATAATGTTTTATTGTTTATATCCATATACTAATGCTTATAGAGCTGCATATCGTATACTTATAAATACAAATACTCACAGACTTACCTTATTTAATAATAATTCCATTTACAAAACATATACGGTTGCCACAGGAAAACCATCTACACCAACCCCTAAAGGAACTTTTAAAATAGTTAACCGTGCTATAAATCCCGGTGGTCCCTTTGGCGCAAGATGGCTTGGCCTAAATGCACCAAACGGAGATTACGGAATCCATGGTACAAACAATCCCTCTTCTATCGGAAAGAGTGTTTCCAATGGCTGCATACGAATGTTTAACGAGCAAGTTATTGAACTTAGTAGCCTTGTCCCTATAGGGACTTTGGTTACAATAATATAAAAATTGCGAAATAATACTGCTTTGTAACATTAAAAAGATTCTATGTAACCAATTAAATTTTTGTACTATATATGATATAGCTATTAAATTCTATTGTCTAATTATGTTTATTATCTCAAAATGGCATCAGCAATAAGCTTTAGATTTTCTGCAAAAACAGAAAATCATCCTTCACTCTACTTTTTACTCTGTATTTAAGTTATTTGGATCTCATAAAGTATATAGCTTGGCTTTTGCTTTTGCCATTACGTACAGTTTTATAGGTTATATTTCTTGTGTGATAACAGCTTCCATACTCATTTAACTGGTTATCGCATATATACGCATCTTTATGAGAAGAATCCGCCCACTTCATAAATATATAAGTATGATCTGGAGTTTCATTTACATTTCCAGAAGGAGCTGCAAAACAAATATCACCTGGTTGAAGCTTGTCTAAATCATAGTACTTTCTATATCCTTCCTTTTGTAAAAACTTCGTAAGCTGAGTTGTATTTCCAACGCTTTTAGGCACATCAAGTCCAGCTGCTCTAAGTGCACCAGATACAAAATAAACACAGGTATTAGTATAGCTTCCATTATTTAATCTAGCTGCCTCATCTATATTTTTTCTTCTATTAGAAGTAACACTTAAATAACTTACAGTTGCTGCGGAAATTTTTTCAAAAGATTTTCTTTTTAAATATGAACCAACTATTTTAAACGCTGCTATTACGACAATTAAAGTTAAAATTATAATAACATATTTTTTGTTATCCTTTATTTTAATCATAAATTGTTTCCTCCTCACTCAAGCATGGAAGTTCTATTTTAAAAGTGGTTTTAGAAACGTTACTTTCTACACTAATTTTTCCATTATGTAATTCTATTATATTTTTTGTTATAGCAAGTCCAAGACCTGAACCACCCGTTTCACTAGATCTTGATTTATCAACCCTATAAAATCTTTGAAAAATATATGGTATATCTTTACTCGGTATTGGCTCTCCATAATTTGTAAATTCAAGAGTTATCTTAGAAGCATTTTTATTTAATGCTATATCCATAAACTTGCTTGTCTTGGAGTATTTTATACAATTAAATATCAAATTTTCAAAGGCTCTTGCAAGATTAATGAAATCACCTAAAACATACAACTGTTCATCCGATATAATTAATCTGCACTCTATATTGGCTTTTTTAAAATTCACTGTGTGTTCAATAATTAGCTGCTTAATTAATTCTGTAACATTTACTTTCTTCTTAGAAAGCTTAATTCCATAATCATTCAAAGTTGTAAGTTCAAAAAGATTATCAATTAAAAGCTTCAATCGATTTGTTTTATTTAAAGCTATATTTGCATAAGTTCTAAGGGTAATTTCGCCATCATATTCATCATTATCTATAAGTTTTAAATAACCTAATATTGATGTAAGTGGGGTACGAAGATCATGTGAAATGCTCGTTATTAAATTTATTTTCGTTTGTTCTGCCTTCTTTTGATTCTCTAAAGCTAAGTTAAATTTATCCATAACTTTATTAACATTTTGAGAAAACCTCCCTAAATCATCTTGTGAAATATTTTGAATTCGAGTTTGAAAATTTCCATTTGCTGCAGTTTTTACAGTATTATCTATCTCTAAAAATAAAGCTACCTTTTTTCTAAATATCAAATGACAGTATATAGCCAAAATTGCAGCAAATTCAAAATACCCCATTATACTATATAGTGAACTTAAAGCATCTCGTGCTCTAATCAGTTTAACAAAAATTGAATATGAATATAATCTAAGCAGCTCTTCAACTATATTGCTAACATACTGAATTACACTTTCAGTTATAATCGTAAGTACTAATGCTATTACTAGCAGCAAAATAATTTTAAATTCCGTTCTATAGGCATCAAGTTTTTTTGATTTCATGGTTTTTTCCATAATGCACCTCTCTATTTTCACTTTAAACATGGAAGTTCTATTCTAAAGATAGTTTTTGAAATGTTACTTTCAACATATATTTTTCCATCATGTAATTCTACTATATTTTTTGTTATTGCAAGCTCCAAACCCGAACCATCCGTCTCATTATCTTCTGATTTATTAGTTCTATAAAATCTTTGAAAAATATATGGTATATCCATAGGTGGTATTGGCTCTCCATAGTTTGTAAATTCTAAAATAACTTTAGAAGCATCCCTACCTACTGATATATCTATAAACTTACTACTTTTTGAATATTTTACACAATTAAAAACCAAATTTTCAAAAGCTCTTACAAGCTTAGTGCTATCGCCTAAAATATGTAATTTTTCATCAGTCATATTAAGTCTGCACTCTATATTTGCCTTTTTAAATTTTGCTTTATGCTCTATAGCCATCTGTTTTAATAACTCTACAATATTTATTTCATTTTTAGAGATTTTTGTTCCATAATTATTTAAAGTTGTAAGCTCAAAAAGATCATCTATTAGAGCCTTTAACTTTTTTGTTTTGGTTAAAGCTATATTTACATAAATTCTAATTGTAAACTCATCCTCATCTACAAAATTTAGATCTCTTAGTATTGATGTAACTGGAGCACGAAGATCATAAGAAATACTTGTTATTAAATCTATTTTTGTCTGCTCTGCTTTTTTTTCTTGTTCCAAAATCAAACTAAATTTGTTCATAACTTTATTAATATTTTGAGAAAGCTTTCCAAATTCATCTTGTGAATTATTATGAATGCGAACTTTAAAATTTCCGTTTGCCATATCTTTTGCAATGCTGCTCATCTCTAAAAAAGCAACGACCTTTTTCCCACATACTATATGAAAATATATTATAAGAATTAAAACAAATTCTATCTTTCCAAATCTATTTATTGTAGATGTAAGAAAATCAGGGTATTTCAAATTACATAACTGTAATATATTTTTTATTACACGCCCAATAAAATCAATTAGCAAAATACCTACATATGAAGATATTAATCCTATCAGAATCATCAAAACCATTTTAAATTCAATTATATAAACATCACGCTTCTTTGATTTCATGCTCTACCTCCCACAAATAAGCTTTTAGAGATTACTTCTTCGTCTAAAACTCCAACAACTTTAATCAAGTTTTTCAATTTTATAACCAACTCCCCAAACGGTATGAATAAGCTTTTCTCCTTCAAGGCGGCCTTCAATTTTATCTCTAAGATTACTTATATGAACCATAACAGTGTTATTAGATTGAAAATATTTTTCCTTCCATACTCTCTCAAATATTTCTTCTGCACTAAAAATTGTTCCAGGACTGTTTGCTAAAAGGAAAAGTATATCAAATTCTCTTGCAGTTAAAGCAATCTGTTTATCACGTGCAAATACAGAATGAGTTGATTTTTTTATAGTTAAATCCCCTAATTGCAATAAATCGTCATCACTTTTTTTCTCATCTTTTTTATCAAATAAATAAGTTCTTCTAAGAAGAGTTTTTACACGAACAACAAATTCTAGTTCATCAAAAGGCTTTGTTATGTAATCATCTGCTCCAGTTAAAAGACCTGCAATTTTATCATTATTTTGAACCTTAGCACTAAGCATTATAATTGGTATACTAAGGCTTTGACGTATTCTTTTGCAAACCTCAAGCCCATCTATGCCAGGCATCATAATATCTAGAACTACAAGCTGAGGCTTCTCTTCCTCTACCATTTTTAAAGCCATGCTTCCATCCGCTGCTTTAATAACTGTGTAGCCTTCATTATTTAAATATATTGAAATTAAATTAAGAATTTCTTTATCATCATCAACAATTAAAATTTTTTCCTTCATTTTATCACCTCAGATAAACATCATTAAAGATAAACCACCCTGAAACTTGAAATTTATTTGTGCAAAAATGCTGTATTCTTGGCATTTTAGTGCACATGAACTTCAATAGTTAACCCAATTTATCTATATGTTAATTATAAACTAAAATTTAGCTATTATGTCTGAAGTAATTATAAACAAATCTTAAGAATTATAAAGTTTACTTTCAAAAATAAAATGGCAGAGAACATAAAGCCTCTGCTATTTTATATTACTTTAATATTAACTTATTTTTTACTAACAAATTCAACAATTGCATCTGATAAGTTACTTGCAAGGTTCCCAAGTATTTTATCATCTAACAGTCTTGCTCTATCACTGTCGTTTGTTAAAAAACCAGTTTCAACCAATACACATGGATATTTACTTAATCTAAGTACTCTAAGTCTGTCTCTGATTACTCCATCATCTTTCCAACCATCTTTGTGAACTGTATGCTTTAATACTATATTTGCTAATTTAATTCTTTCATCTTTCTGAAATCCATTTTCATCATAGTAATAAGCACCTATCCCTTGATAATTGTTAGGATTCTTTTCCATACCATTCAGATGAATAGACATGAATACATCTGGTTTATTTTTGTTAACAAAAGCCGCTATATCATTAAGTGCTTGCCCTTCGTCCTTATCTCTTGTTAAAACTACATCAATACCGCTATACTGTAAATCACCTCTCATAAGTTTCACTATTTTTAATGTTATATCCTTCTCGTGAATATTTCCAACACTTTGCCCAGGATCAATACCTCCATGTCCTGCATTCAGTACAGCCTTATATTTAAAAGGCTTTTTAACTTTACTTACTAATATAACAACCTCATTGTTATTCTTTTGATTATTTATATATACAAAATTATTACTTTTATATTTAGTTCTTATTATTAAATTATACTTCCCATTGTCGGTAGTTAAATATAAATCCTTTAAACTTGTACTCTTAACCTCTGAATTTAATTTCAGTGACACATTTTTATCAAAATTAAGTTCTAAATAACTCATCTTTTGTTTGTATGGAACATCACTAATTTTACTAGGAAGCGTTATTATATATTTTTTAAATATATCATTTTCTTCTATGTTTATATTTCCATTTTTATCTCTAATAATCTTCACACTATTTTTTCCGTTTAATAGTGAATCTCCATAAGCTACTGTTCCAACTTTTTTATATGATTTATTATCTATAATTAAAATAGCCAATAATAAAATTATAAGCAATCCAAGCACGCAAATTGATATAACAGCACATTTTTTGTTTAGTCCCTCACCACCTATTTTTAGGTTCATTTTTTTCTTCTCCCTTGTATGTATTAACTTTTTATATTTATAATTATAATATATATCCTAGATAAAAAGAAGCATTTAACTGAAAGTATAGAAAAATAATTATCTTCCATATTTTTTAGTTTATATTGTCTACTTCAATATGTAAATGTGTTAAATTTTTAATTATACTATCATTTTAAATTTAAAATTTTCCTAGGAATTATATGCATTATAGTGAATTTTACTTAATATATTGTAATATTCTATTCCAATTTCAAAAATTTTTGTTTTCTTTTTAACAATTTTGGATTATAATAAGCCTATAAAGAGAAATTCATTCAATATAGTATTTTCTCAAAAAAAATATATATGAAAATATATAATTTTGGAGGTATATATATGTTAGTATCAGTAAAAGAAATGGTAAAAAAAGCTAGAGAAGGTAAATACGCTGTTGGTCAATTTAACATTAACAACTTAGAATGGACTAAAGCAATACTATTAACAGCTCAAGAAAATAATTCCCCTGTAATCTTAGGTGTTTCCGAAGGTGCAGGAAAATATATGGGTGGTTATCATGCTGTTGTTGGAATGGTTAATGGTTTAATTAAAGATTTAAATATAACTGTTCCAGTAGCATTACACTTAGATCACGGCAGCTACGAAGGTGCTTTCAAAGTAATCGAAGCTGGATTTTCTTCAGTAATGTTCGATGGTTCTCACTATCCTATAGATGAAAACATCGAAAAGACAAAAGAAGTTATAAAAGCTGCTAATGCAAAAGGACTTTCTGTTGAAGCAGAAGTTGGTGCAATTGGCGGTGAAGAAGATGGAGTTATCGGCGGCGGTGAAGTTGCAGATCCTGCTGAATGCAAAAAAATTGCTGATTTAGGAGTTGACATACTTGCAGCTGGAATTGGAAATATACATGGTGTATACCCAGCAAACTGGAAAGGCTTAAACTTCGAAGTTTTAGCTGAAATAGAAAAAACTGTAGGCGAAATGCCATTAGTTTTACACGGTGGTACTGGAATTCCTGATGATATGATTAAAAAAGCTATATCACTTGGAGTTGCAAAAATAAATGTTAATACTGAATGCCAATTAGTATTTGCAGAGGCTACTCGTAAATACATTGAAGCTGGAAAAGACAAACAAGGAAAAGGCTTTGACCCACGTAAATTATTAGCTCCTGGCTTTGAAGCTATTAAAGCTAAAGTTAAAGAAAAAATGGAATTGTTTGGTTCGGTAAACAGAGCTTAATTAACATCATATATAATTGCAAGGAAAGGATAATTATTATCCTTTCCTTTTCTATATTCTAAGCACATTTAAATTAGAAGCTTTTTTCCTATTTAAAGATAAACCACCTAAAAATTTAAATTGGTATATTAACATCTCTAATTATTTTTTATATTCACTATTCTTTTGTTTAATTTTTATATATAATGATATACGTGTCTATATTTTAGAGGAGGTTACCAATATGAACTTGCTTTCCTTATTTTTCGATAAGAAATTTTTTAAATCCGCTATAACTTTGGCACTTCCAATAGCTCTACAAAACTTTATTTTGTCTTCTCTTAACTTAGTTGACAACATAATTATTGGTGGACTTGGTGATACTTCCATAGCAAGTGTTGGACTCGCTAACCAATATTTCTTCCTTTTAAATCTTGTGCTGTTTGGTGTAATAAGTGGTGCATCAATTTTCACCTCACAATACTGGGGAAAAAGAGATACAACTAACATAAAAAGAGTGCTCGGGCTTTGTATAATAACTTCTGTAATCGTTTCCGGTATATTTATGCTGGGTGCACTTCTTATTCCAAACTACATAATAGGTATTTTTTCTAGAGACAAAACTGTAGTACATATTGGTGGAAATTATCTTAAAATAATATGTTTTAGTTACATAGTCACAGGTATTTCATTTACTTATTCTGTTATTTTGAGGAGTATTGGACAAGTAAAAGCTCCAATGATTGTAAGCATAATTGCTCTTGGGATAAATACATTTCTAAACTTTTCTTTAGTTTATGGAATAGGGGCTTTTCATGGAATAGGAGTATATGGCTCAGCCATAGCTACCTTAATAGCTCGCTTTATTGAATTTTCAATGATGCTTTGTACAGTATACAAATTAAAGTTTCCTATTGCAGGTTCCTTTAGTGAGTTGTTCGATCTATCACTTGCCTTTATAAAAAGATTCTTCAAAATAGCTATACCGGTTATTTTAAACGAAAGTATATGGGCCTTAGGCGTTACAGTTTATGCTGCAATATATGCACACATGGGAACTGACGTAATAGCTGCCACAAATATAGCAGCTACCATAGATAGACTTTCCATGGTGGTTTTTTTCGGTTTTGGTAATGCTGCTGCAATAATGATAGGAAACAAAATAGGAGAAAAGAAAGAAAAAGAAGCATTTCTATACGCAAAAAGATTTATAATTATAAATCCAATTATAGGCGTACTTGTTGGAGTAATCATTTACACAGGAGCTCCAATACTACTAAATGCTTATAATGTTTCACCAAATGTGCATGAGTACTCAAAACAAATTCTTCATGTAATAGGCATATTTTTATGGGTTAAAGTATTTAATTATACCAATGTAGTTGGAATTCTGAGAAGTGGAGGCGACACAAAGTTTTGCTTATTTTTAGATATGGGAGGAATGTGGCTTGTTGGAGTTCCTTTAGTGGCCATCGCAGGATTATACTGGCACCTTCCTATAGGACAGGTTTATATCTTTGTGTTTATGGAAGAAGTATCGAAGTTAATAGTTGGTCTTCCTAGAATTCCCTCAAAAAAATGGATTAATAATTTAGTTGGGAAGGAAACATAAACTGGGTTTTGAGTTTAGCCCCTTACCCTTCTAAGACCGCAAACAATTTCTTTCTCTGCAACAAACATTAATAGATTTTGTATTAGTAGTAAAAACTAAGGCCTGCTTCATTTTAAAATTCAATACATATATAACTTAAAGTCCCATATTCATAATATCTTGAAAAGGCGTATAATATAATAATTTACTTACTTTTGTCAAGTAAATATGGTAAAATAATTACAGGAGGATGATGTTAATGGATAAAATTCATCTATGTCCTCATTTTGAAGCTGCATTTGAAATTCTTGGCAAACGCTGGACAGGATTAATTATACGTTCTTTATTAAGTGGTGCTAAAAGATTTTCCGATATACAAGAAATAATTCCATCTCTAAGTGCTAGAATGCTTACAGAACGATTTAAAGAATTAGAGGAACATGGAATAATTATAAGAAAAGTATATCCTGAAATGCCTGTACGCATTGAATATCAACTTACTGAGAAAGGTAAGGATCTTAAAAAAGCTATGGATGAAATTCAAAAATGGGCTGAGAAGTGGACATAAAATAATAATATTTTTGAACATTAAATAAAATCTAAACTTAAAATTCTGAAAACCATAAGAAAATTTAATTTCCATTGCCAATTAAGCATATTGAATATTCTAATGGTTTTCAAAATTTCATTATATAACATTGCTTATATTATATATTCTTACATGGTGTTTTTCTACAAAATACATTTGTTCTTTTATTTTCAATATGATAAACTATTCATATATATGCAAATTTATTAATACTGACAAAAAGGAGATTTCACATGAATTACTTTTCATTTAGTGCTATTGTATTATATTTAATTATTCTACTCACAATAGGCTATTATTCCTACAAAAGAACAAATGATATTTCAGATTATGTTCTTGGTGCTCGAAGCCTTGGACCTATGGTAACAGCTTTATCAGCCGGTGCAAGTGATATGAGCGGATGGATGCTTATGGGGCTTCCAGGAGCAGTTTACTCAACAGGTCTATCAAGTTTATGGCTTGGTGTTGGCTTAACAATTGGAGCATATTTTAATTATCTTTTGTTAGCTCCGCGTTTTAGAGTTTACACTGAACTAGCTAATGATTCTGTAACAATTCCTGACTTTCTTGAAAACCGCTTTAAAGATAAATCAAATATGTTGAGACTTGTATCTGGAATCATAATCTTAGTTTTCTTTACATTGTATGTTTCTTCAGGTGTCGTAGCCGGCGGAAAATTATTTAAAAATATGTTTGGACTCACATACACAACTGGTGTTATAGTTACCCTTTCTATAGTTGTAATCTATACATACTTTGGAGGTTTTTTAGCAGTAAGTCTTACAGACTTCTTCCAAGGTTCACTCATGTTTGTTGTATTAATCATGGTTCCTATGGTAACATATTTAAATTTAGGTATAAGTCCTGAAACTTTCGTAGCAAAGGTAAAGCATATAGATCCTTCTCTGTTTGATCTATTTAAGGGAACAAGCGTCGCATCAATTATAGGTTTTCTAGCTTGGGGACTTGGTTACTTCGGTCAGCCTCATATTATTGTACGATTTATGGCAATTAAATCAGCAAAAGAATTGAAATCTGCAAGAAGGATTGGCATAAGTTGGATGGCAATAGGTTTACTTGGAGCGATCTCAAGCGGACTTATAGGTTTAGTATACTTTACTCAAAATAAAATAACTCTTAAAGACCCTGAAACAGTATTCCTTCGTCTAGGAGCAATTTTATTTCATCCCTTTATAACTGGAATTATACTGTCAGCAGTTTTAGCTGCAATTATGAGTACACTTTCTTCTCAACTTTTAGTATGCTCAAGTTCCATAACAAAAGATTTCTATATTACATTTTTTAATAAAGAGGCTTCTCAGAAAAAACAAGTAATTATTAGCAGGCTTGCCGTAGTTGGAGTTGCTGCTGTTGCAACAGTTTTTGCTTACTTACCAAACAAGACAATTTTAAATATAGTTGGTCAAGCTTGGGCTGGATTTGGATCTGCCTTTGGTCCTGTTCTTCTAATCAGCCTTTATTGGAAAAAAATGACCAAGTGGGGAGCTTTATCTGGTATGATTGTTGGTGGACTTACAGTTATAATATGGATTGTTTCTGGTCTATCCGCATACTTATATGAGATGATACCAGGATTTACTTTTTCACTTGTATCAATAATAATTGTAAGCAATTTAACTCATAAATCTGCTATTGATATTGACAGCGAATTTAAACTTATGGAAGAAAGGTTAGCAAAGTAAACCTACGCGGGGTTTGGGCGAAAGCCCATTATCCTTCTAGAACCTTAATTAACTTCTGTTTTTATTATGTCATCAAAATTTGGTTTATTGCTACAGAAATATACACGGGGTTTTGGCGTAGCCCATTACCCTTTTTAATAATTTTTCAAAAGTATCCGTCTTCCTATAATCTACTCTTTCCATTTTCTTTTATTAAAATTTCAATGAGTCTTTAATCTATTTCTATAATTTAAACTCCTTACACACCCATATGTCCCTGTATCAATGACTCTAAATATTAATCTATCAATTTGTTTGCCAGAACACTCTAAATCGAGTCTCCTTTCACTGGCTTGCCTTTCTATACGGCACTCCAAATCATCCTCCAATATCAATAAAATATTAAAGTAGAGGCAACTTATATAAGTTTGATTAAGCCATCTTTAGATGCGTCCATTGTCACATTCATTGGTTTTACCGGTTATAAAACTAGAATATATACAAGATGGTGCAAAAATCCTAAGTAAAGGTATTTGGTAATAAAAAATTATTTGCTTGACAATTAATTTTTTACATTATACAATTTACTTAAAATATTAATTTGATTAATATATGTGCATTTTATTAGCTGTTTTATATAATTATAATTATAAAATCAGGATTATTTTTCACATTCATAATTATCCACATGCATTTAATATTGCGCAAATACTTATTCAATTAGAGGGGGACTATTCAATGAATTATCTATCAGATACAGCAAAAAACTTTCCATCATCGGGGATTAGAAAAATGTTCGAACTAGCACAAAAATATGATAACCTTATAAACTTATCTGTTGGAGAACCTAATTTTGAAACACCTGTGCACATTAGGAATGCAGCAAAAAAAGCTCTTGATGAAGGTTGTACCCATTATTGTCCTAATGCTGGTTTAAAGGAACTCAGGGAACTTATAGCTCAAAAGTATAATAAGCTACTTGATGCAAGTTACACTTATAAAAATGTTATTATAACCGTCGGGGCATCTGAAGCACTTTTTCTATCCTTAGCAACTACTTTAAATATTGATGATGAGGTCATAATTCCAGAACCTTTTTATCCAAATTACGAGGGTCCAATAGCACTAAGTCATGGGAAAATAGTATTTGTTCACCTTGATAAAAATAATGATTTTAAACTTAATCCTTGTGACATAGAAAAAGCAATAACATCAAAAACCAAAGTAATAATACTTAATTCTCCAAATAATCCACTGGGGCGTTTTATCGAAAAGAATGATATAAAAAAAATATGTGAAATAGCTAAAAAGCATAATCTAATAATATTATCTGATGAAGTTTATGATCACATAATGTTTGATGAAAATAAATTTTTTAGTCCTGCTCATCTTGAAGAAATGCGAGAACAAACTATCATTGTAAACAGCTTTTCAAAAACCTTTGCCATGACTGGCTGGAGAATAGGTTTTCTTATTGCAAATAAAGAAATTGCCACTGCAGCATCTAAACTTCAAGGAGGCGTCGTATCCTGCGTTCCTACCTTTATACAAAATGCTGCGGTAACAGCTCTTAAAAATCCCATGGACAGCAGTGACAACATGGTTGAAGATTATTATAGAAGAAGAGATATATTAATAGATGGTCTTAATTCTATTAAAGGTATTAAATGCTTTAAATCAACATCTACTTTTTACGCTTTTGCTGATATAACAGCCTTTGGACAAACTTCAGAAGAGTTTTGCACAGAACTTCTTTTAAAAGCAAAAGTAGTTTGTGTTCCAGGCTCCGCCTTCGGTGAATCTGGTGAAGGATATATGAGGCTTTCCTTTGCTAATTCAGACGAGAACCTAATAGAAGCAGTAAAAAGAATCCGTGAGTTTGTAGATAATGCGAAGTAACAATGCTTCGTCACATACACATATGCGGGGTTTGGGTTTAAACCCATTATCCTTCTAGAACAATATAAAATCACTTTTAATAATAAATTCTATAAATCTAAGACTAAAAAATCCTAAAATACTAAGATATTTCAATAACTCGCTATCGCTCAAATCTACTATCTTAGCTTGTTTTTTGCTTTGCCTTCTCGCTCTTTTTTTATGATATAATCATACACTGATGTATCTTTGGTTGGAACTCTGCACTTTATGCTTTTCATTATCTCATAACCTGTTTTTCTAAGATATCTTGATCCTCTGTCCCATAAAAATTACCTGACTGATAAGGCGGAGGATCTATTCCTGCATATGCAACAAGCGCATTGTAATTATAGTATTTCCTTACGTCTCCTACTTCTGCTATAATTCTTGGCGCTAATTTTTCTCCTACACCGTTCATATTAGATACAACATTATATTCTGGCAGTGACTTTGCAAGTTCCTTCATTTATGTTAATATTAAGTTCAAAGATATTCCAACCGAATGGATACCTTTTACCGTTTCTGAGATAATCATTTTGGTGGTTGGCATCTCAGAGGACATAGTTGTGATACTATTTTTAGCGAGAAGATATATTTCATTTGATTTCTTCTCACTAAATTGGTATCCTTCTTTTTTGCACCATTTTTCATAGCTTTCAGCAAACTTTTTTTCACTGAGCTTCTTAATATTATCATAGTGCCAGTATTTTTCTGCAAAATCTGCTGCTTTGCCTTTTGCAAAATTAGCTAAATTTGAAGCCAAAAGATATTTTTATTACAGTTGTTACAAATTCTATAATCATTGCTGATGAATTAAGAAAACAAGATAATATTCGCATCATTATTACAGGCGGCGAAATGGATGGTAAGGGAAATTGCTATGATCCATTTACTATAGAAACTATTAAAAGAATGCGTTTTGATAAAGCCTTCTTAACTTCAGCTAGTATATCTGCTGAATTTGGTTTATCTATACAGCGAAGTAATCATGTTGAATTTGTTAATGCAGTTATTAATAGTTCAAAATGTTCCGTCGGATTGTATCCTACCGAAAAAATAGGATTTGAATCGATTATAAGCATATGTGCCGCGAGTAAACTTGACATTCTTATAAATGATTGGAACACAGCTGAAGATGAATTAAAAAAATTTCAAGAGCAAGAAATAGAGATTATTGTTGTAGAAAAAAAATAATATTTTTATCAAAGTGTAAGAAAAAATGTTTAATATTGGAGGCATTTTATGGAACAATATATTATAAAGGGTGGAAAAGCTCTTCAAGGTAATGTAAAAATTAGTGGAAGCAAAAATGCAGCAAAAGGAAATGTACTAATAAAAAATGTTATTCCAAAGCATTTAGAAGCTATCTCAGCTAAACTAATTGAAATAGGAGTTAATGTTACGGAATTTGATAATTCAATCCATATTAGTGTAGATGGTCAATTAAAACATGCAAATGTAAAAACTTTACCATACCCCGGATTTACAACTGATTTTCAGCCACAAATTACGACTTTATTAGCTATATCTTTAGGTAACAGTACTGTTACTGAAACGATTTTTGAGAGTCGTTTTGGATATGTTAAATATTTAACTTGCATGGGTGCAAATATTAAAGTAGAAAATGGTACAACAGCCATAATTGATGGTGTTCAAAAATTAACTGGTGCTCAAGTATGTGCTTTAGATTTACGTGCTGGTGTTGCAATGATAATTGCAGGATTAGTAGCAGACGGATATACTACTATTCGTCAGATTGACTACATTGAACGTGGATATGAAGGCATTGTTAATAAATTATGCTCTTTAGGTGCAAACATTGATAAAATTCCATTAAATGATAAAAGAGCAATTCAAAAATTTAATTGGTTACAAAGATTCACACCTAAAATTCCGTAGGTACGGAGGAATTTTTTCCTTGCACTACTGTGAGAGTTAAGTAACAATGCTGAAGGAACGATTTAAAAAAGTCCTAATAAATCTTGGTTGAAAAATTGTAAAATGCTTAGATATTTCAATTGTCTGAACATTTTTTCAGCGAGTATAAACATATACGGGGCTTGGGCTTTGCCCATTATCCTTCTTGAACTCAAAGCAAGAACTATTTTAAAATAGCCACCAAGATTTATAGGACTTTTTTAACGCGACGAAGCATTGTTACTTCACAATATCGCTATTTTTTATGTTTTCAATGGCTTTTAAGATGTGCTCTTCATCTTGAACAAGAGCCATTCTTACAAAGCCTTCTCCTTCATCTCCAAAACTGCTTCCTGGAACGACAATAACTCCTGTCTTTTCCATTAAATCTAATGTAAACTTAATAGAAGATTGATACTTTGAAGGAATTCTTGCCCATACAAACATGCTACCTGCTGTCATATCTATATTCCATCCTATTTTATTTAGCCCGTTTATAAGTAAATTTCTTCTGGTTTCATAAGTATTTCTAACAGTATCTATGTACTCCCTTGAACCTGAAAGTGCTTTTGCTGCTACTTTTTGAAAAGGTAAAAACATGCCATAATCCACATGAGATTTTAGTGTTTTAAGCTGCTTTATCATATATTTATTTCCTATAGCAAATGCAATTCTGCAGCCTGGTATACTGTATGTTTTTGAAAAAGAATTAAACTCTATTCCAACTTCTTTTGCACCTTCAATCTCAAGAAAACTGCCGCCAATATTTCCGTCAAATACAAGTTCACTGTATGCATTATCGTGAAGTACAGCTATATCATATTTTTTTGCAAAATCGACAAGTTCCTCATAAAACTCTCTAGGCGCTATTGACGCAGTTGGATTATTAGGATATGATACAACCATCATTTTAGCCTTTTTAGCCACTTCTTCATCTATTGCATCAAAGTCTATTAAAAAATTATTTTTCTTAAGCAGTGGCATTTTATGTATCTCTGCGCCTGCAAGATATGGTCCAACAGAAAAAATAGGGTATCCAGGATCTTGGGTTAAAACCACATCACCTGGATCAATCATCGATAAAGCAACTTCTGCGAATCCACTTTGAGATCCCAAAAGAGAAGTCACCTCATCTTTTTCAATCTTAACATTGTACCTATTTTTATACCAATCAATAACAGCTAAAATTAGCTCTTCACTATCACTTATAGCATATCTGTAATTCTCAATTTTTCCAGTTTCATATTGAAGTTCTTCTACAACATGTTTATCCGGAGGTATATCTGGAGTTCCAATACTAAAATCAATAACTTCTTTACCACTTGAAATAAGCTCAAGTTTTTTATCATTAAGTTTCGTAAATATAGCAGAAGACAATGCTTCCATTTTTTTAGAACAATACATTTTGTTCTCCCCCCATGTATTCCTTAAATTTATTCTGCACTCTTAAGTGATTCTACCATATCTATTTTATCAAATCTATTGTACATTGCCAAATTTACAATAATGGAAAATAACATTGTAAGTAAAATAGAATATACAAAATATATAGGGCTAATTGTTCTCAAAAACATCATCACATCAGTTTCTGCTGTTACAATAACAAAATTCTGAAGAAATATTCCAAAGAATATACCTACTATACTTCCAATAGCCGTAAGTATTATGTTTTCTCTGTATATATAAGCCGCAAGTTCATTGTTGTAGAAACCTAAAAGTTTTATGGTAGCAAGTTCTCTTCTTCTTTCATTTATATTTATATTTGTCAAATTGTATATTACTACAAAGGCAAGAACTCCAGCAGCCGCTATTAATATAAGTACAACTGAATTTATACTCTTCATGCTCTTGTTGGAATCAAATTGTACATTATTCTTAAAACTTACTGAACCTACATCTTTAATTTTTGATAGAATTTTAGAGGTATTATTTTGTGAATTTGTAGAAGTACTTTTTAGCAGCCCATAAAAGCCATTAAATTTAGCTTTTTCACCTGATATTTTTTTATAGTACTTAGGACTTACATAAATATAATGTTGTATATAATGTTCTGTCACAGCGGATATTTTAACTTTCATGGTCTTACCATTAACCATTACATCAAAAACATCTCCAACCTTTTTTCCTGTAAGTTTCGAAAGCTTTTCTGTAACAATTACCCCATCATCAGAAAGTTCCAGAGCCTTATTTTTTTTGTTAAGTCCTATATACTTGTTTAGTTCATCTTTGTTTTCTGGCACAACCATATACGCATCCATATTGCTTGAATTCTTATTTTTTACAGTTACATTTTTAGAATAAGTGAATAACTCTGATTTTATGTTCGAATCTTCTTTTAATTCGCTTTTTATTTTTTCTTTTTTTGCGTAATCAATTTCATTTTTTAAATTAGTCTGAATATCATATTTATAAATATTAGTGAATTGTTTTTCTACTGCACCTCTTATTCCGCTTTTAAGTTCAAAACCTGTTATCATAAGCCCAGTGCATGCTGCAATTCCTATAACCGTCATAAAAAGCCTTTGTTTGTATCTAAATATATTCCTTGCTGTAACTTTTCTTGTAAATTTTAATCTATTCCATATAAATGTAATTCTCTCAAGCAATATTAACTTTCCTGCTTTAGGCGGCTTTGGTCTCATAAGAGATGCTGGAACCTCTCTTAATTCCTCCATTGTTGATGCTACTGCTGCAACTGTAGTGAAAAATATGGCTATAATAGATGCTTCAACAGCAAGAATTACATTAAATGGTGTTATAGCCTTTGGTATTGCATAAAGAGAACCATATGCATTAATTATAAGCGGTGGAAATAATCTAAATCCAAAAGAAATACCTATTAAACTTCCAATCAAGCTTGCTAATAGTGCATATATAAGATAGTGAGATATTATTGTTCCTTTAGAATATCCCAAAGCTTTAAAAGTTCCAATTTCTATTCTATTTTCTTGAACCATTCTCGTCATAGTTGTAAGACTTACTAATGCTGCAACAAGAAAAAATATTAAAGGAAATGCCTTTCCAATATTGTCTATTCTATTGCTGTCCTGTCTATAGCTCTCATAACCAATATTTTGACTTCTTCCAAGCACATAAAAATCGGGACTTTTAATATCTTTAAGCTTATCCTTATTGTCAGCAATATCTTCTTCAGCATCTTTAAATTTTTTATTTGCTTTAGCTTCTTCTTCCTTTAAATTTTTAGTATTATCATCAATTTCTTTTTGTCCGGCTTCAATTTTATTTTTAGCCTCATCAAGCTTTTCCTGACCTTCCTTTTTTGAAGTTTCAAGCTGAGCCTCAGCATTTGATATTTTTAGTTTATTTGTTTCAAGCTCTTTTTTTCCTTCTTCTAATTTAGCTTCACCATCATAAATTACTGCTTCATTAGCCGCAATTTGCTGTTTTCCTTGACTTAATTTGGCTTCGCCTGCATTAAAATTATTTTTAAGCCCTTCAATATCAAAATAACTGCTTATCTGAGACAGTGACCCATCATTTTTTAATGCATTATATATATCATCAAAGGTTTTTCCATTTATATCATTTTCATAAATTCTATTTAACACGTTATATTGGTATATATATGCTGTATTAGTGGGGTCGCTTTCCAGCTGCTTTTTAGCACCTTCAACCTTTTCTTTAATTGCACTATTTATTGAGTTTGCAGCTTGAGCTTTTCCTTCACTTAATTGTGCCTCTCCATAACTTATCTGCTTTTTAGCTGCTTCAAAACTAACTTTACCATTTTCTATATCTTTTGACTTTAAATTTATTTCCGCCTCTGCGGCTTCAATTTGTTTTTGACCATCTGATATTTGCTTTTGTCCATCTGCAATTTTATTATTAAAAAGTGCTTCATTTTTATTAAGCTCATTCTTCCCATTATAGATATTTTGCTGTGCATCTGAAAGTTTTTTATATCCTTCCTTAAATTGATTATCTGCTTCTTTCTCAGCTTTTTTCAGCTTATCTTCAGCATCTTTTATTTTATTATTTGCGTCATCATATACTTCCTTATATCTTTCTTTATTTAATTTCTTTCCAAGGTTTTTAAGGTCCTTTTCTATATAATTGTTAGCTTCCTTATATTCATCATTGTGCATAAGACTATTCTTTGTTTCATCTTTATCTGTAGTAACATAAACTTCCGTATAAACTTCACTTTTAAAAACCTCTGGAAGTATATAAATAAATCCCTTTACAGAACCATCTCCCACAGAACTAAGCTGCCTTTGAGTTGAAAAATACAGTGGTGATTTTGCCGTTCCTACTATCTTAAATTTATCTTCCTTTAAGCTATCCTTTATATTTGTATCATTTCCAGACTTAATTGTTATTTTATCTCCTATTTTAAATTTATTTTCTTTTAAAAATCTCTCCTCTACAACTACTTCTTTATCATTATTAGGTTTTCTTCCGCTAGTTAACAATAATTTATTCATATTATTTTCTGGAAGAGAATTAATATTTACAACAAGAGAATGTTTATTTTTAACTACTATTTCATCTATTGATTTTGAACCATAAATATCTTTTATCCCACTTACTTTTTTTATTTCAGATATATTATTTTTTGTTATTCCAAGTGTAGAAATAAGTTTAAAATCCATAAAATTAGTTTTATCAAAATAGTAATCTCCAGACTTTTTCATATCAGGACTTGTTGCTCTTACCCCTGCGTAAAAAGCCACGCCAACTGCTATAATTATAACTATAGATAAAAATCTAGAAAATGTTTTATATATGTCTCTAAATAAGTTTTTTAAAAATGTCTTCTTCATAATTACCACTCAATACTTTCTATAGGAACTGGATTATGATTCTTCTTTACACTTTCTACTTTTCCACTTTTTACAGTTATTATTTTATCTGCAATTGGAGCTATTGCAGAATTGTGAGTTATAACTATTACTGTCATATTGTATTCTCTTGATGTGTCTGAAAGAAGTTTCAATATGGATTTTCCAGTGTTATAATCAAGTGCACCTGTTGGCTCATCACACAAAAGAAGTTTAGGTTTTTTAGCCAAAGCCCTAGCTATAGATACTCTTTGCTGTTCTCCTCCTGAAAGTTGTGCGGGGAAATTTTTCATTCTATCTTCAAGCCCAACATTTTTAAGAACTTCTTCAGGCTTAATTGAATCCTTACATATTTCTACTGCTAATTCAACATTTTCAACTGCATTTAAATTTTGAACTAAATTATAAAATTGAAATACAAAGCCAATATCTTCACGTCTGTATTTTGTGAGCATTTTTTTATTGTATTTGCTTATTTCACTGCCATCCACATGTATGCTTCCACTAGTAACTTGGTCCATTCCACCTAGAAGATTTAATATTGTGGATTTTCCTGCACCACTAGCGCCAAGTACAATAACAAATTCTCCTCTATCGATTGAAAAAGAAACATCGTCTACTGCTTTAATTACAACTTCGCCCATAGTATAGGTCTTTTTTACATTCTTTAATTCTATAAAACTATTCATATCTCGCCTCCATCTTGTGAACCATGGTTCTCTTTTAATTGAAATAATAAAGTTTTGTTTTAAATAATAAGTATTGATTTTTACACTTATTTAAAACAAAGCGTCTATAAGTACATATAGATATATTTAAAATAAAAAATTACACCTCCTCACTTTCAACTTTATTTATGATATCACTATAAAAAATTTCAACAAGGTTAAGAATATATTTTCTTACTTCTTCTCCTTCTTTTTTTTCTTCCACAATTACAGCGACACCTTCTATAAGACTCCAAGAAAGGATATATATAATAAAATTATCTTTAAGCCTTTTTTTATTTAGTCCTAATTGATATTCTATGTTTTTAGTAACCGTATTAGTTACATAATCCACAAATGTAGTTTTACAATTCTCATATTTAGACCCTAAACTTTTATTTATAAGCACTGAAATTTCCACGCTGTTATTCTTCATCATATTAACCATTTTATCAATAAGCCAATAACAAATATTTTCTGTGTTATCATCAAATTTAACTTTATCAAACTTCTCCAAATATCCTATAAGATCATAATACACGGATCCTATGAGTTTTTCGTATAGATCATCTTTACTTTGAAAATACTTATAAAAATTTCCTACTGACGTGGATGCATTTCTAACTATATTTCTTATAGACGCTCCTTCATATCCACTTTTGTCAAATTCCTTTAAAGCCTCTTTAAGTATTTTTTCTCTAACCTCATCCTTTAAATACTGCATTAGAAAACCTCCGTTCTCTTTTATATTGTAACGCACTCAAATCGCAGTGTCAATGAATACACAACTTGAAACTTAAATCAGTGCACAATTCACAATGAAGTATGAATTGTGAACCGAATTAAATTTTCTTCTTTAATTCC
Organism: Clostridium guangxiense; assembly: GCF_021043395.1. Taxonomy (GTDB): domain Bacteria; phylum Bacillota; class Clostridia; order Clostridiales; family Clostridiaceae; genus Clostridium_S; species Clostridium_S guangxiense. The sequence goes on from NZ_JAJNKE010000015.1 coordinate 60,064, forward strand.
TCAAGTGCTCCAAAGTATCTTTTTGATTTTATATTTGGAAAAGCCTTAAGAATTCTTCTTTGAAGTATGTGCTTTCTCTCTGTAAGCTTATTGTAGTTGTACCTAAGTTCTCTAATTTCTGCCTTATATTTATTTTTAACTTCAACTATATTGTTTTCATATTTCTGCTTAAATTCAACTGAATTTTCATTATACCTTTTCTTCAATTCTATCGTATTTCTTGCTATTTCTTCTGCTAAAGCATCTGACCTATTTTTCATTTTTATTGATACTTCATCGATTTTTCTAATTCTAACATTCAATTTAAGTACAGTTTCAACTGCCGATACAATATCTACTATAAAACAAATTATCACTATTATTATAAGTATAATTCCCACTAACTCCGGAATAAAATTTACTAAATCATAAACCAATGGATGTACAATTTTAATGACAAAAACACTTGCAATTCCCCAACCCAGCGAAAATTTAAGGCATATGTATCCCTTGAGGTTAAATGGCATATCAGAATAATCCCACCATCTATTATGAAATATCCTTTCTAAAATAAATCCTGTTATATATTCAATAAATGATGTTATAAAAATAGCTCCAATAAATAGCATAATAACATTATTTTTAATGGAACTAAGTAAGATTATGATAAAAACAACTCCAAAGCCATATATAGGACAAACAGGTCCATTTAAAAAGCCTCTATTTACAAACTTTCCAGTATTTAATGCCGCATATGCAACTTCAAGACACCATCCCAAGAAAGCATAAATTGCAAAATAAAATATAAAATTATAAAATGACAAATTAAAAATAATTACACTCCTCATTTGCATCACCTCTTATATAGTGGAAACATTGCGAAACTTAAACTATTTATGTACCAAAATACCAACCTTCAAAGGATTATAGTGCATATATAGTTTGTATTTGAGCTAGTTTCACTATAGATAAACAAGCTAAAATATTTAAATTACCAATACCAAATTTATCCTTACAAACTGGAATTTGTCGAGCTGAGTGAAGGGTTTTAATTCGCCCTGCTCATTAAAAAACTAACTTTTTCACTTATGTGAAAAGTGAAGGGTTTGACATAGCTTTGCTTGTCAAAGGTGAAGGTTTTTGCCACGGCAAAAGGTTAAGGAATATTTTTCTCCGTTTCTCTACGAAAAATAAATAATTTAAATACGTTAAAGATTTTCCGTAGGAAAACGGAGGAAAATCAACCTTAGCTTTTTATTGAAGATAAAAAAGTTCACCTTTTACGTGCACAGCACCGTAAAACCATTCACCTTGCGCATAGAGAAAACCTTAATCTTTTAACAAACGAAGTGAGTTAAAACCCTTCACTATAGTGCTCGACAAACTGTAATTTAATAGGATACATTTGGTAGCGATAATTTCTATGTTTCAAGTTGCTCATCTATATATCTTAAAAATCAATAGTATCTGGGTCTGGTCCTATTCTTTTGCCAGTATTTAATGTTTCTATTTTTTTCATATCCTCAGCAGATATTTCAAAATTATATAAATCCATATTTTCTTTTATTCTAGATTTTGTTGAAGATTTAGGAATAGTTATAACTCCCATTTGCAAATCCCATTTTAATGCTATCTGTGAAATTGTCTTTCCATATTTTGTTGATAATTCTTTCATAAGTGGGATTTCAAATATTTTTCCCTGCATTAATGGTCCCCATGCTTCAAGCTGAATCTTATGTTTCTTACAGAATTCATGTACTTCCGTTTGTGGAAACTGTGGATGATATTCAACTTGATTTACTGTTGGTACAATATCACATTCGTTTATAAGCTCTTCTAAATGATGAACTTTAAAATTACTTACACCTATAGCCCTTATTCTTCCTTCCTTGTATAGCTTTTCCAATGCCTTCCATGGCTCAGTATTTGATTTTTGTGGCCAATGAATTAAATAAAGATCAAGGTAATCTGTTCCTAACTTTCTTAAAGATTCATCAAAAGCGTTTAAAGCTTTATCATAGTCATGTTCAGTATTCCAAAGCTTACTTGTTAAAAATATATCTTCTCTTTTAACACTGCTCTCTTTTATAGCTTCTCCAACAGCTTCCTCATTACCATATATAGCAGCTGTATCAATATGCCTATATCCCAATCTTAAAGCCTCTTTAACTGAACTAACTGCTGTATTTTTATCCTTAATCTTGAAGGTCCCAAAACCAACCCATGGCATCCTTACACCATTATTCAGTACTGTAAAACTGTTAATATCCATTACCATTTCCTCCAATCATAATAAACAATATGCTATCAAATACCCTGCATGGGTATATAATAGCATATTATTGTTATAAAATAAATTACATTATTCTAAAATTGAACTCATTTTCCAAATATCAAGAGATTTTACCTTTAAACTTTTTCCTTTTAATGTAGAAACCTTGATATTTTCGCTGTCCTCCCTAACAGCATATACTCTAGCTGATATAACTTTTTCATCATTTGCAAATACCTCTACAGTAGAATAATCAACAAAAACTTGCAACTTTAATGTATCATATTTTCTAGATTTAATATTCCCTTTAACAATAGATTTATGGCATTTATCAGAAATACTAGATTTGCTTCTGTCTATATAAAAGCTTTCAGTATCATATTCATATTTTATAGAGGTCTTTTCCTCTTCATCCTTTGAACTTAATACATCTATTGAAAAGCACATGCCTTCCTCCATTTCTGCCTCAATAATTACTTCAAGTGCTTTTCCTTTTGTTTTAGGAATTAAGGTTGATTCCAAAACAAAATTTTCATACTTTTCATGTTCTTTTCTTAAAACTTCAAACTCCTTTACAGGCTTAATACGCAGCATATTGTCTTTAATTTCTAGTGTCCTTGGAAGACATTGAACACCTGCCCAATCGCCACATTCATCAAATTCTCCTCTTGAATGTTCCGGCATCCATGCAATCATTATGCGCCTTCCCGCATTATCAACTAATGAATTGGGGGCATAAAAACCTTCCCACCCACCATAATCTAAAATCCCCTTAAATTCTGGTATAAACTTGTATTCACTATTTAATGTTCCAATATAGTATTCGACCTGCCCATCAGGTGAAACAATTAAAACATACTTATCGCCTAATTTAAAAAAGTTAGGACATTCCCAAAGAACATCTTCTCCTTCACAAAGTATATTTAGAAACTCCCATTTTTTTAAATCCTGTGATTTATATATTAAAGCACAACCTTTCTTATTATGACTGCCACCTAAAACCATAAACCATTTTCCATTTTCATTCCATACAAAAGGATCTCTCCAATGCTTAATCTCAATATCACCATTGATTTTACTTGTCATAATAGGATTCTCTTCAGACTTTCTCCATGTAAGCATATTATCTTCGCTTACGGCTGACCACTGCTGCGCTCCTATTTCTGGATTTCTTTCTCCTTCTCCTATGCTCGTATAAAAAATTGTAGGCTTTTCTCCGTTAATTACTGCACATCCTGAAAAGCAATGAATTTCTCCTTTGTCTTTAGAAGGATAAAGTGCTATAGGCAAGTGCTTCCAATGAACTAAATCTTTACTCTTAGCATGTCCCCAATGAATATTTCCCCATTCACTTCCATATGGATTATACTGATAAAAAAGATGATATTCACCTTTATAATAAATAACTCCATTAGGATCGTTCATCCAATTTTTTTCCGGCATAAAATGATAAATAGGTCTGTATAAATTCATATATATTCCTCCGTCACAATTAATATATAGATAGACAACTTGAAAATTTGAAATGCCCAACACCAAATTTATCCTAGAAAACTAGCATTTTACTTAGAGTACAGAGTACAATTGACAGAGGACAGTGAAGGATGATTTTTCTCCGCTATGCTTCGAAAAATCTTAAACTTAATGCTTGCGCATGGCTTAAAATACAATATTCAGCGCAGCTGATAATAAGTTCTAGGATTTACCTGAGAGAAACGAAAGGTAAATCAACATTAACTGTACTCTGTACTCTGTCAGTTGTACTCTGAGTTAAGCCATAATTTAACAGCATAAATTTGGTATTAGTAATTTAAAGCTTTCAGCTTGCTTATCTATATTACATAAAAAACATATATAAGCTAAATTTTTGTATGTCAACCCATTAGCATAATGCTTGTATACGTATTCAGTTATGATAATAATTATATCACACAAAGATAGCAAGGTAAATAGATTCGTATGTTTGAGCATTTTTTCAGCAAGTAAACATGCACGAGGTTTTAGCCTTGCCCATTATCCTTCTAGAAGCTAAAGCAAGCACTCTCCTAAAATTGTTACCTTAGATTTATAGAATTTTATTAAAAGTGCTTTTATATTATTCTATAAGGATAATGGTCTTACGCCAAACCCCGCGTATGTGTATGTGACGAAGCATTGTTCCTTCACAATCTTTTTAAATTTCCATGATAATTGGAAGAACTATTGGCCTTCTTTTTGTCTTCCCATATAAAAACTTTTCCACAGCTCTCTTCGTGCTATCCTTCAAAATATACCATTCAATAATCTCATTTTTAAGACAGTTATCAAGTTCCCTTCTTGATATTTCTTTAGCTTCATTAATTAAATTTTCTGATTCCTTTACATATACAAAACCTCTAGTAATTATATCTGGTCCAGCTATGATGCTGTGCGTATCTCTCTCTATGGTTACAACTATTGTTAAAATACCATCTTTAGCTAAATGTTTTCTATCTCTAAGGACTAGGCTTCCTACATCACCTACTCCAAGTCCATCCACAAAGACGTCTCCTGTACGAACTTTTCCTGAAACAATTGCCTTTTTACTAGATAATTCTAATACCTGCCCTGTTTCCATAATAAATATATTTTCCTTCTTCATGCCCATACTTTCTGCAAGTTCAGCATGAAATTTTAAATGTCTATATTCTCCATGAACTGGCATAAAGTACTTAGGATGGACCAAAGTATGCATTAATTTTAATTCCTCTTGGTATGCATGCCCTGACACATGGACGTCTTCCAAAGCTTTATATATTACTTTAGCACCACCTTTAAGAAGCTTGTTAATTACTCTAGATATTAACTTTTCATTTCCTGGTATTGGAGATGCAGAAATAATAAACAAATCTTTTGACTCTATTTTTATTTTTCTATGATTTCCAAATGCTATCCTTGCAAGAGCTGACATAGGTTCTCCTTGACTTCCTGTTGTTATTATAGTTACTTTTTCATTAGGATAATTATTTATTTCATCAATATTTATAGCTGCTCCTTCTGGAATGTGTAAATATTCAAGTGATGTTGCTACTTCAGATACGTTTTCCATACTTCTTCCACTAAAAGCTACTTTTCTCCCATATTCCAAGGAAGCATTAATTATTTGCTGCATTCTATGTATATTCGAAGCAAATGTAGCTACAATAACCCTTCCTTTGGCTTCCGAAAAAATTCTCTTAAGCTTTACTCCTATAGATTTTTCAGAAAGCGAATGTCCTTTACGTTCTACATTAGTGCTATCTGCCATAAGAAGCAAAACCTTCTTTTTCCCAAGAACTGCTATACGCTCCAAATCTGTGCCAAGACCATCAATTGGAGTATAATCTATTTTGAAATCTCCAGTGTGAAATATTAGCCCAATAGGAGTATGAATTGCAAGGCAACATGAATCAGCTATGCTGTGGGTATTTCTTATAAACTCTACCTTTAAATTATCTGTTCTTACTATATCTCCAGCTTCTACACAATTCAAAGTACAATCTGAAACCATACTATGTTCTTTTAATTTATTTTCAACTAACCCTAAAGTCAACCTAGTACCATAAACAGGAACATTTACTTGCTTTAAAATATAAGGAAGCGAGCCTATATGATCCTCGTGCCCATGCGTAAGAAATATACCTTTTACCTTCTCCATATTATCAATTAAGTAGCTTATATCTGGAATAACCATATCAACCCCATACATTTCTTCATCTGGAAAAGCCACTCCACAATCTATTACTATTATCTCTTCTTTATACTTAATTGCTGTTATATTTTTTCCTATTTCTCCAAGCCCACCTAATGGAATAATCTTTACAACATTCTTATCCGCCACTTAAATTCCTCCAATTCATTATAATAAAATTTTTATTTATTATATTTTGGCTGTTTATGATAAATTTAATTCTTTTCTATAAAAAAATGTAGATGGATTTATATTTTTTATTAATATTCCATCTACACCTTAATTATTTACTATTTTTTAAACATATAATTATTATTCAAAAGGATATTTTATTTTCCACTGCTTTCTAATTGCATCCATTATATTCATTACATCAACAGATAAATTTAAAGTATTTTCATTGAATTCATTACTAATGCAGCTATTTATATATTCAATTTCGTAATTTAACGCTTTTGGTTTTTCTCCAACCTGCAAAACCTCTGTTCTGCCATCATTGTAGTTTATAACCGCTTTGTCCGCTCTTGGAAAATCCTCCACAGTTATATATCCTAGATCTCCTGCAATAACCCCTACTTTAGGCATTTTTGCTCTCATTGTAAGCGAAATAACTGCCATCTCATCCATGGAATTTTTAAGCACTATTCCAGACTCTTCATCTACCCCTGTTTCAAACTTTTTCACTGTAGTCAAAACTTCATTTGGATTGCTTGATAAGAAATATCTTGCAAATGAAAGTGCATATGTTCCAATATCTAAAAGAGCACCTCCTGCTAATTCTTTATTAAAAAATCTACTTTTTACATCATACTCTTTACAGCTTCCAAATGAAACCTGAATCATTTTAAGCTTTCCTATTTGCCCAGATGCAACAATATTATGCAGCTTTTTATATAATGGCATATGATATATAGTCATAGCCTCTGCCAGAATTAGTTTATTTTTTTCTGCTAAATCAATTAATTTTTTAAGCTGCTTTCCGTTAACAGTTATAGCCTTTTCACACAGTACATTTTTATTATTTTTAAGGCTCTCCATTATGTAGTAATAATGATTACAATGAGGAGTTGAAATATAAACCACATCTATTTCATCGTCTCTTAACATATCCTCGTAATTACCATAAACCTTTTTTATATTATAACTGTCAGCAAACTTCTTTGCTCTCGCATAGGATCGTGATCCAACCGCATATATTTCCGCATTACTTTCCATTAAAGCTCTAACAAACTCTTCTGCAATATTTCCAGGTCCTAATATTGCCCATTTTGCTTTACTCATCTCTTCACCTCATTCATTAAATTTATTAACTGTTCAGAAAATTCAATTCGTTATATTTCATGATAATTCAAGTTTATGCTTCCGTCAATACCATTTACTGTAAATAAAAAAAACTAGGCAATTAAATTACCTAGTTTTTTATCAAATTAACTTTACTTTTATTATACTTATGTATTTATTTATTTGCTTTATTTTTTAGAAGTTCCTGTATTACATATGTTGCATCCATAAATTTAGCAATTGATTGATCCTTATTTAATCTATTTATTATTCTTGCTATAAACTCTGACATATCAACGCTTCTAAACCATTCAGCCTTTTTAAGCTCCGGTGATATGTATGTTAAATTTGTGGAGTAAACTCTAGTTATTATACCATTATCATAATACTTCTGGAATTTTTCCAGGCCTTCAGTAAAAAACGCAAAAGTAGTTGCAATATAAACATTTCCTGCTTTTCTTGATTTTAATTCTTTTGCTATATCAAGAACTGATTCTCCAGATGCTATCATATCATCAACTATTAAAACGTCTTGATTTTCAACATCTCTTCCCATATACTCATGTTTAACAATAGGATTTTTCCCATTTACAATAGTTGAATGATCTCTTCTTTTATAAAATAATCCAACATCTACACCAAGTACACTTGAATAATATATAGCTCTATCCATTGCACCTGTATCTGGACTTATGACAAGCATATTGTCTTTATGTATTTCTATGTTTTTTTCTTCTGTTATAATAGTTTTTAAAATATCATATGTTGGGTATAAATTTTCAAATGACAATAATGGAATTGCATTTTGAACGTTTGGATCATGGGCATCAAAGGTTAATATTTCTTGTACTCCTAATCTCTCTAACTCTTGAAGTGCTAATGCACAGTCTAAAGATTCTCTTCCTTTTCTTCTATGCTGTCTTGATTCATATAAAAGTGGCATAATAACTGTTATTCTTCTAGCTTTTCCTCTTATAGCAGATACAGTTCTTTTAATATCCTGAAAATGTTCATCTGGTCCTTTGTGATTTTCAATTCCAAACATGCTATATGTACAACTATAATTTCCTATATCACAAAGTATATAAATATCTTTTCCTCTGACCGATTCAGTAAGCTTTACTTTTCCTTCTCCATTAGAAAAACGAATTTCTTTGGCTGGCAATAAGAAAGTTCCCTCTGCCTTTCTTCTTGCTTTAATTTGTTCATTAATTTTTTCCCCTAGTTCCTTGCAGCTCTCCAATACAATTAAACCCAATTCTCCATTAATATGGGTAAACATTTGACTATTACTCATTTTTTTCCTCCATACATCATTTAAATTTATTACACATCTTTTGAGTATTTTACTTAATTAATTCTAGATATACAATTCAATTATGTCAATGGTTATTCTTGCAATAATTATATTTTTATTTATTTTATATTACTATAAACGACACTAACAAGAATAAAGAGAGAGCTTTAGCACAAAAAGTATCAAAATGTGCCCAAGTTTGCTGTAAAAAAGCAATCATATTTTGATACTTTTTGTATTTTTTACAGTGTTTTATATTTGAATAAGTAGTATAATTATAATGTAATTTTATAAAATTTTAAATATTCATCTTGTTTAATAAAAGGAGATATTAATAATGAAAAAAAAAGCAAATAATTCTATAAAGGTAAGGATTTTATTCGTACCTATTATCATGATGTTTGTAATTATAGTAGCTATAGCTTCTGTATCAATAGGAATAGCTAAAAATAAGCTTTTATCTCAAATGGAATCTGATGGAATTAATATGGCAAATCAAATATCTAGGGATATGGGGAGAAACAATGCCTCAATAGATACCTTAAATGAATCCATTGAGGACAAAATTAAAACTCTCGGAACATTTATAAACGCAAACAAAAATATCATAAACAATAACTATCTAAAAACTCTAGCAAAACAATTTAACGTAGATGAAATAAATGTTACAGATACATCAGGTAAAATAATATATTCAAATCTAGAAAGCAGTTTAGTATCAAGTCCATTTGGCAGTAAAGATATATGCTATCCTGTTCTAATAGGTGAAAGAGAAGAATTAATGGAGAACATAAGAAAAAGTGTTGACAATAATAATTATTATAAATATGGATACATAAGAAATTCTAGCGGTGGCCTTGTCCAAATAGGAATTCTAGCAAATAAGGTACAAAAGTTGACAGATGATCTTAGATCTCAAGCCTTAATAGATGATGTAGTTAAAGATAAATCCATAGTATATGCTTTATATATGAATAAAGATTTAAAAGTAGAAGCAGACAGTAATAAAAAAGAATTAGGAAAAACTTTAAAAGATGCTGGAAGCAAAACTGCTATATCTACTGGGAAAATATACGCTTCTCAATATACCGATTATGCTACTCATGTTTACGATATAATTGTACCAGTACACAAAAACGGACAGCTAATTGGCGCTGTAGACATAGGTATGTCAATGAAAAATGTAGAGACAACAGTTTATAAAACTATATTTATTATAACTTTAATATCCATTATAGCTTTTATTTTATTCTTATTCATGCTTGTTAAAATATCACAAGGAATAATCGTCCCTTTAAAAGATTTAGTTGGTGTTTCAAAACGAATTGCCGATGGAGAATTGAATAACGAAATACAAGTAAACGCCACAGACGAAATAGGCTTACTAGCAAGTTCATTTAAAAATATGGCAGAAAATTTAAAGAATACTATCTCAACTATAAAAAATGAAACCTTAAGAGTTAATAAAATGTCATCAGAATTAAATTCCAACTCTGACAACATGAAAAATGCCTCAAATGAAGTTGCAAGAGCCATACAAGATGTAGCTCAAGGTACTACCGAGCAAGCAAATAACCTTGTTGAAATATCCAATACAATATCTGAATTTGCAAAAGAGCTTGATACTATGAATAATAAACTTTCAAAAGTTAATGAAAGTTCAAACATCACAAAGAATAAGGCAAATGAAGGTAAAGATGAAATAAACACACTCTTCAATTCTATAACTGATGTTAATAAAGCTTTTGAGACAGTGTCAGAAAAAGTAGAAAACTTAAACTCCAGTGTTTCGAAAATTGGAGAAATAACAGAAGTAATAAACGAAATATCAGAGCAAACCAATTTGCTGGCCTTAAATGCTGCAATAGAAGCTGCACGAGCAGGAGAAGCTGGAAAAGGCTTTGCAGTAGTTGCTAATGAAGTTAAACAGTTAGCAGAACAGTCAAGAAAATCTGCTGAACAAATACAAAACCTTATCACCAATATAATCGTGGAAACAAAAAATGTAATATCGACCTCAAACAATGTTAAAGGAGCTTTTAAAACTCAATCACTTACTGCAACAAATACAATTTCGGCCTTTGAATCTATGCTATCATCAATAAAAAGCGTAACTCCTTTAATAGATGATACATATAAATCTATAGAAATAATTATGAAATCAAAAGAAACTATTTTGACTAAAATTGATTCTCTTACAGCAATATCAGAGGAAACTTCTGCATCTTCTGAAGAAATATCAGCATCATCAGAAGAGCTATATGCATCTTCTGAGAGTGTATCCAATTTCGCTAATAATCTAAATGAAGTTACAAATAAACTTAATGATGAGGTAAATAGATTTAAAATTTAATTTAAAACACAGCTTTCTTTAATACCATTGGCTATGTTTAAAAAATGTTGATATTATACGTTTAAAATCCATTAATGGTATAAATTTTTATTGACCTTTTTTAGAACATAGCCTTTTCATAAAAAGCATTTTTTATTTTCATAGCAAGCTCACCAGATAAATTTCCTTCTAGCATCTCATTAATAGTAAACTCTTTTACCTTATCAAGTTTACTAATAATTGCCTTTGCTCCATCTATATCAGAATATACCTTCCAGTAACTGCACAGCATACATTTTTTATTATCTAATCCCATGAAAGCTTTAACGTCTTCTAAAGGAATTCCAAGAAATATTCCAAGTTCATGTGGGCAATGGCATTTTTCATATCTATTTTTAAGCTCATCTAAATAATCATCAATTTCTGTAGTGCAAGAATAACCTAATTCTATTAAAAAACATATACATGATGTTGATGTTAATTGTTTCTCTAGCAAATATTTATCATAAATGAAAATTATAATTAAGCTTTCATTTTCTCTCAAGCTAATATACTTTAAATTTATGCTTTGGAGAAATTGAGAACCAAATTTAGACCAAGTATAATAAAGTTTATTATTATTTTTATTAATAGTAATTGTAACTGCTGGTTTTATCCCAGCTATTACTGGTGAAGAATAGTATACCAAGAAATTTTCTATATAGTCTTGATTATACATAAAAGCTAATTCTTTATATACGTTAATATAGTTCATAGCATGTCACCGCCAAATTAGTAATTAGGCTTTACTTTAAATAACTGCTCTTTTTTTATACTTATTTAAAGCAAAGCTTCCTTTAGTATGGACTAATATGAACGTTTGTATACTCTAAAAAATACCTGTCCCTCTCTCTTCATATTTATAGTTTTGGAATTACTAATCCACTCAGAAGGACCTGCTTTATAAGAACTTAAATTTATTGCCCCCTTGATACCTTCTCTAATTCCATTATTGCATTATATATCATTTCCCTTGTTATCTTATATGGAACATGCTTTATATCTCCTGTTTCCATTGCTTTATCGAGCACCTTGTCAAGATCCGTTTCTTCAACCTCAATATCAGCCAAACGAGTTGGAAGTCCAATACTCTTATTAAAACTATAAACTCTATCACGCTCTTCAAATTGTTTATCACATGTGAGCATAACTAAAACACCATAAGAAACCACTTCACCATGTAAGTGATTTTTTTCTATCTTCTCCAATGTAGTACAGCCATAATACACAGAATGTGCAAGACAGCTATTATAATCATTTATTACGAAAACTGAGACAAGTCCCGTAGTAATTATTATGTTGAGAATTACCTGCTCTAATTCATATGATACTCTATTGTTTTTTACATCTTCATAAGCTTTTTTACCATACTTTAGGAGCGGTTCTACACAATTGCGGCTTATATCTACACCTAAAAGATTAGTGTGATCAAGCTCATCTCCTCTTGATGAAAATGTACATTCATATTCTTTGGACAATGCATCCCCTATACCTGCCCAAATAAAATGGCTTGGTGCTTCTGCTATTATTTTAGTGTTAATAAAGCAATGTGTTGCAGGTTTCTTTGGAAAATACAGTTCCTTAAATACATGGTTTGAATTATAAATTACTGTTGTGGCTGTTATGGCTGCACAATTTGAAGCTATTGTTGGAAATACAAACAATGCCTGTCCTGTTTGATCGCACATTGTTTTGCTTGTATCCACGCTTCTTCCTCCACCAACTGCAAATATCATATCCGCCCCTGCAACTACTGGATTTTTCTTCAGCATCTCTACATTTTCATATGAAGAATCTCCCCCAAACCATACAAAATCTAATATTTCTATATTAGAACCTTCAACCCCTTCCAAAAGCGCTTCTTTGGCCTTTTCCATTGCTGTTTTTCCACCTACTACTACTGCCTTTTTCCCATATGGTTCACAAATTTTAGGAATTTTCTTATAAACATCCTCCCCTATACTATAACTTGGTAAAAATACACTATAACTGCTCATTTTTTGCCCCCCAATTATTCGTTTTCGCCTTTTTTTAATAAGTGTAAAATCAGCACTTACTTAAAATGATAGCTTTATTTTATAAAATAAAAAGACTTTATCTCAATTGTTTAGAGACAAAGTCTGAAATCTGCGGTACCACTCTATTTGCTACTTAAAAAGTAACCCCTCAAAATATCTACGGGAAAACCCCTTTAATATCTGGCAATATAACGGTTGCTGCCGGCCACACTTACACAATAAACATATCTTCAGTGGACTACTCATGAGTGATTTTCAATTTTTTCACAAATCCCATCTCCCAGCAAATGATGAGTCTCTTACTAAATGCTACAAAACCTACTTTTCTCAATCCTAGTATTTACTGCTTTAACTTGTTAATAATTATATTCCTCATTTTTTATGCTGTCAAGAATTTTAATTTAAAAAACAACTAAATTCTAATAAAGATTTTTACTCGGTATTATTCCTGTATCTGCATATTGTTTAAGCAATTGTATTTGTGATCTACTTAGGCTATCAATTTGGTATGACTTAGCATTATCGGTCTTGCACCACACTGCAAAATGCTCACAATTATTAGTAATTAAATTATAATTCTTTTCTCCTAGCCTAGATTTAGCCCTTTTAACTGTAGCATCTGGTGAAAACTTAGCATCATTTCCAAAGTCGAGAACAAAATATTTGCCTTTTGGAAAATTCTCTTCCATATTTCCTATCTCAATTTTAGCATTTTTCATAGTGCCATCTGAGCTGCTATAATGTATTACTTTATTATCACCAATGTAAATTCCATAGTGCTCATACTGATATATATCAAATTTATAAGCAGTACCAACTATATCTCCATATTTAGCTTCTCTATTTATTTTTGTAGGTTTAGGAATGTTCTCATTACTTACCTTAAACTGAGTACTTACACTTTTATATAGTTTTAAATTATCACTGTGAACACTTTTTGAAATGTCTAAAGTGTATTTTTTACCTGGAACATACCCTCCCACAGGTGGATTAATTAACAAGGCTTTCTTGTCTTTTCCAAGGTCAAGGGTTATATTAACAGAATTGCCTTTGCTATCTTTTATCGCAATTCCCTGTTTAGTACTATCATCAAAAGATATCTCTTTATTAAACACAATTTTTAATAGCTTCTTAGCATTCACCGTTTGATTATTCTGTACTTCAGCAGCTAAAATGCTTTTGTGGCTTAATGAAAAGTAAGCGCCTGATATAACTAAAACTACTATTATTAAAGCTAATCTTCTAAGTAACTTACGGCTTTTCACTAAAATTCTCCCTTCATTAAAAGTGTATTTATTAAAGTTTAATCCTTTTTAAAATGCTTGTCTATTATTTAATATAATTTTTAAGCACTTATTTAAGGTAGTTTAGTGGCACCGAAAACTTTAAGTTCCATTTTATGCAAAACACAACAGATTCATAACTATATTAAATGCTACTGCCGCCCCAACAGAACCCATTCCAACAATTACTACCTTGCTTTTTCCTATCGCCATAAAATATCATTCTTCTTTTTTATTTTATCTATATAACTTTAAAGGCACCTACCATTTCTTGAAGATTATTAGATGAATACTCCAAGTTATCTGTTATATGCTTAAGTCGTGTTGTATCATTTAACATATTTTGAAGTAATAACAAAGATTCTTCACTTCTACTTGCACCTTTTTCTGTTCTCTTATTTATTTTATCAGCTGATTCATTTATGCTTATAACCATATTGTTGACGTATTCGCTTTCCTTGTTTGTTATGAATAGCATTGTATCCATATTTTCATTTATATCTTTTATATTATCCGTAATGTATTTAAATGAATTTATAGTGTCCTTTACACTAGCAGTGGAATCTGATACTTTTGAATCAATATTACTAATTTCATTAAACGTATTATTAGTTTCCCTTTGAATATTTGAAACTAGTTCGCCAATAGACTTTGTTGCCTCTTCAGTTTCAACTGCGAGCTTAGATATTTCACTTGCTACTACTCCAAAGCCTTTTCCAGCTTCTCCAGCTCTAGCCGCCTCTATGGTTGCATTTAAAGCTAACATCTGCGTTTGCTTGCTTATACTATTAATTGCTGTTACAACATTAGTTATAGACTTTGAATGGTTTTGAAGCAAAGTTATTTTCTCTAAAGATATTTTCATACTTTTTTCCAGATTATTTATGGAATTAAGTACATTATTTGAAGAATCATTTGCCCTAAATGCGTATTCACTAGTATTAACGACCTTTCCAGTCACCTCATTAACAAGACTTCCTGTTTCCTGAATTGCTGCCGAAAGTTCGTTAATGTGCTCTTTAGTTCCTTGAAATGCATCGTTCTGACTTTTGGAAACTTTTACTAAGCTGTCGACGGTTTTTGAAATTACTTCCATACTATCTTTGATACTACCTGTTAAATTTGCCACCATCCCAATAGAATTTATAGATGTTCTAGAAGAAGTGTCAACTCTCTTTATCATTGTCATTTGGTTATTAATAAATTTATTAAACCATCTAGAAAGTTCTCCTATCTCGTCATAGGAAAGCTTGTCTACTCTTTTTGTTAAGTCCCCTTCTCCCTCAGCCAAAGCATGCAATATATCTACTGTTCTATTTATTGGTTTAACAACAAGTTTTTGTGACACTATATAGCTTACAAGAGTTATCACAAGCCAGGTAATGATTGAAGCGATTCCTCTTGAATTCGGCTTTAAAGAATTTATAAAAATGCTTGCTATCATAACTACAGCTGCTGTAACTGATACTATTAACGGTATCCTTAGATTTAAACTCTTAAAATTATAAATTTCTGCTATGTCACCTTCACACATCATTCCCCATGTTTCATCGCTATATGGAGGATTTATCAAAGTTCCTTTTCCTCCGACCATTATATGTCTATAATCAGGATAACCTGGCCAAGTATCTAGATTTTCTCCATTTTTAATTGTGTTTTGCACACCAATATGTAATTCCTTTGTTTTAGGATCAGTAAATCTAACTTCAAATTCCGTATGCTTTTTTATCTTTACCATTCCCCATTTAGATGTTTTAACTCCATCCTTAAGATTATCTCCCTTAGTAAAGGTATCATCTTCAAATCTGCTTCTAGAAATAGCAGTTCCAGGTAATATGTTTCTGCTATTTTTTATCATAAATAAATAATTATCACCAGAATCCTTATATACATGAGTATCTTCATATTGAATTACATTACTCATATCATCATTAAGCACTCTTCCCATTAGAATCCTTTTCTCACCTGAAAAGCTTAAATACGGAACAGAAAACATAAGAGTTACTTCATCTGCAAACTTCTTTTTAGATAAATCTATATCCAACGTATCTTTATCTTCATAAGGTCCATACATATATTTTGCATTATTTATTCCCTTTTTAAAATTAGGAATCCGACTCATATTATAGCCTACATGCTCCTTATATGTAGAATTTATTACGATACCATTACTATCCAATATTAAAAATTCGCAAAAATTTTCATACTGCTTCAATTTAATATTAATCTCCTCTGAGAGTTTAGTATCTTCTTCCTCAATATTTTTTATTATGTTACTGGTATTTTCTAGCTGCACCCATATATCCTTAAACCAATTATCCAAAGCTTTTTTTCTGCCTTTAGATATACCTTCAAACACTTTTTCTGACTGTTTCTTTATTTTTCTATTCATTGCATACATAATTCGCAATTTTACTGTCATTAATATCCCCCCTAAACTATTCCATAACGAAAACTAAGGTATTTAATAACATTTTAATAGAATAAGGGTTAAAGTTCAATATTTGTTTACAATTAATATACTTTCATAAAAATATACTAAAATATTGCCATTATTTTTGTTGATTTGCTCTTGATAAAAACAAAAAGACGCACCAATATAATTAATTTGATGCGTCTCTTTATCCTAAATACACATTTCTAAAATTTTATATACATCATCTGGGCTCAATGCAACATAAGCATTTTCTAGTCTACCATGCTTAACTGCCCCTTCAGCCATTTTCCTAAAGTTTGATTTATCAATTCCAAGTTTGCTTAACGTCATCGGAATACCACAATCTTTAAAGAATTTCTCCGTGGCGTCTATTCCTGCATTTGCAAGTGCGAACTTATCTTCACTTGGTTTTATATGCCATACATTAACTGCATAGGAATCAAATTTATCTACTGTTACTTCATTTAAAATATATCTCATCCACCTTGGTGTTACTATTGCAAGCCCTACACCATGTGTAATATCGTAAAATGCGCTTAACTCATGCTCAATCGGATGACAAGTCCATCCACCAATTTTTCCACTTCCACAAAGTCCATTAAGTGCCATGGAACTTGCCCACATGATATTAGCACGTGCTTCGTAATTTTTAGGCTCTTTTAGTGCAATAGGACAGTACTTTATACAAGTTTGAAGTAAACCTTCTGCAAATTTATCCTGTACAAACGCATCTTTTGTTTTACTAAAATATCCTTCAATTACATGTGACATAATATCAGCACAGCCGGCTGCTGTTTGGATTGCTGGCACTGTATATAAGTATTCTGGATCTAAGATAGATGTCTGCGGTATCATATTCCAAGCTGCTGTTCCAAGTTTTTCATTAGTATCCATTTTGGAAATTACTGCATTTTTATTCATTTCAGAACCAGTTGCAGCCATTGTTAAAACTGTTACTATAGGTAAAACCTTTCCTATTTTAGCTGGTGTAGTAACTACATCCCATGCATCTCCATCATAATAGTACGCAGCGCCTACTACCTTTGAGCAGTCAATTGTACTTCCACCACCTACTGCCAAAATAACATCAACCTTATTTTCTCTGCAAAACTCTACTCCACGTCTTACTGTTTCAATTCTTGGATTTGGCTCAATGCCGCTTAATTCTACGATATTGAAATCTTTTAATAAGTTTTGAATTGTACCATAAATACCATTTCTCTTAATGCTTCCTCCACCATAGGCAAGTAATACGTTTTTGCCATATCTTTTTAAAACCTCTGGTAAATTAGCAATTTGTCCTTTTCCAAATAACATTTCTGTGTAAGCATTAAATTTAAAATTATCCATTTTTATTCCTCCTTGCAAATTGACAAACATGTATCTTTTGCTCAAATTATTAAATTTCTTTTATTTAAAACAAAGCTTCCTTTAATATGTTTAGATATATTTAAAGTATACACCTTAAAGTTAACTCTAAGTCAATACCAGTCTAAAAATTGCAAAAGCATTAAAGAATAAAAACGCCCTGAATTTCTTCAATGCGTTTTTTATGTTTTTAAGTTTTATTATTAGGCTTCTTCACTATTTTTAAATTGATTAAAATACATATGATAATACTTACCCTTTTTAGCTATAAGCTCATCATGGGTTCCCATTTCAGTAATTGTTCCATTATCTATAACCATTATTTTATGAGCCTCTCTTATGGTACTCAATCTATGAGCTATAATAAAGCTAGTTCTTCCATCCATTAGCTTAAGCATAGCTTCTTGTATCCTTAATTCTGTTCTAGTATCAACACTGCTTGTGGCTTCATCTAATATCAATATAGATGGATTTGTTAAAATTGCTCTTGCAATAGCTAAAAGCTGTCTTTGCCCTTGACTTAAGTTTGAACCACTTTCAGAAAGAATTGTATCATAACCATTTGGTAGTCTTTTTATAAATTCATGTGCATTTGCCATTTTGGCTGCCATTTTAACCTCGTCATCTGAGGCTGCTAAGTTTCCATATTTTATATTTTCCTTTATAGTTCCTGTAAAAAGATAAGTATCTTGAAGCACTATACCAAAACATCTTCTAAGGCTGTCGCGAGTAAAGTCCCTTATATCTATTCCGTCTATAAAAACTCTTCCTTTAGTAACATCATAAAATCTTGTAAGTAAATTTACTATTGTAGTTTTTCCTGCTCCTGTAGGTCCAACTAGTGCTATAGTTTCTCCTCTCTTTGCTTCAAAATTAATATCTTTGAGTATATCTATATCTTTTCTATAACCAAAATATACATTTTCAAATTTAACGTCACCTTTTATTTTATCAATTGTTTTGGAATCAGCTGCATCTTCAGTTTCTTCATTTTCATCTAATATTTCAAATACCCTTTCAGCACCTGCTACCGCTGATTGAAGAGTATTAAATACATTTGCCAAATTATTAAGTGGTCTTACAAATTGTCTTGAATAGCTTAAAAAACTTGCAATAACTCCAACGGTAATCATATCTTTTACTGCCAAAACTCCGCCTATACCTGCAACTGCCGCAAACCCAATATTATTTATCACGTTCATTATCGGCATTAAAAATCCAGAAAATATTTGCGCTTTTAATCCAACTTCACACAACCTATTATTTATACTATCGAATTCTTTAATAGTTTTTTCTTCATGATTAAATGCCTTTACTACATGAATTCCTGATATATTTTCCTCTATATGACCATTTAACCTTCCAAGTTCCATCTGCTGATTTTTAAACAATTTTCCAGTTTTTCTCGCAATACTCTTTGTAAGCAAAAAAACTAATGGAACTGTAATTAAGCTTGCAAATGTAAGTATGGGACTAAGTATTATCATCATAATTAGCGAACCAACTATAGTTATAACTCCAGACATAAGTTGGATGGCAGATTGAGATATAGTTGTACTTACATTATCTATATCATTTGATAATCTGCTCATGATATCTCCATGTGAATTTGTATCAAAAAACATTACTGGCAGTTTTTGAAGCTTAAAAAATAAATTATCCCTCATATTTTTAACAATTCTTTGGCTTGAACTTGCCACTAAAAATCCTTGAATTAATGTTAAAGCTGCATCTGAAAGATATGATATAGTAAGCGCTAATATCATTATAGTTAGAAGATTAAAATCCACCCTTGATCCCTTTAAGGATATAGCATCAACAGAGCGTCCTATAAAATAAGGTCCAAAAAGAGTTACAGCAGAATCTATTATAACTAATAGAAAAATTATCATAAGAGTTTTCCTTTCAGTTCCAAAATAACTCCACAATCTTTTTAATGTATCTTTAAAGTTTTTAGGTCTTTCTACAGGTCCCATATTTCTTCTTCCGCCTCTAAACCCTGGTATCGGCACTCTTACATTGATATTGTTTTTGTTATCTGCCATTTACATCATCTCCTTTCCAACTTGAGAAAGAAAGATGTCCTTATATATTTTGCAGTTTTCCAAAAGTTGTTCATGTTTTCCTATACCTTTTATTTCTCCATTATCTAAAACTATAATTTTATCTGTTCCCATTATAGAAGTTATCCTTTGGGCTATTAAAATACAGGTTAAATCTTTTGAATACTTTTTTAACCTTTCTCTTATTTGTACCTCTGTATCAGTATCAACTGCACTGGTAGAGTCATCCAAAATCAGTATTTCAGATCTTTTTAGTAGTGCTCTTGCAATGGATACACGTTGTTTTTGTCCTCCAGAAAGATTAACGCCTCCTTGTCCAATTTTAACTTCATAGCCTTCTGAAAGTCTTTCAATAAAATCATGTGCCATAGCAGCTTTTGAAGCTTCTTTAACTTCCTCAAAGGTTGCATTTTCGTTTCCCCACTTCATATTTTCCATTATGGTACCAGAAAACAGCAGTGCTTTTTGAGGAACTACAGCAACTTTATCTCTTAAATATTTAAAATCCAGTTTTTTTATATCTACTCCATCAATTTTTATCGTTCCACTTGTAATATCATAAAATCTAGGAATTAAGTTTACAAGCGTGCTTTTCCCTGAACCAGTTGATCCTATTATTCCAACAGTTTCTCCTTTGCCAATATTAAAAGATATGTCCTTTAATACTGGTTCTTTGTCTTTATTGTAGGAAAAAAATACATGTTCAAAATCAATTGTTCCTTTTTGAAAAAATGTAGTAATTTCTTTTCCATTTGCCATAGAATTCTCTTCTAAAAATACTTCACCTATACGTCGGGAAGATGCTTTAGCTCTCACAAACATAGTGAATACATTAGTAACCATCATTAAAGAAAACAAAATTTGTGTCATATAGTTTGTAAACGCTATTATCTCTCCAACATGCATACTTCCTCTATTTACATTTATGCCGCCTATCCACAAAACCATGACAATACCAAAGTTAACCACTAATGCAACAGCTGGAGTAAATACTGATGTTACCTTCATCGCTGTAGTAGAAGTTTTTGTAAACTCATCATTTTTAATTTGAAACTTTTCTACTTCATAATCAAATCTATTAAAAGCTTTAACTACTCTCACTCCAGACAAATATTCCCTCATAGCTGAATTTACATTATCAAGAGTCTTCTGCATTTTAACAAAGTATGGATATGCAAATTTCATATTTGTGTAAATCAAAACTGCTACGATAGGTACAACAATAAATAAAATTATAGAAAGACGAAAATTAAGCCTAGCGGCCATTATTATGCTTCCAAGCCCTACGAGTGGCGCTTTTACAAATATTCTCATAAGTCCGTTTACAAAGTTTTGAACTTGCGTTACATCATTTGTAAGTCTTGTTACCAATGAAGCGCTTTCAAATTTATCAATATTTTCAAAAGAAAGACTTTGTATCTTTTTAAATAAGTCACTTCTCATTTCTGCACCAAATTTCTGTGAAACATTGCTAGATATCACATTTCTAATAGAAGCCGCTAATGCTCCAAGTGCTGTAATAAGAAGCATAACTCCACCCATATACACAACATAATTAAGACTTTTATTTGCAACACCTTTATCTACAATTTTAGACATTATTGTAGGTTGCATTAGATCACACACGGCTTCAATGGTAACGAAAAAAACTGCTGTAAAAAATCCCTTCCAATACTTATTAACATAAACTTTTAAATAAGGCATAATCTCATCCCCTTTTCCTATAACAAATGCATAATTATTAGTTCAGAAGTAGTATAAAAAATATTATAGCGATATTTGTTAGTAAATACTATAATACCTTCTCATAACAAAAAAATGGTTTTTCTCTTCCCAAGAAGTATATTTCTCCAACAAAATTGTAATTACATTTTCTAATTAAATCATTCATTTTTGTGTTTATTGAATATGTATCGATTTTTAAATGTTTTATGCTATTTTTTAGTGCGAAATCATCAGCGAATTTCATTAATTCAGTGCCAATTCCACTTCTTCTGCAGTTTGGATTAACGGCCATTCTATGAACAACCATGGCATCTTTATTTAACAACCAATTTAGTTCATTATATTCAATTGGTTCTATCTTATTAATGCATACAAACCCTGCCAACTTTCCTTCTCTATCTACTGCAAATAGTTCTCCTTTTTCAATATCACTCATAAAATCTTCTTCCCTAGGATAATTTTCATCCCATTGAGTGTTATTATAATTACGCATTTCTTCAATAGTTGCTTTTATAACTTGCATAATATCTCTTATATCTTCTTTAACTGCTTTTCTCACAATAATAGCCTCCTAAAATTTTTTCACTTCTTTCCAATTACTTTCAATATTTTTCCTCATTTTTTTAACTAATTCATAAACTAATTCTTTTTCCTTTTCACTAAACTTATCAAAACAAACCCCAATATTTCTATTTTCCTCATCAATAATAACCGAATATGTTTCTAATGCTTTTTTCTTTGGATAAAGCCTCCACATTCGCTTATCAATCTCATCCTTTTCTTTGTATATGTATCCTGCATCAATAAGCTTTTGTATAGCCTTTGTTGTTGTAGTTTTATCTACCTTTAAAAGATTTGATAAATCGACTTGATTAATTCCGTTATTTTCACATATTCTTGTTAGAAATGTGAATTGACCTTTTTGCAATTTTAATTCCTTAAACTTCAAATCACTTATATAGCTAATGCATCGCGACAAAGTACCTATTTCTCTCAATATATAACTGTCTAAACTATTAATATTTTTTCACCTCCCTTCACTAAATATAGTTGAACCTTCAACTAATTACTTTTATGTTAACACAATATAGTTGAAGGTTCAACTAAAATTTATATATAAAAAAGTTTGCAAATAAATTCTGAAATCTATTTACAAACTTTAACTTTGTCGTTACAAGTACAATTTTCTTTCAATTCTTTTATCAAATTCCGACCAGTTATCAGGCTCCGTTTTATCTTTAATCTGAGAAATTTTATTCATAGTAGCATCTATAGAATCAGCGTAATTAACTATAAATGATTCCTCCATGTTCATTTCCCTTGGCGAGCCATATTCAAGCTTTCCATGATGTTGAACAATACATCCCTTTATTCTGTTAACAAAATCCTCTGGATAAAGTTCTAAATTTTCTCTTACAGCTTCATCCACAAGTTCTACGCCAATGACAATATGTCCTTCCATTTGTCCTCTCATAGTATAAGTAAAAGGTCCATCATAATCATACTCATAAATTTTACCAACATCATGAAGTTTGGCTGCTAGTACCGCTATTTCGGTTCTTCTGCACTCATATTTTTCACAAAGTCTAGCAGTTAACTGCATAACATTTAAAGTATGCTCTGCAAGCCCTCCTATATAATTATGATGCATAGAAACCCCACCTATTCCTCTTTTAAATTTATCTAAAAAGACTTCATCCTTAAAAAAGTGATCATCTAGAGCTTTTGCTTCCTTTGAAAGTATATATTTATTTGTATACTCTTCAATATCTTTCATAATATCTTCAATAGGTCGTTTTACTGTTGGAAGATAATCCGATATATTATATTCCGAAATTACGGTATATTTTTCAATATTTAAGTTTGCAGCCTTAGTTCCTTGAATTTTTATTACTATTCCCGGTTTAATTCCCCCATCTTTAACAGGCACGCTAACTTTTATTTCTCCACTTTTGTCAGCTAATATACATACACTTCTATCTGTATCCCTAAATAATACTTTCATTACCATTAATGATATTGTTATATTATCTCCGCTTTTTAAATCACTTAAAAACTTTTCTTTTGTACTCATATATTCTCCTCCAAAGTTAGCTTTTAATTTAATAAAATCTAAAAGTTTCTTGCCTTATTTTGAGCATTTTTGATTGCATTTTGAACAATTGCCTCCACATCCTCACCAATAACATCTAATTTTTCTGCTGCTATTGTTGTAAAATCGGTTATTCCTAAGAATCCAAAAATAGTCCTCAAGTATCTATCTCCCATCTCATACGCCTTAGTTGATCCCTCAGAATATTCTCCTCCTCTTGCAACAATATAAACAGCTTTCTTACCTTGGCACAGTCCGACTGCTCCATCTGCTGTATATTTAAATGTAATACCTGTGACACATATATAATCTATATATGCTTTTAATATTGCAGGAAAACTTAGATTCCAAAATGGGGCAGCAATTATATATTTATCTGTCTCTACAAACTGATATGCGTACTTTAAAATCGGATGATTTTTACCTTCTCCTTCTTTAGGAACATGAAGACTAACTCCTTCTTCTGTCAAAAAGTCTATACCCTCTTTATACAAATCTAAAGTTATAATTTCATCATCAGGATTGAGTTTCTTGTATTGCTCAATAAAACTATCTGAAATTCTAAAGGTCCTTGATTCTCCTGGCTTTTTGGCATTTGCTTTAATATATAGAACTTTACTCATACTAACCTACCTCACTTTAAATTTAGTTTTAAATGCTAATAATATTATTATCATTTACTAGATTTAAATGTATGCTTTTTTCACTTAGTAATTTCAAAAATAATTGCATTAAACTTTTTATTTTCAAATATGTTTAACTTTATTTATTCAGTGATTTATTGTATTATATTGTATAATATTAATGTAACGCACAGTAATTCGCTTTGTTTTAGGAGGTTAAGTATTTTATGAATAATAAATTGACAGAAGAGAATATACAAAAATTAAAAGAAGAACTAGACTATAGGATGACTGTAAAAAGAGCTGAAATAGCAAAAGAAAAATTAATAGCTGCCGCACATGGTGATAGATCAGAAAATGCAGAATATAAGGAAGCTTGTGCAAACTATAGAGAAAATGACAATAGAATTCAATATTTAATGACTATGATTTCAACAGCAACTGTAATAGATGATAAAGACATAGATAAATCAACATTAGGAGTTAATCGTAAGGCAAAAGTTAAATTCATAGAAGATGATGAAGAAACTATTGTAACGCTAGTAACCACTATAGACTTAGAACCTGAAAATATGTGCATAAGTATAGAATCAGATTTAGGAAAGGCATTGCTTGGAAAAAAAGTCCACGATATAGTTGAGGTTGACGCTCCAGGAGAAAAGTATACAGTAGAGGTACTCGAAATATTATAGATAGAATATAATATCCTATTGTCAGATAACGTTAAAAGCTTAAGATATTTCAATCTGTTTAAGCCGCACGAGTTATTGAAATCTCTTAAGCTTTAATATTTGTCGCTTAGATTTATTAATTTTATTTAATATTTCAAAATATTACTGTTTAGCATTATTTTCGTTATATTCTTTTTTCATAAACATTGATATTGTTTTTGTTAACCTCATAAGTTCCAGTATCCGTATATTTAATAACTGATTTTCCTTGAAAAATATCAACTAAGAAAGCAAGTGCCATATCTCCCCATGAGAATGCACGCTGCGCTATGGCCGCCTTAATATTTTCACTTCTAATAAGATTAGCTATATTCTTTGTAAAATCAACAGTTAAAACTTCAAATTTAGGATGATGTTTTTTTACATAATTACCGTAGGCAACTCCCCAATTTGCATCTGTAGCATATACTAATTGAACATTGGGATGCTCTTTATTTATAAATACCATTAATTTTTTCATCTCTTCTTCAGAAGGACTGCTTGATATACTTTTCGTATACACTTTAATATTGGAGTTTTTCTTTAATTCATCGATAAATCCTTCTGCACGCTTTTCAATTGAACTAATTTTCATGTCTGACCATAAACCAACAACAACCTCACCTTGATTGTTTAAAAGCTGCTTCGCTGTTTTGGCGGCATTTTTACCTAGTTCAAAACCATTGGTTTCAATCAAAGTTTCATATTTAACGCCGTCTAATGCAGAATTAATAAATATAATCTTTATACCCTTTGCCTCTGCACTTGCTAATATCTTACGAATTTCAGGACTATCAATTGGGCTTATTATAATTGCATCAAAAGACCTATTAACAAAATCCCTTAAGGCAGTAAGCATCTCACGTGAACCACCTTCCCTAGATTTTGGAGCAAAGGTTTCAACATAAAAATTAAATGCCTTTGCTGCCTTTTTTGCTTCTCTGGCAGTAGGTTCCCAAAATTCACACTCAACATCAAAGATAACAGCAATTTTTTTCTGTACATTTTCTTCACTCGTATAATATAGTTGTACCCACCAATAAAGATTAGACCAAATCTACTAACGGATGTTTATAATAATATTTTTACT
>NZ_JAJNKE010000016.1 GCF_021043395.1 Clostridium guangxiense
TCGCATAGCGAAAACCTTAGTCTTTTAACAAACGAAGTGAGTTAAAACCCTTCACTATAGTGCTCGACAAATTCCAATTTGTAAGGATAAATTTGGTATTGGTAATTTAAATATTTCAGCTTGTTTATCTATATCTATAGAAATTATCTTGCTGCCTGAATAACGCCACATGCTAGTCTTCTACCAGAATTTCCCGCTGGCTGCGTTCTATAATCATCAGGGCTTTCATGTATTATTACTGTCCTTCCTATAATTTGTGGAACCGTAAACTTATTTGTAAAAAATGTCATTCTTGCATAACCATTATTAGAAAAAAGAACTGGAAAATCTCCTGCATGATTTCCATGAGGTTGATTAGTTGGATTCCAGTGTTCTCCCGTACTTGAAAATGGTTGTTGACTATTTCCTACTCTACAGCTCCCACCTTCATGTATGTGAAAGCCAAAAGGTCCAACTTGAGGTCTTCCACCTCCTCCACGTCTATATGGAGGAAGTCCATTAACTTCAACAGAAACTTCAGTTCCTCCACGTACACCCGTAAATGTTACAGTACCTCTAATATTAGGTGCTAGTGGCCCTCCTGTTATATTAGCAACAGCTCTCCTAGGTCTATTACTAATATTCATCTCGCTTCTATATCCATGGTAATTAAAAAAAGGACATTGATATTCAGAAAAATGCATAGTTACCTCCAATTTAATATTACAATTTATATTTTATGTAATTTTAAAAAAAATTGTTACAATTCTAATATTTAAGGTGATACAGCTATACATTACCAAGTATACAATTTCGCAAAAAATCTAAAACTATTATTGATATGGAGGTGTTTTTAATGAGTCACAGACCACTCGTTCCAGGTGCAAGAGGAAAACTTGAAAAATTAAAAGAAGAAACAGCAAACGAAATTGGTATTAGATTTAATGAAGGTTATGGTGGCAATGTAGCTTCAAAAACCAATGGATATGTTGGAGGTCCAGTTGGTGGTTTAATGACTAAAAAAATGGTAGAGGATTTTGAAAAGAAGCTAGCGAAGAAATAATGCTTCGTCGCATTAAAAAAATCCTATAAATCTAAGTGGTGAATTTAAGCGAGTACCTGCTCAGGGTATAGAAGGATAATGGGCAAAGCCCATGCCCCGTGCATGTTTACTCGCTGAGAAAATGCTCAAAAATTTTGTCCATCCACTTATTACTACTCATTTTTGTTCGTTACGCGGAAGCTAATTATAGTTCCAACCTGCTTAATCGAATATCCATAATAAGCAATGGGTGATAGTTTGAGCTACGGAAGTTAAATTCCAACAAATTGAATCATCAGCCCATTTCTTATTATAATAAAAATAAGTGCAGATTACTTAATCAAATGAGATTAAGTGTCTACACTTATAGTACAAAACAGATTGAAATATCTAAGCATTTTACAATTTTTAAACCAAGATTTATTAGAATCTTTTTAAACCGTTCCTTCAGCATTGTTACTTCACCCCCACGGTAGTGCAAGGAAAAAATTCCTCCGTATCTACGGAATTTTAGATGTAAATTTTTGTAATTGCTTAAATTTTCACATTATATATAACTATCAATTTTCATTGAATGACCATATTTACAATGTATTTTTTGCATCAATCCACAGCTTGGTATGGCTAGTTTAAGGTTCTCAAATCACATTAGCTCCGCCAAACCCACAATATGTGTATATCATTTGCATTTCCGGTTTAGCTAAGTAACAACATTGAAGAAATAGTTTAAATAAAATTTTAACAATTTGACGCTTAGATTTATTAATTTTATTTAATATTTCAAGATGTTGTTACTTCGCAATTTTTTATTGCATGCTAGTAGACATATTCCTGCATTCAGTTGCACATTGCTTACAAACATCTGCACAAGTTTTGCAATGCTGATCTTGAAACATACTGCACTCATTTGCACATCTATCACAAATTGTAGCACATACATTGCATATTTCTTTTATGCTTCCGCTGCCTCTTGACATAAAACAAACTGCTGTAGAACATATTTCTGAACAATCTTGAAGAGTTTTAATGCAATTTTTTCTTGCACTTACATCTGGCTCTTGTAAACACATATCCAAACATTCCTGACATATCTGAGTACACTTTGCGCATGCATCTATACATCTTTGATGTGGATTTCCTCCTGTTCTAAGTGATCCTGCTGGTATATTCATTGTTGCTGGCATAATAATTCCTCCTTGTAAATTAAATTTTAATACAAAGTTTATTATCTGCTTTATTGTTAGAATTATTCTGCTAAATTAATGTCATAAATTTTTACTTACAACATGTAATTTTGCATAATCCTCTTCTATACTAACAAGTCCTTCATCTTTATAACCGTTATTTTGAAACCATTTAAGATTGCCATTTGGGAACACACCTTTTTCATCACTAATTCCTATAATCCTTTTAAATTTAGATTTCAATTGTTTTTCCAAAGTCTTAAGAGGATAAGATTTGTTATCAAACTCTAGATCATAAGATAAATAAGAGCAAGTTAAAAATGCAGTTTTTTCATCCTTCGGTATATCATATGGAACAAAAATCGATGGTACATATTCGGCACCTCCAATTATTCTATTATTATTAAAATGAAGGTAACCTAGAAATTCTCCATCTACCTGTGACAAAAACTCACCTTTAGCTTTACATCCATCACTGCAACCACTCATAGTGCAGCAATCTTTAACCTCATTTATTGTTTCATTAGTAAGTTCTATTAATTTACCCTTATATTTATTTGAGGGTATATCTACAATATAGGGTTTTTCCTTAACCTTCTCACCATTTCGCATTTTATTAATGAGAGTAATATTTATTGGACTTCTCCATCTAATACAATCATCGAATACAGTTAAAAATGGGAAATACATATTCATTTTTTTAGTTAAAGCTTTATCATCAGTAATATCATAAAAACTAATCCTAAACAAATTTGAATCTAAACTATTTAGTAATTTTATTGTTTCATAATTTATAGGACATTGAGTGCCCCAATAATAAAAATCTATTTGCATTTATTCGTTCCTCCACTTTTTATAATGGAAATAAATTATAAACCAGTAAATTCGACAACTGTATGGCTTATATAATTATTAATGTTTTTTAAATATATTCCATATTACATTAGCTACAAATGATAATGCTACAAAAACTACTAAAAAAATAATAACCTTCATTTGTATTCCTCCTACATTACAAATCTTTTCTTGAATAAATGTGAATTGATAAAGCCATAGAAATACCAGTAATTATTAAAGCAAGAACATACGGTCCCAATTCTTGCATCAACTTAGGTAATGAAGTAATATACTGAAAGTCAATATTATTAGATTGAAGCCACTTTGCTATATACCCTCCAGTAATTGGTATCATAAAAACAATTATGACCAGTATATTTCTCAATTTTATAAAACCAAATTTATACAGTGCAGGTATAGTAATATCAAAAAAATAGCTACAATTAAAAGAGATATTCCAATCTCAGAAATATTTATCTTAGTCACATTAACAGGGACTATAAGTGCTGTAACTGCATAAATAATACAGTTACAAATAAAAATTACAAAAACAAATAAATATTTTGCTTCTACTAATGCTTTTCGTGTATATGGAGTTGCACAAAGCAATACTGAACCTTTATATTTATCTTCCAATTGCCATATCATAGTATTCAATACATATTCAAGCACAATTTCAGTCATAAAAAAGCCTAAAATACCAACATTAACCGTTGAGTTAGCATTAATAAAAATTGGTGCTCCAATTGCAAAAATAATAAAAAGCAACAAATATTTTTTTACTAATAAAAAATCCTTGTTAACAAGACTCAAAAGCATTATTATCCCCTCCTATGTAAGCTAACATAATATCTTCAATAGTTGGTCTCTCTATTATTACATTTTTCATTTGCTCACGAACAACAGCTTTTCTATTTGTGATGCCTTCAAAATTATAATTAGTCTCGTGAAGCTTTAAAAATAACTTTCTTGTGTGCTCATTAATCATAGATTTATCACCTTTAACTAATCCATGAGTATCCAATATTATGTCCTTTTCTTCGTTTAACACAATTTTCCCGTTATCAATTAAAATTAATACATCAGCTATTTTATCCAAATCGGATGTAATATGAGTAGAAAAAAATACGCTTTTGCCGTCTTCCTCCATAAATTCTAAAAGTATATCCATCAGTTCATTTCTTACTAATGGATCAAGTCCACTTGTTGGCTCATCCATAATAAGCAAATCTGCATGATGTGCCAGTGCCAAAGCAATACTATATTTCATTCTCATACCTTTTGACAATGTAGAAATTTTCTGTTTAAGTGGCAGCTTAAAACGAGTTATATAATTTTTAAATACTGTTTCATCCCAATTTGAATATGCAGGAGCAATGATGTTTTTCATTTCTATAAGCGTCATATCATCATAAAAATATCCATCATCCAATACAACACCTATATGATTTTTAAGTTCTCGTTCATTTTTATCAATTTCCTTTCCAAATAATTTAACACTTCCAGCATCCTTTATTACGAGACCAAGAATTGATTTTATAGTAGTAGTTTTTCCTGCCCCATTTATGCCAATAAATCCTGTTATGCACCCCTTTTTAAGCGAAAAACTAACATCTTTTAAACCAAAACTTCCAAAATCTTTTTTTAATCCACTTACTTCTAAAATATTATCCATTACTCATCATCCTCTTCAAATAATAAATCCATCATAGAATACAATTCTTTTTTAGAAATTCCAAGCGAGCGAGCAGTTTCCCATGCCTCTAAAAGTTTTGTTTCTACCATACGTCTTTTTGATTCCCTCAAAAGCTCAAGATTTTCTGGTGCCACAAACGACCCTTTTCCTGCTTTTGTTATAACAAATCCTTCCGACTCAAGTTCATCATATACTCTTCTAGTAGTAAGAACACTAACATGTAAATCATTTGCTAGTACTCTAATTGATGGAAGTGCTTCTCCCTCTTTTAACCCACCACTAATTATTGCATTTTTAATTTGTTCTTTTATTTGCTCATACAAAGGTTTATCTGACACATTTGAAATAATAATATTCATTTAATTTTCTCTCCATCTTTAAAACTGTTAATATATTAAATACACAGTATGTACACAATACACATTATATATAAGTATTATAATATTGTCAATATTTCCTCGATATAAAAAACAAAATTCCAAAAGGCATTTAACCTTCTGGAATTCACAAAAACTTCTTATTTAAATATTAGAACAGCGCTTAAAATCCATTAATCACATAAATCTTTATCATCATTCTTTATTCTTTCTTTGCCTTTTTTAGTAGCAGCAGTTTTTCTTTTCAATTTTTTTATATTATCAACATGACGAAAACGAATTGCAGACCAATTATCATCAATAGAAGCTTGAGACACTGGTTCAAAATCATACGGAGAAAATATATCCCACGACTTTTTTCTATTAATATTCGATTTGTATTTTTTAGAAGTTCCCTTTGGATAACAAAGCCACAAATGTCCATCCCCGTCCAATGCTTCAATCGCTGCTTTTGCATAACTATTTGCCTCTTCAAAGCTTATAGAAAACATCTGTATAAACTTATATTTTCCATTAAATTCTTTATGAATCTCACCATCTATGTCCTTCATTATTTCTTTATATTCATCTGGTGCATTTAAAATAAGTACTGGATTTTGATTAGTTAATCCTAATTTTTTTAAAATGGCATTCATAAAACATTCCTCCTGAATCCTCAAAATATTTTTACCTACAATACATATTCTACTGCCAACTATTTATCTGTTTCACATACATTGATTTTGCAAAACTAAAGTAAATTACTTGAAGCACAAAATAAATCCCCACAATAGTCATCAAATAAAGGCTAAGATTTGAAATTAAAAGGTTACTAAGGGCTTTTATTGCAAAGCTTGTATGACTAAATGCTATTACAAAAGGCAAGAAAAACATTATAAAACATTGAATACTTACTATCCTTTTCACTTCTTCTGCAGACATGCCCATCTTTTTAAGTGCTATAAATTCTTGTTTATCCCTTTGAATTTCATTAAATAGCTTAAAATAAAGTATACTGCCTGTTGCTATGAAAAACAATACTGCTATAAAAGTTCCTATAAAGAAAAACAAAGACATGTTCTTCATAACTTTAGAGAACTCTATTACCCTTTGACTAAATGCACTTTTCATTTCCTCAGGCACTTCACTTCTCAGCTTCCTTACGGCCTTTTCTGATTTTATCCAATTTTCTATGTTATAGCCATAGTATACATTAAGTTTTTCGTCTGTAAGTTTGTTTTTAAGCTTATTAAACTGTTTATCACTAATCACAATGGTATTAGAATTTATTTCATCCTCATTAATTACAGCTCCACCTATTTCTTCTATAACATTAAACTTTACAGTTTCACCTTGTACATTTAGTTTTAAATATTCCTTACCTTCTGGTATCTTTGCCGCCTTAGCTCCCTCAGAACTGTGAGAATATACAACTGCTTCCCCTGACTTGAGAGAAAAACTTTCCTTTTTTTGCTGCTGTGCTAAAGAATTATACTCATAATTAGATATAATATAAAACTGATTTTTACTGTTGTATCTTTGATATTTTAAAGCTCTATTTATAAACTTAGACTCACTAGTTCCCTTCATAAGTATGATTTTGTCTTTATTCTCTACCTTATTTCCATAGTTATTAAGAACTTCTTCAACTCTTTCAGGCATTATCACCTTATGAGAATTCAAACCATCCTCTACAAAGCTTATATCATGTGGAAAATCTAAAACTGTTTCCTTTTCCATAGTTTTTTGAAAAGAATATACACTAGAAGATGCCGTTAAAGTTACTGCTGAAAGTATTGAAACTGCAAATAATATTCTTGCATTATCTCTTAGTTTATATATTATTTGAGATAAAGTTATCATATTGATTCCTTTATAAAAAATCTCTTTGTTATTTTGGAGCTTATTTGCAAAATATACACTAAACTGAGAATATAGAAGGTATGTTCCCCATACGGTCAACCCTAAAACTGGAAACATAGTAGCTATTATAAACTGCCCTGAAGCTACTGCCATAGTATATCCAAGTACAATAAGAACTATAGAAGAAATTGCTTTCTTTGTTGAAAACTTAGGTACCGGTTTTGCAATTCTTGCACCTTTTAGAAGTTCTATTATGTTATTATTTTTAATTTTATAACTTACTATAAACCCAATTCCCTGAAACAATACTAAAAAGCATAATACAGTTAAAACTACAGCTTTAAGAGATATTGTGAGAGGAAGTTCTGTATCCAAAACTAAAATTGCTGAAACTCCCATAAAAAACAATTTGGAAAATAGAATACCTAAGAATAATCCCGTTAAAATTGAAAGTAAGGAAACAATAAAGTTCTCAAACATTACGTACCCTCTTATTTCGCTTTTTGTAAGACCAAACATAGATAAAAGTCCAAATTCTTTCTCCCTTGATTTTAAAAAGCTCGAAATAGAGTAATTAGTAAAAACTATTGTAAACACAACTATTACAAATTCACATAAGATCATTATATTTGATATAATCGCTCCCATTTGTCCCATGTTTTTTACATTTTTTATATTGGGACTACATATAAAATTTGCAAATATAAAAAATACCATAACCACAAATGCATTGCTTAAATAATACATTATGAATTTACTTAAATTGCCTTTTATGTTTTTTAGAGCAACATTACGCAAGGTCATTATTTCTTACACCTCCTATAAGAGTAAGTGAATCCATAATTTCTTTAAAGAAAGCTTGACGATTGCCTCCTCTTACAATTTCTAAGAAATATTTTCCATCCTTAATCATTACTATTCTCTTGCAAAAACTTGCTGCGAATGGATCATGTGTAACCATCATAATAGTTGCTTCATTTTTCTCATTAAGCTTTTCTAAAGACTCCATCACATCTTGAGAAGCCTTTGAATCAAGGTTTCCTGTTGGTTCATCTGCAAGTATTATAGCAGGATTGTGAATTAATGCTCTTGCACAAGCGGCCCTCTGCTGCTGCCCTCCTGAGGTTTCATATGGTCTTTTTTCTAAAATTCCTTTTATATTTAGTATTGCTGCAATTTTTTCAACTCTTTCTTCTATTTCACTAACTTTAATTTTTTCCATCACAAGTGGAAGTATTATATTTTCTTTTATTGATAATGAATCCAACAAATTAAAGTCTTGAAATATGAAACCTAATTCCTTTCTTCTAAATAAAGCAGCCTTCTTATCATCAAGCCTTGATAAGTTAGTTCCGTTTATAAAAATTTCCCCTGAAGAGGGCGTATCTATTGTGGCAAGAATATTTAAAAGAGTGCTCTTTCCACTTCCCGAAGGTCCCATAACTCCTACAAATTCTCCTTTTTCAACGTTGATGCTAAATTTATCGAGGGCTTTAATCTTTAACCCCCCTCTTTTATCCCCGTAAACCTTAGTTATATTTTCTGCCTTTAATACAGCCATATTACCACTTCCTCCAAACCTTATATTATATATACATTCACTTTACTCTCTACTCTGTACACTGATTTAACTATATTATAAAAAAAATAGAGAAATCAATGTATCGATTTCTCTTTCAAACATAACTTTAATCTTACAATTTTGAAAGCTTAAATATACTTTTATTTTTATAAAATATAATAGAAAAAACAGCGCCTCTCCCTTCTTCTGATTGAACAATAATATCATGCCCCAATTTATCACATATTTTCTTTGCCAGATACATTCCCATGCCTGTTGATTCATCTGTCTTTCTTCCATTCTTGCCAGTAAAAAAAGCGTTAAACACTCTTGTTAAATCTTCTTTAGGTATACCCATTCCTCCGTCTTCTATAGACAATATAATCTTTGAAGCTTCCTCACTAATGCCAAAGGTAATGTGCTTGTTTTCTGATTCTTTAACTTTTGAATATTTTATAGCATTTACTACTATTTGATTTATAACAAAAGAAATCCACTTCCTATCTGTTTCTATCATTACATTTTCACCTTTAATTATTCTTGGAAATATATGATTTCTTATGAGAGACTTTTTATTGTCATTAATAACCTTTCTTAAAACAGATATTAAATTAAGCCTCTCTACCTTAAAATCAATATTAAATTCATTAAGCCTTGCATTGTAAAGCATCCTATCAAGCCCCTGCTTAATTTTTTCATTTTCTTCAGCCATGCTTTCAAATACTTCCTTATTCTCTTCATTTATCTCATCTTGAAGTATAAGATTAATAACAGATACGGGGGTTTTCATTTGATGTACCCACTGATTTATAAAATACATATACTGCTTATGTTCTTCCTCATATTTTATCATCTTATTGCCACAGGTTTTATATACTTTGAGCAAAATTCTTTTAAACATTTCTTGTTCTTTGGTATTGGGCGTTCCTATGTTTAATATGCAATCTAAATCATCTTCTGAATTTAATATTCTGTTTAACTGTTCTTGAAAATTCTTATTTTTATAATAATCATACACTAAGAAAATTATAAATAAAACCGCAGAAATCAAAAGCGCATACAATATATTATTCTTTGAAAGCTCAATTTTATCTATTATCAAAGTCAAATACATTATAAAAATAACTACTGCACTACCTAAAAAATAAACTACTCCATATGCTATTTTGTCCTTAAAAAAATCCTTTAACTTCATTTATTCACCACTTTACCAACAGTTTATAGCCTTGTCCTCTTTTAGTTTCAATGACATCGGTAATTCCTATATCCTCTAATCTTTTTCTAACTCTAGTCATATTAACAGATAAAGTATTATCATCAACAAAATCAACATCATTCCATAAAACTTCTAAAAGAGTCTCTCTAGAAACAATTTTATTTACGTTTTTAAGAAGCATATATAAAAGCTGAAATTCCTTTTTGCTAAGCTCAATATTTCTTTCTTTGTATTCTACTGTATTTTGATTCATATACAAAAATAATCCGTTTATCTCAAATACGTCACTATTTCCACTTTCGGCGTAACTTCCATAAACTCTTCTTATAACTCCCTTTATTTTTGCAAGAAGAACATCATAAGAAAATGGCTTAGTTATATAATCATCCCCACCATTTTCAATTGCCATAACTTGATCCATATCAGAATCTCTAGCTGATATAAATATTATGGGTACCTTTGAAATAGTTCTTATATCCCTGCACCAATAAAAACCATCGTATACAGGCAAATTTATATCCATAAGAACAAGACTTGGATTATTTTTCACAAATTCCCCTTTTAGATTAGAAAAATCATCTATGTTGAAGGTTTTATATCCATACTTTTTAAGGTGATTTTTTATAAGACTACTTAGTTTTTTATCATCTTCAATTATCATTATACTATACATATATATTCTCCTTTAAACTTAGATATAAAATTGACTAAATGTATAAATCTTGTGAAATTTAATTCCTGAATGCTTTGTTTTTATTGTATCATATTGTACTCATGTGGATAAACTAATTAAAATATAAATTATAGGAGGGATTTTATGACATTTAGTATTCCTGCTACTACCAGGAGGGTAGAATTGCATACTAGTAAACGTGTTAATCAAAGAATTAGAAAAGAAACTCTAGATAATATTGCAAGTTATACTAATAAACCAAATGAAGAAATTATAGCTAGAATAAATGAACTTAATAAAGAATGGGATATTGAAAGATTACTTGAAACCAATGCAGCATCTGCCGTAATTTTAGGTACCATACTTGGATTTGCAGCAAATAAAAAATGGTTTGCACTTTCAGGAGTAGCTGGAGGTTTTCTATTAGAGCATGCTATTCAAGGTTGGTGCCCACCAATACCTATTTTTAGGCGACTTGGAATAAGAACTAGTTCAGAAATAAACTATGAAAAAGAAGCACTAAAAAATCTGCTTAGTATTCATAGAGGTTATTAATATATATAGGGAAACTATCTCCAAACCCAAAAATACAAATGGATGATTTATCCTTCCTGCGTTGGATAAATCATTCACAGAATTTGTTCCTATATTCCTTATACTTTTCTAATATGTCCTTATTACTATTAAAAAAGCCGCATAATATTTTCATGCTTTTTACAGTATCTTCATCAATAATGTGCTCTATTAATTCAGTTTGAACCAAAGCATCTTTGTTACGTCCTATAAATGATAAAAAATTCTCTATTGTATTATGCCTGTTTAATAAATACTCTCCTATCCTTCTCCCCTTATCTGTCAGTGTTACAATTCCATACTTCTCATAATTCACAATTCCTAATTCTCCAAGTTTTTTTACCATCTTTGAGGCTGAAGAATCCTTAACATTTAATAGTTGTGCAAGCACATTTATTCGAATATAGTTTTCATTCAAACTATTCCTATATATCATCTCAAGATAATCCTCTAATGCAGAGGTAAGCTTATTTTTGCCATGTCTTTGCAATTCATATCCACGTACGGTATGAAATCTATCGTCCATTTTAATCACCACCATCAACTTTATAAAGAAATTACATTCCTATTTATAATATATTAGTAACACTTAAAAAGTAGTTATCATATTTTAGTGTAGGGAAAGATTTTTTCTCTTAAGCAAAAGATTTTACTTAGAAACTTTTGTTATATAGTGAAACTTATAAAGTGAGGTTATTTAAAATGAATAATTATTATATTCCGCTCAGCTCATTAAAGCTAGGTGAAAAATGCAAAGTTAAAAGGCTTACTTCAGGTGGTATATTAAGAAGAAGATTGCTGGACTTGGGCTTAATTGATGACACAGTAGTTGAATCCTTAGAAAAAAGTCCCTCTGGAGATCCAGTTGCTTATCTTATTCGAGGCGCAGTAATTGCTCTCCGTGCCGAAGTAGCATCAATGATATTAGTAGAAAAGCTTTAAATAAATTTATCAAGTGTTTTTAGGAGGATATATTAATGGGGTTAACCGCCAAATCAACCGGAACAGGAGCAATGGAAAAAGACCTTAAAATAGAAAAAATTACACCAAATGATAAAATTATTGCTTTAGCAGGCAATCCTAATGTTGGCAAAAGCACCGTTTTTAATAATTTAACTGGTTTAAATCAACATACCGGGAACTGGCCTGGTAAAACTGTAACAAATGCTCGGGGAACTTATTCTTATAAAAATACCAATTTTATTCTAGTTGATATTCCAGGTACCTACTCATTAATGTGTAATTCCGTTGAAGAAGAAGTAGCCAGAGATTTTATTTGCTTTGGTAATCCAGATACAATCGTAATTGTAGTAGATGCTACCTGCTTAGAAAGAAATCTAAATCTTGTCCTACAAACCTTAGAGATCACTCCAAAGGTAGTGGTGTGCGTTAATCTATTGGACGAAGCAAAACGAAAAGGAATATCTGTAAACATAAAAGAATTATCAAAGCAGCTTGGTGTTCCTGTAGTAGGAACAAATGCTTTACATGGAGAAGGCCTGGATAATTTGATGGACATAGTTTTTAATGTGGCATCAAATAAAATCACTACTAATCCTATAAATATTATATATGAAGAGCCCATAGAAATGCTTATTTCTAAAATTGAGAGTAAAATTAAATCACTACTTCAAAATAAACTTAATCCTAGATGGGTATCACTAAAACTTTTAGATGGAAATGAAAGTCTGCTTTCTTCCATTAATAAATATCTAAACTTTAACATAACTGACCAACATGAGCTTATGGATGAGGTTAATGAAGCACGTGCCTCTTTATATGAACATGGTATTGATTCTGATACATTACGTGATAAACTGGTGCTTCAATTGGTAAGGACCTCTGAAAAAATCAGTAACAAGGTCGTCTCTTTTAAAAATAAAAATTACAATAACACTGATAGAAAAATAGATAAATACCTTACTTCTAAAAAATTTGGAATCCCTATTATGATTCTTCTTTTAAGTTTTATTTTCTGGCTTACTATTGTTGGTGCCAATGTTCCTTCTGATATAATTTCTGCTGGTTTATTTTGGGTTCAAGATAGACTTACAGATTTTTTCACTTGGCTCGGTGCTCCTTCTTGGGTACATGGATTATTAGTTATGGGTATGTATCGGACTCTTGCTTGGGTAGTATCTGTTATGCTTCCTCCAATGGCTATATTCTTTCCTCTTTTTACCTTGTTAGAGGATTTAGGATATCTCCCTAGAGTGGCTTTTAATCTTGATAACTACTTTAAAAAAGCCTGCACCTGTGGAAAGCAGGCACTAACAATGTGCATGGGGTTTGGATGTAACGCTGCCGGTATAGTAGGCTGTAGAATAATAGACTCTCCAAGAGAGCGTCTTATAGCAATCTTGACTAACAACTTTGTTCCTTGCAATGGAAGATTTCCTACTCTCATTGCTATTATATCCATGTTCTTTGCAGGAATTATTGTAGGACCTTTTAGATCTGTATTATCTGCACTTATTCTCACTGGAGTTATCCTACTAGGGGTTTTTATGACACTTACAATATCTAAGATTTTATCAAAAACAATACTCAAAGGTATTCCATCAAATTTTACTTTAGAGCTGCCACCCTATAGAAAGCCACAAATAGGCAGGGTTATCGTAAGATCCATATTTGACAGAACCCTATTTGTCCTTGCTCGTGCGGTGATGGTAGCAGCACCTGCCGGTCTTGTTATATGGGTAATGGCTAATATTCACATAGGTAATTTAAGCATTTTAACTCACTGTGCTAATTTCCTAAATCCCTTTGCAAAACTCATTGGATTAGACGGTTATATTTTAATGGCTTTTATTTTAGGCTTTCCTGCAAATGAAATAGTTGTTCCAATAATCATCATGAGTTACATGTCTACTGGAAACATAATAGAACTCAACAACCTAGATCAGTTAAGACACCTTCTTGTTTCAAATGGCTGGACTCCTTTAACCGCTGTATGCGTTATGTTATTTTCTTTAATGCATTGGCCCTGCGCCACCACCTGTTTAACTATAAGAAAAGAAACTCAAAGCTTAAAGTGGACCCTTGTTTCTTTCCTTATACCAACTGCCACTGGTATCGTGGTATGTTTTATAGTTGCAAGTGCTGTGCGATTAATAGGTCTGATATAAATTTTTATTAAAATATCAAAATTCTAAAAAAGCTGGTTAAAGCCATTTTCTAAAACTTTAATCAGCTGATACCTTTTAACAGTTAGTCTCTATGGCTCAACTTTAAAGTACATTATGTAAATGTAAATGTGTATATACTATTACAAAAATTTGGTCACAATTTATATACACTACAATCCTTTCCTTCCATTTTTTTGGCGGCATACATAGCTTTATCAGCTTCTACTATTAATTTATCAATACTATCTCCAGAATGAGGATAAAAACTGACACCTATACTCAAAGATATATTAATTTCTTTTCCATTAAAATTTATGCTTTTACTTTTGCTATTAATAATCCTTGAAATTACAATATTATAGTCATCAGTATTTTTCATATTAGGTAATAATATTAAAAATTCATCACCTCCATATCTGGCAACTATATCATTTTTTCTTGTAGCCTCTTTCAATATTTTAGCTACATTAACAAGAACTTTATCA
Source organism: Clostridium guangxiense (assembly GCF_021043395.1). GTDB lineage: Bacteria > Bacillota > Clostridia > Clostridiales > Clostridiaceae > Clostridium_S > Clostridium_S guangxiense. Next base: position 14,594 of record NZ_JAJNKE010000016.1, read on the forward strand.
CCCACTTTATGACCATAAGTATCGTTTATGTCTTTAAATTTATCAACATCTATGAACATTAAGCCTAATAAACTATCCTGTCTCTTGGAGTTATCTAAACTTTTTTCTGCAAGTTCATAAAATAACGTCCTGTTTGCAACTCCTGTCAATTTATCATAATAAGCTAACTTCCTGATAGTATTTTCTTTTTTTTTCAATTTCATATTTACCCTGTATAATTCTTTTATATAGTCCTTTAACATGTTAATTTGCGTGAATTGATTTGTAACATCAATAAATTCTAAAAGTAAAAATTTAGCTCCAGCTATTTCAAAACTGCTCATTATTAAATTTAAATTTTCTTTATTATTAACTAGTCCTTTATGCATAGCCGCAGAAAAAAACATTTTACCGCCATCGCTTAGTACATTATCCATGGATTTCTTAAAATAACCTTTGTTCAAATTTGGCATTATCTTGTAAATATCACTATCAATAACTCTTTTATCATCAATTTTTGCTATGACTTTCATATATTTATTCCATAGATAAATTTTCAAGTTCTCATCCAAAACTATTATGCCTTCATTGAGATTATTTAACATATTATATAAATCCCTATTCATAAAGTTCATCCTCTATCTTATCTATTTTTTTTATTAATTCATTTAATGAATTGAATGTCAAGTTAATTATAATTGCACCTTCAATTTCTGTATCATCAATTATAAATGTTATATAGAGTAATAATATATGATTATTTTCATTGTTTTCAATATCCTTATCAAAATCTATTTTTTTAAATACCTTTACTTCTGGTAAAGCATAAGTTAGATTTATATTTAGCAAATTCCCAATACTCCCAATAATACAATTTAAAATTATATTACCAACCTCTTTAATAATATCAAAATCCACATCTGTAAAATCCATTTGATAAATGTTATCTTCTTCATGCAAACAGAGATTTATAAAGGTTCTCATCTTTGGGGCTGGAAAAATCAAATTTGCTTTTCCTGTTAAACTTTCTTCAAAAGAAATAGATGATACCATTAAAGTTCCACTTAATACCTTTGGGACACTTTTTTTTAATTTTACTTCTGCTTCTTTTGCATTAATAAATTCAACATTAGGTACATTTAAAAAAATCTTTTTATTTATTATTTCTGAAAGCATATCTGCTGCTTTACCAACACTTATATTAAACAATTCTTTTAATATATCATCCTTTAGTTCTTGTTTACTCATTTACTTCCTCCTTTTTTATCAATTCACATACTAGCTTAGCTTTTTCTGCATTGAATGGCTTATTGATAAATGCCACAACATCGTATGCTTCGATTTCCTCTCTTATACCTTTTTGTATATCTGCAGATACTACAAATATTTTTGCATTTTTATTAAATTCTTTTATAAGCTTTAGTAGATCTTGACCGTTTATTCCAGGCATTAACAAATCTATAAATGTATAATCTGGTTTAATATTTTTATATTTTATAAAGCCTTCTTTTCCATCACTTGCAAAGGAAATTTCAACATCCTTCAAAAATTTCTTAATTAAATTAGCCGTTGTTTTTTGTGAAAATATTGAATCATCTACAATTAAAATTTTTAACATAATAGTCTTCCACCGCCTTGTTTAAATTAAAAATAAAACCAGTAATTAGCAAATTATAGGTTGCTAATTACTGGTCGGTTGCACCACTTACTCCAAATCCTCAAGGTACCCAAATAAAGAGAATTTTTCATAGTTTCCATTTTTATATTTTATTGGACGAATAAATTTTTCTTTATCTAATGCATAATTTTCTAGTTTTAAAATTATTAAGAGTAGTAAATTAAAACTTTATGCGCACATTTTTACATTTTATCATATTAATAGGCAATAATCAATAGCCAATAATTTCAAAACTGAAAGTTAAGTATTGTATCACTATCTTAAACTAAATCATAGATTATTATTGAGAATAACAATTCTCATACCTTTAGTCGTACAAAAGAGAAATGGAAGTGACTAAGACATGTCAGTTAGAATTACCGATTTTGCTTTTCCTCAAGGTGTAATCAATAATATTGCTTTGGCTCAAGGCAGTAACACTCCTCTTGCTTTCGCACAAGCTCCAATTGCAATTAACAGTGCTGCACTAGTTATGAATAAAGCAATACTCCACTTACCACAAATTATAAATGACTCTATAATATATGGAATAGTGGTTCAAAATATTGGCAATACTGTAGCTACAGGAGTAATAGTAGAAGATAATGCTGTTTCCCATGTTTCATTTACTAATGCAACAACAAACACAGGTATAGTCATAGCTTTAACTCCATTTATTGTTAGAGTTTTTATTGGTAATATGGCACCTGGTCAAATAGCTATAGTTTATATTGCAGGAACGCTTGTATAATAAAATATCAGCTAGCCAAGTGAAGTTATAAGATAAAAGTAGACCTGATATATAACTACCAATCGTCTACTTTTTCATGCAAAATCTAAAAAATCAACTCTCCTGGCTTATAGCCGGCAGGCAATTCCTCTTCACTTAAAAATTTGAAATTGTCATCACGGAGTATTGGCAAAAATGCTTCGTATGGAATTCTGGAAAATTCACAACCATAACTGCTAGCTCCAAACCATTTACCTTCTTTGCTGCTCAAGTTTAAATCTCGTGTAAATTTTGTATAGTTTGAACAATCATGAACTACAAAATTCCACTTTTCTTCATCGGCTATTTTCATAAATTTCAAAGTTAGCTCTCTACTCCAAGTTGGAGATATATATCCATGCCTAGAAATATACATATTTTCTCCATCGTAATTTTCTATGTTGTTTTCATTTAAATGTAATTCTGCACAATTCATAAAATCGAGTTTTGTATCTAAAATTGCCTGCTTTTTCTTAAAGAAACCTTTGAAAAGCTCAGGAGTCATTGGAGTTTCAATACCTACATTTTTAATATATTTTTTTGCTATTCTAATATTTTCAATAACTTTGTCTGAGCAATTGGAAGCACCTAGGTTGAAACGCAATTCGTCAAGACCGGCTTCGCCTAATGCTTTTAATGTTTCTTCTGTAGCTAAAATTCCATTTGTATATAGATGTTGATGAACCCCTGCGACACTAAATTTCTTTATTACTGAATAGTATTTTTCAATTTCCATAAATGGCTCTAAATAAACGTAAGCAACTCCAGTAGGTTTCTTATGTATAGAAAGAAGTAAATCAATATCCTTATCATAAAACCTTGTGCCACCAATTTCCCACATATCTTCGCCAATTGGAGGAATATCCTCTAGTTCTCCATAATCATAACAGAACTTACACGCTGCATTACATTTGTTTGTTTTCCTAATTGCACTCAAACCAGTACCCATCAAACAAGAAATACATCCTTTTGGAAATTTATCTTCACTTCCTACAAAAAAAGTTCTATCCTTTAAAGTTTTTAAGCCTTTGATTTCAGACATTAATATATCATTTCTATGATCAATGGCTGCCTCAATTTGCGCAAAGGTAGCATAAATGATTTCTTGTTGTTTTGTCATAAGTTCCTGTTCCTCTGGCAACATTGCAAAAAACTCAAACCACTTAAGCGCATCTTTCTTTGGTATTTTCATAATATATCCTCCTCTAATTAGTTGCTAGTGTAAAATTTTTTACACTGCTTTTTTAAATTTCTTTATATAGCAAGGTTTTCATGTTCCTTCAAGAAAAAAACAATGCCCCTTTTTTGTTATATCAAATCTACTATAGATAGACAACTTGGAAGTTGTGAAGCAACAATGCTTCGTCGCGTTAAAAAAGCCCTATAAATCTAAGGTTCAAAAATCATAAAATACTAAGATATTTCAATAACTCGCTATCGCTCAAACAGATTGAAATATCTAAGCATTTTACAATTTTTGAGCCAAGATTTATTAGAATTTTTTTAAACCGTTCCTTCAGCATTGTTACTTCACTCCCACAGTAGTGCAAGGAAAAAATTCCTCCGTACCTACGGAATTTTAGCATAAATCTTTGTAATACATTATTTAAGCAGTTTATAATCATTTTCATTGTCAAATCTTGTCAGCAGTGTATTTTTCGTAGAGAATCGGAGAAAAATATTCCTTGCTTTTTCTATCTAAGTGAAGTGATGTTGACTTGGGATGGTTTAAATAAAGCTTTATAAATCTTAGATGATAAATCGTAAAAGTCTTAGAGAATTTAATCTGTTTGAGCGTATGCGAGTTATTAAATTCTCTTAGATTTTTAGGATTTATCGTCTTAGATTTATTAGCTTTATTTAATATCCCAAATCAATATCACCTCGCTAAATTCCAATTTGTCGGGATGAATTTGGTATTAGTCATTTTAACCTTTCAAGTGGTTTATCTTTAAAAACAAAAATAACACAAAAGGATGTCATTGTCCATAAGCTTAATTATAACTTATTTGTTTTTATGTTATCAATAATTATAAACTCTCAATAAATTTTTAATTCTACGAATTAGCTCATCCCTTACATGTTCAGGCTCCAGACATCCGCATTTGTCACCAAAACTAAGCAACAGATTATATCCAAATTTATTTTCCTTAAATGAAAAGTTTACAATTAGTTTTTTGTCAAGGTTATATAATAGAATACAACTATATTAATAAGAAAACCTTGATATTGATTTTAAACAACTTGTAAAGGAGATAAAGATAACATGAATATAGTACTGAATGCAGCAGGACAGATAAGTTCGATGCTTGTCGATAATCTTTTAAAGAAAACTCAAATCTAATGATTTATAAAACCAATCAAGAACGAATATATGAAATAGCTGGGCCAAAGCTTTATAGTTCTTTGGACATAGCAAAAATATTTGGAGATGTACTAAATAGAAATGTTGCAGGACAGCAAGTGATGCCTGAAGACTGGAAAAGTACATTGATGCAAGCAGGTTTCTCAAAAGACGGGGCAAGAAATCTTATGCTTATGACACAAGCGGTAATTGATGGAAAAACAAAAAATAAAACCACTAATTCAATTCGTTTCTATACAGATTTTAAAAAGTATTTGATAAATATGATATAAAGCCTTCTATAATAAAGTATGCCTTCAAAGGTTTATTTGAAGACTTTATTCTTTACAATTTTCTATTGTCACCTCATTGTGAATCAGTAACTCGATTAGGGGCATGAATTTTACATACCCCTAAAAAGTGAATACTTCTGCATTATTGAAAAAGCAAAATTATATATCTAATCCTGTTGTTTGTATTCTGGCTTCTTCTTCCAATACAACTACTCTGTGATCTTCAGCCAGCAATTTCATCTGACTGAGATAACAAATTTTATTCCTCCGATATATCGGTATAATTCAATTTTTTATATGTTTGTCTAATATATACTCTAGTAGCTAAAATTAATTATGTCAAATGGAATGTTAATAAAAAGTTTTCATAGCTTGTTTATTCGAAAACTAATTAAATTTTATTTCATGTTCTTCATATTCATTTATTCAATGGCATAAGGAATAATTTTCTTAACAGTGATAGATATCAGATAACCTTAGAAATCTACTTCATCCGGATGAAGTCCTGAACCTCCACAATCGGTTAGTCTGTCAATCTTCTCAACATCTTGTGCATTGATTTCAAAGTCAAATACCTCAAGATTATTTTTAATTCTCTCTGGTGTAACAGACTTTGGCAATGGAACTATTCCCTTTTGAATAATCCAGCGCAGACTAAGTTGAGCTACAGATTTTTTGTATTGATCTGCAATTTCCATTAATACCGGATGCTTCAAAATCTGTCCATTTGAAAATGGAGCCCATGCCTCCACCAAAATATTGTGTTGCTTACAAAACGCTACGGTTTCCTCCTGCAACATGCCAGGATGGAATTCAATTTGATTCACCATCGGCTGAATCTTAGCTGTTGCTAGCAATGGCTCAAAATGGTGCGGAAGAAAATTACTAACTCCGATTGCTTTGATTTTCCCTTGTTTATAAAGTTCCTCGAATGCTCTCCAGCTCTCGCTGTTTGCTTCCTGCCAGTTATTCTTGGATGCTTTTGCAATAGGCCAATGGATAAGGTATAAATCCAGATAATCAAGCTGTAAATCCTCTAATGTTCTATTAAAAGCAGCTAATGTCTTTTCATATCCTTTGTCATCATTCCATAGCTTACTTGTTACAAATAATTCTTCGCGTGCCACACCAGATTTACGTATGGCTTCACCAACACTTTTTTCATTTCCATAAGCAGCAGCGCAGTCAATATGTCTATATCCTGCCTTGATTGCATTCAGTACAGACTGCTCTGTTTCCTCTCCGCTAGGCGTACGGAATGTACCGAATCCTATATTCGGAATCTTATAGTTGTTGCTTAATGTGTAAAAATTTTCTTTCATAATTATTTTCCTTTCTGATCTATTATCGTATAAAATTTGTCATAACATGGTCTTCTTCTACAGGAACAGGTATTTTTTCTTTTCCAGCGTCAATTGTCTTAAGGAGCCAGTCCATTGATCTGGCATTTTTACGAAGGGTCTGAATACCTTCTTCATCCTGATGAACTTCTCCTTTTTCCAAACCATATGCTAATGTCCAGTATTGAGACGGCGACATGACTGTCTGGGCTAAGTTAAGATAGTTATTTAGCTGGTGTACTACATCTACACCACCGGCACGTCTTACAACTGAAATAGAATATCCACAGCCAATGCACCCATAAATATTTAGCTGACCAATTTGAATGATTTCAACTTCTATACCCTGCTGTTCCAGCTCATCTGCCATAACCTTGAATGCCTGACTTGTATTACCGTTTTTACGGGGACTACCATTAATAGCTATCACTTTAATAAATTCGCACTCCTTTCTCTGCTATACGGCAAGTATAGACCCTACACTTAACTATAGGTCAATAGTATATGCAAAAAAAATTTTCATATTCATACTCCTTTCCTTACGATGCAATCATCCTTGACTTAGAGTTAAGTGTAAGTTATATAATATATAAGAAAACTATTTGAGGTGATAAACGTGAACTATACCATAGCACAAGCCGCTAAAAAAATGAATTTAACAATATATACATTAAGATACTATGACCGTGAGGGACTGCTCTCTAATGTTAAAAGGGATAAATCAGGCAACCGTATTTTTACAAGGGATGATATGGAAATGCTCTCACTTATATGCTGTCTTAAGAATACTGGAATGCCCATTAAGAAAATAAAGCAATTCACAGACTGGCAGAATGAAGGTAATCATACCCTTCATGCTCGTAACGATATCTTAGTAAAACATAAAGAAGATGTTTTAAAGCAAATCGAAGATTTAAAAAAACATCTTCGCTTGATTGACCGAAAGCTCAATTATTACCATGATGCCTGCCAGGCCTATGATACGGACTCACCAATCCCAACCTGTTGCGAATATACGGATAATGATTCAGAATTTTAGGTTTAATTTTAATGAGTATTTCTATCTACATAATCTTAATATACAGGGTTTGATCCGTTTGTTCTTAACTTTAAAATAATTACTGTGCTTCTATTTGACACTACTCTCCTAAGCCCTAAAAGCCTTGCAGCTATTAGGGCGACAGCATAAACGGTTTATGGTAAACAAGCACCATAAGAATCTCACCTCTCCCAGGATCTTTGCGATCCACCACAGACCGTTTTATGACCATGCCTTCTCGCTCTTCACATTCGATGGCATAATCACTCATTCACAGCAAAGCTTGATTTCAATTACTTCCTTTCTGAATTTTTTGCAAAAAATAGACATTCATTTCTGAACATCTAAACTAAAAAAGAGAGATTATTTTTCACAGTATCCCTTATTAATTTTATTCTGTTTTGACTCCATCTAATATTAATATTTAAAAATATACAATTACCCATTATTTTATTTTCAGTTCTTGATCTATGAGGTCAAGAAATACCCTGAGCGCTGGTGATACCCATTTGTCTTTATGATATATAATCTGCGTCGATATATGAAACTCAGGACCCTTCCATGGAAGCTCAACCAAGCTCCTTTCGTCCAAATCCTTCTTAACAGCAGCCTTGACAAGTAGGCATACTCCAAATCCATTGGCCGCAAATTGCTTTTCAGCCTGAAGGCTACTCACGGATATTATGGATCGAAACCTAGCCTTCTCTCCAGTCATCATGCCCTCTAAAAGATCTCGGTAACTACAACCGCTTTCACTGATAATCAACGTTTCATTAATCAGATCACTCGGGTATATTTCTTGCTTTTGCGCCAAGGGATGTTGAGGTGCACACACAAGAACCATGCTTTCAGGGTAAGATGCTTCAATAATCAAATCCTGTTCTGCTGTTTCTTGGTCATACATAATGGCTGCGTCAATAGTATTCTTTCTTATGTAATTTTTAAATTCAGAACAAGGACCGAATTTAAAATCGAAATCAATATCCGGAAGCATTTGATGATAAACACCAAATACTTTTGAAAGCCTGATGATAGCCAGAGATTCCGCTATTCCTAAAGTTATGGTTCCTCTCGGAGCCTCTCCTGAAACAGCGGTAAACGCTTCTTCAGAAAGATCTATTAAGCGCTCTGCATAGACAAGAAGTGTTTGCCCCGCATAGGTCAAACTGATTTGTTTTCCCAATCGTTCGAATAGTTTAACCTTGAGCTCTTCCTCTAATAGCTGAATTTGAGAAGTGATCGTGGACGGTGCATAATCCAATTGTTTAGAAGTTTCTACAAAACTACCTAATTTCGCAGCTGTAACGAAAGTTCTAAGATGCTTAATTTCCATTTGTTACCTCCATATTCAAAAATACTGAATTATCAATTCATTTTATTTCGTTTTATAAAATGATATATCTATGTTAAGATGATGTCAATAAAAGTTTGTATATGAGGAGAATTTGTATATGAAGAAATTTAATTATAAATGGGTTATACTAGTATTATCTTTTTTAGGTTTGCTTTCCGTACAAGGAACAAGAAGCACATTCGGTGCTTTTCTTCAACCATGGGAAACTGCTTTTTCCACTAACCGAGAAACCATGTCTTTAATAGCTATGTTGAGTTTTGTCATTTATGGAATTTCCCAGCCCATCATCGGCAAATTGATAGACCGTTATAGTGTTAAAAAGATATTTTCCATTAGTACTTTGTTGGTTGGAATCAGCACTATCTTAACTTATTTTGCTGAGAATGTATGGCATATAGCTTTTCTCTACGCTGTGATCGCTTCCATAGGCTTTGGCGGAGCATCAGGAATAGCTGCAACCGTAGCAGTAACAGAGTGGTTTCAAGAAAAACGTGGCTTTGCATTAGGAATCATCAATGCGGGATCAAGCGCAGGCCAATTAATTCTTGTTCCGTCCTCTTTATTGCTTATAAACAGATTTGGCTGGAAGCCAGCTACTCTTGCTTTAGGGTTATTTCTTACGTTTTTCACCTTCCCGATTCTAGCAATATTTTTTCGGTCCGCTTCAACAGAGAAATGTTTGAAGCTTTATAAAGAAAAAACACATAATGTTGAAATAAACAATAACGTTTCTCATCATTCTGTTTTTAATCTAAAGAGTACTTTTATGATCATCAAAAGCCGTAGGTTTTGGTTTCTTGCTATACCTTATTTAATCTGTGGTTATACGACTACCGGATTGATGGATACTCACCTGATCTCACTCGCACATGGGCATGGATATTCAGAAACCATGGCTGGCACGGCAGTAAGTTTGCTTGCCGCTTTTAACATTTTGGGAACACTCCTGTCTGGCTTTTTTGCTGACCGATGGAATAACCGTAAATTTTTAGCGGGATTATACATTATTAGGGCAATCTCAATTCCTATTTTGTTTGTTTCCGGACATAATTTTATACTGTTACTGTTTTCAATCATTTTCGGGTTCGTCGATTTTGCTACAATAGCCCCTACTTCTATACTTGCTACAAATTTTTATAAAGGCGATCTTATAGGGTATGCTTTGGGCCTCCTTTATTTAAGCCATCAAATAGGCTCCGCATTGGGCGCATATATTCCCGGTCTTTTCTTTCAGATAACAGGGAATTACAATATCTCATTGGCTTCAGCTATTGTATTATTAATTGTTGCCTCAATATTAAGCTTTCTGTTACCGGGTTATTGAGGTAACATGATCATTATAAAACAACAATATCTCCATGGATTATTCCGTGGAGATATTGTTATAGATATTCATCTTAAAACTTATTGCAAGCCACGCTTACACTTTTCTTCAGATACTTTTTTAATTGCTCTTGTTACAATTTTTCTATTTCGGCTTTTTCAATTTCTAATAGTCCATTAACATTTTACATATGTGTATCTTCACACTCCATATCAATAACTACAGAAACATTAATATATTTTTCCAACTGCTTATTGCAAATTTTATCTCCCTCATTTGTAAAAACAAAATGGTTGAAGAAGTGCCTAAAATTAAGGATTTCTATATAGTTTTTCGTTGTAGCAACACGCAAGTCTCCACATGCATGAAGACGAGCTATAAGGTGAAAAGGAAACACATATGTTATATATTCCTTTCAATATAAAAATACTATTAACTTCGTTATGTTGATTATAATCACCTAAATCTATCTCGTTATATTTTGGCAAGCTTTTTAATATCAATACCTCGTTTAATATGTGCTATTATTGTAATTCATTATTATAGTTTCAAATCTAACTTAGTCCCATGATTTATTTACAATAAACTCTTTTTCATAATGCCATAAAAAATTATGTACATATGATAAATTGAACTCAAACGAATTTTTAAAGTATTTAAAAAGTTCCCTGCAAATATTATTAAAAAATATATACTCTTGAGCATTTTCAACTGAAAAGAAAATATCAATTAATTTAAATCTATGCATTGCATTAATTGCATTTTGTTCAATAACTGTATACTCCCTTGGATATAATCCAGCTAACATTTCAGTTATAAAGAAAATCCCCCCACCTGAAATTCCATATTTTGAATTCACTCCGATACAATTAGTTATTCTTTCTTCAATTAGTATTGAACTATTTTTTAGATAATCAATCATATTAATAAATTTCGAATATTCATTTTCTATATTTTTTAGTAGCTGTTGTTTTCCTCTAGATTTCATAGTATTATTATTAATAATATCAATTGCTTTGTTTTTATTTTGAATAAGCTTACTATTCCAAAGTAACTTATTCAAACTTTCTGTTGTATCATTATGCCATTTACAATCCTTAAATATACGTCCTTGTGTATTTACATTAACTTCATAATTGGCAATAGCCTCATACAAGTAAGCAGAAATATATATTTTTTCTGGTTTTTGCATATATTCTTTACATGGTAATGTTGGGCAATCTATTAGAGGGATATTTTCTCCCTGTGCCCCACCTGTCATAAACCATTTGTAAGACTCTCCATTTGTACAACAAAAATATGGAGTTCCAAGCCTCTGAGCATAAGATTCGGCTTGTGGAATTGCAAAATTTATATTGTTATCACTATCTTTTTTTACCTCTATTACCGCAAATGGTACTTTACTATTATTTTCAAGATAGATACTACAAACAATATCTGCCCACACCACAGTTCTTCCAATTTGTACAGGAACTCTACCATATCCATCTATGCTACCTTCATCAAATCCAATACTTTTTAGATAAGGAATAACTTTTTTATATGCTATATCTGCTTCATTCATAGTTTTACCTCTCTGCGTTTCATAATACTATTATTCTTTAATGCTCAAACTTTGATTACTACGTTTACTCTCAATATACACCATATTTAATCTTTACAGATCTATCTGGCAAACAATATTTGTTTCTATCAAACAGAACTAAATTTGTTCCTTTTTTACCTATTAATTTCATCCTTGTACTTGGATATAGTATACCTACACAACCTAATTTTTCAGCTTCTTCTGCCAAAATATGAAACAGTTTGTATTCAACTTCAGGATTTTCATTTTGAGCAATCGGACTAAAAATAGTATCAATGAAGTAATCATTTTTTACTTTCTCAGTTGTTTTATATAATGTTTTCCAAAAAATTTTCTCAATATTATTGAATGATTCCATTATATTTTTTTCACTGTCATTTGGTATATTTTTAAACTTGCTTTCCATTTCTGAAATTCCTTCATTAAATTTTTTATCCAAATAATTTTTTTCAATATCTAAGTTCAAAATTTTCTCATCTTTATAATCTTCATTAATCAAAAATTTGGCTATTGAAATCTTTATATTTTTATTAGGTTCTGCCCTAACTTCATTAATACAAGTTAAATCGCATGAATTCCAATACGAATCTTCTACTGTCATACTCTTGTATACTGAGCATCCCAAATATAAAAACATTTTATTATCAGGGTTCCATCGATTTAATGTTCCTTTATTTGGTATAAAAGCATCATAGTTAGTCACATAATCAGGAAATTCTTCACTTGACTTTAAAGCCCTACATAAATATTTTATATGTTTTAATTTTATAAACGCATTTTCCTGATTTATTATATAATCTAATTTATTTTTAATATATTTCCGTGAATTCTCTTGATTTTCTAAGTACATATTTATTAACCATCTCTTGTTATCATCACAAGTTTCAGTCATATTTTTAATAATATTCTTTGCCTCATTATCAAAACTCAATACTTTCTCCCTTCTATAATCTTATATTTTAATAAGATTATATCATTCATAATAATCTTAGTTTTACAAATCTATATACTTTTAAATAATGTATTAACCTTTATCTATCCAAACTATTACCTATATTAATTAATTTTGATCTACTTATTGTATAAGAATTACAAATTAAGCATATTTTTCAATTAACAATATATTTTAGTCTTTTCCTGTAACGAACCATCTTTCTAATAAATGCTACTGCTATTTTTATTTTATAAATTTTTCATATGAAAACATTCCGATTAATTCGCATACTTACTTTTATACGTTTTAACTACTCATATTAATTATTATTAATCATCCAATCAACTCCAAATTAATTCAAGTATAATTATTGTTTTATAGCTGTTAACATGTATGGATGTAATTTATTCAACGAATCATTAATAATATAGCAAAGATACCCATTATCAACTTTAAAAGCTGCATCTGTTGGTAAATAATCAAATGTTGGTAATTGCTTTACTTCGGCTGACCTTCCCTTTAATTCACTTAAATCTAAAGTTTTTAACGTATAATTAAATTTAAAGCCATCCATATCAAATATAAAATAATATACTCTATTATTAAAAAAAGCAAAGCTTCTCTTATCTTTAAAATAATTTCCAAAATCCATATCAACATGTATATATTTATCAATTAATTCAATATTACCATTTTTATACGTGTATCTCATTAAACTTACACTGCTATCAAGAGCGCCTGATGTATTTGAAGGATAATCATAATGTTTATTTGAAAAAATCATCTGATCGTCATTTAAAAAATATATAATTTTGCAATCTTCTATTTTACATATTTGGCCATTATCTGTATTTATAATATAGCAAATTGGTTGTTGGTAATCACCTTTATGCACAATTAAATGCTTATTGGCAGATGCCATCATAAATTTATCTATATCAACATACCCTATATCTTCTAAAACAATATTTTCTTTACTCCCATTAATCATCCTACTTTTTATTACATTAATGCTCCCATAAGATGTTCGCATTTCTTCGAGGTAATATACTCTATTTTTTATTACTTGATATCCATTTTCTATATACTGAGAATTTGCATAATATCCATCCCCGTATCCTTTATCACAATAAGGATGCAAGTTAATCAAAAAGTTTTTCCAAGCCTCTTTATCAAATTCAATTTCCTCTAACATTTCAATTTGTATATCTTCAGGAACAAATCCATATTTTTCTGATATCCCCTTACATCCAGTAGCCTTGTAAATATTATCAATATTTTTTTGAATTTCAAAAAAACCCTTACTATTTACAGAAAAATACGAAAATAATTCTTTATAGTAATTAAGGTAGCTATGATTTTTGTTCCCCAAAAATAAAAACTCCATTAATGTCTGTAGAATAGCTTTTTGCACACTAGTATTTTCAATATTTTCAATTGAAGATACGTCCACACAAGCTTGCGGATTTAAAACGTTAATATATTTTAAAACAGATCTAACAAATTCTCTCTGATATTCATTTATATTTTCAATATCATTTGCAATCGTAATAAGTATCGCAGCTAAAAATTCCTTTTCATCACAATTAAGGTTCTTTGCAATATCATACTTCGTATTAAGATCATATATCTCCTTTTTCTGTTTCATTGAAAGTTCATCTATAATTGTATCTGTTACATCGCTAATATCATTTAGTTTATCTTTAACTTCCTTTCCTACCTTTTCAATTGCTTCTTCCTGATTACGAAATTTTTCCTCGAAAGGTTTTGCTCCTGCTATCATTCCTTCTTTAAATTTATTTTTTTTACCAAATAACTTGTCAAATATCATATAGATTCCTCCTGCTAAAAATTATAATTATCACCAATTACTATATTATAAAATTCTTTTTCAAGAAATTCTTCTTTTACAGATTCAATAAACTTTTTATCAGTTATAACCCTATGTAGCGCCACTAAAAATCCTCCAATATCAAGTTTAGATAAATCATGAGTTATCGTTGCATAAGCAACATTACTTGCTGATGCAATGATATTAGAATAACTTATAATTTTTCTTGTTTTTACTTGATATAAGTTCCATGAGCTATAACCAGACTGATTAAAAAATAAGCCATGTATTTCAGCAATAAGTATATTTATTAAATTAGCAAACATAGCCTGCTTACCAATATTAAAAGAATTAGCAAAATCAATACCATATTTTGCAAGATTTTGCGTTACATCAGGTGAAATTGCTGATAACATTGGAATAGGTAATCCAACCTTTGAGAATTCATCAGATTCGTAATGAAGTGCTTGTTTTATTACTGAAGCTGCAAATGCTTCCGGTTCACTTTGTGAACGTTCTATTACTTTAGATAACATTAAACTCGTATCTGCATTCTGCACTATTTTAGGCATTAATATTTTATTTATCTTAGGAACTTTTTCAACATGGTAAGTAAAGAATTTCCAATCTGTCAAAGTACTCGTCATAATATTTGATGTACCAAAAATCCAGCCTAATATTGGATCATGTCCTAATGTTCTAAAGCGGTGTGAATTTCCATTCAACCCTAAATTAAAATCATTACTTCCAAACAAAGCATCATATGGTACCCCATTAGAAATAATTTCATTAAGAGTAGCATAATAAATCCTATGTGTATCATCCATATTCTTTTTAAACCATTTATCAAAAATCTTAGTTTCTTTATTATACGCGTCCTTTGCACTTTCAACATGACTTGTTTTTTTCTTAAATAATGTTAAACAGTATTGTCTTACACATTGCAATGACACCGCAAAAAATAGAAAAGCTATATCTATATCATTTAACTTTGTTGCTTGTTTAAATTTAACATCTAAATCTCCTATAATAAGATGAGCATTCTTAGCTACATCCGCTACCCTTCCTGATTCTTTTGCAATTATATTTAATTTATTAATACTCGTGTCAACATCAGAAAAAGCTTGTTCCTTTTTTTTGCGTAAAGCATCATAATCTATCATTACTTGTCTCCTTATTAATACCAATTACATCCTCTATTTTAGATATGTCAACAGTAGTATATCCTAAGTCACTACTACCTTTAGTTATATAATAAATTACACCGGATGCTTTATATTGTATTCCATCTTTTCTATAAATTATAATATAATTTCTGCCTACAATCAAACATACTTCTATTCCTTCTTTATTATCAACATATATACTTTCCATTTTTTACACCTATATATTTAGTACCAAATCATATCAATTCCTTTAAACTAATACTCTCATTTTTTCAGTATTTAAAACTAAAGAAAATTGAACACACAATAAATTATTATTAACATTGCTGAATATCAACAGAAAGGTTACCGTTCACATATGTATTACTATACAAAGTTAGTATGTATTTACTTTTTATTATTATATTTTTTATATAAGTTATTTATTAATTCAATATGTACAAACTATATTATAAATATACAAAAAAACGATGTTATTTTCCATATAATTTGCCAATTTATACTTATCTTTTATTCACGGTACAGCTAAAAACAAAAGCATTAGTTCCTAAAAATAATACCTAATGCTTTTACTCATTACACACCTATAATACTTCTTTTATAACCACTCCCATCTTATACCCAATCTCCACCTCCACCAAACTTACCACCTTTACTTCCTTCACCATCTGTCCAAAAAGCTCCTCATCAAATTCCTTAATAATATTTTGTCTGCCTCTTAATATATCTTCAATTTCTTTTACCTTCTCAATCCCGTTCTTCCTTATGAGTTCCACATTATCAAACCTTTCCTTCTTTGCCTTCAGCTGCTTTATTTCTTCTTCAAGCCTTCTGTATTCCTCATCGTAAATTTCATGGTCTAAACCTTTTCTTACATCCAACCTTACTAGGTTCATCATTTGCTCTTTAAGTTCTTCCAATCTTTCATTTACAGCTCGCACTTCATTGCCATTTGTTTCACTTCCTAATACCTTATTTATATTATCCATCATAGTTTTTAGAAAGGCTTCTTTGTTTTCAATGATTCTATTTATAGACCTTACAAATGCGGCTTTTAGTTTTTCTTCAGACACTGCCTTCATGCTACAAGCCTCATTTCCATTATCTATATGATTGGCACAAAGCCACACATATTTTCTATATTTCTCACCGGGTCCCCACATTTTTCTTGTGCATTTACTGCCACAATTACCGCATATTATCTTGCCTGAAAAGGCATATTTATTACTGTATCTACTTTTCGTTTTTTCTGAATAGCCTGCAAGTGATGCCCTTCTCTTTATTTCTTCCTGCACCTTTTGAAATACTTCTTTTGGTATTATTGATGGATGGCTATTTTCAACATAATACTGCTGCACTTCACCTTTATTTTTCACTCTTTTATGTGTTAGAAAATCCGTTGTTATAGTTTTTTGAAGCAGCGCATCTCCTGAATATTTTTCGTTTCTCAATATTTTTTGTACAGTGGAATCGTACCATTTTATTCCTCCTGCACCAGTTAAAATATTATCCTTTTGAAGTCCTTTACCTATAGATCTTATACCCTTTCCTGAAAGGAACTCATTGTATATTCTTCTAACTACTTTAGCCTGTTCTTCATTTATAATAAGTTCTCCATTTTCATCTTTGTCATAACCTAAAAATCTTGTATGATTTACCCTTATCTTTCCCTGTTGAAATCTTCTAACTATGCCCCATCTGCTGTTTTCAGAAATGTTTCTTGATTCATCTTGAGCAAGGGAAGATAAAATAGTAAGTAAAACCTCTCCTTTTGAATCTAGGGTATCAATGTTTTCTTTTTCAAAATAAACTCCTATACCTTTATCCTTGAGCAGTCTTACATATTTAAGGCAATCCAGTGTATTGCGGGCAAATCTCGAAATTGACTTTGTAATAATCATATCAAACTGACCTGCAAGACCTGCATCTATCATCCTTTTAAACTCGTTTCTGCGTTTTGTATTTGTAGCAGTTATTCCTTCATCAGCAAAAATCCCCGCAAACTCATATTCTGGTTTACTTTTAATATAATTTTCATAATATGTTACTTGAGTTTCATAACTCGTAAGCTGCTCTTCTGTATCTGTACTTACTCTGCAGTAAGCGCAAACCCTTTTCTTTGTTCCTTTTGGCAAACCTTTTATCACTTGCATAGGTTTTGCTGGTATTACTGAAACCTTTGGCATGAAAATCCCTCCTTTACTGCAGCCCCTTAATTCCTCGCTTTTTAATAAATTTTTCTTCCATTATCATTCCATTCTTGAAATGAAGCTCTAAATGTGTTGGTGTAATAACTACTACCTTTTCTATTAGATTTTCAAATATATCATCATCAAACTCTGTAAGAGTGTTTTTTCTTTCTTCAATAAAGCTTTTAATTTCTAAGTTCCTTTTAAGAACCTCTTTATATTTATCATCATCATAAGTTAATTTATCTTTTTGCTGTTTAAATACTTGAAGCTTTTCATTTAAAACTACATATTTCTTATCAAATGCACTTTCCTTTAACTGACCTTTTATCTGCTGCCTCACAAGGCTTTTCATTTCTTCATTAATATTCTTTATTTCCATGTCTATTTTAAATGCCACCTCACAGCTTGCACTTTGCCTTATAACCTTTTGAACATTATCAATAAAAGCTTTAAAAAACTTTTCTTTGTTTTCATATAGTCTATTAAAAACTCTTACAAATACTACTTTTAAGGTGATATCATCTACTGCTTTCATATCACAATACTTTTTTCCTTTGCTTATATATGTGCTGCACTGCCACACAATTTGTTTTGATTTTAGCTTGCTATTCCAGGTTCTTCTTTTAAAAACACTGCCGCAGTTACCGCATACTATTTTCCCGCTGAAAGCATATCTTTGAAGGTATTTATCTCTATCTCCAAATAAATTGCCATATTTTAAAGCTTTCTTTGCCATTATATCTTGAACCTTTAAGAAATCTTCCTTTGATACTATTGGCTCATGGTCACACTTAATTACATACTTTGGAGCTTGCCCTTTATTTTTCTTCCTCTTCTTAGTCAAATAACTTACTGTTATAGTTTTCTGAAGTACAGCATCGCCATAGTATTTTTCATTTTTTAAAATGCCTTTTATTGAGTTTTCACTCCATAAAACATTTCCTGATACAGTTTTTATATTATCTTTTTCAAGTTCTAATTTTATAGCCTTGAAACTTTTGCCCTCAAGGTACCTATTATAAATTCTCTTTACTATTTCCGCTTCTTCCTTATTTACAATAAGCTTACCTTTATCATTCATGTCATAGCCGAGAAATCTTTTTGTATTAATTTTAAATTTTCCTTTCTTGAAATTTTTCTGAATACTCCATTTAACATTTTCTGAAATGTTCCTTGATTCATCTTGTGCAATAGAGCTTAATATACTTAAAATCACTTCACTGTCAGCATTTAAAGTATTTATATTTTCTTTTTCAAAATATACACCTACCCCAAAACTTTTAAGGTACCTTACCACTTCTAAGCAATCAGCTGTATTTCTTGCAAATCTTGATATGCTTTTCGTTATTATCAGGTCCACTTTTCCTAATTCACAAGCCTTAATCATTCTATTAAACTCTGTTCTTTTACCTGTTCCAGTACCCGAAATACCTTCATCTGCAAAAACACCAGCATAATCCCATCCAGTTTTGCTTTTTATATAACTTTCATAATAAGAAACTTGTGTTTCCAATGATTCCATTTGTTTTAGACTATCTGTGCTCACCCTGCAGTATGCACAAACCCTTCTCTTTTTTAATAACTCTTGATTATCAGCAGACACTGTATTTCTTGCTGCAATGGCAGTTATCTTTTTCAACGTAAAACCTCCTTTCATTGGTAGTACATGTTACCTCTACTACCGCCTCAAAGCAAGTAATTTAGGCAGCGGAAACATGTAGAAAAAGTAAAAAAATAAAGAGCCTGAACCATTACAGTTCAAGCCCTCAATTTATTTATTAAAGGATTTTTTATTTTCGGCATCTATTTTAGTAAACTCAACTTCTGTTATAAGCTTATCTTTTAGAATTTCCTTTAATATAGATTTACTGATTAAATATTCTACTGAAACATTTGCAACAGTAAACATTTATACCACCCCTTAAAAACTTTCCTTATTTGTAGGATCATTAAATATTCCAAAGGCTGTAAGCACAGAAAATATTAAAGTCGTTAACTCTTTGTAACTATCTTCTGTAAGTCCTATTGGTGCTAAAAGTCCATAAGTTTTTAAAATAAAAAGCACCAGAGCTGCTACTGCTGCCCATGATGCCATGCTTTTAAATCTATTTTGCTTTTGATTATTTCTGCTTACTCCATTGTTATTTTCACTGCTATTTTGTACTTGATTATTATTATTTTCCATTATAATTCTCCCCTTCTATTTAATATAATCAGCGTAAACATATCCGCCATGATCACCAAAATATATTGACCACCAACTGCCTACTTTTTTATCAAGTCTTACTTTTTGTCCATTTTTAAGTTGTCCTATTACATTGTAATTAGTTCCTGCACCACTTCTTACATTAAGCACACTAGCTATTACAGTTCCATAAATCACATTGCTATTTGCTACTTGATTTGATGTACCTGAAGAAAGTCTATTTTTAAAGCTCCACCATCTTTGCCAATTGTTTGCACTCATGCTCTGTGGACACATTTTTCTACTGGCATCATAATGCCTAACAACTTTATCAATAGGCACATTATATTTCCCCATAAGAAATTTCACTAAATCAACTGCATTACTTACAGACTTTTCATAATTACAATCGCAATTAACACATATCTCAACACCAATGGAATTATGATTTGTTATGCCATATCTTCCACCACCATCTCCGCAGTGCCATGAAGCATTATAATCCTCAATCAATTGAACTATTTCCTTATCATCTACAAAATAATGAGCTGAAGACTGCCTATCCCCTCCATTGAAATATCTATAGTGTGCTTCAGCATCTGCACCTCTATCCATATTTGCTGTATCATGAACAACAATGTATTTAATATCATTGCCAGAGGAATAGTTAAATTTAATAAGCTTTTTTGTTATTGGTAACATATTTTTTCCTTCCTTCTACTTTAAAATTCTTGATATTATAAATATTGCTATCTGAGTAACTAAAACTAGAATTATTGTTTTTGTGGTTTCGTCCCATTTCTTAGCTGGTTTTTCTTCAAGTACTTTTATTCTTGAAGACAGCTCCTTAATATCATCCTTCAAAACTACTACTGTCTCACTTCCTGGTGGATCTCTTTCAAAATTATCTATCTTATCTGCTATTGTTTTTACACTGTCTTTTATTTCATTTAAAATATTAAATATCATAGATACTCTTTCTTCATTTTTGTCTCCCTGTCTTTCCAATTTTCCCACCCTATCTTGAAGTTTTAAAATCATGTCATAACCCTTTCCCTCTGAATCTTTTAATCCCCTTTCAAAGCCTTCTAGTTTATTCTTAAGATTTTCAATCTGCAAACAATCCTTGCAACTCTTATCCTCCAAAGTTTTCATCTCCTTTCTTTCAAAAAATAAAAAAAGACATCCTCGATTTAAGATATTTTATATACTTAATGAGCAGGCATATCTAATGGATACACATAATCACAAGTAAAATCATATTGAATTTTCATTGTATTTGTCGGTGTTTTTGTTATTGCCTCTGGAAGCAAAGTATGTGCTGAAGCTGGAATAATATACTGCTGCCTTATTTGCCCACAATTACCATTATCAAATGTAAACATTGTAGATGTATCATTATCCCAAGATATACTACTACATCGGGTAGAACTAAAGGTTGATGTACTATAAACAGTCAAATCACTATTTAGCTGCAAATAAACATCGTGTCCTACCATAACCCACAATTTGTTATTAGTTATTTTTGTTAAAGTAATGCCATTCGAATTTCCAGAATATATTTGAGCTTTATCAGCAAAAGTACCATCCTTATTGTACCTTGCTATATAACTTTTATATTGAGACTCTGAATCTGATGTATCTATGCAGCCTTTATAAACTACATAAACATAAGCATCATTTGCTGCAATATCACAATATTGTACATTATATATGAGATCAGCTGGAATAGCTGCACTTTTGGAATAGGATGCAACCACAGCAAAATTTTTATCTAACTTTTTAAAAGAACCATCACCTATTAGTATCCAAAAATTTGTGCCATCATAGGTAATAGCCTTTGCTGACATCGAAACTGCTGCGTCACTTTTCTTTTGACCTGTAATTTTATCATATACCTTTAAAGCAGATGAATCTATTTTTAATGCATAAACATTGCTTTCATCTGTACATACATTGTAGTCAGGCAAATAATTGCCATCGCTTCCTGTCTCTAATGTTTTTCTGGTATAGGTTGAATTTATTACTGGACTTCGTGGACTCCCATCAGTGTCATCTCCACCTGTCCAATATATGCTTTTAAATGTTCCATTGGCTGCATTTGTTGGAAAATCCATAACATAGTGCCTTGTAGTATCGTTTCTCGTGGTTTCGGATTTGTTTATACTTCCTCTTAAATTATCATTACCACTGTAAGGATATACACTATCTGCATATCCAACAATATTTCCCCAAGTCCAGTAATCATAAGCATCTTCCGGAATATCCCCTGTAGTCAAAACCATTATTCTAAAGGGATAAGTTGAATATATGTTCCTAAGTATGTCCTTTATATTATTATCCAGCATAGGATAGTAAAACCCATCAAGGTAAGCAGTATTTCCAAATACAGCAGATATTCTATTTTCACTCTTAGCTTCATAGGTTTGCTTTCCTGTTAGTGAATCATATAATTTAACTGTAGCAATACCTGTGAATGGTAATATTGGTTTTTTCTTTAATACTTCTAATTTTGTTCCTTTTATTAAGTCCTGACTGTAGGATAAACTTTGTTTGTATGGCATTAAAAGTTGCTCCCTTCTATTTATTTTTAAATATAAAAAAAGCCTATACCGTAATAGGTATAAACTTTAGGCGTATAATACAAAAATACTATAAAAATTCTAAATTGAATAATACATTATTTTAAATCCAATATTTTGTATATAAAAACATTATGTTAAAAATTTATAATATTTTATTGATAATAGTATTATCAATATTCCAATTACTATGGGAGCAGCTAACCACCAGTGTTTCTTTTTCAATTCAAAAAAAGCAATAGTTATAACTGTAAAAATAGTTGAAATGCTTATAAGTAAGCATCCATTTACTATAAGCAAACTTTTCAATGAAAAATCTTTTAATAAAGACACGTTTGTTGTTATTAATGGAGCAAGTGCAAGTATAATTGCAACAATTGAAATAATTTCCTTAGTATGAGCATCAATTCTATTATTTAAATCAATTAATTTTTTAGCTAGATTATCTTGTTGCTTTGATGCATCGCTAATCATATCTTCTAAAAATTTTCCATTCCTATATCGGTCTCCCTCAGCAGTTAAATATAGAATGGCGTTCATTTGACATTTACCATTTTCTATGTTGTTATATAATTTACATAAATTTTCAAATAAATGCAGATATGGATTTCCTAAATAACCTGATTGTCCTCTTTTAAAGAAAATTTCACCATTATATTTACTAAATATATCAATAAAACCAATTCTATATAAAAAAAGCAAATCATTAAAAAGTGTATTTTTATCTTTACTAATTTCTTTATAATAGTCCCTATAGAATTTATGAAAATTATATATATCGTCATTATCATTAAGCTGATAATTAAAATATGATGTGTAATGTTCATATCTTACAATTATTTTAAATATTTTATTTAATTCATAATAAGTTCTAGTATTCTTTAAGGTATTATCCCATGTATTTTTATAAATTTTTTCTATTCTTCCAAAGGTTTCACCATACTTATTCTTTAAATTTTCTCTTATGTTTTCTAATGAAGAATTATTAATTTCATCTGTATTTTCTCCCATCACATTGCCCTCCATTTTTTCTTTATATGATTAATAAATAAAATTATGTTACTTTGATCTTAAAAATTGGAAGTTGTCGAACTATTAAAATTTTTTATATGCCAGATTTAATAATACTTTTTTCTATAACTTCCCGCCTATACTTTTTAATAACACATTGATCTGGTCTAACTTCATCTCTAGGAAGCCAAATATTTCTGACTTTGTCATATTCCGCTTTATCGTTTGGATAATATTTATCAATCCTAAGTTGTAAAATAGGATTGTACTTATCTATATATTTAAACTCTAAATATCTCCTTTGCTCCTCGTCGACTAACCCATCATCAATTACCTGCATTTTTATATTGACAGTAGCAGTTTCAATTTCCTGAATATCTAATCCCCAATAATCTCTTGAGTTAACACACATATGATAGATATGAGCTAACCACCGGCATGCAATTTCGCTTGACTCTCCTATATATACGCATCTATCATTAAAACATATACCATATACACCACAATTTTGGGCATCTGAATTTGGCATCTTAAAATAATTTTTTTCTATCCACATATACTGTTGATATATATATCTTTTTATAAAATTTTTTCCGCCACCTTTTTCATACCATTCTATTTCTAGTCTACTATTTTTTTTCATATTTTCCTCACCAAATACTGATTTTCTTATTTGCCTCAAATTTAAAAAATCTTTGATTTTTCCTTATTGATGTTCTGCATAAAAGTGCTATATATTTAAAATATAATATTTTACATCTTTCTCTATTATAGTTCAATCATATCATATTTTGTAAATATATTATAACTTAACATTCATTATAAAAACAAACCATATCCCTATTCTATACTGTATTATAATTAACTCTTACTTGATTTAATTTTAATTCATCTGTGCTCCCACTAATCTCCATATACCACCCAAATCTCATTTTTTTATTCGAAAGTCCAATTGATGTCCATTGCATTTCAGTAATTCCTTGAAGCACAGAAGCTATCATTCCTTTACTTTTCACATCCTGCATATTCGTTATATCCACCAATATCCATGAGCTACCATTCCAAGCCTTCCAAGAAACTCCGCTATCTACACTTACTATAAAAACTATGATTCCACTTCCTGTATTCTTTAAAGTAACTACTACATTCATAATATCATTTATATAAGCTTCACTAAAAGAAATATCATCCTTCATAGTTACTACTACAGGCTTAGGCTTAATTGTTTGAGTTATCTTTGGTGACGGCATTTCTGATGAGGATGACCATATTTTTAAGATTGGAGAAGTTGCTATTATACCAGTTCTTTCTTTATGACACACATCATCACCATAAGTTTGAAATTTATCTGCTGTTAGTGGTAATTCTGAAACCTTAACATAACTTAAAGTGCTTGCATCCCAATGTTTAATATCATTTCCGTCTACTATAAGGTATTTTATATTAGCTTGAATATAAGAACCTTCTTGAACGGTATATGACTTTCCCTGATCCTGCTGTGGAATAAAAGCATAAGATTTATTATTTTCAAGGGTTAAAGTAATCATCCCTAGTGTAGGATTTTCAAAAGAATTTGTTCCTGTATTAGGTATCTTTTCTATAACAAGTACCATAGCACTATCATCAAATAATGTAAGCTCCCAGACCAAATCAAGAGTTCCCCAACTACTGTAACTTTGATGACCTTCCCATCTTATCCTAAAAATTGCTTTGCCATTTACCGTTTCTTTTGCATAGTAAATATTATCTGCTCCTGCATCCCTTTTGTTTATTCTAAGCTGCTCATTTGAAGTAAAACCAATCCATGAATTGCCGTTGCTAATGATTGTAGTTCTGCAGTTTACACCATTATAGAAAAAATCAAAACCTAAGTCTGGAAAGTTAATTGTACCATCATCATTATGAGTACTTATTGAAGTCATGCCGCTATTTCCTTTTGGAGAAATTATATTTGTACTATATACTCCCACATTACTTCACCTCTAGTTTTTCAACACTTGCAAATTTACTGCTATCAAGCAGCTTAAAACTGTACAATTTTCCTGAATCTATACTCTCATCAACTGCTGTACCTTCATAAACGGTTTTAAAATAAAGTCCATCATCATCTATTAATAAAACATTGTCATCTATTGAATACTTGTATTTATACTGAGAATTAAAATATAAAATTTCACCTAACTTTTTAATTGAAACAGCATAATTTGTGTTCCACTTCCTACCGCTGGTTATTGAAGATATATCAGCTGTTTTATGAGCACTAAGTATTGAATTAAATGGACTTTTTAATTCTGTCCCTAGATAATCGTATTTTACTTTACTTAAATATAAACTATTCATATCCACAAGCTCTTGTTTTTGAACGCATTCTGCGTGTGGATGCTCAGCGCTTAAACCACCTTGAAGATTTCTTCCATCAATCATACATTGAAGATTGAAAATTGGTATATTTACTGTACCTGTATCTACCTTTAAAAACACAGCAATATAATGTGCTCCTTCTGTCACCTGTGGAATTCCTAAAGGTATACCTATAACATTATCTCCTTGCTGCAATTTTTGTTTTGGTGTAAAAGGAATATCCTTATTATCCAATTGAATTTCAATCGTTAATGTACATAAACTGCTCGCTGTACAATACATAGAAAAATTCATGGACAAGTTTGTATCTGCCACTGCTGTTATTCCTAAATAAATTGGTTCTACGGCTACAGTTTCTACGGTTAAAGCGATTGGATTAGCATAATAAAGCATAGAGCTAAAAGATTCAGCCACCTTATTTCCGAGGTCATCTATTGTTGTCTTAATATCTGCTGTATCAAGTCTATTTAATATACTGTCTTTGGGCTGTCCTAACTCAATTTTAATGTTTGTACAGTTTAATATATCTTTCTTTATTTTTATTACAGGTAATTTTACATCAATATTAAAATCCTTGTGCCTTACTATAACTAAATCTCCTATGTTAACACTTTGAAGATGTTTATATTTTTCATATTCTTTTGTCTTGCTGAGTTCTATAAAATCAACCTCAATATTTACTCTGCTTAAACCTATTATGGTTGCTGCTTCTTTTGCAAGTACTCTTAAAGTAACTTCATCACCAGCATCCTTAAATTCTACCTTCTTTATAATAGGAAAAGGTGGATATGCCTCACTATTCCAATTAGGAACACTAATATATTTTTCAGTAAGTTTTATGCCATTCTTTCCTACAGGATAAAGCTTTGTTACAACACTTGTAGTATCTATATTAAACTTTAAACCAGCTATATTTTTCCCTTGTGCAATCAATACACCTGCATCTTTTCCAATAGCTTTTAGTATTTTTATATCAAAATTATCTCTTTTAAGTTCCCCGCAATTCCATACATTGATTATTGAAAACATAACCTCTACAGGGTTCTTTTCCTCTACATCAATTGTATTTGCAGTTATAATATCGCTGTCCACTGTATATATGGTTATTAAGTCCCCAATTAAAGCTTTCTGCATAGCCGTTTTTACACTGCAATTTTCAACTTTCATACTTTCTATAAAATAATAAGAAAGATCATAAAAAATATGTTTTGCCCATACGCTTATAATATTTTTACCATCACTACTTTTCTCAACTTTATATATTCTAAAAAGCTGGTCATCTGCCTTAATAATATTCCACTCAACTAAATGCTTTGATTTTTTAGCATTAGCAGGATATTCTATCTCCAAAGAATAATCTCCATTTAATTCTTCCGTTATGTAGCAATTTATAGCTTCATTTAAAATTCCAAGACCATTGTTATCAAAGTTACCTTTAGTAGTTTTCTTATCATAAATACATATCATTATAACCACCGCCAGTTTGGTAAAAGCTCAACTTTAGTAACATTCCCACTCCATCCTATAATATTTTCACCAGGTTTTATTTTTAAGAATTCACCTGACATATTTCCATTTAAATTGTTTCCAGCATCATCATAACAGTCCTGTATAACTGAATCTACTATGATTTTATCAGTTACCCCTTTAAAGCTTATCTGCTGTCCATTTATTTTAAAAATAATATTACCAGAACCATAAATGCTTATTATAGGCTCACTTTCAATAGAACCTAAGTTAGTTATTTTGGTACCTGATGTAGTTATAGTTTCTATATTGTTTTCTACTGAATATTTAAAAGGTCTGCAATCAAATATTATTGGAAACTCACTAAAATATTTATAAACTTGCTTAAAATCAATAGCATTTACTACTTGAGCAATGTATTTCTTATCGGCTTGAAAGCTAAATATTAAATCACTTTCACCTGTTTCAAAAAGCCAGCCTTTTACAGCATCGATTTTATTTGAGATATCCATTTTATCCTTTACTGAACATTCCACTTCTATTGTTATATCATCATAAGTTTTCTCGTCAAATCTTAGATTAGAATCTCTTCCGGGAATATTTATTGTATTTACTCTACGTTTAGGAGAAGGAAAGTTAGGTCTTTGAGCTATTAAAATTCCAAAATCATCATAACTATTTTTGCCACCAAAATTAAAGCTGAGCACCTTAAATTCCTCCTTTCCCCATAGCCATTCTTTTTCTGCAAAATTCTAATTCGTAGGCAAGCTGCTCTATATCTTTCTCTGTATAATTATTAAAGTTCTCTATGTTAAAAATCACACTGCTATTTGCCTGTGTTTTTTCTTTTATGCTATTTCTAACTGGTACCGCTACAGCTGCTATATTGGTATTCATTTTCATATCCAAAGACAATCCCTTTACAGCTTCTGCAACAAGGTGCTTATTCTTATTTATTCCCTCTGCTAAACCTGACATAAAATCCGGCATCCATTTTTCATAATCAACCAGTGGTCCTTCATCTGGTACTGAAAAATGAAGATAACTTCTTATCTTAGCCGCTAGAGCACCTACTGCATCCTCAACTGCACCTACCGCTGATTTTATACCTTTTACAATTCCATTTACAAAATCTGCTCCATAGTTCCATGCTTTACCCGGTAGACTTGCTAAGAAATTTAAGGCGCTGTTTATGCCACTTTCTATAGAACTTTTAACATTTCCTATAGTACTACTTACACCATCTCTCATTCTTGAAAACATATTAGATCCATAATTATAAAGTTTACTTGGTAATTCACCAAACCAATTTAAAAGAGTATTCCAAATATTTATAGCCCCTTGCTTTATATTAGTACATAAATTAATCACTGTATTTTTTAAACTAGTCCAGGCATTTTCTCCACTTTGTTTTATATTATTCCATAGGGCTACTATAAAACTTTTAAAGTCATTCCATATATTTTTCGCCGTACTTGATATTGAGTTCCATATTGAAGCACACGATGATGATATAGCTTGCAAAGTTCCACTGAAAATTTGTTGTATACCCTTCCATATTTCTGAAAAGGCATTTTTTAAATTATTCCATATACCTTGAGCATCAGAGCTTAATTTTTTAAAATTCCCTGTTACCACATCTAAAATCAAAAGAATTGCTCCAAGAAAAACATTTTTAATAACTTCCCATATTCCTGTAAAATAGCTTTTAAGTCCATTAAATATATTATTTATTCCAACAGACATACTTCCAAACTTACTGCTTATAAATGTAGTTATTGAAGTTAAAGCATTACTAAATATATTACTTATATTAGTCCATATATTTGTAAAAAAAGCACCTATTGCTGTGAATATGCTTGTTACAGTAGTTTTTATCCAGTTCCAAACAGCACCTAATCCAGCTTTAATATCATCCCAGTGTTTTACAATTTCTAAGGGTATACCTATAAATGGAGCTATTACAACCAATATTTCAGTACCCCATTTACTAAAAAAGTTCTTGAGCCAATTCCAAAAATTATTAAAGGTAGTTTTGATTCCATTCCAAAGATCACCAAAGAATTTCTTTATTGGCTCCCAGTTTTTTATTATTAAATAAGCAGCAGTAGCTATTGCTGTAATCCCTATGATAATACCAAAGGCTAAGGGATTTATTTTAAAGATTGCTTCAAAGATCTTTCCTATTTTAGATAAGCCTTGAAGTCCCTCTACTGCTTTTTTTATGTTATTAATGCCTGTAATTATATCCGTTACAAGTTTTGCTATTTTTATTTCTGCTATTACTGCAACAATGCCTACTATAATTGCTTTTGTTAATTCTCCATGTTTAGATATAAAATCAAATAAATTCTTGATAATTGGTGTTATTACTGCCCCCATTTCCTTTACAACACCAGCTATACTGTTTACAGCATCTTGTATAGTTTTTTTATTGTCAGATATAACCTTTCCTAAACTTGTAAACAAATTAGTTATAGTCGGAAGTACTGCACTTGCTATTGGCATTAATACCTGAGCTATAACCATTGAAAATTGACTCATTTCCATTTTTAACACTTGCAGTTGCACAGCTTGCTCATGTGCTTGTTTAGGATCTACACCAAAGCCTTTAACCTTACTTGCAGCTTCTGAAGCCTCCGTATAATCCTGCAATATTGGTATTAATTCTTGTCCTCTTGCACCCAATACTTGTGCTACAAAGGCCTCTTCATTTCCACTTGCAGCCGCTTTTTGATAGCCTTCAGATAATTTTTTAAGCTGCTCAGGCATTGGCAGTAATTTACCACTGGCATCTGTAAGCTTAACACCAAATTCATTTAGTGCTTTAGTTGTTGAATTACCGCTTTTTCCTGCACCTTCTATGCCTTTGTCAAGCTTCAGCATCGTAGCTATAAAAGGCTGCGTATCTGTATCAGTTATTTTTAACATCTTATTGAGGTTGGCAGCTTCTGATGAGGTTACTCCTAATTTTTGCGAAAGCTTATATGCAGCATCACCACTTTCAACAGCTTTCTCTGTGAGAGAAAATAATCCAAGTCCTCCTGCAAGAGTGGCACCCACTCCAATTGCTGCATTTTTAATGCCATCAAAAGCATTTGAAACGTGTGTATGCATTTTAGTCATAGCTTCTTGTATGCTACTTCCAAGTTTCTTTGAGGCAGAAGATTCTTTTTCTATTTCTTTAGTTGTTTTTACTAATTCTGTATCCATATTAGAAAGTGCTTGTTTTGCTTTATTAAGTTTTATTTCAAGTTCTTGTGTGGCTTTGCTGTCTTTACCCTTTATTTCAGCACTTTTAATATAGGCTTGTTCTAGTGCACTTACCTTTTGCTTTTGAAGTTCCATTTGCTTAGAAAGAGTTTCTTCTTTTAATCTAAGTCCTTCAATTCCCTTTGAATTTTCTCCAAGAGCTGCTGTATTAGCTTTAAATTCACTATCAAGAACTCTAAGATTTCTATTAATGCTACTTATACCATTTTGAAAACCACTTGAATCTAAGCCTATTTTTACAGCTAAACTTCCAAGTTCCTCTGCCACACTCTCACCACCATTTACAATAGATTTAAAACATTATTTAAATTCTCTGCATATTCTTTGTTAGACCTATAAATTAAAATATCAAAATAAAAGAATATGTCCATGTCATCAATATCATTTAAAGTCCATCCCTGCTCTAAGAGCTGACAATAAATTTCTTTTATAAAATTAAGCGGAGATAGCTTTTCTTGTGCCTCTCCGCTTACTTGTTTGGGAATTCCTTTAACTTATTTCCTAGGTTACCCACTATTCCATTTATGCTGTTATTAAGAGTTTCTACAAGTTTATCTGCATCTAAGCCATCATAAAAATTGTCCCTTGTAAACTTATTTTCATATAGTTCTACTATAAAATCTACAAGTCCATCTAAATCCTTTGTCTTCATGTTATTGAAGTCTATATTTTCATTAATTTCAATGGCTTTTCTAAGCATTCTTGTTTTTACCTTAGGCATTACATAAGTTTTATTGTTTAATACTATTTCCATAATGATTTCCTCCTAAAAATGGTATAAAAAAGCACCTACTTTAAAAGGTGCTTCCATATAAGCCTATATATTATACATATATTTATTTAAGTCACATTTCAAAATCCTTCCATTTCTATATGATAGTATAAAGTTTATATTATTAAATATTTTAATAAACATTTTATCTTCTTCAGTCATTAATGCTTTAATCCATATGTTTCTACCAACTAAAACACCTCTTATATCATCCTTTCCAGCTTTAACTTTGCCATAAGCTTTGTGGTTTCCATCTAATATGAAAAATGGCACTTGATTTGTACTCAATCCAGTAAAATCCCCACATATTACTGCTTCTTCACTATTAACACACTTTTTTGCATATTCTTTATCTACTTGATCCTCATAAACTATTCTGCTAAGAAAATCTTTTGAAAACAACATATCCATTGAATCTTCATCACAATTATTTACTTTTATCCGAAATTCCTTATTATAATCTGAATCACTAAATTTATTTAATTCTGTTTTATTCTCTAAAAGTAAATTTAACAATTCAATATTTATCTTTAGCTCAAAAGTACTTCCCCCAATTAAATCGAAAGGTAAAGTATATATTTGTCCTTTTAATGAACCTAATGTGATTATTGGCTCAAGTTTGCTTTGTTGTAGTTTCACCTTATAACTTTTAATTATTTCTCTATAATTAGGATACTCTTTTGTTAATTTTAAATCTCTTTTTATATCCATTGATAATAAATAATCAAAAAAATTATCTAAATTGTTCACTGAAAATCCTCTTTTATTTAATTAGTTACATAAAAATTCTATTCTCTATAACCTAAACTTATTACTTAACACTAATAAATAAAATTGATTTATACAAAACAGCTATATTTCGTAGTTTTAGAAGCTATTATTTTACAATTGCAATACTGCCAAAGGAAAAACTATAAGTACCAACTCAAAGACTATTTTTAGATTCTGCTCTAGGTTTCCAAAGTCTTGGTATTATTTTTACTTAAAATTAACTTGCTGTATACGCCGCGGTTGAGCTTAATCCTAAGCCTACTGATCTATTCGTTCCTGCATCTGCTTTTACTCTTACTTGAACTTTTCCTACAGCATAACTTGCATTGCCAACACTTTGTGGATTTGCTGTTACTGCTGACCAAGTTGCTCCTCCATCAACGCTGTATTCATAATCTGAAGCATTACTATACCCACTTACATTTGTCCATCCAAAAGTATTAGCTGTATCATCTTGAACTGGATTAGTCGGTGCTGCTGGTATTATTGGCTGCCCATAAACTTTATTAAACCATGTAGCCCCTCCTGTAAATCCACTATCTTCATCAGCTGTATACTTCCACTTGCCATCTGTTCTTGTTAAAAATGTACCTTTGATTTTAGGTGTCTGAAATTTTGTTTTATCTTCCTGTGAAGAATGTTCTTCGTCTGGTTCACTAAACTTTCCCTTAAGAAGCCATACATATCTATGTTTACTATTTGCTTTTTTTATTTTAAACCCCATAGCAACATATGGTGCTGAATCTTGAACATCAGAACACATTACTTTACTTGTCGAATCAATTTTATGTCCTAGAAGTTCTGCCTGCACTTCAAGTGGCAAATCTTGTGTTTCAATTTCTACATCTATCTCTCCTAAAGATGTAGCTGTTTCTACTGCTCTATTATCAGCATACAAAGTGTCTGAACTACTTTTGGGACTTATCTTTATATTTATTGCTGGAGAAACTAATTTTGGTGTATCATAAGTTAAAGTATCTTCATCTGTTAAAGTTGCATAGACTAAATTTTCTACTCCTATAGGAGCACTATTTATTACCCCTGACATAAGCTGATACCTCCTTCCATTTGAATAAAAAATCTTATTGTTTTGTGATATATTTTAGTGTCTTCTTCAAATAAATCAGCCGCAGAAGTTCTTGTAAACCCTGCGACTTTCATATAATTTATTATTTTTTCTACTAATTCTGTGTAATCATTTTTGCTCCACACATCTAATTGAATATAATATCCTGTAGCCTTTTCTTCATTATCAGCATACTGTTCACCCTGCTCTAAGTAATTAAAGAAAGTAATATAAGTAGTTTCTTTTCCCTTATACTTTTGAAAGGAAACTGGTATATTAAGAGGTTTTAATGTCTCCATTAATAATTTATTTATCACTTTAAACCCTCTTTCAAAGTCGCAGCTATAATTTCTTTTATCCTATTTTTATTTTTCTCATAAGCAGGCTGTAAAAATGGATGAGCCGCTCTTTTACTTGTACCAAACTCAATAAATTTTCCATAAAATATCTCTGAATTATCGCCTCTGTCCACCCCTACAAGGATATATTTAACCCCATCTTTGTTTTTAATCTTGCCTATCTTAAGACCTTCTTTAAGTTTTCCAGTTCTTATAGGAACATTTGCTTTTGCATCTTCAAGTACTGGTCCAGCAGCATTTTTTAGAGCTTTATTTTCAAGTCTTCCAACATTTTCACCCATTTGCTGAAGTCTATTTAATATTTCATCAACACCTGTAAGTTCTATCTCAGCCACTATTCTCAACCTCCAGAGCTTTTATTTCAATATATTTATTCCTGTATTGAATATTGTCTATAAAAGTTATGTTATACTGTTTATCTTCAAATAATATTCTCATATCCTCCGTTATATCTTGTAAATATCTTATAGTAAATTTAACAGTTTTTTCTGCTTGTACAGCTTCAGCTGCAAAGAATTCTCTACCTCTAAGATTTTCAACCTTTGCCCAACAAGTAATAAAATCCTGCCATTCCTCTACTTCAAATCCATTTTCATTTGTAGTTATTGAAAGCTTTTGAAAAGTTATTTTATGCTTAAATTCTTCTGTTCTCATACTGGTATCACTCTATTCATGCTTAACAATGAATTTCTTGCTTCTTCAATTTTAGTTCTTTCATCAGGCTTATAATCATCATACAAAAGTTTCATATGAAGAATCATTGCCCATTTAACTGTTTCTGGAACAGCTTCAGCTTTATCTCCAAACCCGGCTGTGAATCTAATTCTTACAGCATTAATTGGCTGTAAAACTATTGTAGGCCATAACTTGCAGTAACCAAGCACAATTCTATTAACAAAGCTATCAGTATCAACAATATAATTATTTGAATCAAATATAAGCTCTTTTCCATACGTATCATAATATTTTACACTTTCTACATTTTGAACCGGTGAAGAACTATCAAAAGAAATATAATTATCATCCGGGAAAGAATCTAATACAAGCTCTAAAATTTGAGTAATATATTTTTTATTTTGAAAATCCTCGCAAAACTCTCTAGCCTGTTTAATCATACTCAGTAATATAATATCGTCATCGCTGCCAACTATTCTTAAGTGCTGTTTTGCCTCATCCAAAGTTATAGGTTCAATTACAGGTGGCGTTATAATTTTTAGTGCCATAAAATCACCCCAAAATAAAAAAGCCCTTAAGGCTTACAAATTTTAATTATTTACTGAAGAAAGTGTCTCATCCCCGGCATATTTGTTCTCCAATATAAATTCTCCACTAGCGAAGTTCGTAGCTTGTGTACTTGCTCCTATTCTTATATTTAAACAGCAAAATCCGTTATTTACATCTAGTTTTGCAGGATCTATATAAAATACTACCTGTTTATTCTTTGCTGTATTGGCTACAGTATAGCTCACTCCATCTGCCTGCCTTGCAAGTATATCATTTGCTGAAATATCTTCATTTACAAGTATAGGAACATCACAAGCTAAAGGTTTTGCACCCGTACCTTCTACATCTTGTGATTGATATAAAGAAATTTGTGTAGAATGAGCAACTGCTTGAGCTAAGTTAATAACAACTGCGGCTGTAATAACATTTTTTAAGGTTACATAGTTACTTATTATTGCAGCATTTGTTGTTTTTGGCTCAAAGGCTTGTATTAATTTATATTTTTCTATTAATGACATTTTTATCAACCTCCCTAAATAACAAAGGCAGCACTGAAGCTGCCTTTTAAAATTCATTTGGATATTATATTCATATTGTTTTCTACAAATTATCAATTGTTGAAGCTGCTAAAAATTTTTGTAGTGTTGTTCTACGTCCTCTCATTAAAGATACCGGATTAACACTTCCTTTTGTAATTGGTTTAGGTAATTGCTTCCTATTTTTTAAGAAAAATTCGTATTTACCTTTGTCAGGGCCAGAAGTTATATAATTTATACTCTTTATTTCTGAATATTCTATTATATGTTGTCCTCCACCACATTTACTCTTATACACCTTACTTTTGTATAATGCAAAATACTTTATATAGCCTTTTCTAATAAGATCAACTACATCTTTTCCCAAATAAACAGCCTTCCAATAATCATTTTGATAGTATTGAGCATATTTACCTAAATGATCAGCGCTTGTAAAAATGATTATTTGATCAGATTGATTTGAATTACTTTTAATAAAATTCAATCTATCAATTTCATCTTTTAACTTTAATAAATACTCTCTAGCTGCAACTTCCATAAAACTATTTCTAGAACAAAATTGCTTTGTATTAATACTTATATTCTCAAGCACTTCATCAATTCCACCAAGAAGTTTTTCATCAAAATTCAAATTTATAGATTTTCTATTTTCAGCCTTAAATTGTTCAAGCAACATGTTTAAATATCTCTTTTCATTACTCATAAAGAAAGCGCCCCCAAGATTTAGATTTTTTATATAATTTATTATAACCTATCCATATTAATTTGTAAATATGTTTAAGCTTTTTTATATAATTTTTCTTAATCTTGTTTATAATTTAAAATACATATTTTTTCAATATATCTGTTTTAGCAAAATCACAATTCATTTATAATACAATAAATACTTACTTAAAAATTGCTATTACAAATTCTTTCTAACATAAAAATAAATTTAACTTATCATCTATCCCCCAAAATAACAAACGGACTCAAAGCATTAGCTCCCTTATAAGGTGTAATTGGTTTATTTCTATAAGGAGCACCATTAAATTTATAAATAAAACGAAATACCTGCTCATCATATAAAAATCTTACGTGTATTGATACATCTGCTGTTGGTGCCTTCTTATCTATTCCAATATACTGCGTAGGATCAGCAAGTATAATATCACCCTTTTTACCTAATGGAGAGCATTGTTCAATAGGAATTATAGGTCTATTTAAAAGAGTACTGTATTGCGAACTTGAAGCTCCTCCTGAAGGTAAAAACACCGGTGCCCCTCCTGTTCCTATATTTAAAGCCATGGTATAAAGCTGTGGCTCAATCTCCTGATTAATATACCAAACCGCATTTGCTCTTAATCTAGCCGGCATAGAACTCCACATTTTGAGTATATTTTCATACTTTATTGTACTTGCAGCTTGATTTGATTCTTTTGGTACTGCTACAAGTGCATCTGAATTAAGTATTCCAAGTGGCATACCAACACCTGTACCATTTATTATTGCATCATCAATTTTAAAAGACATTTCATCTGCATAAGCTTGCCTTACTATTGCTTCAAGGGCTGTTGCATCCTGAAGTAAATCGTCTGTAACATAACAAAGAGCTAACAATTTCTGAAGTGCCATATCAATTTCTCTAAACTTAGGCTTTGATTTTGTTACAGTTTCTGCTTCAGCTATCCAGTAAGCTTGAACACCACCCCATCTACTTCCGTTAGCCCTACTAGTTTCATCAATTCCAAGAGTTCTAAGTCTATTTGTATTTGCACCAATTGGAATCATCCTTATCCTATTCGCAACTTGGCTTTCTGACATCATAACATCGAACATATCTTGTATAAAATCATTTTCCAGCATAAATCCACCTTCAGAACTTACACTTTCATTTAAACCGGAAGCTGAATTTTGATATATAAGCCTATTATCCATTCTTCCACCAGGTGAAGATGCCTTTGCTACAGCTTGAAGAAATTCTCCCATGCCACCTTTCCACTTTTTTTCATTTGGATCTTTAGGTTTTGCATATATAGGTTCATTTACTGGTGTCTTATTAAGTTTTTCTCTTTCTTTTAGCTTGTCTTCTGCTTCTATGGTTTTTTCAAGATTCTTAATTTCTGTTTCTAAACTATCATATAATTTTTGTTCTTCCTCAGTCATTGCTCTTGCTGAATCAATGGCACCTTTTACTATAGATGCTTGTGAATCAAGTTTTTGTTTTAATATTTCTTTTAAATTCATATATTAAATCTCCTCTCATGAATTTCATTTAGTTTTTTATATAAATCTATTGGGACTTGCTTTTCAATTTTGGCTGCTATTTTTTTATTATTTATAGGTTCTTCTTTAGGCTTTTCTTCATTTGTAATTGGATTTTTAAATTGTATTTTATTTATTTGAAGATTCTTATATTTGGTTATATCAACTTTAAGCCCATTGATAGCAAATATTTCATTATTCAATGAAGCTGATAACTGCTTTTCTTCCTCAATTTCATCTGCAAAGCCAAGTTCTACTGCCTCTTCTGCTGTCATCCAAGTTTCTGCATCCAATAATTCAACTATTTTATCTTTTTCCATGCCTGTTTTATCTTCATATACTGAAATCATACTTTCTCGCACTTTATCCAAATCATCAGCTAATTTTCTAAAATCATTTGCATTACCACTTCCAAAAGACCAAGGATTATGCACCATAAGCATTGCATTTTTAGGCATTTTAACATTATCTCCTGCCATAGCAATTATTGAAGCTATACTTGCTGCAAGTCCATCAACATAAACATTAACTGTTGCATCATGACGTTTTAGCATTGAATATATTGCCTGTCCTGCAAACACATCACCACCACCACTGTTTATATAAACATTCAAAGTTTTAACAGCACCAAGAGAATCTAATTCTTCCTTAAAATTTTTAGGTGTCACTTCATCTCCCCACCAAGTTGAATCACTAATATCTCCATACAGAAGAAGTTCTCCTTCATCACTGTCTTCCTTGGCATTAAACTTCCAAAACTTCTTACCCTTACTCATGTTTTTCACCACCCTTTGAAATCATTTCATATATTTTTTCTGCCAGTTCCTTATTTTTCGTATCATTAGTACCAGCTTCATTCATATTCAAAGGTTGCAAGTATATATCTCCATTTGGAATTGGGTCCATATTTTCAAGCCTTCTTATATCATTTACACTTAGCCACCCCCACTGTCTACCTTGTGCATAAGCTGAAGCTCTAGTAGCAGCATCTCCTCTTAAGAGTGCATCCACCTTAAATTCAAAATATCTGTTTTTTCTTTTGGATTCATCAGAAAGAAGTTGTAAATTTAAATTTTCTTCCCATCTTTTAAACCAAGGAAGCATAGTGTAGACAATAAACTCAAGACTTTGGTGTTCTATATTATTGTTAGTTGACCTTGTTAAATCCTGCACTAAGTGAAGTGGTATCCTAAATATTCTGCACACATCTTCTATTCTGAATCTCTTAGATTCCAAGAATTGCGCATCTGTAAGCTTCATTGTAACTTCCTTAAATTGACCTCCACCTTCGAGTATCATCGGCACTCCTGCATTTTGAAGTCCAGTATAGTTTTTCTTAATATCTTTTTTTAGCCTTTGAAAGGCTTCATCACCCAATTCATTAGGATACTGAAATATTCCACTAGTAGATGCTCTATTAAAATAAAAGTTTCTTTCAAATTTATCTTGCGATAAACCAATATCAATAGTTAGTGCGGCATAAGTTAAGGGTGTTACTCCTATATAACCATCTAAAGTCAAACCAGGTATATGCAATATTTCATCTCTCATTTTAGGTTCAGTTTTTCCA
Source organism: Clostridium guangxiense (assembly GCF_021043395.1). Lineage (GTDB taxonomy): Bacteria > Bacillota > Clostridia > Clostridiales > Clostridiaceae > Clostridium_S > Clostridium_S guangxiense. Next base: position 53,822 of record NZ_JAJNKE010000016.1, read on the forward strand.
TCAATAAAATAAAGAAGCCTACCAGTACTTTTATCTATATCAATTTTTACCCTATTCCATAAAATAGGTCTTAGTTCCAATAAGTCACCATGAAGATTAAATACCTTCTGAGCTATAAAATTTCCACCCAAATTCATATTACTCATTCCCGTTTCTTTAAACTGACCTGGTGTCATTTCTGTATTTGGCGCATAATGTAATATCTGATATTCTGGAGCATCTGTAACTTGAACTCTATTCCCCTTACTGTCTTTTTCATATAAAAATACAGGGCAACTTGCAAGTGTTTCTGAAAGTACCCTGTTACATGCAAAAACTGCTGTAAAACTCATAGCTGTGTCTGCATCTATATTTACATTACTTGATGTGGGGACATCTTCTCCACTTAAAAAATCCTGCGAATATTTCTGCAGGACTTCAAACAATGCATTTTGTGGAGTTAAAAAAAGCTTACATCTATCTATAAATTTCAAAACATCACCTTCTAATCAAGCAAACTTCTCATTCCTCTTTTTTCATAAACTGATTCTTTTGCTTCATGTCTTATTGCCCTATCGAGAGCCATTATTAATGCAACAGCTCCATCTATTTTTTCAGTAGACTTCTCTTTATCTGGTTTTATATTTCCAGCAGGATCTGTCCTTACAAATATGTTGTCCATCATCCAACTTAAAACTGGATGTCCCCCATGTGCTATCTTCTTTTCCAAAGTTATCTTCATAAGTTCCTTTGTTGGTGGACTCATATCTTTGTATCCTTGTCCAAAAGGAATTACTGTAAAGCCTAAACCATCCAAGTTTTGAACCATTTGTACTGCTCCCCAGCGGTCAAAAGCTATCTCTTTTATATTAAATTTGGTTCCAAGTTCATCTATGAAATTTTCAATAAAGCCATAATGAATAACATTACCTTCTGTAGTTTTAAGAAAACCTTGCTTTTTCCATATATCATAAGGGACATGGTCTCTTTTCACTCTAAGCTTCAAGTTATCCTCTGGTATCCAAAAATAAGCTAAGACATAATATTTATCATCTCCCGGTATTGGCGGAAACACTAAAACAAAGGCTGTAATATCATTAGTGCTCGAAAGATCCAAGCCACCATAACATTCCCTACCTTTAAGTTTTTCAATATCAACTTCAAAAGAGCACTTATTCCAAACATCCATAGGCATCCATCGAACTGATTGCTTTACCCATTGATTAAGTCTAAGCTGTCTAAATATATTTTCTTCAGCTGGATTTTCTTTTGCACTATTAAAAGCATCCCTAACCTTTTCAATAGGTATAGTATGCCCAAGAGAAGGATTAGCCTTATACCAATTTTCTTCTAAACTCCAGTCTTCTTCATCTTTAATTCCATATATAACAGGATAAAAAGTTCTATCATGTTTTTTACCTCTTAAAATATCCTCCGCTTTTTGATGTACCTCATAACATATAGAGTTTCTATCAGTTCCTGCTGTTGTAATTAAAAAAAACAGCGGCTGCATTCTCGCATCACCACTGCCTTTTGTCATAACATCATACAATTCTCTATTTGGTTGTGCATGGAGCTCATCAAAAATTACCCCATGCACATTAAGTCCATGTTTTGAAAATGCCTCTGAGGATAAAACTTGATAGAAGCTTCCAAGAGGTATATACACTAATCTTTTTTGAGATATTACAGGTTTTATTCTTTTCTTAAGTGCTGGACATTGGTCCACCATATCCACTGCAACATCAAATACAATAGATGCCTGCTGTCTATCTGCAGCACAACCATAAACCTCGGCTCCCCACTCATTATCTGCACAAGTAAGATAAAGTGCTACTGCAGCTGCAATTTCACTTTTTCCATTCTTTTTTGGTATTTCCACATATGCTGTATTGTACTGCCTGAATCCATTGTCTTTAACATTTCCAAATATATCTTTAATGATTTTATCCTGCCAAGGTAATAAATCAAAAGGAACTCCATGCCACACACCTTTTGTGTGCTTTAAATTATTTATGAACTTTACTACCCTTTCTGCTTTCTTTTCATCAAACACTTTTACACCATCCTTAGAATATCTTCCATTGGATCTGATGTATCTGCTTTTGAAGTTCCAGCATTTATCCTAGACCTTGCAGATGGAGTAAGTCCAAATTCTGAGCAGAAATCCTTCATGATTTTAAGATATGTTTGTGCTATAGATACCTGCGGCACTTGTTGAATATATCCTGATGGTGTTTTAAAAATAGTACCATGCTTTGTTAAAAATTCTTCTGCTTCCTTCCATCTTGCATATGCTTGACAATAACCTGCAAAAGCAGCCGCATCAACTTTTGTAAGTACACCTATTTGTTCTAATGTCTTTGTCATCCTTCTCCACTCTTTTTTTGCCTCTGGCTCAAGCCATGACGGACATTTTGGAGCTTTATTTTCTGGCCTTGGTTCATTTAAATTTAAAGGTCTTTTTCCTGGATTCCCTTCAAGGACTTTTAGAGCTGTAGGCTTTGGTTTTCTTCCTCTTGTCGCCATGGGGTTCACCTCCTAAAAATAGTAATAGAAAGAATTCCTCCTATTTATATAATTCTAATAATTCATCAAACTTTATAGATATTCCACACTTTTTTAATCTTTCTTCTCTTTGTTTAAATAAAATATATAGCATATCTTTTTTATCACTTAATTCAGCATGGTGAAGTTTCTTATGACAGACAACACATAAACTAACTATATTAGCTTCTACATCTAAACTCTTATCAAACTTTTCTTGATAACCCATAGGAATTAAATGATGGCTTTCAACATAGTTTTCTCCTGTTGATTTAGCTTTGAAATATTCATGATTTGGATCTATTGTACATTTAAATTTTGCACTAATCAAAACTCTTTTTGCTACCACTGGATCTCTTGCCCATTGATTTATAATACTTTTTCCCAATTTGTTTTTATCTTTTGGTACATCTTCAAAATTTTCATTAGGAACTACTGCCAATAAAACTTTTTCTTGGTATGACATATTGTATTGTTTCTTTTTATCTTCCAGTAAGCTAAGAATCTGACTTAATTTATTTATATCTAAAAATTGTTTAGAATTAGAAAATCGTTGAAATTTACAATCTATATTTGTTAATTCATTTGCTTCTATGGGTTGAAATATTTCTATAGTATCCTTATAAAATAATATCGACCCCTTGTATTCTCCATACTTATCATTTTGTATACCATTAAGTTGTGCTGATGCAATTATTTTATTGTCATATTGAAATAATATTAAACTTCCATTACTACTGTTTATTCCTTGCTTTCTATAATAATATTTGCAATCCTCTCTATAAGTTAAACAGTTCAAAAAATATTCTTCTTGCACTTCTTCAATTAGTTCATTATTGAATTCTTCTGTACTCATAGGCATAATTCTTATTTCTGGAACTTCTTTATTTTTTAATATAAACATATACATCCCCCATTCCTTTCTTCTATTATACAGAATTAGAGGATGTTTTTTTTTAATTGAAAGTTCATAATAATAATATAACTTTAAACTATTCTTATCTAATCTTAATATCCTCCTTCTTATTTCTAAATGAACCGTTTCCGTTTAAGTTTTTAAGTAATTGATTCCTTGCCTCTTTATACCTATTGCCTATAAATCCAAGCCTTAAAAGCCAAGTCCTAAAGGTATATTTTTCATTATCGGTTTGTCTTTCTTTTGCTGATGAATATTTAATCTTTTTTGAACTTTCATTAAGTGCTTCAGCAAATTGATTAGCAGTTTTAGTGTTCTCAAAGCTCTCTACAAATTTAAATTGTAAAATACCTTTTTTAAAATCAAATTTAATACCTTGGCACTTTTCCAATCCAATTTCTATTGCTACTATTTTAAAATCTTCAACGCCTACAATCCTTACATCGTTTATTCCTTTTATAAATGCTTCCGTAACGATATCATTTTCAATTTCCATCGCCTTTTTGATAAGCGTCTGCTTGCTGGCTATCATGTTTATTAAATTTCTTAGGCTAATTCCTGTGTGTTCTTCCATTAAAAAAGTCACTTCTGAATCTTCAGCTTCTTCTTTTACTTGAACTTCTTCAGAATTCCTTAGTAGCTCTTCAAGTTCTATAACTACACCTTCTGAATTTTCAACCTTGCCAGCTTTATCAATAATCATAACTCCTTCTGTTGTTTCTATTTGGTATGCAAAACTTGGTGCTCCCATGTACTTTGGTTTAACACCGAAATGCTCACCTAATAATTTTACGATTTCTTTTCTTTCCATAATGCATTCCTCCTGTACTTTTTTGTTACTACATTAATCACTCTAAAGCACAGTAATATCAAGTACTATTTAATATTAATTGCCTAAAACCTTATAATATCCCCTTGATATTCTTTCAAAATCTTCATATCGTGTTCCATGATTTTTAGGAGCATTCTTACAGCATCTCGAAGTTACATGCGTTCTTATTGTGTTTTCTGAATAATTAGTACCCCTATTTTTTAAATAACTTATTACTTCATTGACTGTGAAAACATTCTTTCCCTTTTCAGTTATAATTGATATTGCAACTGCTCTTACCTCATCTCTACAATTAGATTCTTTAATCACAAAAATCATCTCCACCTTCTTTTAATTATAATTATAGTTTTTTATTTTTAATTTTTCTAGTAATCGAGTATTATGATTAGGTGACTATGAGTCTGTATTGTGACTAAATAATATGTTTAAACTAAAAAAAGCCAGCTTGGCTTTTTACTCTTCTAATGCTGTATATCTTGGGTATGTGTATCCTTCTGAATCTATCAATATGCTTTTCTTTGTTTTTGTATTTCTAACTCTTATACATCTTAATTCTCCTTTCGAATTGCTGCCCCCATCTTCTTTTGTTATCCAAGGTTGATCCTTACAAAAATCTTTTGCAAATTCTTTGAATTCTTCATCGTTTAATTTAACTTCTTTTATAACTTCATAATCTGTTCCTTTTAATCCGTTGGCTTTTGCTTCTTTTGTAAGTTCTTTAAGTTCCTTTAAATTTAAAACCTTTCTTCCAAATAATGCTCTCATTTTATTTCCCTCCATGTGTTTTTTTGTTATACTATATATCACTCTAAAACACAGTAATAGCAAGGGTTTTATTCACTTTTAATTACATTCTTATAGGCTGTTTTATTGCCTTTTCTAATTAGGAAAACTTTATCTTCCCCTGCAGTTTCAATATATCTTTTAATAATAACATCACAGTACTTTTCATCAAGTTCCACTGCGTAACATATTCTTCCTGTCTGCTCACAGGCAATAAGCGTAGAACCACTTCCAGCAAAGGGCTCAAATACTATACAGTTTGTCATGCTGCTATTTTGAATGGGGTAAGCTATTAGAGGTACAGGCTTCATTGTTGGATGATCTGGACTTTTACTTGGTCTATCAAAATTCCATACAGTAGTTTGTTTCCTATCCGAATACCATCTATGCTTTCCTGTTGGCTTCCACCCATAAAGTACAGGCTCATGCTGAAATTGATAATCGCTTCTTCCTAAAACTAATGACTGCTTCACCCAAACACACACGCTGGAAAGATGAAAACCTGACTCTTTAAAAGCCTTTCTAAAATTCAAACCTTCTGTATCAGCATGAAAAATATAAGCTCCTGCCCCATCATCTAATGCTGAATAGATATTTTTAAAAGCAGCTAATAAAAATTCGTGAAAACTCTTATCATCCATACTATCATTTTTAATAACTCTTTCATTTTCTTTTCCCGCAGAATAATTAACATTGTACGGTGGATCAGTAACACATAAATTTGCCTTTTTTCCATCCATAAGTTTTTCAACATCTGAAATCTTAGTGCTGTCTCCACATATTAATTTATGTTTGCCCAAAAGCCATATATCTCCCAGCTTAGTTATGGGTTCTTTTATTTCTTCAAGAGCTTTATCTGCATCAAAGTCATCATCCTTAACTTCTTTATCATGAACTTTTGAAAATAAATCTTCTATTTCAGCGGCATCAAAACCTGTAAGAGAAATATCGAACATGGATTTATCAAGTTCATCTAAAATATCAGCTAACTTTGGCATATCCCATTCTCCACTTACTTTGTTAAGAGCTATATTTAAAGCCTTTTCTTCATCTGTATCTATATCAATAACAACACATTCTATCTCTTTTGCACCCTCATGCTTTAAAACCTTAAATCTTTGATGTCCTCCAACTATATTACCTGTTTTCTTATTCCAAATTACAGGTTCTACATATCCAAAGGTTTCAATTGATCTTTTAAGCTTTTCATATTCAGGATTACCCGGTTTTAAATCTTTCCTTGGATTATATTTAGCTGGATTAAGTTTTTCAACTGCTATTTTCTGAATCTCCATCTTCTCACCTTCTTTAAAACAATAAAAAATGCCCTAAAAAGTACAAGTTTTCACTAAACTTTTTTAAGGCATAAATCTTCTTAAACTATTTGAACTTCTATGTTCTTTATCTCAAAATTCGCTCTTATACCCCCCTCTGGAATTTTGCGTTTTTTCACACGAAGGGGACCACCCGGCCTTTTTCGTTTAAGTCTAGAGGAAATGTATCCCCCTCCCCATCTTTAATTTTCTACATTATTCCAAGGATAAGAATAAACTTCATTTTTGTTTCCAAACCTTCCGTCTTCCTTTGCAGTCTTTACATCATGGTGATGCTTACATAGTGATTGCCAATTGCTTTCATCCCAAAAGAGTTCTTCATTTCCTTTGTGAGGTATAATATGATCTACTACTTCTGCTGCAGTAACTACTCCTTTTCTTTTACATTCTTCACAAAGAGGATGCTTTAAAAGAAACTGCTTTCTTTGCTTGTACCATCTGCTGTTATAAAGTTTCTTAAAAGGTCTGCTTATCTTGTTGTATTTACTTTCTATTTCTTTTTGATGCTTGCTACAGTATCTTTCATTTGTAAGTTCAGGACAACCTGGATAACTGCAAGGTCTTTGATGTTTAAATGGCATAGCTTTCGCCTCTACTCATTTAAGTGCAGCTTGTATTATTTTAATTAGCTGTTCCTTGTTTAGTGCTTGTAAATATTTTTGCCTTTCCTTGTATGAACATTCTTCAAGACGTTTTCTATTTTTACCTTGTCCTATAAATATCCCCGATAACTTTAAGTCATCTCTAGTTGATTCTAAGTAATGCCTTCTCCAAATATTATAATAACTAGCTGCCTCTACATCATTGAATCCTCTTGACATAAGTTTTTTAATAGCAGTAGCTCTACCATATACCTCATAGCCATCACAAAGATTATATATTTTTTCTAGATTTATCATTTTCATTAACCTTCTTAATTTTTCTTATGCATTTTGGTAATATACAAAACACATGATTTCTATCTATTTTGTCACTCCAAACACACGCTCTACACTTATTCATAATTCCTCCAACAATAACAAAAGACCCATAACATAAGTCTGAAGCCTTAATTTTTTGTACTAAAAAAGCCTCAAGAGTTTTATCTCTCAAGGCTGCTTTTCTCTATTTATAACTTTCTACAGTTTACATTATAACATGGTTTTTACTGGGCTTTCAATGGACAGCTACGGTATTTTTTCTTACTGTTGCCTTACCTATAACTAACTTTATATTGCAAACGCGTCCTCAATCTTATGCAAATAAGGACAATATTTCTGTGAATGTTTTAATAATCCTTGTTTTGCTAAATGAGAGCATAAAGAACCAATATGGGATGATGGTTCTGCAAAGCCACTATTACCATATGGCACTAATAATCCTTTTAATGTGTTATATGCAGTTGACGTTATGGAACTGTCAATCTCATGCGAAGTATAATAAATACCTGGTGTTGCTGAAAGAAAAGTATTAATATCGTTAATTAAAATGCCTGCTATGCCTTTGCTTATTTGAAACTTAACTTGTGGATTACTCATAAACATCTCTCCTTAAATTATAATAAATTTAATTCTTTTAAAGCTTGAATTCTATTTTCTATTAACTTATCTACAGTTTTTATTTTTTCACTTATAGTTTCTAGTGAATTTATTTCATTACATCCTAAAGCATAATTAGCAATTTCTTTTATTTTATCTTCTATATCACTATTAGCCACTTCATCAACTTGTAATTTGTTATCTTCTCTTTTCATATAAGATTCTTCTTTTATCCAATACGCTTTGTAATAAAAATACTTTTTACCTTTAATAGTTATAGAATCAATATTATTTTCTACTTGTAAAACTAATAAACCATTAATTTTATCTTCAATTACGTTATTTATAATTGCTACAAAATCATCTAAATCATTTCTGCTTATTCTAAATTTACCTTTTATATCCTTAAATCCACTAGTACTCAGTTGTTTTGATAATTCTTTAAATAAAGAACTATGCTTAGATCCTCTATTGCCATGATATTCACTTACAACTAACTCATGCCCTTCTTGCTGAAGATAGCATATCCTGCAAATACCATCTAAGTATTTAGCATCTTTTGAATAAACATGTGCATTTTTCAATTCATTTCCACTAAGTCCTAAACTAAACTTTCCGTTTATTTTAGATAGTTTATCAGTAATATCCTTATCGATTGTAGTTGATTGCGTAATTATCTCTGCATCTCCAGCATAGCTCATCGAGGATATTAAACTATCTGAACTATACACTATAGGATTGTTAAAATCCATCTCTTCAATTGTTTTAACTCCTATTGTTCTGAATTTTATATTTTTATTAACTCTCATTTCTAAGCCCCTTTCTAATATCTCTTAATATTATTATATAACATTTTAGAAATTTTACAATACATTGTAGAATAAATTTTAAAATTTATTCTTAACAAAAAAGACCAGCGATTAACTCACTCGTCTTCCCAAATCAAACATTGATGTTATTTCATCAATACCCTTGTTTTTATATTTGCTTAAAGTTTTTTCACTAATGGAGCACTTTGTGCAAGCCTCACTCCATGAAAGTTTATTCATAAATATTTCCTTTACAACTTCTTTAATCTGAGGTTCTAATCTATCTATACAATAATTTAATCGTGTAATTTCAAATTCTGTAGCTTTCATCATCTTATAAATTTCCTGTCTGCTCTCTTTATTCATTCTCTTTGTTACTTCATTATATACTAAAGCTATTTTACAAGTTTTATCTGAAATATTGCTTGTTGTAACTCTCTCATTATTTGATGAAGAAAAACTAAGAGATTCTATAACTTCATCTGATTCTATATCTTTAAATGCCTCATATTCAAATTTTAATTGATCTATATCTTTCAATATCTCCCTGTAATTTTTCAAAAGATACTCAACATATTCTCTAGTTTCCACACTCTCATCCCCTAATCATTAATTTTACTAATTCTTGCCTTTACAGCCTGAAGTAGTGCTTCCTGTCCTACTTCCTTATTTTGAAGTGCTTTCATTACATCTTCATCCATAGTTCCTTTTGCTACAAGATGATGTATAATAACATTTTCCTTTTGTCCCTGCCTATATAATCTGGCATTAGCTTGCTGATATAATTCCAGGCTCCACGTAAGTCCAAACCAAACTATTATGTTTCCTCCTGCCTGAAGATTAAGGCCATGTCCTGCTGATGCTGGATGCACTAACATTATAGGAATTTCTCCTCTATTCCAGACTTTAATATCATCTGATGATTTTAATTCTTTTGCTTTAAAATACTTCTGAAGCCTATCTCTATCATGTTTATAAGAATAAAATATAAGTACTGGTTTTCCATTTGCAGCTTCAATAATGTCTTCTAGAGCTTTAAGTTTTTCATCATGAATTTCTAAGGCATCACCATTTTCATAATAGACAGCTCCATTTGCCATTTGAAGTAATTTATTTGTAAGTACAGCTGCATTATTTGCAACTATATCCGAATCCTTAAGCGGAAGAAGTAAATCTTTTTCTAGTTGCTTGTACTTATCCATAGCTGTCTTTGATAAATTAATTTTTATTATGTTATTTATTCTCTCTGGAAGTTTTAAATAATCCTCTGCTTTCATACTCACACATATATCTTTTAACTTTTCATAAATGTTTTCTTTTGCCCCTTCTTTAGGCTTATAGCTAAAAATTACATTTTGATTTCTCTTATCTGGTAAAAAATATCTTTCTCTATATCCTGTTATTGTTTTTCCAAGTCTTTCTCCACCATCTAAAAGATAAATTTCTGACCATAAATCCATAAGTCCATTTGGTGCTGGTGTTCCTGTAAGTCCTACAATTCTTTTAGGTCTAACTTTTTTTAGCGCCCTAAACCTTTGAGATTTTGAAGATTTAAAACTTGAAAGTTCATCTATAACAACCATATCAAAGGGCCAATCCTTGTCATAATACTTTACAAGCCACACCACATTTTCTCTATTTATAACATAAATATCTGCCTTATGATTTAATGCTGATATTCGTTCTTTTTCTGATCCTAGCACCTTTGATATTTTTAAATACCCTAGGTGATCCCATTTTTCACTTTCACTACTCCAGGTATCTTCTGCTACTCTAAGTGGAGCTATGACCAAAACCCTTATAACATCAAAATAATCATACATAAGTTCACCTATCGCTGTAAGTGTTACTACAGTTTTTCCAAGTCCCATGTCCATCAAAAGTCCAACTTTTTCTTTATCTAAAATCCACTGCATAGCATATTCCTGATAACTGTGTGGTTTATAAATCACACTATCATCTCCTCCATAAAATCCTTAATTCCTTGCATTGAATCTATTAAATAAACTTTAAAACCTAACGTTTCGAACTGCTTTTTTCTTTTAAGCTGCAGCGGTCTCATTTTCTTTTTTGGTGCCTTAAGCTCTACAAAGACCACTTTTCCATTTGGCATTAAAACAACTCTATCTGGCACACCTGCCATACCCGGTGATACAAACTTTAGTGCCAGTCCTCCACGTTTTTCAACTTCAAGTTTTAATCTACTCTCAATTTCACTTTCTAACATCTCTTGCCTTCTTTCAAATGTATCCATAGTATCCTTAACAGACCATTTTCCTTACGCGGGCGTATATATAGATTATGTGTATATAGGTATTTCTATATTTTATATACCTAGATATAATAATAAGGATATATAAGATACGAAGTAAGCTAATCCCTTATGTTTACTAATTTCAAAAGGTATCCTTAAACGTATCTATATCAAGTTTTTATGGATATTAAGGATACCTTTAATTCTATAAATTTAATAATTATAGAAAAATGATATTTTAAAGGATACATGGATACCATATTAAAACTTCTATTAATGGATACTTACAGATACCATATTTTTCTTAAGGATACGTTTCCCTTATAAATGCTCTTTGGAGTCCGTAGTTTCTACCAAATTTAAGTCTTCCAGTTCCCTTAGAATATTCCTTCCACCCTTCAATTTTTCTCAAAATGTCATTAATCTCTCTTGCTTGAATAGGTGACAATTGTTTTGGATCTGCTTGAAAAAGCTCTACCCATATTTCCATTGCACATACTTTGTCCCTTTGAACAGTACCTTCTTTAGCTTCACCAAAATCAATACCATGGATAAATAGCCTTCGAGCGCCTATATCAAGTTTCCCCCAATCTTTAGGTAACAACCTATCAAGGTATTCTCTAATTAATCCTTCCTTGGAACTTTCCTCTGTATGCTGTTCTTGAACTTTAACAGCTTCTTTTTCTATATCAGGCGTAAGGAATAAACCTTCTCCATTCCTCCAAAGTGTCAAAGCTTCCGCCCATATTTGATCTACTTCATCTTGATTCAGTTGTTTCCATAGATTTTTATTACTTTTATTTATTCCCACAACTACAGGCCAATAACGCCTATTTCCTGTTTTATCCCTTAAGAAATCATTATCATTGGTAGTTCCAAAGAATACACACTGCCTTGGGAACTTAGTTACACGCTTACCATAAGCAACTCTGTAAATATCCTCTCTTTTAGATATAAAATGTTTTACAGCTTCAGTTTCTGCTTTTTTAGTTGCAGAAAGCTCTGCCATTTCAATAATCCAGGCATCTTGAAGCTGCTCATAAGCTTCTTTACCCTGCACTGTATTTAAAGAATCTGAATACCAATTTTGTCCTAGTAAACTTATAATATGACTTTTCCCCATTCCCTGTTTGCCAACTAAAACAAGCATATAATCAAACTTTATTCCAGGTACAAATACACGAGCAACTGCTGCAACTATAGCTTTTCTTGTTACTGTTCTTGTATAAGAAGTGTCTTCTGCACCAAGATAATCAATAAATAAAGTTTCAACTCTTTTTTCACCATCCCATTTAACTTTTTCAAGATAGTCTCTAATTGGATGATATTTATTTTTTTCCTCTACAATTAATAAGGCATCACTTATTTTGGTAGGCGAAGTTATTCCATATATTTTTTCAATATAATATCTTAAGTCAGCATCATCGCTATCCTTCCAAGGATCACCTTCGGCTGTATTCTTTAATTCGTGCCATGGAAGATTTCCTCTTATAATTGTTCTATGTGAAAACTCATTTAGAGCTATTTTTTCTTTTAAATATGGATCATTTTCAAGAATCAAAACTACGTTTCCTATTGTATTTTTATAAAAGCCTCTTTTATCAACTTCAAGAAGCTTCAGCCACTCCGTATCATTAACTTCTGAATCATCAATTTCTATAAAATCTTCTTTTGCTGTACTTAACCTTTCTTGTCCAATAGTCTGTTTTACTTCCTCATCTTTTCTGCTAAAATCCATCATAGCTTGATAAGAAGGTAACTTTACCACTGGCGTTCCTTCCTTAATATCTTCATCCAATTCTCCAAATTTATGAAGCCTTACTAAATCAAATGCATTACAAAGCTTTCCTGATGCGGGATCTGTTCCATGATGAGAATACGCAAAATCACCGTTTTCATAAACAACAAGTCCTCCTGATGTTGAACCTTTAACATATGTGTACCTGTTTTCATCAGCACAAGGTACATAAATATCACTTAAAAACTTCTCAATGGCATCCACTACAGAATAAGTCCTACAAAATGCACCTACAATGCCGCCCTTTTCTCTTGGATTTCCCTGTTTATCTGCTGACTTTTCTCTGATTTTTATACTTCTTGAGGACTCCGGCCAAAAACTTGTATCCTGCCAATTTTCATATCTACTTAAAATATCATCTGGATTTAGCCATTTTTCATCTTGATATTTAAAAATAAATTCTCCATTTTGTGACGTAGAAGGCCAGTACATAAGTCTTGAAGGTTCATAAGTTGTATCATCAAAATAATCCATTCCTATATCAGCTGCAACTCTTCTAACTACCGCTCCATATTCTTCAGGAGTCACAGTTCTACTTAATGGAATAACTAATCTAAACCTCGGTTTATCCTTACTGTGTTTATGTGTTGTGTATATGCAGCAGCCAAAATCAAATAACATTTCTATCATATCCCACAGTCCATTTTGCCCATAATCAGCATCTAATGTGAGAATACTTCTACTTAAAACTGCAGCACTTTTTCTTCTGCCATCCTTTAAAGTTCCACCAACAAAACCCCCAACATCTTTTATATCATCTTGTTCATTTTTAGATAATTTTTTATATTCCTCATAGTTTTCAGGTGTTCTTGTAGTTTTACTTACTCTATCTAAAAACTCAGACCACTTCATCTCTTTATTTTTCCAATTCAATTCTTTGCGATTTCTGCCTACAGCAATTTTAATAATCCCATCGTGCTCCAATGATATCACCTCCAAAATTAATGTCTAACCTAGATATATCGCTTCAACTAAAAAATTCATGCGCACCAAAATGCTCAAAAAATAGCATTTTGTTACAAATAAGTTTTAAGTTTCAGGGGATATATCTTTAATCTTTCTTATAGTAATCTGTTTCAAAACCTGCTGCTTTTAATGGAAGTCCCTTTGCCCATTCAATGGATTTTCCCATAATTTTATTTACATCTTCTAAAGAACCAAAGTCCTTTGGTACATCTAAAATCACTTCATCATGAACATGGAATACTATCTTATATCCTGCTTTATCTAGTCTAATCATAGCCTCAGCTAAACAATCTCTTGCAATTGCTTGAACTATATTTTCCGTAAGTTTTCCTCCATAAGTGCTGAGTCTGCCCCATACCTTAGTTCCCTGTTCTATTCCTTCATAAGTTAGTTTAGGTTTGTTAAATCTAATATCTTCCTCAATTCTAGGTCTTACATAAGCAAGACTTCTTCCAGAGGGCAGCTTAATAAATAAAAATCCTCCATTACAAGAAAACTCAAGTCCATACTGCATTTTTACTACTTTATTTTCTTCCACTGCTTTTATTACCGCACTCTCAATTTTCTTCCACAATCTCACTATATTAGAATTTGATTTTCTCCAAGCTGCTACTATACTTGGAAGTTCTTCTTCCTTTAATCCCATCTTTACAGCACCCATAGCTATAAGTGCACCAGAACTTCCTTGATAACCGCAAGCAAGAGTTGCAACTTTACCTTTTTGCCTGAGTGCATATTCCGGATTTCCCTTCGATATCTTTTCAATAGGCACTCCAAACATTCTACTTGCTGTCATTTCATAAATCTTTCCACTGCTTTTAAAAGTATCTATAACCCACTTTTCTCCTGCAAGCCAAGCTATTACTCTAGCTTCAATGGCACTAAAGTCTGATACTATAAATCTTGAATTAGCCGATGGAATAAAAGCGGTTCTTATAAGTTCAGATAAAACCTCCGGTACACTCTTAAATAGAACTTCCAGCATTTCATAATTTCCTGATTTAAGAAGCACACGAGCATCTTCTAAATTGTCCATATTGTTTCTTGGTAAATTTTGAGTCTGGACTAATTTTCCTGACCAGCGGCCAGTTCGATTTGCTCCATAAAATTTCATAAGTCCCCTTACTCTTTCATCACTGCACATAGCTCTTTCCATAGCTTCATATTTTTTAACAGAGGTTTTAGATAATTCTTGCCTAAGCTCAAGTGCTCTTTTAACCTTATCATCTTCTACTTCTTCTAATAATTCCTTTACTTTTTCTTTTGATAAACTTTTGACTTTTATTCCGTTAGTTTCAAGCCAACCTTTTAACTGCGCACTACTATTAGGATTTTCAAGTCCTGTTAAAGTTACAGCTTCTTTCATTTTTTTATTTTGATAGGCTTTGTCAGACTTTATAGCATTATGAACTAAGGCTTTATCTATTTTTACTCCTGCATCATTTATTTTCTGGTCCAAAGCCCAAAGCTGCCATTCCTTTTCTGTTACTGGATACCTCTCTAACTTTTTTCTTATAGCTCTTTCAACTTCTACATCCTGTTTACAATAAGTTTTAAATATCTCCCATTTTTCTATATCCTGCTGCGGTAAATTACGAGTTCTTCCACTATTAGCTTTAGTAGGTTTGCAAGGCATAGAAAAATATCTAATAAGAGCCTTTCCTTCATTCATTTTTTGCTGTTCTAAATTCATGCATTTAGCAACTCCTTCAAGACTTGCTTTAAGACCTAATTCAAGTGAATGAACAGCACTACATCTCCACTCTTCAGGTGTCATAGGTTCATTTAGATATTTTGCTAGACATGTTCTTTCAAAGTTAGCATTAAAAGCTGTTTTTATAAGCTTAGGATTTGTTAAATCATATACTATATTTTGTGGTAACTTTTCACCACAAGCTAAATCTATTATTTGAACAGGTTCATCATCATAAGCATAAGCAAATAATAATATTTGAAAATCTTCTGCCTCTGTGTATGCATAAACTCCACATTTTGTAATATCAACACTTGAATAGGTTTCTATATCAATAGCTAGCAAATAATCATCCCCTATAAATTAAGGGAGATTTCTCTCCCCCTAAAAAATTAATCTAAAAAATTATCTTCTACTGCATCAAAGTCATCTTCAGCTCTACTATGTCCACCAAGTGGATCTCCATCTTCTAATTTTTGAAGATTTTGAAGTCCACAGGCTATACCTTTGTTTCCATTAGCATTGTAAGCATAAAATGTAATGCTGGCTCTTCCATAGCAACCGCTGTAAAACTCACTTTGATCTAATATAGTTTGTACATTTTTATCTACTATTCCAGGCTTTGTATTACTATTTGCATTTATAAAATAGCTATCAGCATAGGATTCATCATCTGCTCTATCAACATCTCCATCTCTAAGTGGTGTTTTTAAATTAGCTGGTATTTTTCCTCCAAGCTTTGCTGTTCCTTCTTTTTTAGCTTCTTCAATAGCTTCTTTTACCTTTTTAAGTGTATCCTTATCTGATTTAGATATTATTAAGCTTACTGAATACTTTGGATCACTTCCATTAATACTTTTAGGCTCCCACACATTTGCATAACTGAATCTTACTTTTCCTGTAACAATTTTCATGAATAATTCCTCCCTAATTTTTAAAATCTGCTTCTGCAGTATTATTAATTTCTGGTCTTTTGTCACTCTCAACTACTAATGTCAGTTTTCCTTTAGGCTTTATAACTAAGCTACCTATCAAATCTTTAAATTTCTTTTTACCTATAGCTTTTTCCATAGCTGTAATACCTAATAAGGATTTAGAATATATAACATCTTCTGTGTATCCTGCCTTTATTAAGGTCTTAGCAGTAGCTTCTTCATTACTGTATTTTCTAATACTTCTGCCCTCTACTAATTTAAAGCCTTCCCATTTCTTATTTTCATTTACAGCTTTATCTAATGCATATGCCTGTATATCAGACGCCCATTTTTGGAATTCATCTATTCTAGATAATATTTCACTTATCTCATCTTCACTTAAAAGAGGAGCTTTTTTAAAATCATATTGTGCCATTTTCATGTTTTCATCTGACCTTGCCCTGCAGTTAAATCTACCTCTGCAGAATCTACAATGCTCGCCTGCACAAAATTCTCCCTCACCTTTTATAGCCAAGGCTGCTTTTGGTTTTACCGTATCTTCCGCCCACTTCTTCAATTCATCCACTGTAATTTCAAAAGCTGATATGTTATCAAGTCTTGGCTGCACTATTGTCATTCTTATCTTTTCAATATCATAAAGACTGTCAAATAAATTTAAAGCTCCAATGGCATATAACATCATTTGAGGATTATTAACTGCAGATACTTCAACACCTTTTCCATACTTTAAATCCACTATATCAAGTATTCCATCGGCTACAATAACAAGGTCTCCTGTGCCAAAGCCTTCTGGCACACAAGAACTAAAATCAAGTTTTTGCTCCACAAGAATAATTGGATCTTTTGATCTGATTTTTGCCTCTGATATAAGTTCACAACCATATTCAAAATAAATGTCTGTATAATACTCTAGTTCCTTTAAATCAAATTCACTTTTTGGCTTTTTAATCTTTATTCCAAGATATTTTTTCAGCTTATATTCAGCTAGCTCGTGTGCAGCAGTACCTTCTTCTGCAAAAGTACTGCTTTCATTTTTAAAATTTTCTTCTAAACGAGCCGATGGAGTACATATAAGCCATCTATGGGAACTTGAAGCTGATAAAAGTGCATGCTCAGCCATTTCTAAATCACCTCAGCTTCTTTTAAAAGTTCACTGTATTTTTCTTGTGAAATATCTGTTAGTTTTTTACCTCCAAATTTTTTTATGAGTTCTTTCACTTCCTGCTGCTTGCCATTTTGTGAAAGCTTTGCAAGTACTCCTCTTACTTCTTCTAAAGTTACTGTTTTAGGTTTTTCTTCTTTTTGAACTTTTTCTTTTGGTGCTTGTACTTCTTTAGGCTTTATCTCATGCTCCTCTTTTATTTGTACTCCTGTTCTCACTTGTAGCATCGCATCTGCTAACGCTAATAAAGAATTCATAATATCTGGTGAATCAACTCTAACTGTAATATTAATATCCATTTACAACACTTCTTCCTTTTAATTTTTATTTGTTTCAAACAAAGTATCTATTGTTTCACTTGGAAATGTTCTTAATAAACCACTTGCAACCTTTCGCCCAACACCTCTCTTTCCATTGAGAACCCTGCTTATAGTTCCTTTAGATACATTGGCTTTAACTGCTAGTTTATTCTGTGATAAGCCATTGATCTCCATTAGTTCTTTCAATTTTGAAGAATTTAAATTCATAAGCTCCCCTCCCTTAGTTATCTATTAAGCTTGTTAGCTGATTAGCTAACAAGGTAGTAAAAAAAATAAATACGTACGAACCATCAAACCTGTATAATTTTTAAATAAATCAGCTATTTGCTTCTCATAAAATTTGTAAGACATTGAATTTTTACAAGAGCAAATAGCGATTTACTAATAACAATTAGCATACTTACAATTGTATTGTTTTTTCTCTTATATATCTTAATTGACTGAGTCTTATTGAAGCAGCTGTTACTGAAACTCCAAATACTATAGAAATTTTTTTTGCTATTTCAACTGCAATTTCATCAGTTTCAAAGTCTTGTCCTAATATTATATAATCACCATTGATTCTAAACTTTTTAAATATTTCACTTGTTACCACTTTAAACATCTTTTTAGGCATAAGCAAGCAAGATGCCATATAGTTAGCCTGCCACTCCATCCAATCATTATTCGTTTTAAAAGTTCTCCTTGATGCATAATTTTCAAAGCTCTTTTTAAAACATTTTATTGATGGCATTTCTTTACCATTTATACTATCCCAAAAACTAAATTGATCTCTCTTTGCTTTAAACATTTCCCTATGCAATATCCAATGACCAGCTTCATGCCCACTGGTAAAATTATATCTTCCTTCTTGATTTTTATTAAGTAATGAATTATCAATAATTACAGTACCTTTTTTTACGTATATACTTCTTATTTTCTTGCTTTCAGGATCATATACATTTAGAAATCCATTATCAAAGGCTGTTAAACCAAGAATACTTCCATCTTGTGTTATATCCTTATAATCCATATCTAACTTTAAATAATTTTCTAAGAATTCATCAATAGGAGTCTGCATAGGTTCTTTCAATATTTGAGAATTAAAATCCCACAAATACATTTCAGCAATTTCTTCTATGTCACTTTTGTATAGTAATGGTAAGCCATCTTTTTTTCTTGGGATACTTACATCCACTAAATCTTTTTCCCCCTATCATTTAGCTTTTTAACAAATTCATCCCAATCTTCTTCCGTTGCAACTTCCTTGGCCTTCCTAAGTGCTACCCTAACTTTTTCTGATGACATAATATACTCTGGAAGATCAGGCGATATTGTATTTTTACCTTCACCTGCTAAATCAAACATTGTATGTTTTTCATCCTCAGTTAATTTTAAAATTTCAGCTATTTGTAAGAGTTTATCCATGTCTGGTGGATATCTTCTGCCTTTTTCAATATCACTGAGATATGCGGGTGCAATTCCTAGTTCCGAGGCCATTCCTCTTAAGGTTATTCCAAGTGCCTTTCTTTTATCTGCAATATAATTTCCGAAACCTAATATATTATTCATTTCAATCCCCTTCTAAACAAATTAGCGTGTTCGCATATCTGATAACATTATTGTATAGGAAACAGTTTCCATTGTCAATATGTTTTTTACAATTTATTCAATTTTTTATATTTTAATGTATATTTCTAAAACATAATATTTTTAAATTTTCCTTCTTCGATTTGTAAAATAGACTTTTCATAAATTTCCTTTAATTTGCACATCTTAATAGTAAAAACACAAATATCATCAATTACTACTGGTTCTACAATATCAGCATACTCTTTTATAACATTCTCCATAAATTCTACATCTATATTGTCAATCAAATCATTTTGACTAAAATTTAATAAAGCTAGCTCATGTATTAATTCATCCTTATCATATTTAATTAATTCATATTTATTTTTATCCATATATAAATTTAATTTTTCGATAATTAAAGCAAGAATTTGATAATTAGGTTCCGCATCAAGTTCTACATTATCCTTTAAATATATAAATCCTTTCTTGTGTAAATTTTTCGCTGTTTTTATAGTTTCCTTAAGTTTTTTTTCCATAAAAATCACCTTCACTTATTATATATGCATAGCATTTAGAAAGTTCAGTAATTTTACAAAAAATTTGTGGACACAATAAAAAAACAAGGGGATTTATATTATTGTACAAATTCTACCCTTGTTTTCTATTTATCTTATTCCATTTCATTTTCCAAAGACAACATTTTCTCCTGTCTCATTTCATGCAAAGTTTTATCACGCCCTTTGATCATAGCCCAAGAATAAATTCTAATTGTAGACCATCCAGTAACCTTTTGCCCCCATTTATTGAATGTAATTTTTTCACCATTAAAACTAACGTATTTAGCATCAACAACTGTTGCTTCTGAATTCTCAGAATTCTTAATTACAACAATGTCTCCACTTTTAATTATTCCCCATTCAAACAGCTTATCCATTCCAGGAAGTGTGGTTCTAGTAATAGGTATATCTCTTTTAGCTTTATATGTAGGTAGTTTTTTGCTATCCACCTCAACATAAAAATCTTCTAAAGATGGTGGAGGAAGTATTCTATTAATATCTATAAAATAACTATCCTTTATTTTAATTGGACTTAATTCAAAACAACTAATATCTACATTGCTTCCTATAAGCCAAGCTGCAGCTGATAATGTTTGCTTATCAAAAGATGATGCTATAAGTATTATCCTTTGCTTTGAGTTAAATGTTTTTAATGCATTATTCTTTTCAAGAAAATCATTTAAAATCCTTGATGCTTTTTCATAAGCTGTTAATTCTCCAAGCTCAAATTCATCCTTATATTTTTCAATGTAAGAAGCAAATATTTTATCAACTAAGTCATCTGAAGTTTTGATTTTAGCATAACTTGCAGCATACCTTATAGCTTGAAATTCAAAAGCTTCTTTTCTTTGTATAATATCTTCAACATCTCTTTTAATTTCAATTAATACAAGATTACCATTTTCGTCTACTGCTGTTAAATCACTTCTGCCATTTTCTTTGTTTACAACTTGCTTTCCAACTACAAGAAGGGTTTCATCTTCAAATATAAGTTCTATGTTTTTTCTTAAAAATTCTTCTATATGCTCCTCTCTTAAGTTTAAGGATTTAAAATTTGTATTTTCTATTTCAATGTCTTCAATTTCTATAGAATCTTTGATTTTTACTGGAATTAACATATGATTTACCCCTACCTAATTGTTCATTATATTTATAATTATAACCACATAAAACCTTTATAAACTTATTCACTATTTCTAGTAACAATATGTATGTTTTCTGGTTGCTGTTATTTATTTGGATTTCTTCTCTCCTTTTAACTTTTTTCGGGTAATGAGAGCAAAGGCTTAACTTGCTCAAATTATTCAACATCTGAATCCCCATTTAATATCGCCATGATTTCCTTGAAACTGTCTAAACCTGCTTCAATATTCTCAATAATTTCATTAGCCAAAATATCAGGATCCGGAAGATTGTCTAAATCCTCCAAACTTTTATCTTTAAGCCAAAAGATATCAAGACTTGTCTTATCTCTTTCAATAATTTCTTCATAGGTAAACTTACGCCATCTACCTTCTGGGTTAGTCTCTGACCAAGTTTCTTTACGCTCGTAACGATTCGTTGGATTATAACATTGAATAAAATCTTCTAAATCATTAAATGTCATTGGTTCCTTCTTCAATGTGTGATGTACGTTAGTTCTATAATCATAAAACCAAATTTCTTTCGTCCATGGAGATTTTGCACCA
Organism: Clostridium guangxiense; assembly: GCF_021043395.1. Taxonomy (GTDB): domain Bacteria; phylum Bacillota; class Clostridia; order Clostridiales; family Clostridiaceae; genus Clostridium_S; species Clostridium_S guangxiense. The sequence goes on from NZ_JAJNKE010000016.1 coordinate 75,466, forward strand.
GGTTTATTATCAAAGAATAGAACATTAGCCTTCACACCTGGTCTATAGAATATACCTGTAGGCAACCTTAAGATTGTATGTAGTTCAGTTGATTTAAGTAATTCTTTTCTAACGGTTTCTCCCGCCCCTCCCTCAAATAAAACATTATCCGGTAAAACAACAGCAGCTTCTCCCGTTTCTTTTAATAATGTTCTAATATGTTGTAAAAAGTTCAATTGCTTATTTGAAGTTGTGACCCAAAAATCTTGTCTATTATAAACTAAGTCTTCTTTTTCTTGTTCGCCTTCTTCATTTGTAATAGTCATACTAGATTTTTTACCAAAAGGCGGATTCGCAAGTACATAATCATAACGCTTGCCTTCATCCGCTATCAATGCATCTGCCGAAGAAATAAATGTTTCTCCATCTATTTCACCGATATTATGAAGGAACATATTCATCAAACATAATCTTCGAGTGTTGGCTACAATTTCGTTTCCATAAAATGTTTTGTTTTTTAAAAACTCTTTTTGTTCTCTATCTAAACCATAATTACTAATGATATAGTCATAGGCTGCTAAAAAAAAACCACCTGTGCCACAAGCAGGATCTATAATAGTTTTCATAGGCTCTGGTTGTACACAAGCTACCATAGTTTGAATAAGGGCCCTTGGTGTAAAATACTGACCTGCACCACTTTTAGTATCCTCTGCATTTTTCTCTAGTAAACCTTCATAAATCTTCCCTTTTAGGTCAGTTCCCATCATACTCCATTTTTCTTTATCAACCATATCAATGATTTTATAAAGCTTTGCAGGATCTTGTATCTTATTTTGAGATTTCGTAAAAATTTGTCCTAAAGTTCCTTTTGCTTTAGATAACTCTTTTAAAGTTTTATTATAACGTGCTTCTAATGCAGCTCCTCTTTCTTTCTTAAGGCTTTCCCAATCACAGCCCTCAGGTACAGTGATTTTTCGATTATATGGTGGTTCGGCGAATTCATCAACCATTTTGAGAAATAGTAGATAAGTCAGCTGTTCTAAATAGTCACCATAACTTACACCATCATCACGAAGAATATTAGCAAAACTCCATACTTTGGGTATTATACTTGATTCATTGCTCATATTTTGTGCCCTCCTTCTTTTCATTTTTTATTCTATCCAATAGTTTTTCTGCCGTTTCCCAATCACACTCCCTCCGACAAACTTCAAGTTCTTCTTTACTTAACAACCTTCCCTCAAATGCTTTTTTTAGAATACTCTGACGCAAAGCTTCTGCTTTTTCAAGTCCTTCGTCAATATTAGTTATAACATTATCACAAACAGAAAGACGAGTTTCAATTTCTGATACTACTTGAATTTGTTCTTTTAAACAACAATATGGAATAATTATATTTTCCAAAATATTAAGATTTATATTCTTTTGAGCCGTAGCTGGTGCCCATGAACTAATTTTCATTTTAGCAAATTTAAAAAAATAATCAATATAACGTTTATCAATTATTGATTCAAATGGTGTAAAACCTACTACACTATCTGGAAAACATGCGTCAATACCCAAAAATCCAGTCTCTGCTATATTCGCGGCAATGGTTATACACAATGTACCCTTAGGCCATAGTTTACTTTGAGCCAAGCCAAAATCACTATATGTCTGTGAATATTCCATTATTACGTCTTGAGCTTTAACTTCTGCAGTTTGTATAAATGGATATTTTCCACCAAAAAGTATTGAATCATTTCTAGGTCTATGTTTCGATTTTCCACGACCTAACTCACCTGAATAGGCAAGGAAATTATAGAACCAATTTTTAGGCAAGTCAGAAAGCTCTAATACTTCTTTACTATCCAATATTGACTTAAATTCTCGCATTTTCGGTTTGCTTGGCCTCTTGCCTACTTTTCCATTTGCTTCCCACTCACTAACAGCTTTTTTCCAATCTTTCAACTGCTCTTCATAGTAATTTTCTCGTTCTTTTTTAATTTTCTCTAATAATTCTTCTGCAGAAGGTAAATCTGCCTGCTGATCTCTCCACTCTTTTGTCAAATCACCCTCAAAAGCTTTCTTCAATACAGCCTGGCGATAAATTTGTAGCTTTTCTTTGGCTTTCTTCAAGTTATCAATGCCATTATCTAACTTACTAAAAAGCTCCTCAATTTTTGTTACAATAGCTCGCTGTTCTGGAAGTGGGGCTATCTTTATTCCTAATTTAGAAAAAATTGAAATCCAATACCTCTTATGTGTATCCGTATTATGCCTAATTGTTTGCATATAATAAAAAACATATTTTAAATTTACTAAATTGGAAGTAGGTATCAATATTTTCATTGCTGAAGATTTTACCTTAAATCTGAAATTTACAAATTTAGTTGCAGTTGTAAAATCATCAAAAATAATAACTGGAACTTCCGAAAAAATATTATGTTTTTCATTTGTATAACCAAGAATAAATGTTTTTCCAGCTGTAAGAACAGGAATTTTATAATTGTCACTGTATTTAACTGAATCAACAATATAGTTAGACGGTTGTATATACTCTAACATATCTTCTAATTTTGCTTCTATCCAATATTTCCTCATTATGCTACCAGCACCTCATTTAATTCATTAATTATTTCATTCATCTTATCTCCAAATAGTTGATACATTTTGCCTCTGCCTCCTTGTGCATCAAACGGTGTATAATCTAGATCATCAACCTCCACATGAAAACTTGTTGATATATGCTCTTTAATCATCCTTAACCAGTTCATCTGCTCTCCATTGAACTTCAATGCACCTGCTTGTTTACCGAAAACCCAATTTTTAAAGTTCTGATCAACAATTTTATTATAAGGCGTTAATTGCTTATCAATCCCTGTAATTCTTCGAATTAGTGATACTAATGCAACTAATTCACTTTTAGGATTTTGTCCCTTTACATCTTCTAATTGAGCATAAGCATCCCAAACATAATGAGGCGCAAGCATCGGTTTTTCTAGCTTAATTTTCTCTAACACTTCCTTAATCATCTTAAAAGTGAGCTCACGTCTTTTATACGGTTGGTCATAGAAAATACTCAATGCCATTATTTCATCTTTATTAGCTTCTATATAATCCTTAAAGTTCTTAACAACTTCTTCAGCCTTTTCTATTGTAAAGCTATCCCACTCTGCTTGGAGTATCTTATCCTGATTCACGATATCAATAATTTGTTCATGTACTTTTCGAACGTTTTCAATATACTCATTTAACTCTCCGTTAAAGATTTTAGCTGCATTGGTTGCTAATTCACTTTGAACTTGTTTACGGCATTCGTTTTCTTTTGCAGGATAACGCTCTACATCAGGAATTTCATCAATCAGCACTTGAGCCTTAGATTCAATAATATCTGGATCATATGCATTGAATAATTCTTTAACGGCAGCTTTCACACTTTTCCCACCACTCTTTTCCTGAAACTTACTCTTTTCATCATCTGTAAGTTGTTTATCCAAACGAATCAACCGATTTGCTAGGGATATAAATAAGTCTTCATCTTGTACCCCCATAGCAACAGCACCTAAAAGGTCTTTTAAAGACACACTAGGTTTTCTTTCCAGTGGTCTACTATCTGTTTTCTTTGATTTTGTAGCACCTATAGCATCAATAATGACAAAGTGAGTTTTGGTGTATTTTGCAGTTCGTGTTACACGTTTAAGATCATCAAACTCTATCGTTCGAGTTCCTCGCCCTTTCATCTGTTCAAAATAATTGATACTCTTTACATCTCTCATGAAGAGTAAAACTTCAAGTGGTTTTACATCTGTACCTGTTGCTATCATATCTACTGTTACAGCAATCCTTGGTGCCCATGAATTTCTAAAGCGATTCAACACTGACTTAGGATCTTCATCAATTTTATAGGTAACTTTTTTGCAGAAGTCATTACTTTCATCAAATTCTTCACGAATAATTTGAATAATATCATCTGCATGGCTATCTGTTTTTGCAAAAACTAAAGTTTTAGGCACTTCAAATTCACCATTTTCATCAAAGCGATCTGGAAAAATCTGTGGAAGCGATTCTTTGTAAGCTTTAATTATATGCCTAATTTGACTTGGATTTACAACATCCTTATCCAGTTTCTTTGCAGTATAAGTATACTCTTCATCCAACCGTTCCCATCTCTTCTTCCTAGTCAATTTTTCTCTTTTATCTACATACTCTTTTGCCTTTATCTTTGCTCCATCTTTAGTAATTTCAGTCTCAATCGTAAATACATCATAAGGAACATTTACTCCATCTGCCACAGACTCTTCATAAGTATATTCGCTAACTACATTTTCATTAAAAAACCCAAATGTTCTTTTATCTGGTGTAGCAGTAAGACCAATTAAAAAAGCATCATAATAATCAAGTACTTGTTTCCATAAGTTATATATAGATCTATGACATTCATCAATAATGATAAAATCAAACTGTTCAATCGGATTCTTTGCTGTATACTCAACAGGCATAGGTTCTTTTTTTTGCCATTGCCAACCTTTCTCATTAGGATTTTCTTCTTCAGACGACTCGTCTAACTCTTCACCTTTAAGAATAGAATACAGTCTCTGAATAGTAGAAATACAAACGTGGCTATCAGAAGCAATATAGCTTGAGCTTAAACGCTGAACATTATACAATTCCGTAAATTTCCTGTTATCGTCTGTTGGCTGATATTTCAAAAACTCTTGCTCCGCTTGTTCTCCCAAATTCTTAGTATCAACAACAAACAAAATTCTTTTGGCTCTTGCAAATTTCAATAAACGATAAGTAAAAGTACAGGCTGTAAATGTCTTACCAGCACCCGTAGCCATCTGTATAAGTGCCTTCGGTCTGTTATTCTTAAAAGATATTTCTAAATTTTCGATTGCATTTATCTGTGCAGGGCGTAACCCTTCTTTATCCAATTGCGGAAGGTTGGTTAATCTTCTACGAAGAGTTTCCGTCTGATTATACCACTCTAGTAGTGTTGAAGGTTGATGAAAATGAAATACTGTCCTTGATCTAGGTTTTGGATCACGATAATCAGTAAATCTAGTCAATACACCAGTACTTTCATAAACAAAAGGCAGAGGTTCTTTATTTAAATTGTATTTTAAAGTAGCCTGTGCATAACCAGAAGATTGATCCTCTGCAATTGTTAGTCTCTGACCTTCCTCTTCTTTTTTCGCTTCAATAACACCAACAGGCTTTCTATCTACAAACAGAACGTAATCAGCTGGACCTATATCTGTCTGATATTCACGAATAGCAACACCTTGTGCTGCAGATAAATTTACTCTTTTCTTGGATTGTACAACCCAACCAGCTTGATTTAACATTAAATCAATTTTATCTCTAGATTTTTGTTCTGGATTCTGATTAAACATAGTTCCCCCTCTTTCCCTTAAATCTATATTACAGTTCTAGTAAGTTCTTAATTAACTCTTCATTTAATACTTTTTCTTACAAAAATAATAAAGCACTTTCTTTCCAGTCATGTTGAAACTTTCCTTTACCATTTAGACAAATTCCATACACCTCCAGTATATCACTTTATATTATAACAAATTTTATAATAAGTGGATATTGCAATTTGAAATCAATTCGAAAAAGAGCCTTCGTCTAACGATGGCTCTTAGAATATCAAATATTTATTTTAAATTAAATGGGAACTTCCTCAAGGGCTTTATTCAACTATATTTTCTTTTTCCCTGTTTCCTACCCCTGTATTAAGAAACATATCCTATTTTTAACATTTTCTAAATCTAGTTATATCAATACTTCTAACTGTGTTTTCTTTCTAGCCTTACTACCGTCTCTACATGACCCGTTGCTGGAAACATATCCACCGGCTGAACTTCCAAAACTTCATATCTAAGTTCACCTAATATACCCAAATCCCTTCCCAAAGTTGCAGGATCACAAGAAACATAAACTATAGTCCTAGGTGCTGCACTTGCTATAGACTCAAGAAGAACCTTTTCGCAGCCTTTTCTTGGAGGATCTACTAACACAACCTCTGGCTTTATCCCTCTTTTAATTAACTTTGGAATTTCCTCTTCTGATTTTCCAACAATAAATTCAGTATTGGTTACCTTATTTTGAGCAGCGTTAATTTTCGCATTTTCAATTGCCTCTGGTATTATTTCCACTCCATACACCATCTTTGCATTTTGTGATAAAAATAATGAGATAGTTCCTGTTCCACAATAAGCATCAAAGACAACTTCATTTCCTGTAAGTCCCGCATACTTAAGTGCTGCATTATAAAGTCTTTCCGTTTGCACCGGATTAACCTGAAAAAAAGATTTTGAGGAAATATTAAATTTAAACTCACCTATATAGTCTTGTATTTGGCTTTCTCCCCATAACGTTATTTCCTTTTCTCCAAGTATTACATTGGTCCTCTTGCTATTGATATTTTGAATTATTCCTGTTATTCCATCAATATTTTGAGTAATACTTTCTATAAGCTCCTTCTTATGTTGTAGAACTTCATTTACTGTAACTAAAACAAGCATTATCTGTTCTGTCTTAAAACCTCTTCTTATCATAATGTGCCTTAAAGTGCCCTTACCAGTTTGCTCATTATAGCCTCGTATTTTAAACTTACTCATCCACTCTTTAACAAGCTTAATTATTTCATTTCCAGCTTCAAATTGTATGTAGCATTTATCTATATCAATTATCTCATGACTTCTCTCTGCATAAAAACCAATTTGGATTTCACCATTTTTTTCTCCCACTGGAAGTTGAACTTTGTTTCTATAATAATAAGGTGGATTCATTCCAATAGTATCATGTACAATTACAGAATCAGTTTTAATTTTTCCTATTCTCTCAAGGCAGTCAATAACTTTCTGCCTTTTAAAATCAAGCTGAGCTTCATATGAGAGATGCTGCATTTGACATCCCCCACATCTTTTATAACTGGGACATATCGGTTCACTTCTATCCTCTGATTTTTCAATTATCTGCATAATCTTCCCAAAAGCAAAATTTTTATTCACCTTAGTGATTTTTACCTTCACCTTTTCACCTTTAATTGCACCTTTTATAAACACAGTAAAGTTATCTATTCTGCCAATACCTTCACCCATACTTCCAAAACCATCTATATAAATTTCATAATCCTTATTTTTTTCTACAGGAACCAATTTGTTCATAAATTTCACCCTTCTAAGTATATTTTGAAGATTACTGATTACAGACTATAAAGTGCAGTAAAGGAAAACTTATTACATTGACTATATAATTTTTAAAATTTTCTGCATCAGAAGAAAATTAACCTTCACTCTACTCTTTACTCTCTACTCTGATTTCTTATTATATCATACCTCTAATACTTCCACATTATTTTTCACAATATATGATTAAAATCATGTTATAATATAATTATATTTTATGCCAATTCGGAGGTAAAAACATATGGTAAAATTAATTGCTACAGATATGGATGGAACTTTGCTTAAAAGTAATGGAGAGCTCCCTCATGAATTTTCGAAAGTTTTAAATAATTTAATTGATAAAAGGATTATATTTAGTGTTGCAAGTGGAAGACAGTATTTCACTCTAAGAGATAACATGGCAGCCTTTAAGAATAAAATTACTTTTATCGCCGAAAATGGTGCTTTCATAGTTAAAAATGGTGAGGAATTATTTGCAAAAACTTTAGACCGAACAATTGTAAAGGAAGTTATTGAGGATTTAAACAAACTTCCTGATTGCAAAGCAGTTTTATGTGGTAAAAAAAGTGCATATGTACTGGATAAGTCCGCTGAATTTATTGATGAAGTGAAAAAATATTATCATAGATGTACTTCTGTTAATAATTTTGATGAAATTGACGACGAACTTTTTAAGATTGCATTATATGATCCTAAGGGACCATCAAATAACTCATATTTATTTTTATCATCAAAATGGGGCAAACTCCTTCAGCTCACAATTTCAGGACAAGTATGGCTTGATATAGGAAGAAATGATGTAAATAAAGGAACTGCAATAAAATTTCTCCAAAGTCACTTTGGAATAACTGAAAATGAAACAATGGCATTTGGGGATTATTATAATGATGTTTCAATGCTTCAAAATGTATACCACAGCTATGTTATGGAAAATGCTCCTGAGGGAGTTAAAAAACACGGTAGATTTATTGCTAAAAGCAATGATGAAAATGGAGTATTACAAGTTATAAAGCATAAAGTTTTACAACTGGAAGCATAGCAAAACAGAGTACAGTGAAGGATGATTTATCCTTCTTACATCAGATAAATATTTAAAATATATAAAAACAAAGATATTCAGAGCTGCTGAATATCTTTTATGGTTTGGGGCTTTGCCTCATTAAGTTTTAAATTTTCTGCTTCAGCAGAAAATTAACCTTCACTCTATTCTTTACTCTATCTTTCTATAAAGGTTTCGCACTCTGTTCCTTCACTTGTGACAGCCCCTGGTCCATATATTTGTACTGTCCTTGCTATACATTCCTTGTTTGCATTATGCGTGCAATTTACAGCCTGACATTTTATTTTAGGACTCATTTCTATAGAACTTCCTGCAAAGAGCTGTCTTATTTCTCCCGGTACATTCATATTAGTTAGATTAGAAAGTGCATTTCTTATTCCTCTTTCAGCAAAAGTTTCACACTCTGTACCATCTGAAGAATGTGCCCTTATTCCATGAACATTTATAGTACTTGCTGTACATAATCCATTTATATTATTTACACATGTATTAGCACTACACATTAACTTTCCCATAAATTTACCTCCTGCAATTATTAATTTCTATTATTCTTTCACTTTAAAGGAATTTTTATGTATAGTGATAAATTTTAATAATATGACTATGTTTGTCAAGAATATCAAAAATCAATACATTTATAAACGCTTCAAAGGAAATAATATAAAAAAATATATATAAAAGGCTCTATTTTAAATAAGTATAGAAATTAATACTTATTTAAAATAGAACTTCATGAAAAGAGGCTTTTTTAAATGAAAAAAAAATTAAGTTTATTACTATTTAGCGGTGACTATGATAAAGCTTTAGTTGCCCTCATCCTTGCAAACACCGCAGCAGAAGCAGATATGGATGTAAGTATATTTTTTGCCTTCTGGGGACTTTTTATTTTAAGAGACCCGGATAAAGTATCGGAAGACAATAAGACTACAATGGAAAAAATGTTCAATGCAATGACTCCTAAGGGTCCAGATGAGCTCCCGCTTTCTAAAATGAACTTTTCGGGTTTTGGCAAAAAAATGCTTGAAGCTATGATGGCTGAGGATGAAACTCCAACTCTAAAAAACTTTTTAAATGGTGCAATAAAAAAGGGAATTAAATTTTATGGATGTAAGCTCTCGGTAGACGTTATGGGCTTTAAAAAAGATGAACTTTTACCTCAGCTTGAAATTATTGAAGCAAAAGACTATCTAAAGGATGCTGCTTCATCAGATATTCAGCTATTCATTTAAAAATAATGCGAAGTAACATCATCTTGGAATATTAAATAAAATTAATAAATCTAAGTGTCAAATTGTTAAAATCTTAAGAGCTTTCAATAACTCGCCGTTGGCTCAAACAGATTGAAAGCTCTAAAGCTTTTAGCAATTTAATACTAAGATTTATAAAATTTTATTTAAACTATTCCTTCAATGATGTTACTTCGCATAACTCAAAATGAATCATGACCACCGGCTAAGCCGGTGGTTTGCTCAGCCCTGTAAGGGCATATTACTGGCTGGGCTAAAAGCCCTCTG
>NZ_JAJNKE010000017.1 GCF_021043395.1 Clostridium guangxiense
TAATTATAACTTATCTAGGCTATTTTTCATACATTCTTATATGATCATTTTCCTACAATCTTATGTTAGCATTTATAATGAACTTCCCAATAATTCATGCTGTCGGTGTATATAGTTGGAAGTTCCATACTAAAGATGATGGTGAATGTATTATAAAAATATTATGGAAGGAAAAATATGTAGAAAAATATATTTTAGATGAATATAGTTTGTATGAAGTGCTTTGAGCTATAGATTAATTTATAATTTAAAATTCAATTTTTTATAAAGATTAATATCAAGAATATTAATTTGTTGCAAAGACTTACTTATAAAATTAAGATGTTATCCAAATTTAAATACATTGTAGTTTTTATTTTAATCTTATTAAAAATGCATAGCAAGATATAAATTAGGATTTAGTCATGTGGTAATATTTAAGATATACTTTCTCATTAAAGACAAGATACGTTAAATATAATAAATTTATTTTTGTGGAGTTGTCTTTTTATATGCTTGTGCGTCTTAATGAAAAAATTTTATCAAATTGAATGTAACTTTATGGTTATCAATACAAAAAAGGCGTATCTCATACAATATCTTATTTTAGTATATTATTAATCCACATTTTTGATTTATTGTGCATCATAACTATTAGAGAAATAGTTAAAGACTAATGTTTTTACATTAGTCTTTTTTATAAGGACAACTTTCTGCATCTGCTCCATCAGGACAATAACAATCACCAGTTAATGGACAGGACTCAACAACATCTTTTTTCTTAGGACACCAAAACATAATATTACCTCCTAAACGATTTTAAATGTATTTATAAAGTAAATTATATTCTATATAATAATACATATTGCATATTAATACAAACTTGTTTGGAACTATAGCTATAATGCATATACTATTTTAGGTGAGATCTTATTGGTTTGAACCTCAAAACAGTGATTTTTAACTCTTTTTATTTTCTTTGATCTACAATATTGCTTTTAGCTGTTTAAAATACGATAAAATGCAATTTGAAATAAAAATTGTATATTATGAACTACATTTTTATAAAACTTATATAAACAGACAATTTAGCTTAACAAAAATACGGTTTATAATATGATTTGTATCTATTTAGGGAAATGTATAGCAATACATATTTAAGGTGTTGGTAATACACAATATAGCTTCTTTATTGAGCAGATCATTAAATAAAATGTAAGTATAGTAACGATTAACTAAGATGCTCAAAAGAGAGGTAAATAGATATGTTGAATGACAATGATATAAATAGAATTGTTAATACAATTGTAACTAATATTAACCCAAATAAAATAATATTGTTTGGTTCTTATGCTTATGGAAAACCTAATGAGGACAGTGATTTAGACCTATTAATTATCAAGGATATGCTTATGGAAAAACATAAAAGAGGCAGAGAAATAAGAAAGTTTTTAAGGAGGATGAAAATTCCTATTGATTTATTGATATATACTAATAGTGAAATTGAAGTGTTAAAAAATCATAAATCTACATTTATATCTGAGATATTAGAGAATGGTAGGGTTTTGTACAATAAGCATAATTATTAAGATTTCAATTTAAAAATCATCATATTAGTCTAAAGTACAGCTTTCTTATATATGAATGCGAATTGTCAGAATATTCACCACATGGTCTAAAACATAAACCTATATATAGCATATAAAAGCTTTGATTTTAAATGGTAAATGTGATATAAAAATAACAATTATATGCAACGTGATACTATTAGTATATTAAGATTTAAGGGATATGTAATGTTAAAATTAAAGTTAATTACTGGTAAAACGTTATAGAACAGTTTAACTATATTTTTCTTCTTCTAATGTTTGTATAATGTAAAAAATACAAAAGAAGAAGGAGAAAATAAAAGTGGCATTAATATCAAAAGATAAAATAGATGAAGCGAGAAGTATAGACTTTAAAGAATTCTTAGAAAGAGAAGAAGGATTTAATTTCATTAAAGAAGGTACAAATTATTATAGGTGTAGAGAACATAGTTCACTAATTTTAAAATATAAAAATGGAATATTAACTTATTGTTGGACATCAATGCTACAAAAAGGTGATATTATACAATATGTTAAAGAAAACATTACAAATAATAACTTTAGAAAAGCTGTTGAGTATTTGTTAAATGGTTATTTTAAAGAGGCAAATTCTACAGAATATAAGCCTAAAATTATTAAAGGTGAAAAAAGTAATATAGAAATATGTTATGCCTGTAATATGAAAAGAGCATACGCCTATCTATGTAAAACAAGAGGAATAAATCCAAGCATTGTTAATGAACTAATAAGAAAGAAGCTTATTAGTCAGGATAATAGAAATAACTTGATTTTTAAATATCTTGATGAGAAAGGTACTGTTGTCGGAGCAGAACTGGTAGGAACTAATACTTTTAGGAGTTTTAAATCTGTTGAGAAGAATTCAGACGAAAACTATGGATTTAGTCTAAACAATGGTGATAGAATAGAAAAATTAATAGTTTTTGAAGCATCAATTGACCTTTTATCATTTCTTCAGATTAATTATGAGAGTATACAAGAGTCTCTGTTATTGGGGCTTGGTGGAGCTGAAAAAATCAAGAAAATTGATACCTATATAAAGCAGTATAAAGATATAAGAGAAATTATAATTTGTACAGATAATGATAGTGCTGGAGATAAGGCTTTTCATAAAATTAAAATGATTTATAGTAATAATTATAATATTGTAGATGGTAGAAGTTCGTTGAAAACTACCAATACAAAAGATTTCAATGAATTATTATTACAAAAGGCAATTTTGGCATAAGGAAAAGAAAATTAATAAAATGACTCAGTTCTAATAAGATAGACACTGGGTCTTTTTTATTTAAACAAAATAGCTTTTAAGCAGTAATAAAAAGTGATTGCCTATAAATTAATGCATTGGTAAATACCACTTTGTATTATTATAAGCATGTATTTATAAGCTGTTTTATTTTTTTCTTTTCTTATGCTTTTAAATTAATTTTTTATTATATAAAATGACTCAAACCTTATAGAGCATCTAAACTGTATAAACATTTTTAATTGAAATCTATAATTAAGTAAAAGTATCAATAATGATTTAACCGATGCGTTATAATACAAAAGTTTGAAATTATAAAAAACAAATATCTAAAGGTAATCGTTCGGTTTAGAAAGTTTGAGGAAGTTTATGAATAGTGATATTAAATATAATATAAAAAAAGCGCAAGAAACTATTGGAGTGGAAAACAGATATAAGCAATACTTTATTAATAATAAAGATAGTATAAGAGGCATGATGACTATTAATAGAGATGTTGATACTATAGATGAGGCTATAGAACTTATTAATAAAGTTGATTTTAGAAAAATTTTTGGATTAGATGTTTTATTAGAAGAGAGATTTATATGTGAATTTTTTTATATGGAGCATAAAATTTACATGGCTTTTAATTCAGAGTTTGAGGCAGATGAAGCAGTGAAAATAGAGGCTGAGAGATATTATGGTAGAGAAGTAAGTGTATCATCTTTTAATCGCTTTAATATGTTTGTTAGAGAAATTTTAATAAAGACTGAAAAAAGAGATGCATGGATAAGATACAATGATAGAAAAAATAAATATGTATATGTGATAGATAGCAAGATTAAAAATAATTATGTCATTTTTGATGTATTTGATTTGTATCAGATATTTATGCAGTGTGATATTAAGAGAGCTGTACAAGAATTATCTAATTTATTAGGAGTGAGAATTAAAAAAATTAATCAAAATAAAAAGAAATATGAAAAATGTAAGCAATTTATTATGAATTCTGAAACTAAAAATAGTTTCTCGGCAGTATATGAGCTTATAGGTGAGCATATTCCTAAATTAGTAGCGGTATTAGATGAAGGTATAGAGAAAATTTATTATCACTTAGAAAGTAAAGAAAATATGGTGTTCTCTTGTTCGATGCAATACCTTGCAGGTAGTATGAATAAAAGTAAAAGTACTATAAGCCCCATAATTAATACATTTGTTTTGCTTCATTTATTAGAGAAACAAGACATAAATAATGAAACATATTCAAAATGGAATAGAAATGATATAACGTATTTTTATATACCTCAATATAATGATGACTTGTTTGAAATTGCAAATAAATTGGCAGAAATAATGCTATATAGAGGAATGCGCATTACAGCAAGCTCTTTCTCATATAAAACATGTATAGAGAAATTTGGAGTGGAAGTAGCAAGTTCAATTTTTAAAGATAAAGTAATAAAAGCAAAATCAAATTAATATTGTTGGATTTTTTAATAGGTATCTCAAACTGAATAGAACACGTTAGTTATATTAAAAATGTTCATGATATGAGATGATTAAATTAATACTAAGTAAGAGGAGAAAATGAATTATATGGAAAAGAAACTTAATGATAAAAGATTAGAAATTAAAATAAAGCTAATATATGAATTTAATCTTGATAAAGAAATTGCAGATGAATTGATTAGAGATTATGGCATGAAAGTAGCAAATGTTATTATAAGTAAGCCATATATACTCGGTCGTTATTTAATTTCTATGAACTTAATAAAAGAGATAATAGAAAATAATAGTATAGATAAGAATGAGGATTATAAAAATATGATTATTATAGCGGCCGCAATCCTTTATGCAGTTGAGGATATAGTTCGTTTTGAAGGACATGTGTTTATTTATAAAAGTGATTTGAAAAGTAAATTTAAAGAATTAAATGAAGAGGTAGATGAGCAAAAATTAGAAAAGGCTTTAAATTTTTTAGAGACTAATAATGAAATTGTAAGAGAAACTGACAATGTTGGAAGGGAATGTGTATATCTTACAAGATTGTATAAGGCGGAAGTAGAACTTGCAGATATAATATTGGGTTTGGTGAAAAAAGGTAAATGTAAAAATAGTGCAACAGATAATGATAAAATTGAAAAATTTATTAGTATGTGTAATAGTTCGGTTATAAAGCTTAATAATAATCAAATTAAGGCTGTTCATACAGCTCTAAATAGTAGAATTAGTATAGTTTCAGGTATGGCTGGAACAGGGAAAAGTACAATTATAAAAACAATAATTGATGGATTTAAATATATGTTAAATTTATCAGAAAAACAGATATCTATTGTTTCTTATACGGGAAAATCTGTAAATGAAATAACTAAGAAAACAGGAATTAAAGGTAAAACTGTACATAGATTTTTGGGGATAGATTTGAATAATAAATATCATAGTATAAAAAAGGATGTACTTATTATTGATGAGTGTGGGCTAATTGGGCTTGAATTAATGACACAGTTGCTCTATAATGCTGTCAAAGAAAATCCAAATGTGAGAATTGTTATTATAGGAGATCCGTTCCAGCTTAGATCAATTGAAGCAGGATGTGTTTTAAAAGAATTACTAAAAAGTAAAGTTATCAAGGTGACGGAGTTAAAAGATGTTATTCGTCAAAGAAAAGATAGCTTGATAATTAATAATGCGTGTAAAGTAATCCATGGAATTCAGATAGATGGAAGAAAAAGTGGGATATGGCTTGATGAAAATGAGTTTCAGTTTTTAGAAGTAGGTAGAAGCAATATAAAGGCTAAAGTAATAGAAGTAGTAGATAAGTTACTTAGTAAAAGTATAAGTATTTGTGATATTCAGATTATATCCCCTACTAAAAAGGGCATCAATGGAATAGAGGAATTAAACAAGGAAATAGCCAATAGTGTTAATGGTATTTCTGGAAGAGATATTTATAAGTTTGGAATATTAGATATGGTAATGGTGACTGAGAATGATTATTCTAAAGAAGTATTTAATGGCCAAAAAGGAATTATTAAAAGAGTAGAAATAAATAATAATAGGATTGAGAATGTAACAGTTGATTTCAATGGTAAAGAAGCATTATTTGTAAATGATGAAATTTCATGTATAGAACTTGCATATGTTTTAACTGTACATAAAATGCAAGGAAGTGAGTCCAAAGTAGTAATAATTGTAGTAGATGAAGAACAGGAAATGATGTTGACAAGGGAATTATTGTATGTTGCAGTTACGCGTGGAATTGAACGTGTAATAATTATTGGAAACAAGAAAGCCTTTAATGAAGGGGTTAGAAGAGTAACAATGGAACGACAGTCATTGCTGGCAGAAAGAATAATAGAGATGAGTAATATAAATTAGAAAACACATTTAGAATAAGGTTATCTAATATTGATAGCCTTTGTTTTTGTGAATTTTTGCAGTATTGGACTGGTATACGATATGTGTAAAATAATGACACAGATAATAAGAAAAACTCTTTTTATGATGTATTTATGATATAATATAAAATGTATTTTTATAGTATTTTATGATAAAGGTGTGGTAAGCCACTATGAAAAATGAACTTAAATATAGTGCATCTTTAACAAGCGATGCATTTTTATACTATGAATTAAAGCAAGTGTTAAGATTAAAAAATGATGGCCTTTCAGATAGTGAAATAAGGAGTAAGATACTGGATGAAAATATCTTTCAGTATAAGTCAAAGGAGAGTTCTAAAAGGCTTGTTTCTTCGATTTTTAAAAGGGTAAAGGTATTGGATGATACACTTATAAAGATGCTTTTAGAAGAACCTATGGATACAGGTAAAATTATTAATTTATATGCAATTATGAAGACCAGTAGATTGTTTTATGATTTTATGAATGAAGTCGTAAGAGAAAAATTAGAATTTAATTATGAAATTTTAGAAAAGAAAGATATAAATATATTTTTTATAGGTAAAGCGGAACAAGATGAAATTGTTGCTGGATGGTCAGATACAACGACAAAGAAATTAAAACAAGTAATTTTAAAGATATTGTCAGAGACGGGATTATTAGAGGATATAAAAACTTGTAGACTTAATAGATTGATAATACCTACAGAGCTTAAGGCGTATATTATTGGAATAGGTGATAAGGAATATATTGAGGCTATGGGGGAACATGTACAGTAAGGAAGTGAAAAAGTTATGAATAAAGTATATGATAGACTTCAAAAGATTGTAGATAAAATAAAGTCAGAAAAGTTTATCAAGGGAAGTGGTCTTGGAAATGAAATTAGTTATTACATATTTGATTATGACCCTAAAGAAGAATTAGCAGTTAGACAATATATTAAGTATATTAAGAAAGAGCTAAATAAAGTAGATTCAAATAGAAAGGTTATTGAATTTGATTTATATAAGCTATTTATTGAGATTTTAAAAGAAGAAGATATTTTTGAACAAATTATTGACTTGGAAGAAAATGAAGGAAAAGATTATGTGATTAATGCAGTAACTCCATTTGTTACTGCTGAAATGTATGTCCAAAAGATAACAGAAAAATCTAAAGAATATGATGTTATCTTCTTAACAGGTATAGGAAAGATATATCCATTTATGCGTTCACATAATATTTTGAATAGCTTACAACAATTTTTAAGTAAAAAGCCAATAGTAGTATTTTATCCTGGGAAATATAGTGGACAGGATTTAACCTTATTTGGAAAATTTAAAGATGAAAACTATTATAGAGCATTTCCTTTAGTTTCAGATTAGTAAATTAATGGCGGGATGTCATAATCAACTCAAGTAGAGTTTTACATATATATGGAGGGGTTAGTATGAATGTTAGAGATATGTTTGTTAGAGACATTGAACGTGAAATTAGCGGAGTAGTTAAAGTAGCACAAACAGATGAAAATAAAATTTACCAAGAGTTAGATGAATATGTTGTTACGAAAGAAATATCAAGGCACTTGTCTAAATTTTATGATAATTACGGTAAAAGTATTGATGGTACTACAGATAAAATGGGGGTCTGGATTTCAGGATTTTTTGGGAGTGGTAAATCTCATTTACTTAAGATATTATCATATGCGTTAGATAATCAAAAGGTAAATGGAAAATATGCAATTGATTACTTCAATAATAAAGTAAACGACCCTATGTTACTTGCAGAAATGCAAAGGGATGCAAAGGTTGCTACAGAAACGATTCTTTTTAATATAGATTCTAAAAATCCAGTTAACAATAAAAGCAAAGAAGATGCTATTCTCAGAATATTTATAAAAGTATTTAATGAACATAGAGGGTTATGTGATGAAATTCCTGGAGTTGCAAATATGGAGCAACAATTAATGAAAGATGGAGTATATGAAGAATTTAAGCAGGAATTTTGTAAGTTAAGAGGTAAAGAGTGGTTACATAGAAGAAATGCATTCTTTTTAGATAGGGATTATGTAGCAAAGTCTATTTCAGCTGTCCTTAATATATCACTTGAGAGTGCTAATGAGTATGTAACAAAAGGTGTTACAGAGTACGAAGTCAGCATAGAAAAATTTGCTAAAGAGGTAAAAGAATATGTAGATAAAAAGGGAAATAACTTTCATTTGATTTTTCTTGTAGATGAAATTGGTCAGTATATTGGTGATAATTCTACATTGATGCTAAACCTTCAAACAGTCGCTGAGGACTTAGGCACATATTGTAACGGGAAAGTATGGATAATGGTAACTTCACAGGAAAGTATAGACTCATTATTTGATGTTAAAGGAAATGATTTTTCAAAAATACAAGGCAGGTTTGATACAAGATTAAGCTTATCATCAATCTCTGTTGATGAAGTAATCAAGAAACGTATTCTTGATAAAAAGCAAGATGTAATATATCTTCTAAAGGATTTATATAGAGAAAAAAGTGCTATACTTAAAAATCTTATAAGCTTTGATAGTGCAAGAAAAGATTTACTTGGTTATTCTGATGAAAAGGAATTTGCTGAGGTATATCCCTTTGTTCCTTATCAATTTAAGATTCTTCAAAATGTATTTGAAGAGGTAAGAAAGCATGGAAGCTCAGGAAAACATTTATCAGAAGGCGAAAGGTCAATGATTTCTGCCTATAAGGAATCTGTACTTAAATATGCTGATTATAGAGATGGAATTTTAATTCCTTTTCATGCTTTTTATGATACTATAGAAGAATTTTTAAATCCATCCATTTCAAGAGTTATAGAAAGAGCTTCGGAGAACCCAGCACTTAAAGAAAACCCTATTAATTTACAAATATTGAAAATATTATTCATGATTAAATATTTAAGTGATGAGATACCAGGCAATTTAGAAAATATTGCGACATTGATGGTAAATAGCATAGATGAAGATAAATTAGATTTAAAAGAAAAAATAAAGGAATCTTTAAGAAAACTTCAATCACAAACGCTTATTCAAAAGAATGGGGATAGTTATGTATTTCTTACCGATGATGAACAGGATATTAATAGGGAAATTAAGGAAGAAAAAATAGATGAAGATGCTCAAAAAAAAGAATTAGCAAGTTATATTTTTGGAGATTTATATGAAGAGACAAAATATAGATATTCAAAGGAATATTTATTTCCATTTAATAAAATTATGGATGATAAGCCATATAGTAATCAAACGAGTAATATGGGAATAAATATTCTTAGTCCATTATCAGATGACTTTTATAAGAGCGATAGTGAGCTTATTTCTATGTCATATTTAAATAAACAAATGATTATTAAACTTGGTGGTAGTGATAATTATATTAAAGAATTGATTGAAGTAATGCAAATAGAGTCTTATATTAAAAAGAAGAATGTAAGTTCTCTTACTGAAAATATACAAATTATTATTACAGCGAAGCAAGGAGAAATAAGATTAAGAAAATCAAGAATTAAAGAGCTATTAGAAGGTGCAATCTTACAAGCCATATTTTATGTTAATGGAGAAAAAGTTGATATAAAAGGTGCTTCTGCAAAGAATAAAATAAATTCTGGATTTAATGTACTTGTCAAAAGCGTGTTTAGTAAACTTGGATATATTAAATTTAATCTATCAAGTGAAAGTGAAATAGTATTATTGTTAAAAGATAACGTTGAACAATTAGGTTTTGATGCAGTAGAGCAATATAACAATGAATTAGCTGAGAAAGAAGTATTTGATTTTATATGTCTTCAAGAAGATAATCTTCAACAAATTAGAATGAAGATAATATTAAATAGATTTAAAGATACACCATATGGTTGGAATGAAATAGATATTTCTGGAGTAGTAGCAAAGTTATTTAAAGAGCAGAAGATAAAGTTAAGATTAAATGGAGAATTTTTAGAAATAGATAATCCTAATAAAATAGCTGATGCATTAACAAAAACAACAGAAATTGATAGAGTTATAATTAATAAAAAAATAAAGGTTGATGATACCCTTATTAGGATAGTTAAGAATATATGTTTAGATGTGTTTGGAAAAATTAATTTGCCTGATGATGAAGATGGATTAGCAAAATCTATTAAGGATAAGATAAATGAAAAAATCCATGAATTAAAATTATATATTAGCAAGTATGGGGATAAAAAATATCCAGGTAAAAGTTTGTTTGAAAAGGGTATTAAAGCATTTAATGAGATTATGGATAATAAAGACAACTTAAGTTTTTTTACAGCATTAAAAAACAGAGAAGATGAACTGCTTGATTGGGTAGAAGATGTTGCTTATGCTTATGCTTTCTTTGAAAATCAAATAAATATATTTGACAAAGGATTGGAAGTTTCTAATAGATGTCATGAAAATAAAGATTATCTTAATGAATATGTTGTACAAGAATTAAAAAGTTTGGATGATATTTTAAATAATCCTATACCATATAAGAAAATAAGAAATATTGTAGAGATAGCCGAAAATATAGAAAAAGGATTCAATATAATAATTGAAGAAAAGAAAGAAAATGCTGAGACAAAAATAAACACTGATTTTGAATATTGCTCATTAAAGTCAAGCCAATACGGGGTTAGTAATAGCACGGTAGAGAAAATTAAAACATTTTACGACAATTTACTTTTAAGAGTAAATGAATATGCTGATATATTTAAAATAGATGCATCTGTAACTCAAAGTAATAATAAAAAAGAGTATTATGAGAAACTTATAAATAAAGAGATAGAAGAATTTAAAAAGAAAGAAGAAGAGGAAACAAAAAAAGGTAATGTAGTAAATGAACCTCCAGCAGTAAAACATACACCAATACAAAAGCAAGTTGAAAAGATTAGAGTGTCAAAATTAGTTGATATTAGATTACTAAAAACTGAAAATGATGTTGAAATTTATATTAGAGAATTAAAAAATAAACTTAAAAAGATTATAGATGAAAATAAAGAAATTGAAATTGAATAGTTTATTTTAGTGTGAGGTTTAATATCTCCTACTAATTTATTTAATACAAAGAAGATAAATAGCATTAAATTTTATGTACATATTATAGGAGGCCAAGATGAATAAGGGCAAGTTGGAAAAATTTGCAGTTGATTCCAGAAGAGAATTAATTGCAAAAATAAAAATAAAAGCGATGCAGTATGGTATAGAAGAAGATAAAATTAAAAAATTTCAAGTTGTTAGTAATGATTCTATAATTATTAATGGTAAACCTTTAAGTAATGAAGAAAAAACGCAAAGAGAACAACTTTTACAAAAAATAAGTTATCTAAATGAAAAAGGAGAAGATGGGTACGAACAAATTGTAGAAGAAGTAACATATACTTGGTTTAATAGGTTTACGGCTCTTAGATTTATGGAGGTTAATAATTACCTTCCTACAAGAGTGAGAGCTTTATCTTCAGAAACTCCAGGAAATGTTGAGCCAGATTTAATTAAAGAAGCAAATAATGTAGACCTTCCAGTAGATAATCAAAAGATTTATGATATGAAATTAAATAATGATATTGAAGGACTATTTAAATATTTAATAATAGCTCAATGTAATGCTTTAAATAAATCTTTACCATTTATGTTTGAAAAAATAGGACATTATACAGAACTTTTATTCCCTGATGGATTATTAAATGATAATGCATTTATTAGAAATCTTACAAATACAGATATTATACCAGAAGAAGATTGGCAACAAGTTGAAATTATAGGCTGGTTGTATCAATATTATAATTCTGAGGAAAAAGATAGAGTTATTAAAGCAAAAAAGAAGTATAAAAAAGAGGAAATTCCTTTTGCAACTCAGCTATTTACGCCTGATTGGATAGTTAGATATATGGTTCAAAACACCTTGGGAAGGTATTGGATAGAGTCACATCCAGAGCATATTGATTTAAAGAAAAACTGGGAGTTCTATCTTGAAAATCCTAATTCAGAACCAGATTTTGAAGACAAGTTAGCACCGTATATAAATAAAGAACTAAAAGTTGAAGAAATAAAGTGCTTTGACCCTGCAATGGGTAGTGGGCACATACTTGTATATATGTTTGATGTTTTATATGAGATATATGAAAGATGTGGATATATGAGCAAAGAAATACCACAACTAATTATAGAGAATAATCTATATGGATTAGATATTGATGATAGAGCTTACCAACTTGCTTGTTTTGCAGTAATTATGAAAGGAATGAAGTACAATAATAGGTTGTTGAGAAGTATTCAGAGAGAAGCAGAAAGAACAGGTGGTGAAGGAATTAAACTTAATTTAGCTTCTATTCAGGAAACGAATAATTTAAATGATATGGATATAAAGTATATAGCAGGGAAGTCTTCAGGTGAGAATTATGATAAAGTAAAAGCCTTTATAGAACAGTTTAGAGATGCTAAGATTTATGGCTCATTGATAGAAGTAGAAGGATTTGATGAAGGATTTTTAAAGAATAGGTTAGATTATATAAAAAATAACCCTGTTGAAACGTTAGAAGATGAACCAATAAGGCTTAAAGTGAAAGAAATATTAGCTAAAATAATAAATCAAGCTAATATTATGATGAATATATATGACGTATTAGTTACAAATCCACCGTACATAGGGATAAAATACATGGATGATAATTTAAAAGAATTTGTTGGGAACAAATATACTCTTGCAAAATATGATTTGTTTTCCGTTTTTATGGAATACAGTTTTAATAAAACTAAAAAAACAGGGCAAGTGGGAATGATGACACCTTTTGTATGGATGTTTACTTTTTCATATAATGAATTAAGAAAATATATTATTGATAAAAAAGGCATAACATCTTTGGTTCAATTAGAATTTAACGCTTTTCCAGAAGCATGTGTGCAGGTATGCACTTTTACAATGAGAAATTATATTTTAGGAGGAACGGGAGAATATATAAGATTATCAAATTTTACTGGAAGTGATAATCAGCCTATAAAAACTTTAGAAGCAATTAAAAATCCAGCAGTGGATTATAGATATAGTGTTTATAATCAGCAATTTAAAAGAATTGAAGGAAATCCAATAGGATATTGGTTAAGTGAGAATGAAATAAAAGCATTTGAAGAAGGGATAAAATTAGAAGAAATAGGTGAACCAAAATCTGGACTAATGACAGGAAATAATGATGAATTTTTAAGACTTTGGTATGAAGTAGATTATAATAAAATAGGTTTTAACAT
Source organism: Clostridium guangxiense (assembly GCF_021043395.1). Classification (GTDB taxonomy): domain Bacteria; phylum Bacillota; class Clostridia; order Clostridiales; family Clostridiaceae; genus Clostridium_S; species Clostridium_S guangxiense. The sequence goes on from NZ_JAJNKE010000017.1 coordinate 13,435, forward strand.
GGAAAAGTTCGAGGATATAAATATTTATGCGAAAAAATGGTTTCCATATCATAAGGGTGGAGAATTTAGAAAGTGGTATGGTAATATTGAGTATTTAATAAATATGGAGAATGAAGGGTATGATATTAAACATTCAAAAAAGAATACTAATTATAGATTAAGGGATAAAAAACTGTATTTTAAAGAAGGATTAACTTGGTCAGATGTTAATTCAAGTTATTTTGGCGTAAGATACTCACCGAAGGGATTTCTTTTTGATATGAAAGGCTCCATGATATTTGTTGATAAAGACTATAATATTAAAGTCTTAATAGGTATATTATGTAGTAAAATAATTGCTGTATTAATTAAGGTATTAAATCCTACAATAAGTTTTCAAGTAAATGATATAAAAAGACTTCCAATTCTGAGATTAAAAGAAGATGTGGAAAAAGAAGTAGAAGAGTTAGTGAATAAAAATATTATGATAAGTAAAGATGATTGGGATTCATATGAAACATCATGGGATTTTAATTGTCATCCAATCATGAAAGCTTTTAACAGTTATAAGGAATGTAAATTAAGAAAATTAGTAGAAGTATGCCTTGGTAAGTTTGATTCAGACTTTAAGAATTTAAAGTTAAGTGAAGAAAGACTAAATGAGATATTTATAGAATTGTATGGATTGAAAAATGAAATAACACCAAATGTTGAAGATGAGTATATAACATTAAAAAGCAAATCTATAGAACAATTAATAAAAACATTTGTATCTTATGCAGTAGGGTGTATTTTTGGAAGATACTCTTTGAACCAAGATGGTCTCGTATATGCTGGAGGCAAGTTTGATACTTCAAAATATACTACATTTAAAGTTGATGAAGATAATATTATACCAATACTTTCAGATAGTTATTTTGAAGAAGACATAGTAACTAAATTTGTAGAATTTGTGAAGGTTACCTTTGGAGAAGAAACATTATCTGAAAATCTTGAATATATAGCAGAAACACTTGGAAAGAAGAGTAATGAAACTGCTAAAGAAACTATAAGAAGGTATTTCTTAACTGACTTCTATAAAGAACACTTGCAAACATATAAAAATAGACCAATATATTGGATGTTTACATCAGGAAAGCAAAGAGCTTTCAATTGTTTAATTTATATGCATAGATATGATAAAACTACTTTATCAAGAATTAGGACAGATTATTTACATGAACTACAAGATAGATTGGATACAGAGAAAAAGGCTTTAGTTGATGTTGTAGAGAGTAACTATTCTACTAAGGAAAAGCGTGAGGCAAAGAAAAAGCTTAATTCAATTGATAAGCAGATAGAAGAACTTAAGAAGTACGATGAAGTTCTTCACCATATGGCTGATATGCAGATTGAAATAGATTTAGATGATGGGGTAAAAGCTAATTATGAGAAGTTTAAAGGATTATTAGCAAAGATTAAATAATAGGCTATTTGTACCTACTATCTTAAATGATGGTAGGTATTTAACTTTGTTTAAAAAATAAAAAAATGATAATAATATTAATGTTACATTTACTATTGAGCATGAATATATTATAATGTACAGAGAGAGTAAACAATATGTTTACGAGGAGGTTTGATTATGAGTTTTTTTGAATCAGTAGGAAATAATATATTGGAAATATTAGAAGAAAAGAATATGACACAAAAACAATTGGCAGATGATATAGGAATATCAAAGCAAGTTATGACTAAGATAGTTAAAGGCCAAAAGGCTATTAATGCACTTGAAATAAAGAAAATTGCAGAAGTATTGAATGTTACAGTTGATAGACTTGTAACAGAGAAAGAAGCAGAAGTAAAAGAGCCAGTATTGATGTTTATGGGAAGCATAAATGATAACAATAAGGAGCAGTTTAAATTCTTAAATTCTGTTATTGGAGAAATAATCAGAATGGAGGAAGCATTAGATGAGTGCTAATAAAAATATTCTTGGAACGCTTGAAAAAGAGGAAATTGAAGATGTCCAAAGAATAGTTAATAGTAAATTAGGAGAATACAAGAAAACTAATCAAATAATAAAGGAAGATATATTCAAAATCCTTGAAATGAATTGCAAGGTTATATATTATCCTATAGAAGATGATGAAATATGTGGGTTTGTATATAATTTTAAGAATCATAAATTTGTATATATAAATTCCTATATCCCTTATGAAAAACAAATCTTTACGGCCGCACATGAGCTTTATCATATATGGTATTCAGATATAAGGGCAGGCGAATTGCTAAAAAGTGTAGTTCTTGAAGAAACAATAAATTTTAGAGATATAAAAATTGAAGATTTAAAGGCAAACAGATTTGGTGCTGAATTTTTAGTTCCTAAAGACGTTTTATTAAATGAATTGCAAATTAGAAAAATTGGTAAAAATCTTATAGGCTTAAGGGAAATAATAGAGCTTATGGATGTTTTTTTAGTTCCATACAAAACTTTAGTAAGAAGATTGTATGAGATAGAATATTTAACTAAAGATAAGTGCCTTGAGCTATTGAAAGAAGAAGATAGAAAAGAAGATGCAGGAGTTATATTATGGCAGAAAAGACTAAAATTATGTAAAAGGAATAATGAAAGAACTAAGGAAATAAAATTTGATGATATGCTTGATATGGCTTTAAGACTTTATGAAAAAAAACAGATTACTTATGACAAATTAAAATATATATTATCTTTATCAAACTGTACTCCAGAGGAATTTAATATTAGAGAAGAGAAAATTATATTGCCTTCAGAGGAAGAAATACTAAAAATTCTGGAGGAGGAATAATGAAAATTAAAAAGTTAATTATTGATGCAGATATATGTATTAAGATTGGGTGGATTAAAAATATTCCATTAATTGAAATGCTTATTCCAGCAATTGCAGAGAAGGCTTATATGCATAGATATGTGTATGAAGACGAAATTTTAACTCCTAAAAATGCAAAAATGCAAATTAATAATTTGATAAACGTAGGAATCATAGAAATTTTAGATGAAGAATGCTTAGGTGTTCTTGATAGAAAAATATATGAAGATACTAAAAATATTTTAAAATGGGCAATGATAGGTACGAAAGAAAAAGGCAAGAATTGGGGAGAAGTTCTTTCTCTTTCAATGGCAAAAGTGTTTGGAATACCTTATTTTATGTCTGACGAGAGAGAGCTTCAAGGAATTATTGATAGTTACCTTAGTACAGGAAGCAACGATGATATAAAGGTGATTAGAGTTAAAGATTTAATTGTTTGGATAAAAGATAATCCTGAGTGTGGTTTAAACAGAAAGTTAGCTAAAGTTCTATGGATAGGAACAGGAAAGAATAAGAAAGAGTTTGATGATTTCATTTGGAATACGCAGGTATAAATAATAAATCCAGATGTTTTAAGGAGATGAAAACATTATGGTAGATATAGATATTCTTAATTTACTAAAAAGTGAATTTAATAAACCATTGAAAAATGGAGAAAAGAGAAAAATTGTTTTTTGGAATGATTATGAAAAAGAATTTGAAGATACAATTAGTGAAATTAATATAGATGGAGTTAAAATACATAAATTAACAAATACAAACAATTTTGCGACTAAGTATCTTATAGAGGAAGAAGATACTGAATCTAATTTTTTAATATATAATACTTCAAAAGTTGAAGATGATAGAAAAAACTGGCTCTTAGACATAGCTTTATATTCAGAACAATTTTATGCAGATAGGGCTTCTTTAATAATGAAGGAGCTTGAAATAGATGTTAATTTAAGAAATACATTTAATGAGTATAAAGATTTTTTTAATGCAATAGAAAGAAGAAAAAAAATTGGTAAATTTGAGTTTAATATTGATACAGAAGAAAAATTAGAATTAGCTATTATGGGAGCATTATGCAATTCAAAAACTATAGAATTTGAAGAGATATTAAAGATTATATTGATGGAGTCTTTAGACGAGGATGAAAATAAATACTATATTAATTTTCAAAAATACAATATTGATAAAGCTTTTTGGAAATATGCAAAGATAAAGTATGGCTTTGATAAGGAAAATAAGACATTAAAAAAGCTACTGATTTATTTAATATCAACAGTGTTAGGAAGCTACATAAGTGAAGATAAACTAAGAAGAATAAGTGAATTTATTGGAAAGAACAAACCTAATTGTGTTATTTTCATAGACCATTTTGAAAATCACAGAACTGATTCTGCTAAATATGATTTGCTTTCAGAGGTTTATGAGAAGGAAGTTAATGTTACACAAATCATAGAGGACTTAGATATTGAAGACTTTAAAGATATAGATATACTAAAAATCTTTGATAGGGCAATAATTAAATATATAGTGAATAGTTTGGAAAATAAGATTGAGGATTATGATAGATTTATTGAAATTATAAGAGGAAGAAGAACCAAGCATTTTTATGAGCAATATGAGGGCGTTTATGAAGCCTTATTTAATGTTGTTGAAATGTATAAATTTTACAAGAAGTATAATAGCGGGATACCTCAAAGGGATAATGAAAAGTTATTTAAAGATTATATAGAGGAATACTATAAAATGGATACATTTTATAGAAAATTCTATTATTACTATGATATACAGCCCGAAAGTAATACAATTAATAAACTTAAACAGTTAGCTGAAAATATATATGTAAATTGGTATTTAGCTGAAGTTGGTACCAATTGGACTTATGCAATAGATGATGAGATGAAAAATGATTGGAGAATACCTGGAGTAGTAAATCAAAGGGATTTCTATAATACATATGTTAATCCAATGGTTTCTAAAGGTGAAAGGATTTTTGTAATTATATCTGATGCACTTAGATATGAAGTGGGAAATGAAATAGCTGAAAGACTTAATGAAGAAGTAATAAATTCTACTAATATAAATGCCATGTTATCTACTGTACCTTCAATTACTAAATTAGGAATGGCTTCATTACTTCCACATAATACAATAAGTTTAAGGGAAGATGGAAGAGTATTTATAGATGGTAAAGATAGCAGTGGAATAGATAATAGAAATACAATTTTAAACGATAATTTTGAAAACAGTAAAGCTTTTGATTATCAAAAACTTCCTAAGAGTAGTACTGAATTTCTTGAAGGATTAAAAGGATATAAGCTTATATATATATATCATAATACTATTGATGCTACAGCAGATAAAGGTGCTACTGAAATACAAACTTTTGAAGTGGTTCAAAAGGCAATTGATGAAATATTAGATTTAATACGCAAAATCAAGGATTGGTTAGGCGGTATTAACGTTATAGTCACATCTGACCATGGTTTTATATATCAAAGAGGGGACTTAGAAGAAAGTGATAAAATAACAAAAGAAGCAGTCCATGCAATTGATAAAAACAGAAGAAGTTTTATAACTAAAGAAAGTAAAGAAAGTGATAGTCTAATAAAAGTAGACATGAATTATATATTAAAGGATAGTAAATTTAATGCATATATGCCGAAGTCTAATATAAGATTTAAAGTTCAAGGAGAGGGTGCTAAATTTGTCCATGGAGGAACTACACTTCAAGAAACTGTAGTTCCAGTAGTATTGTTCAAAAATATTAGAAGTTCATACAAAAATAGTATTAAGGCTGATAAGGTTAAAGTTAAGTTAACTAATGAAGTTAAAAAAATAACAAATAGTTTATTTACTCTGAATTTCTTCCAAACAGAAAGAATTAGCGGAAAGATAATACCTGTAACCTTAGATATTTATATGATAGATGAGAATAAGAATATTATTTCAAATATAGAAACAATATTGGCGGATTTAAAAAGTGATAGACCAGAAGAACGAATGTTTAAAATTAGGCTAACATTAAAAGCTATGAATTATGATAAAAATAAGAAATATTATTTGATAGTTAAAGATAAGGAATCAGGAGATATCTTAGAAGAAATACCTTTTATTATTAGTTTGGGAATAGCAAATGATTTCGATTTTTAAATGAACAATTAAGATGTAATTGGGGAGGATATAAATGGATTCTGAAAGATCAAGTATTGATTTAGATAAAAAGCTTAATGAAGTCTTTCCAGGCAGAGTTGTTAGAAAAGATTTGACAAAATCAATTAAAGAAGGGGCTAATGTTCCTGTATATGTACTTGAATATCTACTTGGAATGTATTGTGCCACTGATGATGAAGAAAGCATTAATGAAGGAGTGGAAAGGGTAAAAAATATACTTGCTCAAAATTATGTAAGACCAGATGAAGCGGAAAAAGTTAAGTCAAGAATTAGAGAACTTGGTCAATATACGATAATTGATAAGATTAATGTAAAGCTGAACGAAAAAATTGATATATATGAAGCGGAATTTTCTAATCTTGGACTAAAGGGCGTTCCTATATCGCCTAATTATGTTAAAGAATTTGATAAACTTCTTCAAGGTGGAATATGGTGTATTTTAAAAATGAATTATTATTTTGATGAAGAAGTAAGAAATTCAAATCCTTTTAGCATTTCAAATTTGAAACCTATTCAAATGCCTAATATGGATATTAATGAAATATTTGATGGAAGAGAAAGTTTTACAAAGGAAGAATGGATAGATGTATTAATACGTTCTACAGGAATGGAATGTACACAGCTTGATAATAGTGTAAAATGGCATTTACTTGAAAGGCTTGTTCCATTAGTTGAGAATAATTATAATGTTTGTGAACTTGGACCAAGAGGAACAGGTAAGTCACATATATATAAAGAAATATCTCCGAACAGTATTCTTGTTTCTGGAGGTCAAACTACTGTTGCTAATCTTTTTTATAATATGTCATCGAGGAAAATTGGTTTAGTAGGTCTTTGGGATGCAGTTGTTTTTGATGAAGTAGCTGGAATAAAATTTAAGGATAAAGACGGAATACAGATGATGAAAGATTATATGGCTTCAGGATCCTTTGCAAGGGGCAAGGAAGAAAAAACTGCTTCAGCTTCTATGGTATTTGAAGGTAATATTAATCAAAGCTTAGATTCACTTATTAAAACTTCTCACCTTTTTGCACCGTTTCCAGAAGAAATGGCTAATGATTCAGCCTTCTTCGATAGAATGCATTTTTATATACCAGGCTGGGAAATCCCTAAAATGCGACCAGAATTTTTAACTGATAATTATGGATTTATTGTTGATTACATGGCAGAATTTTTTAGGGAAATGAGAAAACGCTCATTTTCGGATGCTATAGATAAATACTTTAAGCTTGGAAACAATCTAAATCAGAGAGATGTTATAGCTGTAAGAAAGACAGTATCAGGCCTCATAAAGCTTATATATCCTAATGGTCAGTTTACAAAAGAAGATTTAGAAGAGATATTAAAATATGCACTTGTAGGAAGAAGGAGAGTAAAGGAACAGCTTAAAAAAATAGGTGGTATGGAGTTTTATGATGTTCATTTCTCGTATATTGATAAAGAAAAAATGAATGAAGAGTTTGTATCTGTTCCAGAACAAGGTGGGGGCAAACTTATACCAGAAGGTTTTGGAAAGTCAGGACATGTATATGTTGTAGGTCATAGTGCTTCAGGGATGATTGGGGTATTTAAACTTGAAAATCAAGTGGTAAGTGGAAGTGGAAAGTTTGAAAAGTCAGGAGTAGGTTCTAATAGAGATGTAAAGGAAAGTTTAGATACTGCTTTTAGATATTTTACATCAAATTCTAAAAGTATTAGTAGCTCTATAAGTACAAAAACAAAGGATTATCTTATGCATATTAGTGATTTACAAGGCATAGGGGTAACTGATGAAATTGCTATTGCTGAACTTATAGGATTATGCTCAGGAGCTTTAGAAAAACCTGTTCAAGAAAGTCTTGCTGTATTAGGTAATATGACAGTGGGAGGTACTATAAGTAAAATAGAAGACTTTGCTAACTGTCTACAAGTTTGCGTTGATGCAGGAGCAAAAAGGGTACTTATACCAGCATCTTCTGTTGCTGATTTTCAAACAGTGCCATCAGATTTACTAATAAAAGTACAACCTATATTTTATTCTGATCCAATTGATGCTGTGTTTAAGGCATTGGGAGTAAATTAAATAAGGACGAGACTGTTACGTTAATAGTATAGGTTCTAATATAATACATTATTTTGATTGTTGAATAATGCATTATAGATAGCTTATTTTATGCAACAGTCTTATTGCTTTTTAATTAAAATAGCTCTTTAATTAATGAAATATCATCTTTTGTAAGTGCATTTTGTTTAACAGTTGAGGTATTATTTTCACTTTGAGTTTCAATAATTAATTGCTTGTCTTTTAATATATCATCAATAATCTTTTCAATTTCACTTCTAAGATCTTGACATTTAGTATTTGTATCAGTCATTTGGGTTTTTACAAGTTCACATATAAAATTACTTATATTGGGCTTGCTTTTCAAGTAATTATATACATCAGAATAATATTCACAAAAGCTAATAGATATTTTATTAGTTGCCATATTTTATCTCCAAAATATTTAAAAATGACAGGCAATTAGAGAATTGACTATCTTGCTCTATTATGGCAAGAGGATACTGCTTAAGTATATATTGTTTCAATAATAGTGATCCACCGCCAATAAATACTAATTTTGTATTGTTGAAGGTTAAGCCTCTGCTTCGAGCATAGTTAAATATTTCAGTTACATGCTTATTAATTAATTTTTCAATAATTTCTTTACTTTCTACTTTTTTTATGCCACACATATAAAGATCACCATTGTTTTTAAATACTTCTTCTACATCTGCATCTGTTATAAGAACGCCATATATAGATGTTAATGTTTCTGCAATTTTGGAACGTAAAACATTAATTCCTAAGTTTGCAACGTTCATTGTGTCGAGTTCTGGAACTAATCTATTAAACGTACAAAAGTTTACATTTAAAGAACCTATGTCTACAATGGTTGCTTTTTTTGTTCGAAAATCATCTGTTCTAATATATAAAGGACCTGTAGCCTCGGGAAGAATAAGGAGTGAGTTTATTTTAAATGCATATGCTGTCCCATTTATTTTTATGGAAACTGTTTCTCCATTATTTTGAATGAATTTTTTGTAATTTTCTTTTAGTATATTATTTTTGTACACATTTAAGGGCGCATTTATAGCTAAATTTATATTAGGTAAACCATGCATTAAGGCGTTAGTCTTATCTATGAATTGGCATATCGTATTGTATATGGACAATTTATGTTGAATTGTAGTCTTTGTTATTTGAAAATCACAAGAAGTTTCTGACACCATGTCTCCTATCAAGTATGATTTGCCTTTGAATTCTATTATGTATGTGTTTTTCGTTATATCTACACCTAAATCATCAATTTCTTGAATTTTTGTTCTAAAAATAACTTTTTCTATTTTTTCTCCTATTTTTATTATTCCTTTTGTTGAAGATTTTCCTGAGTCTATAGCTATATTCGTTAATATTTCTTTCATCATTTGTTTCCTCCATATATTATTATATTTAAGTATTTTTATATAATATACAGTAGCAATAAGAAATATTACGAAAATATAGTATTAAACATGTTTGAGGAAGGCGAAGAAGTAGGAAAAAGTAAGAGTTACTACTTAGAATTACGATTAATTGTATTGCTTATGTTGGATGAGTAAATATGTAACTATTTATAGTTTAAAACATGAAAAGTTTATATATGTTTTAAACTAAGCTTTTTTATTCTTCATAAAGTCAATTAAACTCTATGAAATTTGCAGTTAAAGTCATAGAGTTTAATTTAGCTATTTAAAATTATTTTGCTGAGAAATTATCGCTCATGAATACAATTGGCGAGATATTATAATATTCACACAAAGTTTTTACTGTTGCAAAGCTTGGATTTGTGCGTTCGCCATTTTCTAATCGGTTAATGTAAGAAGTTGATAAGTTAGTATCATTTTCAACTTTTTTTAAAGTTAAGCCATTTTTAATGCGTAGTTTTTTGATTTTTTCACCAAATGTTATTTTAGACACGTCCTTTCTGATTAAATTCTTTTAGAATACCTAATTTTTAAGTTATTTATATATTATATGTGCTTGATTATAATTTTTTCAAACTATAAAGTTAAAGAGCTGTTGTAAATTATAATTTACAAATAGTTATATATAAAACTATAATTAATGAATTATAAAATTTTCAATATATATTATTTAACGAAAGTTGTAAAATATAATTTACAGCATAAGTAATTTAATGATAATGCAGGAATAAAAATTACATAATATCCAATTATTCCATAGTTTATTAAAAAAATATATTGAGAAAATATCATTAAACATAAATAAGAAAGGAAGAGTTTTAAATGAAACTTGCAAAAGAATTAAAGAATACTATGGAATGTGATTATTTGGATAAGGAAGGGGGATTGCGTAATCTGTTAACGATATTAAATAGAGATTATAAATTTTCTGATAATCAATTAGCACTAATTACTAAAATGGATTATAATGATATATATAAATTAAGAACTGGTAAGTTGCAGGACGTTTATCCACAAATTATAAAAAAGATATCACATAATTTAAATATTAATGTTGAACTTTTACTAAGCAATTCAGATTATTACAATAAAATGAAACATATATGCAGAGTTATTTTCGCTTCATCTGGTCAATTTGAATACATATGTGAATTTGCTGAAGGAGAACAGTTATGGAGAGACAATAAATGTGGCTTTTGTTTTATTAGAAAGGCAAAATATTTTAGATTAGACAATTGTGAAAATTTTTGTAAGGCATGTAACATAATGTCCTCGAATAAAAGTTGTGAAGCTGATTTTCTTGACAGTATAAAAGGATTAACAACTAAATTTTCTAACGTATATTTTGTAGTACAGTCTACACATCCAGAACTAAGAAGCCAGAAAACAGAACCTGGAAAAAAATCTAAAAAACTTATTACTGATATGGAAGTATATATAAAAATACAAAGAAATTTTATACCTATAATTGCAATTGAGACTAATGAGAATAACCATACCAGTTATTTTGCCAATCAGGATAATTTATACGACAATTACAAAAGAAAAAGAGAGTTTTTTAATAATTTAAAAGTTACTTTCTTGGAGATCCCTTATGTATATAATAAAGGAAGTTTGCCTTTAACTAATTTTAGACCAGAAGTTTTAGAAAATATAATTTTTAAAGAATTGAAAATTCATGGTTTAAACGCTTAAGGTTTTTGTGATGTTAAAGTTGTATATAAAGCTGGCAAAATTGGGTGTTGATATTTTTTAATATATCAATTAAAAAAATAGATATATAAAACAAACTGAATATTATTTTGAATTGAAGGAAACTATTGTATTAAATAATATATGTAATATTTAATACAATAGTTCCAAATGAATAAAATGTACAATGAATACAGAGCAGTTTTATATAAGATTAGCAATTTCATCAGTATCATTAAAATTTAAATGGGTATATTGTTCTAAAACCTCTAAGCTTATTCCAACATATCTTTGAATTTTACTTAGTGATACATTGTTTCTAATCATATTGGTTATAAAAGTATGTCTAAAACTATGACCTGTTATTTGTTTTCCAGTTTCGGAGAGAAGACCATAAGTGTATTTGTTTATTATTTTGTTATAGGGAGTTGTTGATATACTAAATACTTTGTCATTTAAGCTGTTAGAAAATGAGGAAATTCTAAAATGTTGTTCTAACGCCTTTACAGCATTATCGCTTATTCTAACTGTGTCAAAGTTACAGTTTTTAGGTCTCCAAATATTCATAGTTTTGTTAGAAAAATTAAAGTCGCTCCATTTTAAATATAAAACTTCACTCCTGCGAAGACCGTGATTTAGTATATGAATTAAAGCTATATCTCTATATTTATTTTTACTCTTATCGTTTTCAACTCTTTGTAAGATCAAGTTTTTTACTTCCTGTGATATAACCCCATTTCTAATTTCAGATATTTTTAATTTTTTTTCTCTTCGTTGATTTCCGAATTTATCGGTATTAAGTTTTTTGATTATATCCTCATTTATATAATCAAATCGGTGCATTATCCTAAGATAAGTTCTTAGGCAATTATATTTTCTACATGTAGAGCTGAAACAATAGTTTTTATTAAGATATTCTTTAAATAGTTCTAAATGAAAGTATCTTATATCGCTGACATATCTTATTTTATTACTTAGTTCTTGTTGTATAAATTTATAAAATATTTTAATATCAGTTGAATAGCTTACTATTGTTTGTTTAGCTTTACCCTCTACTTGTAAGCTTTTTATAAAAATATCTATACTTTGTTTTATCGTAATGCTAAAATTTTTAGTCAAAATTATTCCTCCTTATTAAAGCATAATTTTTATATTTTAACTATGCTTTAGAGGAGCAACATACATTAAATCGATAAAGTGTGTGTGTTCTCAAAAATAAAATAAAAATTTATAGTTTTCATAACTGCTTCTGTAGATAATTGTACTATTTAATTCTAACATATTGATGTAATAACATAAATACGAGTTAATTGGAATGTTTTACATGATAAGTAAAAAATGAATTATATAGTTACTGAGTAATAAGTATATTTTTATCTGAGAGATAATTTAGGCTGTATTTTTGATATAATTATCACGTTATAAGTTATTAGAGGTGATATAATTTGTTTTATGATAAAATTTTAAGAAAATGGATTGAAAGTGATAATGTAGAAGATTTGCTGAATAAATTTTTACCTAAATTTGTGTACTGTTCTTTAAGATTGGATAATATTAATACAACATTTGAAAATATTAAGATTAATAAGGTGGATAAAGCTGTTAAAAGTTACATGGATTTTTGCAGTAGTGTTTTAAAATTAGATTCTAATATAGAAGTTAATGCTAATGATGCTTTGCAGTCGGTTAGTCGTTTCTATTGTTCATCGTATTATTTTTTAGGTGGGCGAATATCAAGGATGTTAGTTAATCATGCTCTTATAGCTAATAATCTTCCACCAATTATATTTTTTTATAATGATAAAGAAGAGCATGATTTATCATTACATAACATTGAGAAAATGGTTGGATTTTTGGATAAGCAAGCATATAAAACATGGGTGAAGGATTATAATATGAAGTCAAAAACTTTAAATTATTTTTTGGATAAGTAATTAAAAAAGTAAAACGTTTAATTTTAGAAAAAATAGATCTATATAGAGGAATTTTTAAACAAATATAGAATAAATAATTTTAAGTATATAATTGGGGTGTTAATATATTATTGAAAAAGAAATATAGAATAATATATTTATGATTAGTACAATTATTGATTTATAGTAGATTTAAAAGAAGTTAGAGTGATAAAAAGGTGTCTGAAGGTGAAGAAGTGTGAAGTTTAATATGCTTGAAAATGCAATGGACTCTTTAAATGAAGCCATTGACTATTATAAAAATGGTATAGATAACAATGATGAAAGATGTTTTAAGTTTTGTATATTATTATTAAGTCATAGTGCAGAATTAATTTTGAAGGAAATATTGTATACTCAACATGAAATTTTGATATATGAAGATATTGATAGGGTTAAAAATGAAAATGATAAAACGGTAGGATTTAAATTGGCTTTACATAGAATTAAAAATATATACAAAGTTGATTTAGGTAGATACAATAACTATCTTCTTGAATTATCTGATGTAAGAAATAATATTCAACATTATAAGTTTTCTATATCGTCAGAAATGTGTACTAATATTATTACATCATCTTTCTCAGCTATCGAATATATAATATATAATGTATTACATAGAACATTTAATGATTTTGAGGATATAATTACTGAGGAACAGATTGAATTTTTGCATGATGATAAAAAGATGTATAACAAAAAGAAAAAAGATATAGCGCAAGATATATTAGACCATAATATGGTAAAGATTGGTGTAGAGTATATAAAAAATAAATTTATTTATATACCATGTCCGCATTGTTCGGAAGAGACTTTGGTAAATGAGGGTGATATTATTGAATGTAAGTTTTGTGGAAGAAAATTTAATTCAATTGAGGACATGTATAATGAAGACTTTAATTGTGTTATATCAACACATATGTGTAGGGAAATAGGGAGAAGAAAAGATGTTTTAAGAAATATTTATGAATGTGAAAATTGTAATAATGATACTCTTATTTATAGTGAAGTTTTGGGTGAGTGGATATGTCTATCTTGCGGAACTCATATCTCATCTATTACATGTGATGATTGTGGAGATGAAGTCCCAAATTGTGAGTATAACTATACATTTGCACAGTCATATACGGATACTGAAGATTATATGTACTTATGTAATAGTTGTGGTAAGAAACTAAAAGATAGCGAATATGGCTATTGTGAATATGAAATAAGGTAGTTGGAAATATTATTAATTATAAACAAAGGGTTTTTTAAACCCTTTGTTTATAATATTTTGTTTATATCTTTTACTAAACCAATGTCTTTAATTTTATTGTTAAGATCACTTGAGACCATATGAACATAAACTTTTGTAGTATTTAAGTCTTCATGACCTAAGATTTGTGCAATAGTCAAACTGTCAATATTTTCCATTGCTAAGTTTGTGGCAAATGCGTGACGGCATTTATGCAATGTATAGCCTTTGCCATCAAGATTGTTCTTTCTTATATATTTTCTAAAAATAGTTTCTGCTGTGGTTTCACTCATATGATTATATGCATTTGAAAACATAACATAATCATGCGTATCACATTTTCGCTCTGCTAATAGAGCTTGTAGGTATGTTGGCAGAGGGGGAAGAAGTGGTATTTGTCTACTTTTTTTACCTTTAGATTTTATAATGTTTATAGTTAAATCTTTGAAGCTAATATCTTTCCATCGTAAATTAATTAGTTCTTGTCTCCGCATACCTGTTAAAAACAGCAATAAAAACATGCATTTATCTCTTAAGATAAAATTACCACCAAATTTATCTATAGAGTTTAAAATTTTTTCAGTATCTTCCCTTGTAACGTATATAGGTAATTCTCTTGGAAGCTTTGGAGCCTTTATACTTGCCATATAGTTTCGAGAAATAAATTCTTCCTGATATAGATATTTAAAAAAACTACTAAGACAGTGTATTTTTCTTCGCATTGTAGCTGTTGCATAGTTTTTTTCAAATTTTAAATATTGAAAAAATTTTTTTAATAAGTTTTTGTTCATTTCATTAACTGTTGCTTTTATTCCTTGTTCCATGAGAAAATTTAAAAATATTTTAAAGTCCGAGCTGTAATTTGCTTTTGTATGTTTAGATATGTCCTTTTCTACAATTTGATTATTAATAAAATCATCAAATAATTCATCTAAAAAAAGTTCTTTCATTGGTTTATTTTCACTCCTTGCATTGAAATAAATAATTAGTATTTCTAATAGTTATAGACTTATGTAGTTTAGTTACAATAATTCTGTGCCTATAAAAATACAATAATTAATTATTGTACTATTGTTAGCAAACCCAAGATTTAACAAGGCCTACACCTCCCCCAAAAATGTGGATTTAGGTGCTGGAGTGAAAAATAAGCATAGTTCTCGGCTTATAGGTTTACTCGCCCATTGATAACACTAGGTTTGATGCCTGGTGTTTTTTATTTTTTAAATCATGATTTTTAAGTATTGGTTAATTTAAGTATGTATTCATATTGAAAGATAGTTTAAAATAGAGGATTAAAAAATGCTTTTTAGAAAGACGTGTAAAGAATGAATGTTTTCCCAAAATATGTTATTATATATTTGATAATATATTTTAGGAGTGATAGGAATGGAAGTCAGCTACATATTTACGATTGTATGCATATTTTTTATATTTGCTATGGCGTACTTTTTTGCTGAAAGGCCTAAAAACATGAATAGACTGGAAGTTGCTATTTTTTGTTTGTTCGGATTTTTTACCTATGGTTTACTTGATATATTTTGTTTTTCAGAAGAGAATGGCCTTGTTGCAATATTTGGATTAGTTAGTTTAGCATTTTTATTTTCTGGTATTTTTTTAATATCAGAAAAAAAATTATTTCCAGAAATATGGTCAATATGCAGCATATGCTTTTTAGGAACTGCAATTTATGCTGTATTGAGTTTTTTAAATTTTAAATAAAGCTTTGTTTTAAATAAATATAAAAAATTAACAATCAAAACTAAAATTAAGGAGTGAAACGTAATACAAATGGCTAATATTATGGAACCTATAAAGGTTAAAAATGTGGAATTTAAAAATAGAATTGTAATGGCTCCTATGGTACGTTTTGGATGGCCATCTTTAAATGGAATTATGGGACAAAAGCTTGTAAATCATTATAAGGAGGCAGCTGATAAAGAGATAGCGCTTATTATAACACAGGCACTTTCGGTGTCAGAGGAAAGAAATGGAAGAGGCAGACCTGGAGTCTTTTTAGATGCTCATATAGATTATTTAAAAGAAATACATGAAGAATGTATTAAAAATGATACTAGATTATTTGCACAGTTATCTTATCCTACTTCTGGTTATGGTTCAAATGATTATATCGATGTAAATAAATTGCCCAAAGAAAAATTAATTGATATAAGAGATTTATTTATAAGAGCAGCTGAAAGATGTGAAAAGGCGGGGCTTGAAGGAATAGAGCTTCACGGAGCTCATAAGTTTTTTCTAAATATGATTACGTCTCATATATCTAATAAACGTGAAGATAGATACGGTGGAGACTTAAATGGAAGAATAGCTTTGGTGAAAGAAATTGTTGAAAGTATAAAAAGCTATGTAAAGGATGACTTTATAGTATCATATAGAATGGGTTGGAATGAAAATTTGGATGCAGATATAAATACTGCAAAAGCTATAGAGAGTATTGGAATAGATATGCTGCATAGTTCTAGTGGGATAACTGACAGAAAAGACATAAAAGTTCCAGAGGATTTTCCTTATAATGAAATAGTTTATGTAGGAACTCAGCTTAAGAAAAACTTAAGTATACCCGTTATTGTAGTAAATAATATAAGAACTTTAAATAGAGGTAATTACTTGGTCGAAGAGAATTTATGTGATTTTGTGGCCTATGGCAAACCGTTTTTAGCAGATGTAAACTTTGTTAAAAAATCTCTAAGAAATTCAAACTATGAAGCTTGCTTCAAATGCAATGAGTGTAAATGGTTTATAGATGGAGATAAATGCCCATCACAAGTAAAACTTAATAGAAGCAAATAGTCACTAAAATAAAATTCAAGCTGTACATGATAAATGAAAATTTATTATGTGCAGTTTTTTATTATATAAATTTCCATAAACTCCATTGACAGAATATAATAAATGTTTTATCATATATTTATTAATACCAATAATTATTATCAAGTAATAAAAATTTTCTGATATGGAATATATAATAAATAGAATTAAGGAGGAGTAATTTATGGAAAGATTGGTTGGAAAAAATGCACCTGGTTTTAAGCTTAATGCAGTTTTGGGAGATGGAAGTGATTTTAAGGAGATTAAGCTTAGCGATTATAAAGGAAAGTGGTTAGTAATGTTTTTCTATCCACTAGATTTTACTTTTGTATGCCCGACAGAGATAACTGGGTTTAGTAATCGATATGGTGAATTTAAAGCAGCTAATGCTGAAATTTTAGCTGTAAGTTGTGATAGTGAATATTCTCATCAGGCATGGATAAAACAGGAGATTGAAAAGGGAGGGCTAGGAAAAATTAATTTTCCAATAGCTTCTGATAAAACATATAATACGGCTAAAAATTATGGCGTATTTATAGAAGAAGAAGGTGTATCCCTAAGAGGTCTATTTATTATAGATCCTGAAGGAGTTATAAGATGCTCAATAATTCATGATTTGAATGTTGGAAGAAGCGTAAGTGAAACTTTAAGAGTGCTTAAAGCTTTTCAAACTGGAGGTATGTGCGCAGTAGATTGGGGAGAAGGGGATGCAAACCTTTAATACTAAATTTTTTATATGTAAGCTTAAAAGTTAAAATATCAATGTTATTGTAAATATTTTTAAAGGCTATGTTTTAAATAAGTATAAAAATGAAAATCTATTTAAAACATAGCTTTTTAAAGTATATTGTACAATATAAATATTTTGTTTAAATAAATTATAGCATATATATATAAGTTAAAGCATAGTTATAATTTTATAATAAAAAATTAGTATAGTTACTTGTGGCTTATACATATGTATTAACAGGTTCATTAATTTCATTGTACATAGAGGATATAGTATCAATTTCACTTTGACTAGCAGGAATTAAAGGATAATATCCCTTTTTAACCATCCACTGCCATACATCATATGCGTGGTTACAGCACATTGTAAATGCATCTTTTAAAAATTCTCTTATTTTAGGATTGCTCATTTCCATGGCACTCCAAGCATACTCTTTGCCTGCTCTTTTTAAGGTTAAAAGGTATGCTGTAGCTATTTCTCTATCAGTCATCTTTTGTGCATTTGTATTTGGTGTTATTGATGAGAAGTTGCTAACAGGCGATGTGGTAAAATCCTTAAGCATTACATTTAAGTTTGGAACATTTAATTTTTGCTGAGATCCACTAGCTCTTTTAACAAATTCAACCTTCATATTGTAGTCTTGAATGTGAGCAGGAAAATGAGTTTCAAGTATATTTTTTAATTCCTGGTCTTGAACCATGTTTTTAAACATAGCCATGTTAGTTATTGAATTTACACAACTAACTATAAGTTCATGTAAATCATGTAGCTCGTGTGAAGCTAACTGCATATTAATTCCTCCCTAAGTCTTTTAATAAATAGTTTTCCTCTAAAACTTACTTTTTATACGCTCATTTAAAGTAACAAAATTCAAAAATTATGAATATTATATAATCGTAAGTTAAAATTCAGGAGGAAACTAACAAATGTTTCAAGACGATATGTACGAAAGTATCCCAGATGTGGACTATTCAAGAAAAACTTGTATTCCACAAGAAACTATAATAACAAATGTAAGGTTGGCATCAGCCTATGTTCCTTTTCAAAGAATGTGCAGTAATCTTCCACCAGTAGAGGCTCTAAAGAAAGGAACTATTTTTCCTGAGCTTTATAGCCCGTATAGCAGTAAAAAAAGATCTGAAAATTATTTAGATGAATAAAGGAGATACTCACATGAAAATGGATAAAATGGAACTTTTAAAAGAAATTATGGCTGTAGATTTTACTATAATAGATCTAAGTTTATATCTTAATACTCATCCAACTGATAAAGATGCTATTGCTAAACACAATTCTTTTGTAGCTCAATCACATATGCTAAAAGGTAAATATGAAAGATATTTTGGGATGCTAACTGCTACTAATAGCTGCAGCCCTTATCCTTGGCAGTGGATAGATGAACCATGGCCTTGGGAATATGATGCAAATTTTAAGCTTTAGAATTAAAAAGAGGAGAGATAATATAAAATGTGGCTCTATGAAAAAAAACTAGAACATCCAGTAAAAATTAAAAATCCTAATGCCGGACTAGCAAAAGTAATCATAACCCAATATGGAGGTCCTGATGGGGAATTGGCTGCATCTATAAGATACTTAAGTCAAAGATTTTCTATGATTACACCTCAAGCCATAGCAACATTAAATGATATTGGTACAGAGGAATTAGCACATCTTGAAATTGTAGGCGCTATAGTTCGTCAACTATCAAAAAATGTTAGTGTTGAAGAACTTAAAAAAAGTGGATTAGATGCTTATTTTGCAGATCATGATTCTGGTATATATCCAGCAAGTGCAGCAGGAAATCCATTTACAGCTGCGTACATTCAATCAAAAGGAGATCCAATAACAGATCTTTATGAAGATTTGGCAGCAGAGCAAAAGGCAAGATCAACTTATGAATATCTTATTACACTTACTGATGATCCAGATGTATTGGAACCACTTAAGTTTCTTAGGGAGAGAGAGGTAGTTCATTTTCAAAGATTTGGAGAAGCTTTAAGAATTGTTCAGGATTATTTGAAAGAACCTAAATTATCTGTGATTCCAAAACCTGATTGTATGAAATAGTTTGGTATTGCCTTATTAAAAGTGTCTGCATTCAAGATTATTTTGAGTGCAGACATTTTATTTATAAAGCTATTTACAAATGAAATAAAATATGTAAAAATATTACTATTAGTGCAACTCGCATAGTGTATTTGAATATACTTACTATATATAATTCTCTACAAATTGGAGAGGAAGTTGATTTTATTTGGGTATACAGGTATATCAAAGAAATCAGTATAAAATATACAGAGTTGGCGATAATTTTATAGTTCACAATAGTAAATATAAATTTTCAGATAAACATACTCATCTTAAAAATTTTAAACAGGCAAAAAATCTTATTTATTTTGTATTAAATAAAAAGGTACCTAGATGGGTATCTTTTTACTATTTGAAAAGTTTGATTAGGGTATCAGATGATGATGAGTATATAAGAAAAGTTAATAAACTAATAGAAGTAAAAAAAAGAAAAACAGAAATAGATATTAAATGTTGGAACTATAAAAATTACTAAATGAACGGAGGGGTTTTATGAAAATAACATTTTTACTATGCATTACAATATTTTTTATAATAATTTTATTATTCAGTATATTGTTTTGTTTTTCTTCTGTTAGAAAATCTAATGAATGGTTAGATGAAATTATAGAAAAAGAATATAAGAAGTTAAGTAAATAAAGTTATATATAATGCTAATAACATTAAG
The DNA here is from genome assembly GCF_021043395.1 of Clostridium guangxiense. Lineage (GTDB taxonomy): Bacteria > Bacillota > Clostridia > Clostridiales > Clostridiaceae > Clostridium_S > Clostridium_S guangxiense. Next base: position 34,085 of record NZ_JAJNKE010000017.1, read on the forward strand.
ATTGTAAGAGATAATTTTTGTTGTATAATATTTATAAAATATACTTTATATATTCACTACATAAAGTATATTTTATAAATAATTTTGTAAATATTTCGGCTATAATCTTTTAAAGTAAATATGTTAATAGGTTATACTCAAAATCAAATGATTAAATAATAGGGAGGTATTATAAGCTTGAAGGAAAAAATAATTGGTATGTTGAAATGCAGCAATAACAATTTTATATCTGGGCAAAGTATAAGCGAAAAGCTTGGCATAACAAGAGCTGCTGTATGGAAGTATATAAATAAATTAAAAGAGGATGGATATGTAATAGAATCCGGTTCGAAAAAAGGATATAGATTAATATCATGTCCTGACATACTTACGACTGTGGAAATTGATGATACGCTTAAAACAAAGTACATTGGAAGAAATATAATTCATTTTGACTCAATTGAATGTACTAATGATTTAGCTAAAGAATTGGCTGAAAAGGGCGCTGAAGAAGGTACCGTTGTTATTGCGGAGGAGCAAACATCTGGAAGGGGAAGATTTAGGCGTGAATGGGTAGCAGCTAAATATAAATCCATAATGATGTCAATTATACTAAAACCAAATACTAGTTCTACTTGTATATATCAAATCACGCAAATTGCTGCGGCAGCTATTGGAAAGGCAATTGAAGAATTAAATATAGACGTGGGAATAAAATGGCCTAATGACATAATAGTGAATTGGAGAAAAGTATGTGGAATATTAACTGAGGCGAGTGGGGAAATAGATAAGATAAATTATGTAGTTGTTGGTATAGGAATCAATGTTAATCAGGAAAACTCTGATTTCCCTGAAGCTGTTTTAAATAAAGCTACGTCTCTTAGAATTGAAAAAAATGAGTACATATCTAGAAAATTATTATTATGTAGTTTCTTTGAAAAATTTGAAACGCTATATGATGAATTTAGATATAATGAAAATGCCAGTAGCTCAATAAAATATTGCAGGGAAAAATCTATTTTAGTAGGTAAAAAAATAGAAGTGGAGCGAAAAAAGCAGATTATTATTGCTGAAGTTTTAGAAATTGCTTCAGATGGAAGCTTAATTGTTAAATATGAAAATGGTATAAAAGATAGGCTTATTTCTGGAGAGGTTTCTCTTCATAGAATGTATGAGTAGCGACTTTATGTAAAGTATAGAATTGAATATCATTAGTTTAAAAGCACATTGATTAGTAAATAATTAAAATAAATGTGCTTTTTTTGATGAATTATCAAAAAATATATTGAATCTTTAAAAACATTATGATATATTCTACATAATGACAGTAATGTAAATATATTTTTTTATTTAAAAGGTACATTATAAAATAAAAGTAAAGGTGGGTTAGTCATGAAAATTAATATAATTGATACAACTTTAAGTGAGTGTAATAAGGAATTTATGAATTTAAACGCATACGAAAAAATTGAAGTTGTAAAGTTTATCAGTTCTATGGGAGCATTTCAGATAGAAGTTAAATTTAACTTGTTAGATCAAAACTTGAGAAAAGATATAATGGATATTACAAACTTAGACCTAAAAAGCAAAGTATCAGTATATAATAGACTAAACCTGGAGGACATAAAAAATTCTATTAATTATGGTGCAGATGTGATTCATATATCAGTTCCAATATGCAGCAGTGAAGATAATAAAAATATTATTAAAGAAAACGTTAAAAGGTGCGTAAATTATTGCATAGAATCAAATTGTGAGATTACCATGGGATTAGAAGATGCTTCAAGAGCTGATATAAATTTTATTATAGAACTTTCAAAGCTAGGTGTTTATGAAGGAGTTAAAAGGATAAGATATTGTGATTCAGTGGGAATTTTATATCCTAAAAGGATACTTCATCAAATAAAAACTATTAAAGAAATTGTAGATATTCCTATTGAGATATTTGCAAAAGATGATTTTGGAATGGGTATAGTTAACTCTATTGGTGCCATTAAGGCAGGAGCGGAATATGTAGTTTCTTCTATGGTATCAAAGACTAAAGAATCAAATAGCTGTAATTATTTTAAGCTTATAAAAGCTTTATACAAAGCCGAAGATAATGAAGTTTCTTTAGATAAGTTTAAAAATATTTATGAGTTAAATAAATACGAAAATAAATTCAAAGAACTAATGAATATGGCATTGTAGTAGTTCATATGCAATAGAAAGTAAACGCCTTAAATGTAAAATATATACGTTTATTGGGCAATATGGAATTATGCTAAGAAAAAACAATATATGATACAAATAATAGCTATATTTGATAACAAATTATCAAATATAGCTATTGATTTTTAAATATATTATGGTATTATTAATTATAAATTAATTATTTAATAAATATTAACGATGCAAAGTAACAAATTAATAATTTGAAGGTGAAAGGCGAATGAAAAAACTAGAAATAATTATACGACCTGAGAAGCTTGAGGAGCTTAAAAAGACGTTAAATGAGCTTAACGTTAAAGGAATGAGTGTATCAACCATAGTAGGATGCGGCAACCAAAAAGGTTCAAAGCAATTTTATAGAGGGGCAGAAATGGAGATAACTCTGCTTCATAAGCTTAAGGTTGAAGTGGTAGTTAGTGATGGAATAGTTGACGATATAGTAAATAAAGTCAGCGATTCAGTTAGAACAGGTAATGTCGGAGATGGAAAAATATTTGTTTACAATGTAGAAGAAGCAGTAAGAATTAGAACTGGAGAAAAAGGAGATACTGCAATTTAAAATTAAGGTTATATAGGGGGGCTATAATTATGAAAAAAATTTCTAAAATATCTATTGGCATAATATTAATAATTTTATTAACTGGTATATTCAGTATGACCGCTTTTGCAAAAAGTTCTGCAGCAGTAAATGATCCATCTGGTACTAAAATAGGAACATCAGCGGATATTAGTGCTGCTAAACCAGGCAAGCCTACAGCAGAGGAAGTTGCAAATCAAGTTGGAAAGAATACACTTGGAATAAACTATGTATGGGTAATGCTTACAGGCTGCTTAATATTTTTCTTTCAGGCAGGATTTGCAATGGTTGAAACAGGATTTGTAAGGGCGAAAAATGCCATGCATACTATGGCAATGAACTTAATGGTATTTCTTGTTGGTACTATAGGATTTTATCTTACAGGATTTGCATTTATGTTCGGAGGTGTAGGAAGTTGGAGTACACTAGGAAGTGGTACTCAAGCACTTAATCATGAATTCGGGAATATAATTGGACTTAAAGGTTTTATGTTAAGTGGTTCAACTTATGATGTTGGAATATTTGCATTGTTCTTCTTCCAGATGGTGTTTATGGATACCACATGCACTATACCAACAGGAGCTATGGCAGAGAGAGTGAAATATTCCGCTGTAGTAATAAGTTCATTCTTTATATCACTTTTATATTATCCTTTATTCGGAAATTGGATGTGGGGAGGCGGATGGCTTTCTCAAATAGGTAAAACTTTAGGATTAGGTCATGGAGCTTTGGATTTTGCCGGTTCTTCTGTTGTTCATGGTATGGGCGGAATGATTGCTTTAACTGGAGCTATAGTAATAGGACCACGTATTGGTAAGTTTACAAAGGAAGGAAAATCTGTTGCAATAGCTGGACATCACATTCCTATGGCTGTAATTGGAACAATAATACTATTCTTTGGATGGTTTGCATTTAATGCAGGCAGTACTACTAATGGTGATGATTTTAGAATTGCAGTTGTTGCAGTTAATACAATGATAGCTGGTGCTGTTGGTGGTTTTGTAGCTATGGTGTATATGTGGATTAAATATGGTAAGCCAGATCCGGCTATGACGTGTAATGGTGCGTTAGCAGGGCTTGTTGCCATAACTGCACCGTGTGCCTTTGTTAATAGTGTAGCAGCATTTATAATTGGATGTGTATCTGGAGTTTTGGTTTGCCTAGCAGTTCGTGTAGTTGAAGATAAATTTAAGATTGATGATCCAGTTGGAGCTGTTTCGGTACATGGTGTAAATGGAATATGGGGAATGATTGCCCTTGGATTATTTGCAGATGGAAGTTATGGAAATGGGCTTAATGGCGTTGCAGGAACGGTAAAAGGTTTATTTTATGGAGATCCTAGTCAATTAGGAGCGCAACTTGTAGCTGTAATTACTTTAATGGCTTGGGGACTTGGATCATCATTTATATTCTGGAAGATACTTGATAAAACTTTGGGAATTAGAGTTAAACCTGAGGATGAAATTGCTGGATTAGATATACCGGAAATGGGAATGCTTGCTTATTCTGATTTTGCATTGTTAAGTTCAGCAGAAGCTAAAAAGTAAATATTAATAAATAAACGGGGCTGTCGAAATTTTTTAGTGTGACGGCCCCTTGTTTATATAAATTAAGTATGAATTGGCATAATGCGAAGGTTCTATCGAAATTACTTAACCTTGTTCGTATTCTATGAAAACGTATAAATTTAAAATATTGTAGCAATTAAAATAAGATTTTGAATTTTTAGCTGTGTAAATTAAAAAATAAATATTTTATGTTGCAAATTTTTGATAATTATATTATTATAGTAGTATCAGCGATATGAAATTATAATATTAAAAGTTAAGCTTTTATTTAAGCTTTAAATTGAAATAATTATTTTTGGAAGGGGATAAAAAATGAAAAAGTTAGACAAGATATTTGGTTCAAATGTATTTAATGAATCAGTTATGAAGGAACGCCTTACAAAACCTGCTTTTAAAGCATTAAAAAACACTATGGAAAAAGGGCTTCCATTAGATATTTCTGTAGCAGATGAAGTTGCAAATGCTATGAAAGATTGGGCTGTTGAACAAGGGGTCACTCATTATACACATTGGTTTCAACCTTTAACTGAAACAACTGCTGAAAAGCACGATGGATTTGTTTCACTTCCAACTGAAGGAAAAACTATTCTTAAATTTTCAGGAAAAGAATTGATAAAGGGAGAGCCTGATGCATCATCATTCCCTTCAGGTGGATTGAGAGCTACTTGTGCAGCTAGAGGATATACTATATGGGATGCTACTTCACCAGCATTTATAAAAAACAATACATTGTGCATACCAACTGTATTTTGCTCATATACAGGTGAATCTCTAGATAAGAAAGCTCCTCTTTTACGTTCAAGTGAAGCATTATCAAGACAAGCAATGCGTGTGTTAAAAGCACTTGGAAATACATCATCAAAGAGAGTTTTAACAACAGTTGGACCTGAACAGGAATACTTTATAGTTGATAAAAAGACTTATGATGAAAGAGAAGATTTAATATTTACAGGAAGAACATTGTTTGGTGCAATGCCTCCAAAGGGACAAGAACTTGATGATCATTATTTTGGAGTTATAAAAGAAAGAGTTGCAGCATTCATGAGTGATGTTGATGAGGAACTTTGGAAACTTGGAATTACTGCTAAAACAAAGCATAATGAAGTTGCTCCAGCACAGCACGAATTAGCAACTATATTTTCAGATGCTAATTTAGCTGCAGATAATAACCAACTTGTTATGGAAACATTAAAGAAAACTGCATTAAAACATGGTCTTGTTTGCTTACTTCATGAAAAACCATTTGCAGGAGTAAATGGATCTGGAAAGCATAATAACTGGTCAATGGCTACAGATGATGGAATGAACTTATTAGATCCAACAGATACTCCACATGACAATAAACAGTTTTTATTGTTCTTCAGTGCTGTAATAAAGGCAGTAAATGAACATGCTGATTTACTTAGATATTCAGCTGCTAATGCAGGAAACGACCACCGTTTAGGTGCAAATGAAGCTCCTCCAGCAATAATATCAATCTTCGTAGGTGAACAACTTGAAGATGTATTAGAGCAAGTCGAAAAAGGTGCTTTAACAGGATCAAAGAGCGGAAGCAAACTTGATTTAGGAATTACAACAATACCTGTTGTTACAAAAGATGCAACAGATAGAAATAGAACATCACCATTCGCATTTACAGGAAATAAATTTGAATTTAGAATGCCACCATCATCAGCACCAGTTTCAGGTGTTAACTGCATTTTGAACTCAATAGTTGCTGAAGTTTTATCACAAGTAGCTGATAGACTTGAGGGTGCAGCAGATGTAGATGCAGAAGTTTCAAAAATCGTTACTGAGTTCGTTAAAGAAAACAGGAGAGTTGTATTTAACGGAAATGGATACTCAGATGAATGGGTTACTGAAGCTGAAAAGAGAGGTCTTCCAAATATAAAGACTACTGTAGAAGCTACAAAAGCACTTATAGACGAAAAGAATATAGCTCTTATGGAAAAGCTTGGAGTAATGAGTAAAGTTGAAATGGAATCACGTTATGAAGTTTCACTTGAAAACTACTCAAAGACTATAAATATTGAAGCACTTACAATGATAGATATGGCTTCAAAGAAAATACTTCCAGCTGTTATAAAATATGCAACTGATGCAGCTGCATCTATAAATACTATAAAAGCAGCAGTACCTAGTGCAGATGTTTCAGTTCAAACTGAAATAGTAACAGAAGTTTCATCACTTACAGCAGAACTTAGCAAAGGCATTGCAGCACTTAAAGCTTCAACTGAAGGAGCAGCATCTAAAACTGATGGATATGAACAAGCTTATGCTTATAAATTTGACGTTTTTGAAAAAATGTCTGCTTTAAGAGAAGTTGCTGATAAACTTGAAGTTATAGTTGCAAAAGAAGCATGGCCATTCCCAACTTATTCAGATTTATTATTTAACGTATAAAATAAATTGTACTACAAAAATAAAAGGATTTTCTCTGTATGAGAAAATCCTTTTATTTTTGTTATATGTATTACTTAGAAATTTAACTATATTTAAGTTTTTATGGATAATCAAAAACAAATGAATTATTATATATTTATAAAATACAAATATATGGAGGTGAAATTTATGAAGGGAATAATAATATTTTTTTCGGGTACAGGCAATACAGAGTATATGGTGAAACTCATTTGTGGCGAGTTTCAAAAAAGAAATATTCAATGTGATTTGTTTAATATAGAAAATAATGAGACTTTAAAAGATGAGTATGATTTCTATGTTTTTGCATCACCTATTCATGTTGAGATTTTTCCTAATATTTTTGTGGATTGGTTATCAAAAAAATTGCCTGAGGCGGACAATAAAAGATGCATTGTTTTATCAACTCAAGCATCAGCAGTTGGATATGGTGGAAGGCAAATAAGCAAGCTGCTAGAGAAAAAAGGATATAACATAGTGTACGTAAGATCGATTCCAATGCCGAATAACTATTATTTAGGTAAGTTTAAAGCAACTACTGAAGATAAAAAAATAGAGATGAAAAATGAGGCTCAAAACGAAGCTCAAGCGGCAGTAGAAAGTTTTCTTAGAGATGATGTGTATATAGAAAAAGAGTCGCTTTATATAACTGAGCTGTGCAAATTAGTGTATAAGCTATATAAGCCAGTTCTAAATAACTTTGCTAAAAAAAATCTCACTGTTGACTATGATGTATGCATAAAATGTAAGAAATGTGAGAAAGGATGTCCGGTAAATAACATCAAGTTTGATGAAAAAATACATTTTGATAAAAATTGTATAGCCTGTCAAAGATGTGTGCAAAAGTGCCCAGTTAACGCTTTTAAATATCAAGGAGAGCACTTCAATCAACTAAAACTTTAGAGGAAATGGTATTAATTAGAGTATAATTGACAGAGTACAGAGTACAGTGGAGGCGGATTTACCTTTCGCTTCTCTTAGGTAAATCCGCCTCCACTGTACTCTGTTTTTAAGCAGTTTCTCTTGATTTTTTTACTTTCTGAAATATTTTATATAATATGAATAGCACTATAGCGCCGGCAACTATGTAATCTGCTATGTGAAAATATGGACGAATCATTTGCCAGTTATTTCCCATTACGTATCCAACGTAGCCTAAAACTACACTCCAAAGAGTGGAACCTAAAGAAGTATATAGTACAAATTTAGTGAAATTCATTTTTGCAATTCCAGCTGGAAGAGATATGAAAGTTCTTATTATAGGTAAAAGCCTTGAAAAGAAAACTATTTTATCGCCATATTTTGCAAAAACAGCATCACTTTTAGCTATTTTTTCTTTAGATAAATGAAGTTTGTCAGCATATTTTTCAACAAGAGTTCTTCCACCTCTAGCCCCTATTTCGTAAGTTGCTATTGAACCTAATATACCACCTAATGTTCCGGATATTATCATTAAAACTAAGTTTAACTTTTGATGAGTTGGTGCGGAAGGAGAACTTAAATATCCACCAAAAGGTAGTATTGCTTCACTTGGAATAGGGATACACGCACTTTCAAAAAACATACCAAGAAAAGTTCCTGCATAACCTAATTTGCCAAGTATAATAATTATTATATCTATAATTTTTTCGACCAAAATTATCCCTACTTTCAATTGTATTAGAGATAAATCACATTGAAACTTGAAGCGGTTTATCTATATAATTGAAATTATATCATAAAAATGAGAGTTTAGGTGATTCAATAATAAGGGTTTACTCAATATTAATATTTTGAAAAAGAAACTGTCACAAAGGCAATGTTTTTATTGACAAATGACTATCAAAATGTTAGTATGAACTAAGAATATGGAACCTTTAATGCTAGTCCTGTGAGGCTGGGAAGGTATGTATAGAATGTTAGTCTATATTGGTGTATTATACCTTCCTGTAAAAGGGAAGGTTTTTTTATTGCAGATTTTTTACAAAATACCTTTAAATTTAGTTCAGAGAAACTAAGAAGGAGGAAAGTTTATGCTAAAAGGTAGAAGTTTAATAGACCCAATGGATTTTTCAAAAGAAGAAATAGAGGAGATTTTTGCGCTGGCAAGTAAGATAATAGAGAATCCTCAAGAATATTCACATGCAGCAGATGGTAAAATATTAGCTACATTATTTTATGAACCAAGTACAAGAACAAGATTTAGCTTTGAAGCTGCAATGCTTAGACTTGGTGGTAAGGTTATAGGTTTCTCGGAGCCTAATTCAACTTCAGTATCAAAAGGAGAAACTATTGCAGATACAATAAGGATAGTATCCTGTTATGCAGATATTGTAGCAATGAGACATCCTAAAGAAGGAGCACCTAAAATCGCTTCTATGTATTCAGAAATTCCTGTCATTAATGCCGGAGATGGTGGTCATCAACATCCAACTCAAACACTTACAGATCTTTTAACCATGAGCAAAATTAAAGGGAAGCTTTCAAATTTAACCATAGGAATGTGTGGGGATTTAAAATTTGGAAGAACAGTTCATTCACTTATAAAAGCTTTATCAAGATATGAAAATAATAAAATAATTCTTATATCTCCAGACGAACTTAAAGTTCCTAATTATATAAAGAAGGAGATACTGGATAAAAATAATATAGAGTACGAAGAAGTTAAGAGAATAGAGGACGTAATTGATTCTTTAGATGTACTTTATATGACAAGAGTTCAAAAAGAAAGATTTTTTAATGAGGAAGATTATATAAGACTTAAGGATAGTTATATATTGGATAAAAATAAGCTTTTAAAGGCTAAGGATGATATGATAATACTTCATCCACTCCCAAGAGTTAATGAAATATCCTATGATATTGATAACGATAAAAGAGCTTGCTATTTTAAGCAAGCTAAATTTGGAATGTACGTTAGAATGGCTTTAATGGCTAAATTAATGGGGGTGTTATAGTATGCTTACAATTAACAGCATAAAAAATGGCATAGTAATAGACCACATAAAACCAGGACACGGAATAAAAATTTATAAATATCTTAAGCTTGATGAGGCCGATTTCCCTACAGCACTTATAATGAATGCTTCTAGTCGTAAAAATGTCGAAAAAGATATGATTAAAATAGAAAATGTTATGGATTTGGATTTAGCGGTGCTTGGATTTTTAGATCCTAATATTACAATTAATATAATTGAAGATGAAAAAATAAAAGAAAAGATACAGTTGAAATTACCTGAGGAAGTTGAAAATGTGATAGAGTGTAAGAATCCTAGATGTGTTACATCTTTAGAGAAGTATATTCCTCATAAATTTAAACTTGTGGATGAAAAAACCGGAGAATATAAGTGCGAATACTGTGACGAAATATACAAAATAAATATCCTATAGGAGGCTTTGATAATGGATCTTTTAATAAAAAATGCTCAAATTATAGATTTTTCTAAAAATTTTGTGGGTGATATCTATATTAAGAATGGCATAATAGAAAAAATAGGAAAGAATCTAAAGGAATACTGTGAAGTTTTAGATTTAAAAGGATATGTGGTTATGCCATCTTTTGTAGATTTACACAGCCATTTTAGAGATCCAGGTCTTACCTATAAGGAAGATATTGAAAGCGGAAGCAGAGCAGCAGTGAGAGGCGGATATACGGCTGTAAATCTTATGGCAAATACAAAGCCAGTATGCAGCGACATGAAGGTGGTAAATTATGTTAAAAACAAAGTTAAACAAATAGGTTTAATAGATGTAAGTCAGGCAGTAAGCTTAACTAAAGATATGCAGGGAGAAGATGTATCCCATCTTGATTTATTAGAAGATGGAGTTAAGGTGATTTCAGAGGACGGAAAAGGTGTAGCTAGCAGTAAAGTAATGTTTGAAGCTATGAAGAAGATAAAAGAAAAAGGCTTCGTGTTAATGGATCACGAAGATGATAAAGAAATTTTTGCTACTGATTCAAGGCTTGGAGAAAATCTAGCAACATTTAGAGATGTGGAGCTTGCAAAAACTATTAGATGCAATTTGCATGTATGTCATGTGAGTACGAAAGAAGCACTTTCCTGTATTATAAATGCCAAAAAAGAAGGCTTTAGTAATATAACTTGTGAAGTAACACCGCATCACATAGCTCTTACAAATGAAATTGATTATAGAGTAAATCCACCTTTAAGAGAAAAAGGTGATGTAAACTTTATAATAAAAGCAATAAAAGAAGGATTTGTAGATGCAATAGGCACAGATCATGCTCCTCATTCAGAAGAGGATAAGAAAAATGGAGCACCTGGAATGTCTGGAATAGAAACTTCATTTTCTATATGCTACACGAAACTTGTTAAAGAAAATAATATTGCGCTAAACAAACTTTCAGAGATAATGTCAAAAAATCCTTCTGATATTCTTGGATTTAATAAGGGTAGAATCGATATAGGTTTTGAAGGAGATTTAGTTGTACTGGATTTAAATAAGAAATACGAAATAGATTCAAGCAAATTTGAATCAAAGGGCAAAAACACACCTTTTAATGGAATGGAAGTGTACGGAGAAATTTTAAGAACATTGAAAGGTGGAAGAACCGTCTATAGAAAATATTAAAATAGACTACATTGAAGTTTTAAATTAGCTAAAAGATTTTTGATGGAATTTGTTAGAATAAACCTGGAACTTATAATTTTCAAGTTTCACGTTGTTTATCTATAATAAGTGTGAGGTGTATATTTTGATTATTGATAAACTTTATAATAGTGTTAAGGAAAAAGGACATGTGTGTCTTGGGTTGGATACAGATTTAAGCTATATACCAGAAAAATTTTTCGATAAGTATGAAAATATAGAAGATGCATTATTTAATTTTAATAAAAAAATAATAGATGAGACCATAGATGTTGTTTCTTGCTATAAAGTTCAAATTGCATATTACGAGGCATATGGTATTGCAGGACTTAAAGCGTATAAAAATACTTTGAGATATCTTAAAAATGAAAATGCCATTTCTATTGCAGACATAAAAAGAGGGGATATAGCCAAAACTGCTGAAATGTATGCAAAAGCTCATTTTACAGGAGATTTTGAAAGCGACATTGTAACTTTAAATCCATACATGGGAATGGATAGTATTGAGCCATATATACCTTATATTAGAGATAATGAAAAAGGTGCCTTTGTGCTTTTGAGAACATCAAATAAGGGAGCAGAGGATATTGAATATATAGAAACTTCAAACGGAAAGAGAGTGTACGATGAGGTTGGAGAAAAAATATATTCTATGGGAGAGAAGCTTAAAGGAAAATGCGGATATTCTTCTATTGGAGCGGTAGTTGGATGTACTCATGTAGATGAAGGAATAAAGATAAGAAATAATTTTAAAAATATGTTTTTCTTAATTCCAGGATATGGTGCACAAGGTGGCACTGCAAAAGATGTAAGTTTGTATTTAACAGAAGGTAATGGTGGAGTTATAAATTCTTCAAGAGGAATACTTTTAGCATATAGAAAAAAAGATGGTGGAGAAGAAAAGTTTGAGGCATGTGCAAGAGAAGAAGCAATAAATATGAGAAATAAAATACGAGAGGCCATAAAATAAAAGATTGCAAATTAGATTTTAGGGTTTTTAGGTTATTTCACTATATTATATAAGGAAAAGTTGAGGGAAAAGCCATGAAAGAAAAATATACTGTAGAAAAGGTATATGAAAATATAAAAATAGAAGACGGAATATATAAATTAACAATAAAAGGAAAGTTTAATGTAAAACCAGGTCAGTTTTATCTTCTAAGGGCATGGGATGTGGAGCCTGTACTTTCAAGACCTATAAGTGTGCATTTTGCCAGCGATGAAGAAATATCATTTTTATATGCAGTAGTTGGAAAAGGAACAAAAATATTATCACAATTAAAAACTAATGATGAAATAAAGATAACAGGTCCTTTAGGAAATGGATTTGATGTAGATAAGGTAAGTGGAAAAGTAGCTATAGTCTGCGGTGGAATAGGAATAGCTCCTATGGTTTACTTAGCAAGTCAATTAAAAAAATGTGATGTAGATTTTTATGCAGGCTTTAAAACGATGAGTAAAACTGTGGATAATGTGGAAAAATATGTTAATAACTTAAAGTTATCCACAGAAGATGGAAGTATTGGACATAAAGGGTATGTTACTGACTTATTAAATCCGGAAAATTATGATATGGTTTTGTGCTGTGGACCTGAAGTTATGATGTATAAAGTTATAAAAATGTGTCAAGCATCAAAAACTCCTGTATATGTATCTATGGAGAAAAAAATGGCATGTGGTATAGGAGCTTGTTTGGTATGTACATGTAAAACAAAGAGCGGTAGGAAGAGAACTTGTAAAGAAGGACCAGTATTTTTAGGAAGCGAGTTGATTTTAAATGACTAATGTAAACATATGTGGAGTTAAATTTAAAAATCCTGTTATTTCTGCTTCTGGAACCTTTGGCTTTGGGGAAGAGTATTCAAACTACTACGATGTATCAAAGCTTGGAGGAATATGTTCTAAGGGACTTACAATAAACCCCAAGGAAGGAAATAATGGAGATAGAATATTTGAAACAGCTAGTGGAATAATGAACAGCGTTGGACTTCAAAATCCTGGTGTAAGGCATTTTATAGAAAATGAACTTCCTAAAATGAAGGAATTTGATACAGTTTGTATTGCTAATTTAGGCGGCGGCTGTGAAGAAGATTATATTAAAGGAATAAAGCTTTTAAATGAAACCTCATGTGATATTATTGAGCTTAATATATCCTGCCCAAATGTTAAACATGGCGGTATGGCGTTTGGTATAAAGTCTGATGTAGCTTATAACGTTGTAGCTGAAGTTAAAAAAGTTTGTACTAAACCTTTAATGGTTAAATTATCGCCTAATGCAGAAGATATTGTAGATATGGCTGTTAAATGTGAAGAAGCTGGTGCTGATGCAATATCTCTTGTCAATACTTTTAAGGGTATGGCAATAGATATAAAAAGAAGAAAACTTGTATTTAATAATGTTACAGCAGGACTCTCTGGTGCCTGCATTAAGCCAATAGCTCTTAGAATGGTCTATGAAGTTTCTAAGGAAGTTAAAGTGCCTGTTGTAGGTATGGGTGGAATATACAGCGCAGAGGATGCTGTTGAGTTTATAATGGCTGGGGCTCATGCGGTTCAGGTTGGAACAGCTAATTTTATAAAGCCTGATATTTGCCTTGATATAATAGCTGGAATAGAAGAATTTATGAAAAAAGAAGGAATAAAAGACTTAAAAGAAATCAGAGGAATAATATAGATAGAACCTTGAATGCTTAAAATTATAAATGACAAGTATGTACTGATAAACTGGAAGTTGACTCAGTTCACAATTCACAATGCACAGTTCACAATGAATGATGATTTTTCTCAGCTATGCTTCGAAAAATCTAGAAACTTAATGCACGCAAAGCGCTTAAAATATAGTGCTCAGCGTAGCTGACACTATTAAGTTCTAAGATTTACCTGAGAGAAACGAAAGGTAAATCCACCTTCACTGTACTCTGTACTTTGTACTCTGTGCTCTGAATCAACTTCCAGTTTATATGGATAAAATTGAAATTTAGAATTTTTAAGCTTTTTTATTTTTTGCCACATAGTAGTATAATCATATTAGAGGTGATTTACTATGGTTAAAGCTTTATTAAGTATAGATTGGGATTATTTTATACCTATAAAGAGAGAATGGTGCGGCTCGTATTTTGAAAGCAAAAAAAATGTACAAGCATTGTGGTATAAAAGATATTTTAATTGTAAAGCAAAGGGAGAAGATATAGTAGATAAAGTTAAAGTTGGTATTGATTTAAATGAATTTTGGAAAAGAGCAAAAGAGGTATTTAACTTTGACAAAAATATTAAAATTTTTATAACAGATTCTCATAAGTGGTCTTATAATATTGCTAAGGATAATAAATGTAATACTGTTTTTAACATAGATGCGCACTCTGATCTTGGATATGAGGGGATTGATTCACTTTTATTTGAAGTCAATTGTTCAAATTGGCTTGGCAAATTATTTGGTGATAACATCATAGATAAAGGGCATATAATATATAGTCCATATACTTATGAAAATAAGAATGAATTTAAAGAACTTAACAATAAATTTGCAATTAACTATTGTAATATTAAAAAATTAAGCAGTAAAATAGATATTAATGCAATTCATATATGTAGGTCTGGTATGTGGACTCCGCCATGGCTTGATAATAAATTCTATGAATTTTGTTACGGAGTAATAGGAAACCATATAATTAAGTATTGTTCTAAGAGGAATTGGAACATAAAAAATATGACATTGTCAGAAAAACTAGATTATTTATATTGTTCTTAGCTATTAAAAAGTCGTATAATAATCAAGTAAATATATTTGATTATATATATACCACTTCAATTAATAAAATTTATGTGCACCAAAATCTCAGAACACAGCATTTTTAGTACAAATAAATTTTAAGTTTTAAATGGTGTATATTAGTAAAGGGTGAATTTTATTGGAAAAAAATCAGAAAAAAAGTAAAGGTAGAGCAGCAGAAATAAGAGATTACGCAATATCTATAGGAATTGCAATTGCAATAGCATTTTTGTTTAGAAGTTATGTATTTGCTAGAGCAAATGTAGATGGACCTTCTATGATGTCTACTCTTAAAGATAAAGATGTAATATTCGTTGAAAAACTATCTCTGTATTCTAAAAGTATAAAAAGGGGTGAAATAGTAACTTTTGATTCAGGGAATCCTACTCATGATACTTATGTAAAGAGAGTAATAGGGATTGCTGGAGATAATCTAGAAATAAAAGATGGTAATGTTTATAGAAATGGAGAAAAGCTTAAGGAATCTTATTTGAATCCCGGCATGAAAACTTTAGGAGGAAGCTTTCTTGGTGTAAATAAAAAATATAAAGTTCCAGAAGGATACATATTTGTCATGGGAGACAATAGGACGGTAAGCTTGGATAGCAGATATTTAGGTCCAATTTCACTTAAGGCACTGAATGGTCATGTTATTTTAAGAGCATATCCTTTTAATACTATGAAGATATTCTAATAATAAAATTTTAAATATTATTGACATAAGTATTAAATAATGATATCATATATAAAAGTAAGAAAAAATTTAATACCTTTAATGATTGGTCCAGAGAGGCTAAGAAGGATTTGAAATTAGTTTAAAATTTTGCTTAAAGTGTATACTTTTGTACGTTAAGCCTTCTTTCTGGAGAAGGCTTTTTATTATACATTTTTATTGCAGAGATAGGAAATAATGGGTTACGTTCCAATATATTTTTGTGGAATGTTTAGTTGTTCAAACCTTCTTAGTTATATTAAGAAGGTTTTTATTTTATACATTGTTGCATAAATATGAGTAGAGAAATTAATAAGCAGTAATGCGTAACATGGCTTAAATATTGCAAAAAAGCATTGACAGTAATTTAAAATGTGAGATAATATATGTATAAATATAAGAATAAACGTATATTTTATTAAAGAAATTAATTGTAAGTTTAAATATAAAGAAGAGGTGTATTCAATGAAAGGTATATTATACTTAGAAGATGGAACTGCTTTCGAGGGAAATGGATTTGGAATGGTTGGAACAGAAATTGGAGAACTAGTTTTTAATACTTCTATGACAGGATATCAAGAGATATTAACAGACCCATCCTATGCAGGACAAATAGTAAATATGACTTATCCGCTTATAGGCAACTATGGAGTAAGCAGCTTTGAAAATCAATCCGAGAAAGTTTATGCAAAAGGATTTGTAGCAAAGACAATATGCAAGACGCCATCAAATTATAAGAGTGAGAAAAGTATAGATGAAATGTTAAAGGATATGGAGGTAGTTGGAGTTTATGGAGTAGATACAAGAAGTATTACTAAAAAAATTAGAAATACTGGAGTTATGAAATGCGTGATTTCTAATGAAATTTTTGACTTAAACGAACTTAAGAAAATCATGGCTTCAACTGAAATTGTAGATAAGTATGTTTCAGAAGTAAGTACTAAAGAAATTTTGCATATAAGTGGCAATGGATATAAAATTGCCGTTATGGACTTTGGTATAAAAAGTGATATAATAGAAAATCTTAAGGCAAAAGATTTCGATATAACAGTATTTCCATATGATGCTAGTCCAGAAGAAATTTTAAGTATTAATCCAGATGGATTGTTTTTAAGCAATGGACCTGGAGATCCTAAATCAATTCCAGAGACAGTTAAAAATGTAAAGAAACTTATAAAACATTTACCTACCTTTGGGATATGCCTTGGACATCAAATAATTGCACTTGCAGTTGGTGGAGATACTTATAAACTTAAATTTGGTCATAGAGGTGGAAATCATGGTATCTATGATATTGAAAGAGATAAGGCGTATATAACAGCACAAAATCATGGATACGCAGTAGAGGAAAAAAGTGTTATGGAAAAAGGCATGATAATTACGCATAGAAATTTAAATGACGGTACGGTAGAAGGAATGAAACACAGTAAACTTCCAATTTTCTCAGTTCAATTTCATCCTGAAGGTGCTCCAGGACCTACTGATACGACATATCTTTTCGATAAGTTTAAGAAAAATATAAAAAATAGTAAGATAAATGAAGTGAAATGTAAGCTTCAAATAGACTCATGTTTGGAAAAAGTGGCATATTAATTAAGAAGTTTATATAAAACATTCAAATTTTTAAGCATTAAGAGGAGGATAACTATGCCTTTAGATAAGACAATAAAAAAAGTACTAATAATAGGTTCAGGACCTATAATAATAGGTCAGGCAGCAGAATTCGATTACTCGGGAACACAGGCTTGTAAGGCTGTAAGAGAAGAGGGAATAGAGACAATTCTTGTAAACAGCAATCCTGCAACTATAATGACCGATTCACATATTGCAGATAAAGTTTATATTGAGCCTCTTACTGTAGAATCAGTAGGCGAGATAATAAAAAATGAAAAGCCTGATGGCATATTAGCTGGATTTGGAGGTCAGACTGCTTTAAATCTTGCTATGCAGTTAAAAGACGATGGAGTACTTGAAAAATATAATGTAAAACTTCTCGGAATAAATAGTGAGGCTATAAAAAAGGCAGAAGATAGAGAAGAATTTAAGGAACTCATGGAAAGAATAGATGAACCAGTTCCTAAAAGTATTATAGCAACACATGTAGATGAATGTGTTGATTTCGTAAATAAATATGGTCTTCCAGTTATAATAAGACCAGCATATACATTAGGTGGAACAGGCGGCGGAATAGCAACAACCATGGAAGAACTTCATGAAATATGTGCAAGAGGAATAATGCTTAGTCCTATTGGTCAGATACTCTTAGAGCAAAGTGTTGCGGGATGGAAAGAACTTGAGTATGAGGTTATGAGAGATAAAAAAGATAACTGTATTATAGTATGTAATATGGAAAACTTGGACCCAGTTGGAGTGCATACTGGAGATAGCATAGTTACAGCACCATCGCAGACGCTTAGAGATAAAGAATATCACATGCTTAGAAATTCAGCACTTAAAATAATAAGAAATCTTCAAATAGAAGGTGGATGTAATATACAGTTTGCCCTTGATCCAAAGAGCAGCAGATATATAGTAATAGAGGTTAATCCAAGAGTTAGTCGTTCAAGTGCGCTTGCTTCAAAGGCAGCAGGCTATCCTATAGCAAAAATTGCAGCAAAAATTGCCATAGGATATAGTTTAGATGAACTTAAAAATTATGTAACTAAAAACTCAAGTGCATGTTTTGAACCAGCACTAGACTATGTTGTTGTAAAAATACCTAAGTGGCCTTTTGAGAAGTTTAATACAGCAGAAAGAAAGCTTGGAACTCAGATGAAAGCTACTGGAGAGGTAATGGCAATAGACAGAACTTTTGAAAATGCACTTTTAAAAGCTGTAACCTCAATTGAAGGTAAAATGACAGGTCTTAGACTTGAAAAGTTCAGATATACTACAGTTAGAGAACTTATTGAAAAAATAAAAAAGCAGGATGATGAGAGAATATTTGCTATAGCTGAGGCTTTTAGAAGAGGTGTTGAAATAAGCAAGATACACGATGTGACTCAAATAGATAACTGGTATTTAAATGGAATTAACAATATAGTTAACATGGAAAAAGAACTTGAAGATGAAGAAAATAAAAATAAATCTGAAGCTATAATAAAGGCTAAAAAGATGGGATTTACGGTTAAAGAAATAGCAAGACTTACTGAACTCTCTGAAGGGGAGATTTATGCCATAGTTAAAGTTGTAAAACCAGTATATAAAATGGTTGATACCTGTAGTGGTGAATTTGAAGCTAAAACTCCTTATTACTACTCATGCTATGAGAATGAAGATGAAGATGAAGTTACAAATGATAAAAAGATAATAGTTATTGGATCAGGTCCTATAAGAATAGGACAGGGAATAGAGTTTGACTACTGCTGCGTTCATGGAGTATGGGCAATAAAGGAAGCTGGCTATAAATCAATAACTATAAACAACAATCCTGAAACTGTAAGTACGGATTTTGATACTGCTGATAAGCTTTATTTTGAATCACTTTATATAGATAACGTAATGGATATAGTAGAGAAGGAGAAACCAGAAGGTGTTATAGTTCAGCTTGGTGGTCAAACAGCTATAAATCTTTCGGGAAAGCTTGCTGAAAGAGGCGTTAAAATACTTGGAACCTCCTTTGAATCTATAGATCTCGCAGAGGATAGAGAAAAATTCAGTGAGCTTTTAAAGAAGCTTGATATACCTCAAGCAGAAGGAACTGCTGTA
The DNA here is from genome assembly GCF_021043395.1 of Clostridium guangxiense. Classification (GTDB taxonomy): domain Bacteria; phylum Bacillota; class Clostridia; order Clostridiales; family Clostridiaceae; genus Clostridium_S; species Clostridium_S guangxiense. The sequence goes on from NZ_JAJNKE010000017.1 coordinate 53,620, forward strand.
ACAAGCATGGAAGAAGCTTATGATGCAATTGAAAAGTTAGGATATCCCGTTATAGTAAGACCATCTTATGTAATAGGGGGACGTGCAATGCAAGTTGTATATGATCTTGCAGGTCTTCAAAAATATATGAGAGAGGCAGTTACGCTTTCAACTGAACATCCTGTACTTATTGACAGATATATAAAGGGTACAGAAATAGAAGTAGATACAATATCAGATGGTGAAAATATTCTTATGCCAGGAATTATGGAACACATAGAAAGAACAGGAGTGCATTCAGGTGATAGTATAACTATGTATCCTTACCATACCCTTCCAGAGAAAGTGGTTGATACACTTGTAAAATATACTAAAAAGCTTGCAAAAGCACTTGATGTTAAGGGACTTATGAATATACAGTATGTGTACGATGGAGACAGTGTGTATGTAATAGAAGTAAATCCTAGAGCCTCTAGAACAGTGCCAATATTAAGTAAGGTTACTGGAGTACCAATGGTTAAGTTAGCCATTGAAATTGCTACAGGTAAAAAACTTAAAGATTTAGGCTACGGAGTTGATTTAAAAAGAGATAATAAACTTTATGCGATTAAAGTACCTGTATTTTCAAATGAAAAGCTTGCAAATGTAGATACATACCTTGGACCTGAAATGCGTTCAACGGGTGAAGTTATGGGTGTGGATAAAGATTTCGATATAGCAATATATAAAGGTTTTAGAGCAGCAGGATATAGTATACCTACTAAGGGGAATTTATATGTATCAGTTAAAGATGTAGATAAGAAAGAAAGCGTAGCACTAGTTAAAGAGTATAGTGAAATTGGATATAAAATTTTTGCTTCAGGTGGAACAGGAAAATATTTAATTAAAAACGGAATAGATTGTGAAATAATAAGCTATAATGAGCTTATGCAGCTTATAGATGACAGTAAGATAAATCTTATAATAAATGCACCTACAAAAGGTAACGTAGTTGGAACTACAGGATTTAAGATAAGAAGAAAAGCAGCAGTATATAGAGTGCCTGTATTTACTTGTATAGATACAGCTAAGGCTTTTATAACTGCAATTAAGGTAAAAAAAGAAAACAGAGAAATAAATTATTTACCAATGAAAGAGTACTTTAAATAAATATGTAGGTAAAGAAACTTGAGAACTTAAATGTTGGCAAGTTTCTTTTACTTTACTATACTTATAAAAAATACTTAAATTCATAAAAAATTATTACTAAATTGGGTCAATTTGCGTTATAATAAAATTGATAATTACTTAGGAGGTTTGAAAATTGGCTAGACCTAGTATTTTTAGTAATCAGTATGACAGGCAAGTAAGAAGAAGAAAGCGAAGAAAAAAGATAATAGTTTTTTTGGTTTGTTGTTTAGGGATTTATTTAGTTGTAAAAATATATCTAGGAATTAACTTTAATGGGGTTAGCTTTAAAAATATTGCAACTAAGCTTGAACAAGAACAAAATAAGAAAGAGGCTGCTAATAAGAAATCATCTGAGAGGGTTAGTAAAACTACTAAGGGTAATTCAACGACGAAACCTAATAAAAATGAAAGTAAAGATCAAGTGGTTAATGCTAAATTGGCTGACGGGAAGCAGGTGATTGTGACTTATAATATTAGTGGAAATGTCAGAAAAATAAAATCTGTTAATTTAAATGGAGTCGATGGAGAATACAACATAAGCCCTTCATCACAAAATTTAATTATATATGAAAAGGCTGGACAAAATATGTATTATGTTGATGCTAATGGAAATGTTTCAGATATAACATATAAAACATATACGTCTACTAGTGGTACCACTTTTTCTAAAGATAATATTATTCAAAGTAACCAGAATTATATTTGGTGTGCTTCACCTAAGTTTATAGATGATAATACAGTGGTTTATATATCTCAGCTTCCTTGGTTTGATAATAGAACTGATAAATATGTATGGAGAACTACAATCAAAGATAAAGCTTATGCTAACACTAATATACATGGTAATGATGTGAAGATTAATGGTATGACAGATAAAGGCATAGAAATAGTGACAGATACCACTACACAGTATATGAAGGCAGATGGAACAACTACAAATTAGTCAGGAGTTGAAAGGACTTGAAAATAGGATTATCATCAGCAGTTTTTTATCCTTATGTAGATACTGAAGATTCACTTGAAATTATAAATAGTCTTGGGTTTGAATGTGCTGAAATTTTTTTAAACAGCTTTTCAGAGTATTCTGATGATTTTATAGATAAACTTATTCAAGAAAAAAATAATTATAATATAAGTATAAATTCAGTTCATGCTTTTTCTTCTTCCTTCGAACCATATATTTTTGATGCTTATAGAAGAAGAAGAAAGGATATGATTGAAAGTTTTAAAAAAGTATGCAAGGCTGGCAGCAGGCTTGGAGCAATGTGTTATACTTTTCATGGAATGAGATATCAAGATATGGCGACTATTAACAAAAAATTAATTATTGATATTTATAACGAACTTACATATATAGCTCTTGAAAATGGTATAAAACTTGCACAGGAAAATGTGTCGTGGTGTATGTCTCAAAGTCTGGATTTTCTAAAGTTTTTAAAAGAGAATTGCAAATATGATTTATTTTTTACCTTTGATATAAAGCAAGCTTATAGAGCTAATACGGAACCTTATAGGTATATAGATATAATGGGTGAAAAGTTAATAAATTTTCACATAAATGATAGAAGCAAAGAAGAAACGTGTTTACTCCCAGGGAAGGGAGAGGTTAATTATTTAGATATAATTAGTCTTCTTAAAGAAAACAATTATTGTGGAAATGGAATAGTAGAAATTTATAGAGAAAACTACACATCCTATGATGAACTTAAAGAATGTAAGAAAAAACTAGAAAAGTTTTTAAAATAATATAAATTATGTTATAATGTATTAATGTGAATTAAAAATTTAATTGTAAATAACTATTTGCATATGTTATAATGTTTAAGTTATTAAGTAAGGTACTTTAATTAGGAGGAATATTCATTATGAACGTTAATGTGGAAAAATCAGAGAAAAATATTGTTAAATTCGATATAACAGTTGAAGCAGAAAAATTTAAAGAATTTGTTATGAAAGCATATAATAAAAATCGCGGAAAGTACAATATACCTGGATTTAGAAAAGGAAAGGCACCATTTCAAATAATAAAACAATATTATGGAATTGGTGTATTTTATGAAGATGCAGTTAATTATTGTATAGATGCTACATATCCTAAAGTAGTGGAAGAAAATAATATAGATCCTGTAGCTTATCCAGAAATAGATATTGTTACTTTAGAAGAAGAAAAAGATTTTGTATATACTGCAAAAGTTACTGTTAAACCTGAAGTTGAACTTGGAGAATACAAGGGCGTAGAGGTTAAAAAGGTTGATCACGAAGTAAAAGATGAGGATATACAAAACGAATTAAAGAAAATGCAGGAAAAGAACGCAAGAATTGAAACAAAAGAAGATAACGAAGCAATAGAAAAAGGAAATTTAGCAGTTATCGATTTCAAAGGATATGTAGAAGATAAGGCTTTTGAAGGTGGAGAAGGAACTGATTTTTCACTTGAAATAGGAAGTGGTACTTTTATAGACAACTTTGAAGAACAACTTATTGGTGCTAAAAAAGGCGATCATGTAACTGTTAATGTAACCTTTCCAGAAGAATATGGTAAAGAAGAATTAAATGGCAAACAAGCTAGATTCGAAGTTGATATAAAAGAGATAAAAATAAAGGAAATACCTGCTCTTGATGATGAATTTGCAAAAGAAATTTCAGAATTTGACACTTTAGAAGAAGTAAAAGCTGATATCAAAAAGAAAATTGAAGAAGCTAATGCTGAAAGAGCAAAGACTGAATTTGAAGATAGTGTTGTTGATGCAGCAACTGAAAATGCCAAAATTGACATTCCAGAAGTAATGATAAAAAATGAAACTGATAGCATGCTTAAGGAATTAGAATCAAGATTAAAATATCAAGGATTGGATCTTAATTCTTATTATCAATTTACAAATAGTTCAGAAGAAAAAGTTAGAGATTATATGAGAGAAACAGCTGAAAAAAGAGTGAAAACAAAGTTGGTTATAGAAAAAATAGCTGAAGTTGAAGAAGTTAAAGCAACAGAAGAAGAATTAAAAGAAAAAGCTATGGAATATGCAAAACAATATACTGATAAAGACTTAGATAAGATGGCAGAATTAATATTACAGGCTCAAAAACCTATGATAGAAAACGATGTTGTCAACAGCAAAGTAATTGATTTATTAGTAAAAAATTCTAAAGTTGTAGCTTAAAATATAATTATTTTGATTAGAAAATTAAAAATATAGCATAATATATAAAAGGACTTAATTGCCAGGATACTTCTTGGCAATTAATTTTAAATAAAATCATAATTCTTAATTAGTAGGAGGGGATTTGTATGAGTTTAGTTCCTTATGTAATAGAGCAAACAAATAGAGGTGAAAGGTCTTACGATATATATTCAAGATTACTTAAAGACAGAGTAATTTTTCTTGGTGAAGAAGTAAATGATACATCAGCTAGTTTAATAGTTGCACAATTATTGTTTTTGGAAAGTGAAGATCCTGATAAAGATGTTTATCTTTACATAAACAGTCCTGGTGGATCAATAACTGCAGGAATGGCTATTTACGATACAATGCAATATGTAAAATGCGATGTTTCTACAATTTGTATAGGAATGGCTGCTTCTATGGGATCATTTTTACTTACGGCAGGTGCTAAAGGAAAGAGATTTGCACTTCCTAATAGTGAAATTATGATACATCAGCCACTTGGAGGATTCCAAGGTCAGGCTACTGACATAGGAATTCACGCTAATAGAATTCTTCACATAAAAAAGAAACTAAACACTGTATATAGTGAAAGAACAGGAAAGCCTCTTGAAGTAATAGAAAAGGATACAGAGAGAGATAACTTTATGGATGCATATGAAGCTAAAGAGTATGGACTTATAGATGATGTGATTACTAGTCACTAAAACAAATAACCTTTGAAAGAGGTGATGAAATGGCAAAATTCGATGATAAAAAACAATTACGTTGTTCGTTTTGCGGTAAAAGTCAAGATCAAGTTAGAAGATTAATTGCAGGACCAGGAGTTTATATATGTGATGAATGTATAGAGTTGTGTTCTGAAATAATTGCAGATGAGTTTGAAGAAAATCCACAAATTGATGTAGGAGCATTACCTAAGCCAACAGAAATAAAAAATTATCTTGACCAATATGTAATTGGGCAGGAAGAGTCTAAAAAATCATTATCAGTTGCCGTTTATAATCATTACAAGAGAATAAATTCCAATGCTGCTAGTGATGATGTAGAACTTCAAAAGAGTAATATACTTCTTCTCGGACCAACTGGTAGTGGTAAAACATTGCTTGCACAAACACTTGCAAAGTATTTAAACGTTCCTTTTGCAATTGCTGATGCTACAACTTTAACAGAGGCTGGTTATGTTGGTGAAGATGTAGAAAATATATTGTTAAAGTTAATTCAAAATGCGGATTATGATATTGAAAGAGCTGAAAAAGGTATAATTTATATCGATGAAATAGATAAAATAGCTAGAAAATCTGAAAATCCATCTATAACAAGGGATGTTTCTGGTGAAGGCGTTCAACAAGCACTTTTAAAAATACTTGAGGGTACTGTAGCTTCAGTTCCACCTCAAGGAGGCAGAAAACATCCTCATCAAGAGTTTATACAAATAAATACTACAAATATATTATTTATTTGTGGAGGAGCTTTTGATGGAATTGATAAAATTATAGAAAAAAGAACAAGAGTAAGTACTATTGGTTTTGGTGCAAATATTAAATCAAAGAATGAAAAGGATATAGGGAAGCTTCTTAAGGGAATTATGCCTGGAGATCTTCTCAAATTTGGCTTGATACCTGAATTCATAGGAAGAATTCCTATAATAGTTACCCTTAATGCACTTGATGAAGATGCACTTATAAAGGTTTTATCACAGCCTAAAAATGCTCTTGTTAAGCAGTATAAAAAATTGTTCCAACTTGATAATGTGGAACTTGAATTTCAAAATGAAGCTCTTGAAGCGATTGCAAAAGAAGCTATTCAAAGAAATACTGGAGCTAGAGGCTTAAGAGCAATCCTGGAAGAAATGCTTAAAGATACTATGTTTGACATTCCATCCAGAGAGGATGTTGAAAAAGTAGTAGTTACTAAAGAATCTGTAAAGAGTAAGCAGCTTGATCTTGTACTTTCTGATGGTGCTAAAAAGATTTCTGCTCCTAAGAAGACTGATGATCTAAAAGGCAAAAAAGGTATAGAAACTGCATAATTTATTATAGGAGGAGTAGCTAAAATTTTAACTACTCCTTTTATTTTTGCTGTATATTAAATACTAAAATATCACATAATATTGTTGATATAAAATAGCGTATAGTTTAATTATAAATAAAAGTGAGGCGTATTTTATGATTGCAATATTAATGACGATAGAAATAGTTTTTACATTAATAATGGGATTGTATTTTTTTAATGCTTTAAAAGGGCAGCAGACCAATAAAATTGTTATTGATAAAAGCAGCAAAAAAGAAATGGATAATCTAAATAAAATGAAAAAAATTAATTTATCTATTCCTTTATCTGAAAAAAGCAGACCTAATAAATTTGAAGAAATAATAGGGCAGGAAAAGGGAATAAAAGCATTGCAGGCGGCAATATGTGGACCTAATCCACAGCATGTTATAATATATGGACCTCCTGGAGTTGGAAAAACAGCAGCAGCAAGATTGGTTTTAGAATATGCCAAGAAGTGCTCATATTCACCATTTTCTGGCGAAGCTAAATTTATAGAAATAGATGCAACTACAGTAAGGTTTGATGATAGAGGTATAGCTGATCCACTTATAGGGTCAGTTCATGATCCGATTTATCAAGGAGCTGGTGCACTTGGGGTTGCTGGAATACCTCAACCTAAACCGGGAGCTGTAACTAAAGCGCATGGGGGAATACTTTTTATAGATGAGATTGGTGAATTACATCCAATTGAACTTAATAAGCTTTTGAAGGTTTTGGAAGATAGAAAGGTGTTTTTTGATAGTTCATATTACAATTCTATGAATGGCAATATGCCAGAGTACATAAGGGAAGTTTTTGAAAATGGACTGCCAGCAGACTTCAGACTTATAGGAGCAACTACAAGAAGACCAGATGAAATCAACCCAGCTATTCGTTCAAGATGTGTAGAAATATTTTTTAGAAGTTTAAAAGAAAATGAAATTGAACTTATAGCTAAGAATGCTGTTGAAAAAATCAATATAAGTATTGATGATGAGGCAATTAAGCTTATAGGAAAATACGCTTCAAATGGGAGAGAAACAGTAAATATGGTTCAGTTAGGTGCTGGCATCGTTTTAAATGAAAAAAATACTACCATCACATCTAAAGAAATAGAATGGATTGTAGAGAATGGTCAATATTTGCCGCACATTGAGCCAAGAATAAATGATGTACCAAGAGTCGGATATGTAAATGGACTGGGAGTTTATGGAATAAACAGTGGAGCACTTATGGAAATTGAAGCTACAGCTATTGAGGTTGGCGATGGAAATGGAAGAGTAAAAGCTACAGGAATAGTTGAAGAAGAAGAAATGAATGTAAGCAATAGAAAAATAAAAAAGATGAGTACTGCAAGGTGTTCAGTTGAAAATGCACTTACTATGCTGGAAAAAGTGTTTGGAATTGATGTTAATAATTATGATATCCATGTTAATTTTGCAGGAGGTGTTCCTGTTGATGGTCCTTCCGCTGGAATAAGTATTTCCTGCGCAATATACAGTGCTATAAAAAATGTAAGTGTAGATAATAAAGTGGCAATGACTGGAGAAATAACTCTTTATGGAGATGTAAAACCTGTTGGAGGAATAAATAGTAAAGTAAGTGCTGCTGAAAAAGCAGGAGTTACTACTGTGTTAATTCCGGCTTCAAACTATCAAAATATATTAAAAACATATAAAAACATGAGAATAATACCAGTTAAAAATATAAAAGAGGTTTTTAAATATGCTTTGGTTGAAAATAAAAATGTTGAAAACTTTATTGGGAATGAACAAGGAATACTTACTGCAAAGGGGATAAATAAGGATAATTACATGATTTAGAATTTGAAAAGTTGTTATTTTATGTTTATAATATACTAAATTGACTATATTTTATTACAGATTGAAAGGGAGGGGAGAAACATGAAAAAGGTGAAAGAAATTCTTCCTTTAATTCCATTAAGAGGACTTATAGTATTTCCATATATGGTAACACATTTTGATGTAGGTAGAGAGAAGTCTATCCTTGCATTAGAGGATGCCATGATAAAAGAACAGAGAGTATTTTTGGTTTCTCAAAAGGATGCAAAGGTAGAAGAACCGATTGAAGATGAAATAAATGAAATAGGAACAGTTTGCAGTATAAAACAAATACTTAGACTTCCAGGAGATGCTGTTAGGGTTTTAGTAGAAGGATTATATCGTGGAAAAATAGAAGAGTATTTAGAAAAAGAACCTTTTATAAAAGCTAACATTAATATTATAAATGATGATGAACAGAAATATGATAAGAATGAAGCAGAGGCTCTTATAAGGCTGGTAGAAAAATCTTTTAAAAAATATGTACAATTGTCGGGGGCAATACCTAAAGATACATTAACATCTATTGAGGATATTAATGAACCTGGAAGATATGCTGATATTGTCGCTTCGTATTTAATCATAGATTTTGAAGATAAACAAAAAATGATTGAAGCTTGTGATTCAATAGAAAGACTAGAAGTTGTACTTACAATACTTAAAAATGAGCTTCAAATACTTGAGCTTGAAAGGCAAATTGGAAGTAAAGTAAAAGAAAAGATTGATAAAACTCAAAAAGAATATTATCTAAAAGAGCAAATAAAAGCTATGAAGGAAGAACTTGGGGAAGAAGACGAAGAAAAAGAAGAGATAGAAAAATATAAGCAAAAAATTTCTAAAGCAAAACTTCCAAAAGAAATAAAAGAAAAAAGCTTATATGAACTTAAAAAACTAGAAAATATAGGCAGTTATTCTTCAGAAGGAGGGGGGATAAAAACATATATAGACTGGATTTTAGATCTCCCTTGGAATAAAAAAACAAAAGATAATCTTGATATTAAAAGAGCTAGAGAAGTGTTTGATAAGGAGCATTATGGGCTAAAAGATGTAAAGGATAGAATTATAGAATACCTTGCTGTTAAGAAAATGAGTGGCTCTTTAAGAGGACCTATACTTTGTCTTGTAGGTCCACCTGGAGTTGGTAAAACGTCAATTGCAAAGTCAATAGCACATGCTGTAAATAGAAATTTTGTGAGAATGTCACTGGGCGGAGTAAATGATGAGGCTGAGATAAGAGGTCATAGAAGAACTTATGTTGGAGCAATACCTGGCAGAATAATTTACGGAATGAAACAGGCAAAAGCTAAAAATCCGTTATTTTTATTAGATGAAATAGATAAAATGAGTTCAAATTATAAGGGTGAATCTGCTGATGCACTTCTTGAAGTTCTTGATAGTGAGCAAAATAGTACTTTTAGAGATCACTACCTAGAGCTTGATTTTGATTTATCCGATGTAATGTTTGTAACTACGGCAAACACTTTAGATACTATACCAACACCTTTACTAGATAGAATGGAAGTAATAGAGGTGTCAGGATATACTTATGAAGAAAAGTTTCACATAGCAAAAAATTATCTTATAAAAAAACAGCTGGAACAGCACAATGTTGATGAAGATAAGATAAAGTTTATGGATTCTGCAATATATTATATTATTGAAAATTATACAAGAGAATCTGGAGTGAGAAATTTAGAGAGAAAAATAGCAACAGTTATAAGAAAGTCTATAACTGACATGGTTGAAAAGGATAAGAAAATTATAAACATAAATACAAGCACAGTAAAAAAGTATTTAGGAACAGATGTATATATGTTTGAAAAGATTGACAAGGAAGATAAAGTTGGAGTTGTTACAGGAATGGCTTGGACGGCTTATGGTGGAGACACACTTCCTGTAGAAGTAGTAATTATGCCTGGAAATGGTAAACTTCAATTAACAGGCCAACTTGGAGATGTAATGAAGGAATCAGCGGAAGCAGGTTACAGTTATGTTAGGGCAAATGCTGAAAAGTATAATATAAAAGATAAATTTTATAAAGAAAAAGATGTTCACATACATGTGCCAGAGGGAGCAGTTCCTAAAGATGGACCATCAGCAGGTGTAACAATGATAACTGCTATGGTATCTGCATTAAGTGATAAAAAAGTTAAACATAATGTGGCTATGACAGGAGAAATTACTTTAACAGGCAGAGTACTTGCTATAGGTGGACTTAAAGAGAAAACTTTAGCAGCATATCGTGCAGGAGTAGATACTGTAATAATTCCAAAGGAAAACGAAAAGGATATTAAGAAGATTCCAAAATCCATAAGAGGAAAAATAAATTTTATACCTGCAGATAGAATAGATACAGTATTACAAAATGCTTTAATAGGTGGTATTAGCGATGGAAATAAAACAAGCTGAATTTATAATTTCAGCAGCTCAAAAAACACAATTTCCCTCTAACAACATGGCGGAAATTGCCTTTGTAGGAAGATCAAATGTTGGCAAGTCTTCTTTAATTAATTCTCTTACTAATAGAAGAAAATTAGTTAAGGTTAGTTCAACGCCAGGTAAAACAAGGTTAGTTAACTTCTTTTTGATTAATAATGAATTTTATTTTGTTGATTTGCCAGGTTATGGTTATGCAAAAGTTTCAAAAAGCCAGCTTGAAAACTGGGCTGCTACTATAGAAAATTATTTGGTGGGCAGGAGACAGCTTTTTAAGGTTGTATTACTAGTAGATTCAAGGCATAAGCCTACAAAAGACGATATAACCATGTATGAATGGATTAAGTATTATGATTATAAGTGTATGATTGTGGCTACTAAAAGTGATAAAATAACTAAAAATGAAAAAGCTAAAAACGAAAAAATAATAAGAGATACATTAAAGCTAGATAACAATGAAAAGATATATTTCTTTTCATCTCTTACTAAAGATGGCAAACAAGAAGTTTTGGATAATTTATTTGATGAGGAATAAAGGTGAATCAATAATATTTCGGAACATTAAATATTGTTGATTTGCCTAACCAGAAATCAAGGAATATTTTTGAGGTATAAAGATGATTGAAATTATAGTTGATATATTTATAATAATCTTTATTTATGTGTTCCCAATAGTTATTTTTATTAAATATTTCAGCAAGACAAAACATAATAAGTATATGAATTTTTTATATATTGTAATATACGCAGTAGGTGTTATTATAACTTCTAATTTTATGGACAACCTTTTTCCATTTATCTTTATTATTTTATCAATATTAATTTTAAAAAATAATATTGATGAAAATGACTATGATAAGTACAGTTTTAGTATTAGAAGGGTTAATATTATAAAAGCTGCTGAATACTTTATAGTGTTTTATACAATGAATATAGTGGCAGCTTTTATTTTTCAATGGATTTTTTTAAAGTTTAATATTGATGTACAGCAACAAGAAGTTGTAAGTGATATGGAAAAAATGAAATTGCTTAGTATTATTAAATATATACCTGTGAGTGTAATTTTTGCTCCTATATTAGAGGAATTTATATTTAGATTTATTTTGTTTGAAAAAATTTTAAAAGGCAAAATAGGCTTATATGCAAGCTGTATTGTTTCAAGTATGTTATTTTCAACTTTACATTATAATTTAAAGGCCCTTCCAGTTTTGTTTATTCTTGCTGTAGAAAATTGTTATCTAATTCACAAAAAAGGTTTTTGGTATTCTGTTTTAAATCATTCTTTGTTTAATTTTATTACAGTTGCCGCAATTTTGTCTGATAAAATAAAATAGTGAATAAAATTAGTAAAAGTGGTTATCATAAATTGTGAGTGGAGAAATGAAACTCCATTGGTATAAAATGAAATTTATTTTATACTGAAACCCCCCATCCCCATTGGGATCGCTTAAGTGCGGTCCCTTCTTTTATGCTCTTAGATTTATGAATTCTATTTAATGTTCTAAGATCTGTTGCTTAACCATACTAGTTATAGCTTAGATCTAGATTTGATATTTTAAAATAATATGGATTGTCCTTATTTTCTTCCGAAGCCCTAAGTGTAACATCCAGTGAATAGTTTTTTAGCTCATTTACATTAGATTTAGATATGCTTTTAAAGTTAAGTATCCACTTAACTTCTGAGATTTCTCCATCTTTGTTATAACGAGTGTCTTTAAATGAACCATCTTCAAAAGTATAGGTATTATTGTCTTTAATTAACTTGTTATATATTTGGGCAAATGTGCTCCAAGAATCGGAGTAAAAAATTTTATCTTGATTTTTTAGTTCATTAGGATCCAATGTTTGTATTTTACATATAAGCGCCGCTACGCTGTCTTTTCCTATAGCATTATCTTTATAATTAGCTGTATAGTTCTTTAATTTATTTCTAATAAGAATGAAGTTTGAAAAGTCTATTTTATTATTAAAAAAGTTGGCAGATATTATTTTTGGTGTCTCGTTATTATGGCTGTCTATTAAACCGATTATGTTATTATAATTATAAAGTACATCCTTGAAGTTGTTATTATCCCATATAAACATATGTTGTATTGGTGTATCATTTTGTGAGCTTTGAACAAACATTTCATTTACTTTATCTCTTGTTACATCAGCTAGAGTAAGCGTAATAGGCCAATAATTTTTATAGGAACCCATTGTCTTTATAACTTTATTTGGCTTTAATATATAGCTTCTATCCTTACAGTTAACTTGTATAAAATATTTATCATTATTTGTTTTTATGTAAATAATATCATTGTTGCCATCACCATTTACATCATAGTCTTTAATTACTGTATTTTTGGAAGTTATATTAAAAGTTGATACTGATTGCTTGGACAAAACAAATATCATAAATAATATAACCATGGAAACAAAAAGAATTATATAGTATAGATGTTTTCTTTTAAAAAAAATCACATTGAATTTCAAATAAATCACCCCGCATATAATTAACATATTTAATTATATGCGGGGCGATTAAATATTTTGCATGAAATTTTAATTAAAGTGGTTTTTTGGATTTGCATTTTTTGCACATTCCATAAAAATACACTTGATTTGACATAACTTCATACTCAGTATATGAAGCTACTTTTTGGTTTAATTCTTCAAAGCTTAAGTCACGGATATCATCCACCTTACCACAAACTAAACATTGTATATGAGGATGAGAAAGAATGTTAGCATCGTATCTAAAATTCCCTTCTCCGACATTTAATTCTTGAATAAGATTCACTTCAACAAGAGTTTTCAATGATTTATAAACTGTAGCTAAACTCATAGTTGGATAATCTTCTTGAAGTGCTTTATAAATTGTTTCGGCAGAAGGATGTTCAGTAGTTGATTGTAGATATTTATATACAGCTATTCTTTGAGGAGTTAATTTTAGCTTTTTTTCTTTAAATGTTTCTGTTATGCTATTCATATGCACCATCCTTTATTATATAACTATAAATATTATATAATAAAAATTATTAATTGTCAAAAGGAAAATATAGTATAAGCTACTTTGATGATAAAAACATTTTTTATTATAGCACTTTTTTTATATATAAGTTGATTTATTTTAAAAATATGATAAAATATATCTTGATAGTGTTAATTATTTAACAATCAATTAATCCATGTTTATTTTTATTTTATAGTTATTCTATTTATTATTAAGGTTTTTGAATTTATATATTAAAAACTTTTATCTATAAATGGAGCTTATCTTTATAAGAGCAGGTTAAAACTGTTCTTTTTTTTATTAAAAAGTTTAAATAAAGGCCTATTAAAAAATTTTAATGGGAATTTATAAAAAAATGCTGTAAAATATAAATTGTATTATATTACTAAAGATGTGAATTAAAATAGAACTACAAGGAGGATACATATGTCTTTAAGCAAATCATCATCATATAGTGGAAATAAAAATTTAAAAAGAAGAAATTCAAAAAAGAAAATAAGCAAAGCTAAATTTATTGCATATTTTTTTATTTTTCAAATATTATTTGGATTCTTAACAGCACCATGGATAGTATACTATGGTCCTTTTAATAACTTAAAAAAAAATATAGTTGGTACTGCAATGAGTACTTTTTCACATCAATTTTTGGCAACAATGTTTTTATCTGATACTAAAATACAAAAAATTTTAAACGGCGATAGTGTAGGAGTTGCTAATTATCAAAATGAAGATTTAAATCAAATTAATGTAAATAAATATGATAGCAAAATAGATTATAAAACCGTTAAGTCAACGGGATTTACAGGCCATGTACTTATAATACATAATCCAACTAAAGTAAAAATAGGGTATTCCTCCAAGCTAGGAATCCAGGGAGAAAAAACCAGTCAAATTGCTAAAAATAATAATGCGATGGCTGCTATAAATGGTGGTGGGTTTCAAGATAAGGGAGCTAATTCAACAAAGTTATGGACTGGAACAGGGGCATTCCCAATAGGTATAATAATAAGCAAAGGTAAAGTTGTATATCCTAAAAGTGCAAATGAAAATCAAAAGTACTATGGGATATCTGGAATAACTAAAAATGGAGTTTTAGTTGTGGGAAATTATACAATAGCTGAACTAAAGCAAAAGGGCATAATTGAAGCTATTAATTTTGGACCAAATTTAATTATTAATGGAGTAGTTCAAAATAGGGATACAAATGGAAATAATATAGATAGCCAGGGATTACAACCAAGAACTGCTATAGGGCAAAGAAAAGATGGTGCTATTATTTTGCTTGTAGTTGATGGAAGGCAGGGTATTCAGCTTGGAGCTTCTATAAAGGATGTGCAAAAAATAATGGTAGAGGAACATGCATACAATGCAGTAAATATGGATGGTGGCGCATCAACTACAATGTATTTTGATGGGCATTTAATAAACAATCCATGCGATAAATTTGGAGAAAGGACAATATCAACAGCAATATATGTTGAAGACTAGAGGTAATCAGAATGAAAGCATCTAAAATATTTATTAAATGGATTATAATATCACTTGTTTTTCAGTTTGCTCTTTATTTATATTTGGATAGATTTTATTTTTCAAGTGGAGATAATTTAAAAGTAACTGAGGCTAAGAGTGTATATAAGGCAAAGCAAATAAAACCAAATGTAACTATTCCACACGGTGCTGATAATATAAGTCTTTCATCTGACTGCAGATATACAGCTTATTTTGATAATGGAATAGTAAAGGTGGTGGATACTAATACAGGCAAGGGCAGAAAATTATCATTTGGTGGAGGAGTTCAATGTTTATCATATAAATGGATTTCAGATAGCAATAGAATGATAATAGCAGAAAAAATAAAGTCTAGTGTCAGTAGGAGTATAAGATTTTATTCATATGATGCCGAAAATCAGCTTAAGGAGGAGATAAAAGACTATAATACTGAAAAAGTAGATTCGATACCGGTTGGTGTGGGTGAAAATCAAGTATCTATGGCAATGTCAACTTTAACTGGTGTTATGTATGCAAAAATTTCATATGCAAATGGATTATCGAGTATTTATAGAATAGATGCAAATGAGACTATGACAAAAATTAATACTGTAGTTAAGAAAATAGGAAAAATAGGAGTGGCATCAAGGGATGATCAACTTGTTTATGAAGATGCTACTAATTCTAGAGTAAGAACAAACACAAGTTGTAGAGTTATAGATATTAATGGCAATCTTCAATTTAGTCTTTTAGGAACAGATGATGATAATAACATATATGTAGGAAATAAAATTGGGAAAATAAATAAGATTTGTTATGGTAAACTTGCAGAATCTCAAAATTTGTGGAAGATAGTTAACCTTAATTCTTCATATGATGCCGAAAATCTTAAAATTATTGGTGATGGAAAAATATATTTTGTAGATGAAAATCATGGAAGAATTACAAATGTAAGAAATGAAAATTACTGTACCTATGATGGAAATTTTATAGGAATATACGATGGAAAAATTGCTTCAGTAAGTGATTCGAAATTATTGTTAAAAAATATAAATTAACTTTTATATGAATGTTTCATTTTTGTAACAAGATACATCTAATCTTGACTTAAGTGAGTTTTATAGTTATTATTATATTAATTGTCTGGTATTGTAATAAGTATAATATTTTTTGTATTTTTTTATGAGAAAAATAAATATTTTGTATTTCTTAAGCATATTCATTTATGCTTTTGCATATTCATATGTATTACAGGGTTAGGGGGAGTTAATAAATTGGTTAACGAAGCTGATAATAAATACAAGGTAAAAGGAAAAAAAGTATTTATCATACTAAGCGGGATAGTTTTAGTTTCAATTGTATATGTTTCATCTTATTTTTTGGGCAGAACGTTAATGGTTAATGATAGGTATGTAAGTAAGAATATAAAAGCTAAAACTAATGGCACATATAAAAGTACTGAAGTTGATATTCAAAAGGACAAAAATGTAAAAATAAAAGATATTAAACAGGTTGAGAACGATGGTGTAAATAAAGAAACTGATGATAAAAAAAGTTTAATTGCTTTAGGACAAGCTGAAAAACCGCTTAAAGTTCAAGTTGACCTAAGCAAGCAAAGGGTTTATGTTTACGATGCAAAAAGTAGAATGGTAGAGGATTTTATATGTTCTTCAGGTCTTGAAGGGTATGATACTCCAAAAGGTGAGTATAGGGTAAAAGAACGAGGATATTCTTTTTATAGCGAAAAATATAAAGAAGGAGCATATTACTGGGTACAATTTATGGGAAATTATCTATTTCACAGTATTCCTTTTGATAAAAATCAGGTGATTGAAAAAGAAGAATCAAAAAAACTTGGCACTAAAGCTTCTCACGGCTGTGTAAGATTATCTATAGAAGATGCTAAATGGATGTATGATAATATACCAAGAGATACATTGGTTAATATAAAATAGGATTAATTAGAGAGGAAATATAATGGATAAGAAACAAGAAAAAAGGAAAACAGGTAAAAAATCCAAAAAAAAGAAGAAAAGTTTCTTTAAAACGTTTATATTTTTTATAATATTTGAGATTATATTTACTGGACTTACAATTTTGCCATATGGGTTTTACGGACCATTTAAAAATTTTAGAAACAATGTCGTTTCTATTTTGATGGGAACAGGAACAAAACAATATATAGCTAAACTGTTTTTTAGTGATGCAGAGATATCACAAATACTAAAGGAACAAAGTAAGGTTACTGCTACTAATGTGAAGAATGTTAAGACTAAGGTTATAAATGTTGATGTGGATAAGAAGACTGGTGTTACATTGATAACAGATATTAAACCAGTATCTGGTGGTAATTATACGAATGCTTATGCACTTATAATATCAGATCCTAAAAGAGTAAAAGTTGGAGTTACAAGTAATTTAGGATATGTTGGACAAACTACTCATGACATGGCAAGAAAATATAATGCTGTTGCCGCTATAAATGGTGGTATGTTTCAGGATACCACAGGAAATGGAACAGGTGGAGTTCCGTCTAATGTTGTTATTTCTAATGGTAAAATTGTTTATCCAACAGATTCTACTAAGCTAGATGATGAAATGAATGACGTTGTAAGTATAGATAAAGATGGAAACATGAAAGTTGGAACAAAGGAATCTCCAAATGAACTTATAGCAAGGGGAGTTACTGAAGCTGTATCTTCAGATCCATATTTAATTAAAGATGGAAAAAATTACATTGAAGAAGGAACTAATATGGTAGGGGCACAACCAAGAACAATTATAGGTCAAAGAGCAGATAAAAGTATAATTTTTTTGGTTATAGATGGAAGGCATGGTTTTATGAAAATGGGAGCTACTCTTCAAGAAGCACAGCAGCTTATGAAAGAACTTCAAGCTGTTAACGCTGTTTGCATGGATGGAGGAGGATCTTCAACTATATATTATAATGGTGAAGTAATCAATAAACCATCTAGTGCTACAGGTGAGAGAGCAGTTCCGGACATATTTTATGTAGCACCATAGAAAAGGAGATTTCATATGAGAAAACTTAGAAATTTGATTATATGGATAATTGTTTCTATAATTGTCCAAACTGGTGTACTGTATTATTTTGATAAATACCATTTTAGGAATGCTGGAGATGTTACTTATAAAGTTGTAAAAAGTACTGAAAAAAAGGATGAGGTTATTTCTGTATCTATTCCTAAGGATGCTAAAAATATAACAACTTCATATACAGGTAAATATGCATATTATTATTCTGGAAGTTCTATTTATGTTGTGAATATGTTAACTGGAAAAAGTAATGCAATAAAATTGGGAGTGGATATTGATAATGTATGTATTGATTGGAGCAGTACTAGCGACTCCCTTTTAATGCTTGAACTTGATCCGGATAATTTATTTTTTAAAGTTTATACATATTATCCAGATACAAATAACAAAGAAGAAAATCAGGATGCTGAAAATAAAGCTAGAAAATATTATTTGGGCAAAAATTCAATATTAAACATGAAGCAAAACAATCTTACTACTCTTATTTATATTAAATCTGCTTATAGTAAAAGTTCAACTAAAAGATATATGAGTTCTTTGGACATTACAAATGGAATAAATCAACTGGATTTACCAATAAAAAATATAGGAGATTATTATATTTTTAAGGCCGAAGACAAACTTGCATATGAGGATGAGGTTGATAAAAAAGTTTATATTAGTAAGCAACAGAGTAAAGGTGATGTAGAAACTCAAAAGGTACAGATAAGTGGAGTAGACAATTATAAGCTCATATCGGTTTATGATAAGTATATATATGTTGGAAACTTAGTTGATGGCAAAATTGATACTATTTATTATGCGTCTATTGCTTCTCAAAATTTAGGGAATGATAATCAAAGTAGTAATAGTAAGTATTCAAATATAAAGAGCAGTGATATTTTACCAAATAGAGAGAACAAAAGCGATGATTTTACGGCAGATTGGCAGGAAATTAAGCTAAGGAAACCAATAGATCCAAAGTTCATTAGTATTTCTACAAATACTGGAGATATGCATATTATAGATAATCTTAGAGGTACGGTAGAAAATATTAAAACTAAAAAGAAAACTCAATTTGATGGTCAATATGTAGGGATGTCTGACGATGACGTTGTTAGTTTTAATTCAGATAAAGGTAAACTTATAGAAACAAAACTTAAATAATAGTCTATGTTAATAGGGGCTGTCCAACTAAAAAATTGCGAAGCAATTATAATAGTGAAGGCTTTTAACGAGCAAAATGAAGTTAAAATCCTTCACTTTAATTAGTTCGCAATTTTTTATTTAATCTGATATAATTAATTACATGTATTTTTATATTCAAGCGAGAATGGAGTGATTTGATTTGGATACGTTAAGGCAGATAGCGATTGCAAAGTTACTTATGATGCCAGCAATACTTATAGCTTTTACATTTCATGAGTATGCTCATGCTGTTGTAGCCGATAAATTAGGAGATAAAACACCTAAATTTCAAGGTAGGATAACACTTAATCCATTAGCTCATATTGATTTGATTGGATTTATAATGATAGTATTTGTCGGTTTTGGCTGGGCTAAGCCTGTTGAAACTAACCCTAATGCATATAAAAATTATTATAAGGATGATTTAAAGGTATCAATAGCAGGTCCTTTGGCTAATCTTTTAGTTGCATTTATTTTTGCATTAATAACAGGAGCAATTAATAAGTTTTTACCTTTTAATGAAATTATTATTATAATTTACTTGATGGCCAAATATACAGTTTCAATAAATTGCATGTTTTTTTTGTTTAATTTAATTCCTATACCAGGGTTAGATGGCTTTCATGTTTTAAGAGATTTATTTCCAAAAGCTTTTTATAATATAGCAGATTCGTTATATAGATACCAAATGTTAATATTAATTGCACTAGTTATGCCTATCTTTGGAGGTAATTCATCACTGGCAACCTTTATTATAGGTATACCATCTGAGCATATAGCTAATCTGTTTTTAAGGATAGGAGCACTAATATAGGAGGTTGTGAAAAAAGGTATTCTATAGGTTTTACTACATCGCACATAAAGCCTTATGAGCGGCCCGTAAAAAAGAATACCTACATTTTTTACATCATCCTATAGATTATGTTACCTAAAATTCAAAAGTTACAGATAGTATATTTATATTAGTATTTTAGGCATTAAATATAATAAGGAGAATGATAGATGAGACTTAGAAAAAAAAGATGGGCAAGACCGGAGATGGAAGAAAGCCCATTATGTATAACTAATCCAAGTGAGTACAAAGGAAGATGGAAAGAAGTTTTTAAGAATAATAATGATATATATCTTGAGCTTGGCTGTGGGCGTGGAGAGTTTGTTTCTAAAATTGCAGCTAGAAATCCAGATAAAAATTTTATAGCTATAGATCTTAAGGATGAGGTTTTGGTTCTTGCACTTAGAAAAGTAGTTGAAAGTGAAATAACTAATGCTGTAATAGTGCCTCTTCAAATAGCGTTTATAAATGATGTGTTTGATAAGGGTGAAATAAGCAGGATATATATAAATTTTTGTAATCCATGGCCTAAGGATAGGCATAAGAAAAGAAGATTAACTCATACCAAATTTTTAACTAAATATAAAGAATTCTTGAGGGAAAGCAGCGAAATTTGGTTTAAAACGGATGATGATGAACTATTTACAGAATCTTTAGATTACTTTTCAGAATGTGGTTTTGAAATAAAATATATTACTTATGATTTACATAAAAGTGATTTTAAAGGAAATATAGAAACTGAATATGAAAAGAAATTTTCAAGCCAAGGAATAAAAATAAAATTTTTGATAGCAAAACTTTTGTAATAAATTTGTATTTGAAGGATATGATTTCATATGTATGAAGATTTAAAGGGAAAAGTTGCACTTATTACAGGTGCATCAAGAGGAATAGGGAGAAGTATAGCTGTAGAATTATCAAAACATGGGGCTATTGTTATTATAAATTATAAAGATGATGAAAAAGGTGCAAATCAAACGTTAGAGGAAGTAAAACAAAGTGGTGGAAATGGAAGTTTATTTAGATGTGATATAAGTATAAATAGCGAAGTTAAAAGTATGATTGAAGATATTGTGAATGACTTTGGAAAAATAGATATACTTATAAATAACTCTGGAATATCTAAAATAGGACTTTTTATAGATATGGCTGAAAAAGACTATGATGAAATAATGAATGTAAATTTTAAAGGCGTTTATAATTGCACAAGCTATACGGTAAAGGACATGATTAAAAGAAAGTCAGGTTCTATAGTAAATATATCATCAATATGGGGAAGTGTAGGCGCTTCATGTGAAGTTTTATATTCTTCCTCAAAAGGTGCAATTGATTCATTTACAAAAGCACTAGGAAAAGAACTAGCTCTATCAGGCATAAGGGTCAATGCCATTTCTCCTGGAGTTATAGATACAAGCATGAATGAAAATTTTTCTAAAGAAGAAAAAGACGAACTCATAAATGAAATACCAATGATGAGGTTTGGTAAGACAGAAGAAATTGCAAAGTCAGTAGTGTTTTTAGCAAGCAATGAGGCTTCATATGTAACATCACAGGTTTTAACTGTTGATGGAGGAAGAATATAACGCGCGGGTTTTGTTTTAGCTCATTATGCTTCCAGGGCTAAGATTAACCACTTCTTTGATAGAGAATTTTAGACTTTCAGGTAATACAACGTATATATAGATAAACAAGCTGAAATATTTAAATTACCAATACCAAATTTATCCTTACAAACTAGAATTTGTCGAGCTGAGTGAAGGGTTTTAATTCGCCCTGCTCATTAAAAAACTAACTTTTTCACTTATGTGAAAAGT
>NZ_JAJNKE010000018.1:0-20258 GCF_021043395.1 Clostridium guangxiense
TTATACTATAAATTTTGTTTTTGAGGACATAATCAAATGTGGTACACTAAGACATTATCACTTTTCAATCATAATTATATTATCAAAACAACCCTTCGTTGTTGACATAAATATTATGTGTGTTATAATTACCTCAAAGCGATTCTTAAAAATTAATTGGAGTGATTACTTATGAAAAACTTTAGAAAGGCAAATACAACTAAAAACTTTTATTACTTTAGCTTGGGCTATTATTACTTTAGTGGCGCTGGCATTTTTTCATACAAAAAAATAAAAGATTTTCTTTCTAATGGGTTTTACAAGTTAAATTATATATATTGATACACTTACGAATATTTGATATTCTTTTGTTAAAATATAGAGCTCATTAAAGAGCTCTATTTTTTTTATAAAAATAATAAGTAAATGGAAGGGGCTAATTTTTATGGTAGTTATATTAAAGCACAACGTAGAAGAAAATGAAATTGCAAGAATGAAAGGTATTCTAGAGAGATATGGATGTAAGGTAACTGTAATGAATGGAAAGGATTATGTGGTTTTAGGATTACTTGGAGATACAAGTGATGTTAATATAGAACAAATACAGGCTTGTGAAAGTGTCGATAGAGTAATGAGAGTACAAGAACCTTATAAAAAAGCAAATAGAGCTTTTCATCCTGAAAATACAGTAGTAGATGTATGTGGAATAAAAATAGGTGGAAATAAAGTGCCTGTTATAGCAGGACCATGTTCGGTTGAAAGTGAAGAGCAAATTATTGAAATAGCTAAAAGTGTAAAGGCAAGTGGAGCCTCATTTTTAAGAGGTGGTGCTTTTAAACCAAGGACTTCACCATACAGCTTTCAAGGGTTAAGAGAAGAAGGACTTGATTTATTAAAGCTTGCAAGGAAGGAAACAGGTCTTCCTATAGTAACAGAAATAATGTCAGCAGATATGATTGATAGGTTTGTTGAGGATGTAGATATTATTCAAGTTGGAGCAAGAAATATGCAAAATTTCGAACTTTTAAAGCAGCTTGGAAAAACAAGAAAACCAATACTTTTAAAAAGAGGATTAAGTGCTACAGTAGAAGAATTTTTAATGTCTGCCGAGTATATAATGGCTGGTGGAAACGAAAATGTAATTTTATGTGAAAGGGGAATAAGAACGTTTGAAACTTATACTAGAAATACCCTTGATTTAAGTATAATACCAGCTATAAAAAAATTAAGCCATTTGCCAATAATAATTGATCCAAGTCACGCAGCAGGATTATGGTGGATGGTTGAACCAATGTCAAAGGCAGCAATAGCAGCAGGCGCTGATGGACTTATAATAGAAGTGCATAATGATCCAGAACATGCTTTGTGCGATGGACAACAGTCAATAAAGCCTAAGAAATTTGATGCACTTATGGGAAAACTTAAGGCTATTGCAGCAGTTGAAGATAGAGAAATGTAATAAGTATGGGGTTGAAGGTGAATTAAATGCAGAAAATTCTTAATATTAATATAACCGTCATTGGTTTGGGGCTTATAGGCGGATCTTACGCTATGGCATTTAAAGAAATTAATAATGGACACGTATGGGGCGTGGACACAAATGAAAACACCTTGAAAAAGGCAGCCCATATGAAAATAATAGATGAGGGATATTGTGACTCTTCAGCACATATCCCTATCGAAAAATCAGATGTTATTATTATTGCAGTATATCCACAGGCTGCTGTAAACATAATAGAGAAAAATGCGAAAAGTTTTAAAAAAGAGGCTATAATTACAGATGTTCTTGGAATAAAGGGGAATAATATAAATATAATTCAAAGTATTTTAAATGGATATGATGTAGAATTTATAGGAGGACATCCAATGGCGGGAAAAGAATCCAGCGGATTTGAGTATGCCTCTAAAGATATATTTAAGGGAGCAAATTATATCTTAACACCAACTGAAAAAAATAAAAAAACAACTATAGATTACATGGAAGATTTAATAAGAGCAATTGGATTTGAAAATATTTCTATTGTTACACCAGAAAAGCATGATAAGTTAATTGCTGTAACAAGTCAGCTTCCACATGTAATAGCTTTATCGCTTATAAACTCAAAAGGAGTAGATAAAAATATAAAAAATTTTGTGGGTGGAAGTTTTAAAGATGAATCTAGAGTGGCTAGCATAAATCCAGAGCTCTGGTGTGAACTCTTTTTAAGTAATAAGGATAATTTATTAAAGTCTATTGATGAATTTCAAGAAAGCATTGCGGATATAAAAGAAGCAATTGAAAATGATGATTCAGAAAGACTTAAGACCATCATGAAAAATGCAGCTGTAAAAAAGGGGGAATTAAATTGAAAACTTTAAATATTAATTTAGCAGATGCAAACTATAATATCTATATAAAAAATGGAATTATAGATAACTTAGAAGAAGAAATATCTAAAGTTTACTCAGGGCAAAAAATTGTAGTTATAACTGATGAAAACATAGAAAAGTTATATTATGAAAGATTATGCAAAAGTTTAAAAAAATATGATTTGCATAAAATAGTAATTAAGCCTGGAGAAAAAAGCAAAAGTATAGAAACTCTTACAGAAGTATATTCTAGACTTGCGGAGGTTAAGATTTCAAGAAGCGATTTAATAATTGCTTTTGGTGGAGGTGTAGTTGGAGATCTTGGCGGTTTTGCAGCAGCTACATTCTTAAGAGGCATTTCCTACATTCAAATTCCAACATCTCTTTTAGCACAAATAGACAGCAGCATAGGAGGAAAAGTAGCAGTTGACCTTAAAGAAGGTAAAAATTTAGTAGGAAACTTTTATCATCCTAAAGCTGTATTCATTGATCCAACTCTATTAAAAACACTAAGTACAAGATTTCTCCATGATGGCATGGGAGAAGTTATAAAATATGGGGCAATAAGAAATAAGGAACTATTTTATAAGTTAATGAATTTTAAAGATGACAGTGAACTTTTAGAAAATATAGAAGATATAATATATAGTTGCTGCAGCATTAAAAAAGCTGTAGTTGAAAATGATGAAAAAGACAATGGCGAGAGAATGATACTTAATTTTGGACACACTATAGGCCATGCTGTTGAAGAATTTTTTAATTATGAAAAGTACACTCACGGAGAAGGTGTTGCGTATGGTATGTATGCAATAACTAAAAACAGTGAAGAACTTGGACTTACAGAAAAGGAAACTGCTTTAGATATAAAAAAGGTTTTAGAGAAATATAATTTAAGTTACAATATAGAAGGACTTAATAAGGATAAGATAATTGAAACAGCAGCATTAGATAAAAAGACAAGAGGAGACTTTATAAATATAATTTTAATTAAGAATATAGGCGAATGCTTTATAAAAAAGATAAAAAAATCAGAGATGGATAAATATTTAAAGGTTTAAAGGGGTGTACAGATTGAGATGCGTTAAAATAAATCCTTCGAGCTTGGAAGGAATTGTAAAAATACCAGCTTCTAAAAGTCTATGCCATAGGTCTATAATATGTGCTTCACTTTCAAAGGAGGAAAGTGCTATAGAAAATTTGATTTATTCAAAAGATATTGATGCTACCTTGGGCTGTATGAAGGAACTTGGAGCTTACATTTCTTATTTTGATAATAAGAATAAAGTAATTATTAAAGGTGGAAAAACCAGCGAGGATGTGGAAAAGCAGCTTAATTGCTGTGAATCTGGCTCTACATTAAGATTTTTGATTCCAGTATCACTTTTATACAATGGAAAATCCACTTTTTATGGTAAGGGCAAGTTGTCTAAAAGACCTTTAGAACCTTATTTTAATATATTTGATGAACAGAGTATAGAATATTCACATCCTAAAATGGAATTTCTTCCTCTTAGCATAAATGGGGATTTAAAGCCAGGTACATTTAAGCTTAAGGGAAATATAAGTTCTCAGTTTATAAGTGGACTTATGTTTTCACTTCCATTACTTAATGGAGATTCAAAAATAGAAATAACAACACCGCTTGAATCTATTGGATATATAGATATGACTATAGATATGCTCAAAAAATTTGGTGTGGTTATTGCAAATAATGATTATAAGAGTTTTTACATAAAAGGAAATCAAAATTACAAAGGCCAAAATTATAGAGTTGAAGGAGACTTTTCGCAAGCTGCATTTTGGCTTGTAGCAGGAATCTTAAATGGAAATATAGTATGTGAAGATTTGAATGCTAGTTCACTTCAAGGCGATAAAGCTATAGTAAAGCTTATAAAAGCTATGGGCGGAGATATAGATACAAATAAATTTAGTACCAAAACTTCAAATACTAAAGGAATTACCATTGATGCATCTCAATGTCCGGACTTAGTTCCAATTTTGACTGTTTTAGCAGCATTAAGCAGTGGAACTACCGAAATAATAAATGCTGAAAGACTTAGAATAAAAGAATCAGATAGACTTAGTGCAATAAGCACAGAGCTTAATAAAATAGGTGCAGAAGTAATTGAAAAGAAAGATGGACTTATAATACATGGAAAGAAAACTTTAAAAGGCGGAAAAGTTCAAAGCTGGAATGATCACAGAATAGCTATGGCTTTAGCAATTGCATCCTTAAAATGTGAAGAGGAGCTTGTAATAGAAGGAAGTGAATGTGTAGAAAAATCATATCCACAGTTCTTTTACGATTTTAAAAAACTTGGAGGCGATGTAGATGAGTGGTGTGTGGGGAAATAAAATACAAGTATCTATATTTGGAGAATCACATGGAAAAGCTATAGGCATTGTAATTGACGGACTAGAACCAGGAGTAGAGCTTGATATGGAAGCTATAAATAAGGAAATGGCAAGAAGAGCCCCTGGCAAGAATAAGTTTTCTACTCAGAGAAAAGAAGGAGATGAAGTGCAAATTGTAAGTGGTTTTTTTAATGGAAAAACTACAGGAACTCCACTTACAGCACTTATATGGAATAGTAATCAACATTCAAGTGATTACAGCAATATAAAAGATACACCAAGACCGGGACATGCGGATTATACTGGCTTTGTAAAATATGAAGGCTTTAATGACTATAGAGGAGGCGGACATTTTTCTGGAAGAATTACAGCGCCTCTGGTTTTTGCAGGAGCTGTTGCAAAGCAGATTCTAATGAAAAAAAACATAATAATAGGAAGTCATATTTTAAGCATTCATGACATTAAAGAAAAGTATTTTGATAAAGTCAATATAAATAAAGAAACTCTTGAGGAACTTGTAAGTAAGGAATTTCCTGTAATGGATGATGCAAAAGGCTTAGAAATGAAAAAGGCAATACTTAAAGTAAAAGATGAACTTGATTCTGTAGGAGGAGTTATTGAATGCTGTGCTTTAAATTTGCCAGTAGGTTTAGGTGATCCATTTTTTGATTCTGTTGAAAGCACTTTGAGTCACTTGTTATTTTCTGTTCCGGCAGTTAAGGGAGTGGAGTTTGGTTTGGGTTTTGATATAGCTAAACTTAAAGGCTCTGAAGCAAACGACGAGTACTATTATGATGAAGATAAGAATATAAAAACTTATACAAACAATAATGGAGGAATACTTGGAGGAATAACAAACGGAATGCCTTTGATATTTAGAGCAGCTATCAAGCCAACGGCATCAATATATAGAAAACAAAAAACAGTAAATTTGAAAACAAAGGAAAATGACGACATAGCTATTATTGGAAGGCATGACCCATGCATTACGCTTAGAGCAGTTCCGGTTATAGAAGCAGTATGTGCAATTGGTATTCTTGATATTATTTCGAGGTGATAAAGATGAATGAACTTGACAATATAAGAAATGAAATCGATGAAGTGGATAGGAAATTAACTAAGCTTTTTGAAAAGAGAATGGAGCTTGTAAAGAAAGTTGCAGACTACAAAAAGAAAAATAATCTTCCAGTGCTTAATTCTAAAAGAGAAAAAGAGGTTATAACTAAAAATATTTCTTATTTAAAGAATAAAGAACTTTCAAATTCATTGGAAGCTCTCTTTATAAATCTTATGAATGTAAGCAAAAAATTAGAAGAAAATGAAATGGGACAAAAAGAGAAAGAAGGCTCTGAAATTTATGGTCTTTTGGGTGAAAAGCTTGGACATAGTTTTTCACCAGAAATCCATGAATCTGTATTTCAAAAATCCGATAAAAAAGCTATATATAACTTATTTGAAATTCCTAAGGATAAATTAAAAGAAGCATTGGAAGGTTTTAAACTTATAAGCTGCAAAGGAATTAATGTAACAATACCATACAAAACTGATGTTATTAAATTTTTAGATTATATATCTAAAGAAGCTGAAAATATAGGGGCAGTAAATACCTTGAAGTTTTCAGAAAACAAACTAGGAGGGTACAATACTGATTATATAGGTTTTGGAAAAATGCTTGAAAAGTTTGATGTAAAAGTTCGAGATTCAATTTGTGCAGTATTAGGAAGCGGCGGGGCAGCAAAAGCCGTAATACAATATCTTTCTGATAATAAGTGCAAAAAGTTATATATTGTAAGTAGAAATCCAGAAAAAGCTTTGAGTGAATTCGGTAATTATGAAATTATAGATTATAAAGAACTTGGCAACATTAAAAATGGAGATATTATAGTAAACTGTACACCAGCTGGGATGTTTCCTAAGACGGGAGTTTCACCAGTAAATAAAGAAATTGTAGCTAGATTTTCCACAGCAGTTGACCTTATATACAATCCTCTTGAAACAGAATTTCTAAAGCATGCAAGAGAAAGCAAGGTTAAGGCTGTTAATGGTCTTTATATGCTCGTTAGTCAGGCTATTGCTTCAGAAGAGATTTGGAATGATACTCTAATTGATGAAGAAATTGTAGATGAGATATATGAAAGCTTGATTGAAAAGGTGAGCGGCCATGGTGAAAAATAATGTGATTTTAATAGGCATGCCTGGATGCGGTAAAACAACTATAGGTAAAATTTTGTCAGAAAAAATTAAAATGAAATTTATTGATATTGATGAGTATATAGAGAAAACTGAAAAAAAGAGTATTTCGGATATTTTTAAAGATGGAGAAGAGGTATTTAGAAATATTGAAAGTAAAACCGTAATAGAGCTATCTAGCATGAACAATATGATTATATCAACAGGAGGAGGAGTCATAAAAAGAAGAAAAAATATGACTGTCTTAAGTGGAAAAGGAATAATTGTATTTATAAACAGACCTCTTAATAAAATAATGAGTGATGTAGATACAGAAACGAGGCCGCTTCTTAAAGAAGGAAAAGAGAAATTAAAAAAACTTTATAAAGAAAGATTTGAACTCTATAAAGAGTACTGTGACTTTGAAGTACTTAATGATGAAAATGTTGAAAAGGTAATAGAGCATATAAGAATTGAACTGGAAAAGAGGGGGATAATATGAATATATTAGTTGTAAATGGACCTAACATCAATTTTTTGGGGATAAGAGAAAAAAATATATATGGAAAAAATACTTATAAAGATTTATGCGAATATATACAAAACGAAGGTAAAAACCTTGAGGCAAATGTAGAAGTGGTTCAAAGCAATTCAGAAGGAGAAATTATAGATTTTCTTCAAGATGCGTACAATAAAAAGGTAGATGGTATTGTCATAAATCCAGGAGCTTATACTCACTATAGTATAGCAATATATGATGCTATAAAAGGTGTGAATATTCCTACTGTAGAGGTTCATATAAGCAATATTCATACAAGAGAAGAGTTTAGAAGGAAATCTGTCACTGCTCCTGCTTGTATTGGTCAGATATGTGGATTTGGTTTTTACGGATATATTATGGCAATAATGGCACTTAAAAATAATTTACAGTAACTTAGAAAAACAATTCTTACATATTATAAGTTTGCCGCTGTTTGCAGATATGCAGTTTGATTTAGAAACAACTTTTCCACATACTTGGCATACTATGGAATTGTCATCTTTAGCTTCAGCTTTATGCTTTAAAAGAGATGAAACGGAAGCTTTTTTTCTATTTGGTGGAGGACCGTATAATATAGGTTCTTCCTCTTCTTTTCTTTCAAGTACGGAATAGCTAATTTTAAATTTACTTTCTGCAAAAAGTTCAAGTTCAAATCTAGGGTTTTTATTATCATAAAATTCTTCTATTATAATTCGTCTTATTTGAGCGTCATTCACTATTATTCCGCTTTTTTCAACCCCGTCAAATATGCTTTTTGTTATGTTATTTGTATCTGGGTGTCTTTTTTTACTTTTATAGAAAACCTTGAGTATTGCTATAACAGCTTCATCGATTAAAGTATCTGGGTTTTGACTGCGGGCCGCGTAAGCTATTTGTTCTTCATATAAGGCATATCTATCGTGGTACTTACCAGAATTATATGGTAAAATAGCTCTTCCGTTTACATTAAACAATTTGAAATTTGATTTTGAAATTGGTGAACCATCAACTACTATCTTTGCATATTTATTCTTCATGTGATACTCCCTGTTTATATTCGTATAATAAATTTATTGTATTTAATTTTTTGTTAAGCTACATTAAATATTATAACACAAACATATGTTCAGTTTAAATATAGGTATACAAATTTTATATAGTAATGTTATTAAATCTATTGCAATGAAAACGGTTAACATGTATGATAATATATATTACGAAATATATTTATTAAATTAGGAGGAAGAGCTATGCAACATTTAATTAATGGATTTCCAGATGGATTTTTATGGGGTGGGGCAACGGCAGCTAACCAATTTGAAGGTGGATATGATGAGGACGGAAGAGGGCTTAGTGGTGCTGATGTTTTAACTGGTGGAACTCATACAACTTCTAGAAAAATTACTCCCGTTTTAGATGAAAATGAATATTATCCAAATCATGAGGGTATAGATTTTTATCATAGGTATAAAGAAGATATAAAACTGTTTGCTGAAATGGGCTTTAAAGTATTTAGGTTGTCTATAGCGTGGTCAAGAATATTTCCAAATGGGGATGATGATAAACCCAATGAGGAAGGGTTAAAGTTTTATGATAACGTATTTAAGGAACTTAAAAAATACAATATTGAGCCTTTGGTTACTATATCACATTATGAGGCGCCATTTAGTCTAACTAAGAAGTACAATGGGTGGGCAGATAGAAGGCTAGTGGATTTTTTTGTTAGATACTGTGATGTTATTTTTAATAGATATAAGGATGTTGTAAAGTACTGGCTTACTTTTAATGAAATTAATTGTTTGACGACACCTTTTGGAACATTTATGGGTGGAGCAATTATGCCAAAAGGAAATGGAGAACTTAATAATATAGAGTTTGATGATGAGCAGCTTAGATTTCAAGCACTTCATCACCAGTTTATAGCAAGTGCAAAGGCGGTAAAACTAGGACATGAAATAAATAATAATTTTAAAATAGGGTGTATGATAGCTTACATGTGTACATATCCACTTACTTGTAATCCAGACGATTTACTTCTGGCTCAAGAAAAGGATAATATTAATAACTTTTTATGTTCGGATGTACAGGTAAGAGGAGAATACCCAGGATTTGCAAAAAGATATTTTAAAGAAAATAATATAAACATAGCTATGGAAGAAAATGATGATAAAGTTTTAAAAGAAGGTTGTGTTGATTTTTATACTTTTAGCTATTATAGTTCAAACTGCGTAAGTGCTGAAGGAAATAAGGATAAATCAAAAGGAAATGTTTCAACTGGATTAAAAAATCCATATTTAAAAGCAAGTGCTTGGGATTGGCAAATTGATTCTAAGGGATTAAGATGGTCTTTAAATAATATTTATAATAGATATAGAATTCCATTAATGGTTGTTGAAAATGGTTTAGGGGCTGTTGATACGATTGAAGAGGATGGTTCCATTAATGATGATTATAGAATCAAATACTTAAGAGAGCATATTGAGCAAATGAAAGAGGCCATAATAGATGGAGTTGACTTAATCGCATATACAACTTGGGGTTGTATAGACTTAGTAAGCGCAGGAACTGGTGAAATGAAAAAGCGTTATGGCTTTATATACGTAGATAAGGATAATGAAGGAAAAGGAACTTTAAGTAGGTTAAAAAAGAAAAGCTTTTACTGGTACAAGAAAGTCATAGCTACAAATGGTGAAGAATTAGATTAAGCCAACCGAATTTAGGCGAAGTAATAGTATTTTGGAATCTTTTTATATTGTATAAGGTTTATAAGACTTTTTCATTGTGATAAAATATATAAAGTGCATAAAAGTGAAACCACTGCAGCATTTAAAATATTTATACTTTAAAATTATAGTGCATACATAGTTTTAGATTAGCTGGTTTTGCTTACAAAGTAATTTGGAGGAAATTTTAATGAAAAAGGATATAGTTGTACTTGGAATAGAAAGCAGTTGTGATGAAACTGCTGCATCGATTGTTATAAATGGAAGAAAGGTTTTATCAAATGTAATATCATCTCAAATAGATATTCATACGAAATTTGGTGGAGTGGTGCCGGAAGTAGCTTCAAGAAAACACATTGAAAATATTTCTTTTGTAGTTGAAAAAGCACTTAGTGATGCAAATATGACATTAGATGACATAGATGTTGTCGGTGTTACATATGGACCGGGGCTTGTTGGAGCACTTTTAGTTGGACTTCAATATGCAAAAGGGCTTGCTTATTCTGCACATAAAACTTTTGTAGGTGTAAATCACATAGAAGGGCACATAAGTGCAAATTTCATAGAATATCCTGAACTTGAGCCACCATTTATGTGCCTAGTTGTATCGGGAGGACATACGTTTATAGTTTATATGAAGGATTACGGAGAGTTTGAAGTAATAGGGCAAACAAGAGATGATGCGGCAGGGGAAGCTTTTGATAAAATTGCAAGAGCAATTGGACTTGGTTATCCAGGAGGACCTAAAATAGAGAAAGTTTCAAAAGAAGGTAACCCGGATGCTATCAAATTCCCAAGAGCAAATTTTCATGATAATTCTCTTGATTTTTCATTTAGTGGACTTAAATCAGCAGTGCTTGGATACTTAAATACAAAAAAGATGAAAAATGAGGATATAAGTGAGAAAGATGTTGCAGCTTCTTTTCAAAAGTCTGTAGTTGATTTTCTTGTGGATAATACTATGAAAGCTTGTAAAATTAAAAAGGTTAATAGAATAGCAGTAGCAGGAGGAGTGGCATCAAATTCATTTTTAAGGGAAAAAATGATACAAGAAGGAGAAAAACTTGGAATAAAAGTAATGGTGCCAAGACCAATCTTGTGTACAGATAATGGAGCAATGATAGCCAGTGCAGCTTATTTTGAATATAAAAAAGGGAGGACAGCTTCTTTTGACATAAATGCAATTCCAAACCTAAAATTAGGCGAAAGATAAAATACTTATTGTAAAAAAACGGAAATTATGCTATAATATGTATTGTATTACTAGAGATATACCATTATAGAGTATTTAAGAGGTGATGAATACATATGGTAGCTGAGTTAAATATAAAAAAACGCAGCGAAAAAAGAAGTTATAGAAAGCAAAAGACTTATAGGATTTACAGATTTTTAGAAAAACACATATTTATAATAGTATGGGTAATGATTTTGATTGTGCTTTTGATTGGAAGTGTGTTCCCTTATATATATTATAAAAATTTAGGAAAAACATATATATCAATAAAAACAATTTTTTACTGTACTATTATAGGTATGTCAATGGGATGTTTTCTTACTGTTTGGGCTAGGATGAGTTATGCTAAAAAAATAAGTGATATAAAATCTAGAGAAAGTGTAAGAAATTATTCCAGACTTATTAAAGCAGATATGGAAAGGACAAATAGACTTTTTAAAAATAAACGGTTCACTCTTGTAAAAATAAGCAGTATAACAGTCATGAAAAATTGGATTGAAGCTTTTGCTAAAATTTCATCAAAGCTTACAAGATTAGAAATGCAGCAATTTTTTAACTATTACTCACAAATAGACAAGCTATCTGAATATGAAACTAGAATAAATAAGCATCTTGAGATTATGCAGTGTGGAGCACTTAAAGACTATCCATATATGAAAGAATATAAAGAGCTTATAAAATGTTTTACAATTGAGATAGACATTCTTTTTAAGGTTGACTCAGAATTGATAAGAGAAAAACTTGTAAAGCTTTGTGACGGAGAGTTTTAATATATAGCTGGAATGCATGAAATTTTTAAATTAAATTGTTTAGTATTTTTACAAGTAATTTAGAAAGGCTTAGAAAAAAGAGCACAGAGTAGAGAGCACAGAGTACAGTGAAGGATGATTTTCTTCCGTTTCACTGCAGAAAATCTTAAAACTTAATAAATAAAAAATTAGGGGGTTGTTGTGATAATAATCAACAGCCCTATTTTGTAGATAATTAATTAGAATATAAATTTAGGATGGATCATGAGCCCAATAACCGCCGCCATCTTCGATACTCAAATCGTGGCTTGTATCACCATCACCATCTCGCCAGTATCCATCAACATCTGTACCATCATCTGTAATATAGCCATCTACCCAGTGTGGAGAAACGAAATGCATATCCTCTGGGTCATCTAGGTTTTCATCTGCACATATATCTTGTGGAATCTGATTAATAGAATCAATAAAAGAGCTTAAATTTTCAAATGGATCTAGCAACATATTATTTTCCTCCTTCTAATTGTTTGTAATATTCGGCTCTAGTTAGTCTTTTTACATTACTTCCCGAACTTTGTAAAAAGTTAGTTTCATATTTTGATGTTTTATCAAGTATGTATCTTACTAAAATTTGCTTGCGTTTTAAGAGGTTATCATCTATGGATGTTTCTAAAAATAGTTTGTTATTTTCTGTACATACTTTTAAAAATTTTATATCATCATTACTATAAAAAGGAGTTATAGAACCTGCTAAATTGGCAACCATTTCATTTATATCAGCAATATATCTAGGCATCATTTTATCTATAAATGTATATAATGAGTTAATAGTATTATTTAAATATATATTAATTTTTGATTCTTCCATATTGTCATTAATTTTTTCTCTATCCAATTGATCAAATATACCACTTCCGTTTATACCAGCGCCTACTAAAAAGTTAATACCTCCAGTGATAAGAGTTAGTCCAGCGTATATTAAAGAATTTCTTCCAAATCTTTTTCTGCTTGCTTTATTTATTGCTTCCCTTATATCAAGTTCAGGATACACATAAGATGTTAAATGATTCAATTCATTTATACAACTATTAATATGTGTATTTATTTGATTATAAGCTAATGTCATTTCTCTTTGTAATATATCAAAGGATGCTTTAAATTTAGGATTAGCATCTTTTGATTGTTCTGAAAATAATTCTGTTGAAAAATATGCCGAAAATTCCATAAGCGAATTTTTATATTCTTTGAGATCATTGTATAAAATATTAATTATCTTTATTTTATCATCTTTTTTCAAGGAATCAACAGTTCTATTTTCTCCAATTATATTATTTAAGGCGAGTTTTAATCCAACTGGTAAAGAAAAATAGTAAAATATTATTATATCTCTCAAAGATTTAGACCAAACATAATATGTGGAATTTAAATCATTTAATGAAGCTAATTTTGAATGTATCCATTTTTTCAATAAGCTCATATATAAATCATTACTTAAAATTACAGTATATTGAGATGAAGAATTTATCTGAAGTTTGATAATGTCATTATATTGATTATCTAGCAAATCAAAAGATTTAATATTTTTATAATTAATAGTGTATTCATCAGTGCAATTAATAAATTTTATGCAATTTTCAAACATACTTATTTTTAACAAATAATAAATATCATTTTTTAGAATAAAACAGTAATTATCATTTAATTCAGATATGCCGTTTACTGAATTAAGATTAAAAATATTGTTAGCTGAAAGTATACCTGTTTTATAGTCTATATAAATATCAGAAGAGTAAGGATTATTTATTAATGTACATTCATCTAAATTTAAAACTAATTTGGGTACACATATATTGTAGTCTAATATTTTAATATATTTATTGCTGATTAAAATTAAATTTTTATTGTAAATGGAAATATCTTTATAGTTAGAAACACTTAAGGAATGTAAGTTTACTGTTTGCTTGCAGGTTTGTTCACAATAAATTGTATCTTCAGAATTGATGTGATTAAATAAGAGCATGTGTTGATCAATTTTTAGATAATCATTTTTTATAGTTTGATAAGTGATTTCATTAAAGAATATAAATTTAAGGTCAATAATATCGTTGATTTCATCTGAAAAAGCTGTTATAGAGCATTGCTACCATTCATTTTGAAAATTTATGCTTTTAATGAATCTCACATAAAATTTTTTATTATCTTCTCCTATTATTGTAAAGCTGTCATTAGTGTAGTTTATGTCTACTACTGAAAAATTATTATTTGTGTACATTATAGCTGGTAAGCTTGTATAATCTATTAAAAAATTATTTGTTTTAAGAGAAAGTTTTAAATAATCCTTTATGGATATGGTAGCCTTTATTCTTGTTAAATATGGACTTAACTGAAATTTACATGAATCTTTAAGGAATGAGTATTCTATAGAACTCCAAACGGTAGATTTTGAATCTGCAAAAAGGCCACCTTCATCATAGCTTATAAGGTTGCCTAAATTAGTTATATAAAGATATTTGTTTCCGATTATAGATTTATCACTTAAATTATATGTAAAATTATTAAACTCACCAACTATTATCTCACTTGGCTTAAGTTTTTTATTTACAGCAGAGATTGTACAAACAACATCAAAATTAATATCACAACCATTAAAATTCCCTAATATTTGTTTTGAATCTTCATTGTATGAGGGTGTTTTTAATACAGATAGTAAAGCATTGCATATATCCTCAAACGTATTTAATTCAAATGTATTAAATGCTATAATACTTTCACGATTTATTGTAGCTAAAACTTTTATTGCAAAATTATATGCAACCTTATTTTTTGGCAACCTTATTTTTACTGAAATTTCATCACATGTTTTTTCAAATTCACCATTTTTAATATTTGCAATAAAAGTTTTAATAGAATCTTTTTTCTGTTTATCGTTTGTTTTGTTATTCTTATCCTTCATGATAAAATCCCCTTTAATAATTTTTTATGCTTTGATTCAACGTTAGAGGAATTATATAAAAACAAACGTAAAGCTATAATATTTACGTTCGTTTTGTATATGCTATTAGTATAGTTAAAGCATTAAAGATATAACTTAAGCATTCATGACAAAGAACTGATATCAATTATTATAAAACTTTATAATGAGCCTAAATGTTCCTTGATTTAAGCTTATTCAAAGTTCACTTTTCCATCTTTCATATATATTTTTATGCGGTTAACGTTTTTGAATTCACCTTTTAAATAAAGTTCTGCAAGTTCATCTTCTATATATTTCTGTATAGTTCTTCTTAATGGACGTGCACCATATTTTTTATCATATCCTTTTTCCAAGATAAAATCTTTTACGTCATCAGAAACTTCTATATCAATATTTTTTTCTTTTCCTTCTCTTAAAATTTCTTTAAGCATTAAGTCTATGATTTGTTTTAACTCTATTTTATTTAACTCTGTAAAAATTATGGTTTCGTCTATTCTGTTTAAGAATTCTGGTCTAAAAGTTTCTTTTAAAACATCATCAACTCTATTTGAAAGAGAAACATAATTATCTCTTGTAAAACCAATACCATTTGATTTTAAACTTGTTCCTGCATTTGAAGTCATTATTATAACTGTATTTTCAAAGTGAACTGTACGACCTTGACTATCTGTAAGTCTACCATCCTCAAGGATTTGAAGAAGTATATTAAACACATCTGGGTGAGCTTTTTCAATCTCATCAAGAAGTATTACAGAATAAGGGTTACGCCTTACTTTTTCAGTTAACTGTCCGCCGTTATCATATCCAACATATCCTGGAGGGGCTCCTATAAGCTTTGATACTGTGTGCTTTTCCATGTATTCAGACATGTCAATTCTTATTAATGAATTACTATTTTCAAATAATTCTTCTGCTAAGGTTTTAACAAGTTCTGTTTTACCAACCCCAGTAGGACCAACAAAAATGAAAGAAGCGGGTTTTCTTAATTTCTTAAATCCAGAACGATTTCTCCTTATAGTCTTTGCTACGCTTGATACAGCTTCATTTTGCCCTATTATTTTTTTATGAAGTCTTTCTTCTAAGTTTAAAAGTTTTTCGGCCTCAATTTCTGTTATCTTTTTTACTGGAATTTTAGTCCATGATTCTACAACGGAGGCAACATCATCTAGAGTGAGAACAATATTTTTATATTGATTTTTAAAGTTATCTATTTTATCCTGTATTCTGCATTGTTCAACTTTGAATTCAGCAGCTTTTTCAAAGTCATTGTTTTGAGAAGCATTTTCTATTTGAGCTTCTATTTTTTTCATTTCCTCATTTAAAGCTTCAAGTTCAACAAGGCCTTTATTCCTAAGATTAGCTCTTGAACCAGCTTCATCTATTACATCAATTGCTTTGTCTGGCAAAAATCTATCTGAAATGTATCTATCAGATAATTTTACAGCAGCATCTATTATCTCATCTGGTATTATTATTTTATGGTAATCTTCGTAATAACCTTTAATGCCTTTTAATATTTCAATAGTTTCCTCAGGAGAAGGTTCATCTACAAATACAGGTTGAAACCTTCTTTCAAGTGCAGAATCTTTTTCTATATATTTCCTATATTCTTCTATTGTTGTAGCACCAATTACTTGAAGTTCACCTTTGGCAAGCGATGGCTTTAAGATATTTGCAGCGTTTAACGAGCCACTTTCTGCATTTCCAGCTCCTATGATGTTGTGAATTTCATCAATTATAAGAATTATATTTCCATACTGTTTTACCTCATCTATGATGCCTTTCATTCTAGCCTCAAACTGTCCTCTAAATTGAGTTCCGGCAACTACTGAATTAAGTTCCAAAAGGTAAACCTCAGTATCATAAAATCTTACAGGAACTTTTTTTTCTGATATTCTAACAGCTAAACCTTCAGCTATAGCAGTTTTTCCTACACCAGCTTCGCCTATTAATATAGGATTATTTTTTGTTCTTCTATTTAAAATTTGAATAACTCTATCAATTTCTCTTTGACGGCCAATTACTTTATCAATTTTATTATTTTTAGCTTTTTCTGTTAAATTAGTACCGTAGGCATCAAGATACTTTTTCCTTTTAGCCTTTTTTGGCTTAGAATCTTTTTTATTTGTAGTAGTTTCAGAAACCTTTTCTTCTTCAGGTATATCTTGAGATTCACCTGATATAGCATTGTTAAAAAGATTCATTATAGAGTTGCCAGACTCATCTGATATAATTTTATTTAAATCTATATTTCCAAGCATTTCATTCATTTGTTCGTTTAAATTTTCAAAATCTTCTTCTTTCATATCTTTTGTGTCAACCATTTGAGTTAAAGGTGAAATGCCCATTTTTTTTGCACATGGAAGGCATAATCCAACTAAATCCTGTTTTCCATTTACAATTTTATTTGTAAATATAACAGCTACATTTTTTTTGCATACTGAACATTTAATCATAAGTATCATCTCCAATATTCACGTTTACAACTATAAATTGCTTATTATATACATTATACCAGAAAAAAGAAATAAGTATATTAATAATCTTAAACTATATTATTAACATATAAAGAAAAGTATATTTTATTATTGAAAAAATTATATAGTTAGGCTAGAATTGTTGTGTATGGAGGGGTGTCGATGACAAGATATGATTTGGTTATTATAGGAGGGGGAGCAGCTGGGCTCATGTCTGCAATTTCAGCTAGTGAAGCTGCAGTTAAAAATATTCTTATAATTGAAAGAGAAGATAGGCTTGGAGGAATTTTAAACCAGTGCATACATAATGGATTTGGTGATGAAAGAACTACTGGGCCTGAATATGCAAATAAACTAAAAAATAGAATTATAGATATGAAAATAGAATATAAAGTTAATACGACAGTAATTGATATGGATAATAGGATGAATATAACAGCTGTAAATGAAAGTGATGGAGTACTTGAAATAAAAGCAAAAGCTGTAATATTTGCTGTAGGATTTAGAGAAAAAACAAAAAGTAATATATTTTTTCATAGAACACATTGCTCTGGTATTTTTTCTGCATTAACAGCACAAAAGTTTATTAATATAGAAGGATATATGCCTGGAAATAATGCTGTAATACTAGGATCAGAGGATATTGCACTTATACTTGCAAGGAGGATGACTATAGAAGGGGCAGAGGTTAAGGCTGTAATTGAAAGAGGAGACAGATGTGTTGGTAATAAAAAGAATGAAAAGGAATGTTTAAGAGATTTTAATATTCCACTTTTAACAAAGAATACAGTAACAAAAATAAAAAGTAATGGAAGAATTGAAGGAGTGTATGTGGCTCAGTTAGATGAAAATAATGAAGTAATTAAAGATAGTGCAAAGTTCATGAAATGTGATGCTCTTATTTTAGCATTAGGATTTTCACCAGAAAATGAGCTAATGATAAAGGCAAATGTTTCACTTTCAAAGATTTCAGGTTCACCCTATGTAGATATGAATTTGGAAACAAGTGTAAGTGGAATTTTTGCTTGCGGAAATGTTATTCATCAGCATGATTATGTAGAAAGTATTGCTGATGAAGCATACAAAGCTGGTATAAATGCTGCAAATTTTATCTTTAAAAATATAAGTGAGTAATAATTTTACTTATATTTTTTTTGTAGGTTTATCTAAAATTACTTTGGGAAACCGTTTGCTGGAATAATAATGAATAAAATGTCATATGCGACACAAAGTATATTTATTATACATAAATATACTTATAAAAAAAATATAAAAACGTTATCAAAAGCTATTGACTAATGAAAAAATAAACTATATAATAATAATGTACTGCAAACGGTTGCATGAAATAATTAATATATATCATTTTTAAGGGGGAAATTAAAATGAAAAAGTATGCAAAAGTAATTGCTTCTGTGCTCACTACTATGGTAGTAGCTACTACACTAGTTGGATGTGGTTCATCATCAAGTACTTCAAGTAAAAAAACTGGACAGACTATAACTGTATGGTCACATTTAGATGGTCCTGAAATACCAGAACTTAGAAAAGAATGTGAGGCCTGGGCTAAAAAGACAGGAAATAAAGTTAAAGTTTCAAAAGACTCAAATGAGTTTAATAAACTTGTTGTTGTAGCTAAAAGTCCAAAAGCTCCGGATGTAATGATAGGAATTGCTCATGATAATACTGGTGCTTTCGTTAAAGCAGGAATATTGGATGAGGTACCTTCTGGAACTATAAATGACAGCGATTATTTAAGTGATAGCGTTGTGAATGCTGGTAAATATCAAGGAAAACAGTATGGAGTTCCATTCTTCACTGAAACATATGCATTATTCTATAATAAGGATAAAGTAAAGAATCCACCTAAAACTTGGGATGACTTAATAACACAAGCAAAGCAAGTTGGATTTGAATATGATGTAACAAACTTCTACTATTCATATGGATTGATTTCTTCAACAGGTGGATATATGTTTAAGAATAACAATGGAGCTTTAGATACTAAGGATGTTGGATTAGGAACTCAAGCAATTCCAGGATTAAAATTAATTAATGATTTATTTAAAGATGGATTTATGAAATCTAGTATTACTGGTGATATAGCTAAGGGAGATTTCCAAAGTAAGAAAACTGGCCTTTATATTAGTGGACCTTGGGATGTTGATCCACTTAAGAAAGCCGGAGTAAATTTTGGAATAGTAAAGCTTCCTCAAGTAGATGGTAAAGATTTTAAATCACTTATGGGAGTTCAAGTTGGAATGGTTCTTAAAAATTCAAAGAATAAATCACTTTCTTGGGATTTAATGAAATACCTTCAAAAGGATGAGAATTTAACTGCACTTGGAAAGGTAGGAAACAGACTTCCAGCTAAAAAGTCAATACAGGTAACTGATGAAAATTCTAAAGCTTTCTTAGAGCAAGCTAAAAATGCTGAGGCAATGCCTAATGTTCCTGAAGTATCAGCAGTTTGGGATCCAGCAAAAAATGCACTTCAATTACTTGCTA
The DNA here is from genome assembly GCF_021043395.1 of Clostridium guangxiense. Taxonomy (GTDB): domain Bacteria; phylum Bacillota; class Clostridia; order Clostridiales; family Clostridiaceae; genus Clostridium_S; species Clostridium_S guangxiense. Next base: position 20,038 of record NZ_JAJNKE010000018.1, read on the forward strand.
CTGGAAAATCAACTCCAGAAGCAGCAGCAAAAGCTATGGAGGATAATGTAACTAAAGGAATAAAAACAATGGCAAACTAAACATACGCGGGGTTTGGGCGTAAGCCCATTATCCTTCTAGAATTAGATATCGGAGCTTTTTATAATACGCGGGGTTTGGGCGTAAGCCCATTATCCTTCTAGAATTAGATATCGGAGCTTTTTATAATACGCGGGGTTTGG
>NZ_JAJNKE010000018.1:20358-73377 GCF_021043395.1 Clostridium guangxiense
CGTAAGCCCATTATCCTTCTAGAATTAGATATCGGAACTTTTTATAATACGCGGGGTTTGGGCGTAAGCCCATTATCCTTCTAGAATTAGATATCGGAACTTTTTATAATACGCGGGGTTTGGGCGTAAGCCCATTATCTTTCTAGAACATAAAAAGAGCATTTTATCAGCAACACGGAGAAATTAAGAATTATGACTAATTAGAACGTGGAATTTGAATAAAATGTTTAAACATACTTTAAGTAGTGCTAGAAAAATAATGAGATTTATCTCAAGCCTCGCATATGTTCATATACTTCTAGAATAAGATATCATGTACTTCTATAATACAAGAGACTGGACATGCCCATTATTCTTATTTTAGTATAATTTCTTTAAAATGGAGGTTATGAAAATGAAACCTAAAGGTTTAACTCACGATAAAATAAAGCCTTATTTATATGTGGCACCTGCAATTATATCTATGATATTTCTTACTTTTATACCTATTATATATACAATTGTATTATCATTTACAAATAAAAGTTTAAACCATATGGATAACTGGAGCTTTGTTGGAATTTCAAATTATATAAGCGTTCTTACTGGAGATTTAAAACCTATTTTTTTACCAGTATTTGCATGGACACTTATATTTGCAGGAGGTACTTGCTTAATAAGTTATTTTTTGGGATTAATCGCTGCAATTGCATTAAGTAACAAGAACATGAAGGAAAGAGGATTCTATAAAGCAATTTTGGTATTGCCTTGGGCCCTTCCAGGTACTATAGCAGTACTTTCCTGGCAGGGAATTTTAAATCAAGATTATGGTGCAATAAATAAACTTTTAAAAAGTCTTCATATTATAAACACTGGAATACCATGGCTTTCAAATTCTACACTTGCTAAAATATCCATAATAATGGTAAGTGTGTGGTTAACTGTTCCTTATATGATGAATACCTGTCTTGGTGCATTAACAGCAATTCCGGATGTTTACTATGAGGCAGCTGAAATGGATGGTGCTTCAAAGTTTGTAAGATTTATTAAAATAACTTTGCCATCTTTAGCATCATCATCTTTTCCACTTATTATATCTTCATTTGCAATGAATTTTAATAACTTTACAAATATATACATGCTTACTAAAGGTCTTCCAGCAAGACCAGATACGGGATTTGCTGGTACTACAGATATACTTGCCAGTGCATCCTATAAGATGACAATGAATCTTTATAGATATGATTTATCTGCTGCGTTGGCTGTTTTGATATTTATAGTAATAGGTACTATAAGTTTCTTCCAGATGAAATTAAGTGGACAATTTAAGGAGGTTGATTAATGATGAAGAGTAATTCAAGCCAAAGCGAACTTGTTTATAAGAATAATGTAAATGTTCGTGAACAAAACAATGTTAAACAGAGTAAACTTAGCTATAAACATCATTTGACTCCCTCTGAAAAAAGAGATTTGTGGATAAATAGGATTGTAATTTGGGCTTTCATCTTATGTGCCTTATATCCTATATTATTTATAATTGGAGCTTCAATTTCAAAGGGAGATGCATTTTTTAGTGATTCAATTTTTCCAAAGCAAATTACATTTGATAACTACAAGGCACTTTTTGATGGTTCATTAGGTGATGACATGAATTTTGGAAGAAGCATTATTAATAGTTTGAAACTATGTACAGTTGTATGTGTTGCTCAAATGTTTATGACTGCTACTTCTGCATATGCATTTTCTAGAATGAAATTTAAGGGTAGAAAATATGGACTTATGAGTTTACTTATTGTACAAATGTTTCCTATGATAATGACTGTATCAGCAGTATATGTAATGTTGATTACAATAAATGGTATTGACAAAATATGGGTAGTTGCACTGTTTTTAGCAGGTGGTAGTGCCTTTAATATATGGCTTATGAAAGGTTTCATTGACGGCCTACCAAAAGAACTTGATGAAGCTGCTATGGTTGATGGAGCCACACATTGGCAAGTATTTACTAAGATAATACTTCCATTATCAAAACCTATGTTCGCAGTTATACTTCTTTTGGTATTTATAGGTGCTTATAGTGAGTTTGCAATTTCAAGTTCAGGACTTTCGGATTCTGCTAACTGGACAGTTGCAATTACACTACAACATTTTATAGATAATGCATTTAATAAGCATTGGACTCAATTTGCAGCTGCAGCTGTTGTTGGTTCTGTACCTCAAGTAATATTATTTTTGTGTTTGCAAAGATTCCTTGAAAGTGGACTTACAGCAGGAGCTGTTAAAGGCTAATGGTTTAATATTCGGAGTCAAATAATAATGTGACGTAACCAATTCACAATGTATGATGCACAATTGAGGTGAAAAATTAGCATTAATTACGCATTGTAAAATGTGCATTGTGAATTGAATTGTGTTGCATTATTTTTATATCTAATTAATTTTTTACATGCGATAAGGAGGATAACAAATGAATAAGTATGCAATATTTCACGTAGTAGAACCACCATATGTATATGGTGTAGATGATGACAATTTAATAGTAAGAGTTAGAACAGCGAAAAATGATATCAATAAGTGTGAGGTATATTACAAGAGCAGATATGACTGGGAAAAAGAATATGATGTAAAAAAAATGAAGTTAAGCGAAACAACGGAACTTTTTGATTTTTACGAAACTACTATATATCTTCAAGATAAAAGATACAGATACATGTTTAAATTAACTGATAAAACAGGTAATAGTGTATATTTAAATGAAAAAGGACTTTGTTCAGAATTAAAAGATCCAATTGAACAGTGGGGATTCCAATTTCCTTTTTTAAATTCTGCTGATGTTTATAAAGGAGTAAAATGGGCAGAGAATTCAATAGTTTACCAGATAATGCCGGATAGATTCTGCAATGGAGATAAAAGCAATGATCCAAAGAATGTACTTAAATGGGGAGAGAAACCTACAGTAAGTTCAATGTTCGGTGGAGATCTTAAAGGAATTATAGATAAATTAGACTATTTAGAGGATTTAGGAATTAATCTTATTTATCTTACACCTGTATTTTTATCTTCAACAAATCATAAGTATAATACCAAAGATTATTACAAAATTGACGATACTTTTGGAGACGTAGATAAGGCTAAGGAATTAGTGCAAAAATGTCATGAAAGAAATATAAAAATTATTTTTGATGCTGTATTTAACCATTGTGGGCACGACTTCTTTGCGTTTCAGGATGTTATAAAAAATGGAGAAAGATCAAAGTATAAGGATTGGTTTTTTATAAACGAATACCCTGTAAATATTAAAAAGGTAAATTATATTACTTTTGCAAATGAAATTTTTGCTATGCCTAAGCTTAATACTGAAAATGAAGAAGTAAAAAAATACTTACTTGAAGTTGCTGAGTATTGGATTAAAGAAGTTAATATAGATGGCTGGAGACTGGATGTATGTGATGAAGTTGATCACAGCTTTTGGAGAGAATTTAGAAAAACAGTAAAAAAGGCAAATCCAGATGCAATTATTGTTGGAGAAATACAGCATGAAGCATGTTCATGGCTAAAGGGAGAACAACTTGATAGTATAATGAATTATCCTTTTAAGAACTTAAGTGTGGATTTTTTTGCTAAGAGAAAGATAACAGCAGAAGATTTTGATAATCAGCTTGCTTCAAGTAGAGTTATGTATATGAAAAAGATCAATCTGCTTTTGTTTAATTTAATAGGAAGCCATGATACTCCAAGATTCTTATATGAGGCTAATGAAAAAATTGAAAGAATGCTTTTAGCTGTCGTATTTCAGTTTACCTATGTTGGCATGCCTTATATTTATTATGGAGATGAGGTTGGAATTACCGGAGAACAAGATCCTGATTGTAGAAGATGCATGGTTTGGGATGAAGATAAGCAAAACAATGAACTTTTAGACTTGCATAAAAAGCTTATTAAAATTCGTAAGGAAGAGAAAACTCTAGTATATGGAGAATATATGAGTTTGTATAAATATGACAATGTTTTGGCATTTAAGAGAGTATTAGAAGGCGAAGAGATAATTGTAATTCTTAATAATAGTGATGAATTTCATAAGGTGAACTTGAAAATAGGCAATCTAAAATGCCATAATTTAATTTCAAGAGAAGAGATCTCAATAAATGATTGCATTGATGTTAAGCCTAATGAATATTTAATACTCAAGGTTGTAAAATAGGAGATTATAACATGAGATTTGGAAAAAATGAGTTAAAAAATTTTGATACATCTATATCAAAAGAATATCTTATTACAAATGGAATAGGTGGATATTCAAGCAGTACTATATGTGGAGCGAATATAAGAAAATACAGTGCCCTTCTTGTAGCATCAATAAATCCACCAGTAGATAGAAGAGTTTTATTATCAAAGCTTGATGAAACAGTATTTTTAGGTGACAAAAAATATATTATATACTCAAATGAAAAAATTGATGGTACTATAGAAGATGGCTATATAAACCAAGTTAGTTTTGAAAATAAATATTTTCCAGTGCAAAATTTTGTTGTAGATGGTGTTTTTATAAGCAAAAAAATCACTATGAAATATGGTGAAAATACTACAATTATAAATTACTCTATTATAAATAATGATAAACCATTTACAATGAAGGTGGAGGCGCTGGTAAATAACAGAGATCATCATGAAAATACTAAAGCTTATGCGCTTAAGTGTATGCAAAATACGGATGAGCATGGTGTAATCATTTCATTTGATATAAATGATTTAAAACTTAATCTAAAGTCCGATAAAGCAGTTTATGTAAAACATGAAAAATGGTATGAAAATATGTTTTACATAAATGAAAAGGAAAGAGGACTTTTAGATTACGATAATCACTTTATTCCAGGATATTTTGAATTTAAGCTTAAGCCTTATGAAAAGGGAGAGTTTAGTATTATCGCGTCAACAGAGAGCATAGAAGTTGTTGATGGAAAATATTATTTTGAGTTAGAAGAAAAGAGAAAAAAATGCATTTTATCTAAGCTAAAGGTTAGGGATGAACTAAGTGAAACCTTGGCACTAGCAGCAGATCAATTTTTAGTAAAAAGAAAGTCTACAGGTAAAGCTACAATAATAGCAGGATATCCATGGTTTACAGACTGGGGAAGAGATACAATGATAGCTTTTACCGGGCTTACACTTTGCACTGGCAGGTTTAAAGAAGCTAGAGAAATTCTAATGACTTTTGCAATGTATGTAAAGGATGGATTGGTTCCTAATATGTTTCCAGATACCAATGCTGAGCCAATATATAATACAATAGATGCTTCTTTATGGTATTTTAATGCCGTGTATAAGTATATAGAATATACTGGTGACTATGAATTTATAAAAAACAATATCTTTAGTGTTTTAACTAATATAATAGAAGAACACGTAGAAGGTACAAGGTATGGCATAAAAATGGATAAAGAGGATGGTCTCTTAAGTGGTGGAAGCGAAGATACTCAATTAACGTGGATGGATGTTAAAATAAATGATTTTGCAGTGACTCCAAGGTATGGAAAAGCTGTAGAAATAAATGCCCTTTGGTATAATGCAGTTTGTATTTACAAGGAACTTTGCAAAAAATTCAATATTTCATGCGAATTTTACGGTAAACTTCAGAAACAAATAGAATGCAGCTTTATAAAGAAATTTTGGAACCACAAGAAAAACTATTTTTATGATTACATTTGTAAAGACTATAATAATGATCAAATAAGACCTAATGGCATAATTGCTCTTAGTCTTCCATATACAGCTGTGGATGAGGAAAAGGCGAAAAGAGCTGTATCAACTGCTTTAGGAAGGTTATATACTCCGTATGGTTTAAGAAGTCTTGAAGAGGAAGATAAACAGTATATTGGCATATATTCTGGAGATGTTTTAAAGCGAGATACTTCATATCATCAAGGAATTGTATGGGGATGGCTTATGGGACCACTTATTTCTTCCGTAAAAAAATGGTATGAAGATGAGGCACTTTGTATGAAGCTAATAGAACCATTTTATGATCATTTAAGGAATAGATGTATTGGAAGCATTTCAGAAATTTTTGACGGAGATTCTCCATATGAACCTAAGGCGTGTTATGCACAGGCATGGAGTGTTGGAGAAGTGCTTAGGGTTTATCTAGAATGCATTCTTAAAGAATAGATATTCCTATATATAAAAATGAGGCTGTTGTACTAAATATAAATATTGATAAGCAAAATAAGTGAAGGGTTTTAACGAGCAGAGTAAGTTAAAGCCCTTTAATATTAGTTTTTCGCCTTCTTTTTAGGCAGAAAATTAGTTATTGCTTTGCAATTTTTTTAATATAACAATGGTTACTACAAAAATAATTATAATTGATGCCGCTGCAGCTGTGCATAGATATATTAAATTGCTTTTTAAGGTTAGTACAGATGACTGCATTGGCTTTATAGTGAAAGATACTTTTCCTTTAGAAATTTTATAGCTTTTTTCTGAAAGTAAATCTTTTAGAGAATCAAGAAAGTTGTAATCATCCTTAGGTAAATCAAAAGATATTTCTTGAGGTTTATCAGATGTATTAAAAGCAGCTATTACGATATTATTATTGTATTTTCTTAAATAACATATGGTATTATCAGAAGAGGATAAAACTTCAATATTTCCTTTAGTTAAGGCTGGATTGGCTTTTCTTATTGAAGTAAGCTTTTTTACGTATTTAGTAATTGAAGATTTAGAGTTCCAATCCATCATTCTTCTGTTATCTGGGTCATTACCGCCGTCCATTCCAATTTCGGTACCATAGTACATTACTGGAATACCAGTATAGGTCATCATAAAGGTAATAGCACCTTCTAATCTCTCATTTTTTAGGTCTGTAACGTCATTTATAAATCTTGGAACATCATGATTGTCTACAAAAGTTCCCATTAAATTTCTATTCGTATATATATCATCTTGATCTATGGAATTGGCTAAATCAGAGGCTGGTTTAAGACCTTTGAAAACGGAATTTATAGTGTAGTAGGCTGGAAAATTAACAAAACCATCTATTCCTGTTTCCTCATAACTTTGAATATATGCTGAACTGCCATTATTTACTTCCCCTATAAAATAAAAGTTAGGGTAATCCTTTTTTATTGACGATGTAAAGTCCTTCCAAAAACTTTTTGGCACATGTCTTACAGTATCTAGCCTGTAACCATCTATATTGGTTTCTTTAATCCACCACTTTGCCATATTTATTAGATAGTTTTTTACTTCTAGATTGTTTTGGTCTAAATCTGGAAGCCCTGAAAGCCAGCCATTTTCAACATTATCTTGGTTATTAAAATCGCTTATTGGTGTATTTTCATGAAACCAGGAAGCTTTTTTAGGATCTTTTACAAATGGATGATTAACACCTGTGTGGTTTACGACTATATCAAAAATAACCTTTAGACCTTTTTGGTGAGCTTTATTTACCAGTTCTTTTAGCTTTGCCATTGAGCCAAAATGCTCATTTGTCTTATAAAAATCAGTAGCCCAGTATCCATGGTAACCATCGGTATCATTTTTAACTACTGGCGTAATCCAAATAGTAGTAAAACCTAAATTTTTTATGTAGTCTAGTTTGTTTATTATTCCTTGAAAATCCCCACCATGGTATTTTGAAGGATTTGATGTGTCAACTTCGTAGTTATTGCTCTTATCTCCATCGCAAAACCTGTCAGTCATTATAAAATAGATCATATCGTCGCTTGTGATCTTTGTGGACTTGTTTGCAGCATTGACCTTATTATTCAATGAAAAAGATAGAATGGAAGTAATCAAAATTATAAAAACTAGCTTTAGTTTATTACCCATTAATATTCCTCCTTACATAGTTAAAACAAAAGTAACTATTTACGATCAAGAGAAGTAACAGTGTTAAAGGGACAATTTAAATAAAATTAAATAAATCTTAGCCTTTTTAGATTTTAGCTAAGATTTATTTATTAAAAGTACCTTTATTTTTTCTAGAAGGATAATGAGCTATTGCTCAAACCCCGTTTATATTTGTATTTAGAAATACTATTATTTCTCATACATCTTTGAATAGTATTCGTCAAGCATTCTCTTAACAGAAAAATAATCTTTAGTAGATAAAATACTATTTTTCATCATTTCAATCCATTTATTTCTGTCTGAATAAAAAGTAGGAATTACTTTATTAGTTAGCACATCATACAATGCCTTTGAATCATGCTCGTCGATGAACTTTATATCTTCAGATTCAACGCCGTCACCAAATTGCCATCCATTAATACCGTCTTTGCAAGCTTCAGGCCACCAGCCATCTAGAATACTTACATTGAGAACACCATTCATAGCAGCTTTCATACCAGATGTACCACTAGCTTCTAGAGGTCTTCTTGGATTATTAAGCCATATATCAGAACCGTGAGTAAGCATTCTTCCAATTGTCATATCGTAATTTTGTAAGAATACAACTGAATTTGGATATTTCTTTGAGAATTTAACCAAATTTTCAACAATTTCCTTACCTACATCATCAAGTGGATGTGCTTTACCTGAAAATACTATTTGAATTTTTCCTTCTTTAAGCAGTGGATCAACTATATCGCTATTTGTAAATAATAAATCACTTCTCTTGTATGGAGCAGCACGTCTTGAAAAACCTATTAAGAGGGCATCTTTATCAAGTTTAACTCCATTTCTTTCATAGACAAAGTCTATTAGGGCCTCTTTATTTTTCATATGTTCATTCCATAAAGCTTCTTTATCGTCATTTTTAGCAGCAGAAATCATGTTTTCATCTACCCAAGTTGGAAGATGAATAGCATTTGTAATTCCTATTATTTCAGATCTTCCATCAACATCTTTCCACATTTTGTTTGCAGTTTCTTTGTGAAGCTGAGCAACTGCATTTGAAATTTTTGAAAGTCTAAGGGCTCCTACAGTCATGTTAAAAGGAGAACCTCCAAGAGACACTAGCTGTTCAATGGTTAAGCCGTTATTTGCTCCCATATACATTAATCTATCAATGGTATGTGATTCATTTCCCTGAACTATAGGAGTATGAGTTGTAAATACAATTTCATTTTTTGATTTTTCTACAGCAGCATCAAAGGATAAGCCTGAATCCATTTTTTCTTTAATTAACTCAAATCCGGCAAAAAGTGCATGACCTTCATTGAAATGGTACACATCGACATCTATCCCTAAAGCTCTCAAAGCTCTTATACCACCTATACCAAGAACCATTTCTTGAGCTATTCTTTCTTCTCCAAACCAACCATAAAGTTGTCCTGTTATCCAAGTATCTTCATTTTCAGGAAGGTCAGTATCGAGCAGATAAAGAGGAGCTGTACCAAATTTGTCAAGTAGCCATACTTTGCAGACTACATTTCTTTGACGAATTTTAACATTAACCTTTACGCCAGTATCTTTTAGAAAATCATATTTGTAATTTTTATAGGAATCATAGGCTTTATCATCTTTATCTATATATTGGTCACTATAGCCTTGCTTCCATTTTAATCCTATACCTACCATAGGATAATTATAATCTTTTGCGCCTTTAATATAATCTCCAGCTAATATTCCAAGTCCACCTGCATAGGTTCTCATAGAAGTATCTACTGCATATTCCATACAAAAATAAGCTACTTTTGGTAAATTATTATTCATAATAAACTACACAACCTTTCTTAAATAATTATAGATTAATAGTTAGAGTTTCATTTTCATTTAATGTAATATCTTTATCATTTATGATTAAAGAAAATTTTGTCCCTACCTGGTGTTCAATAGTTAAAATTGAGGTAGAAACAGAGACTTTTATAAGACTCTCTCTGAAAACTATTTTAAATGAATATTTATTCCATGCCTTTGGTATAAAAGGCTTTAAACTTAATTTGCCATTTTTAATTCTAAGTCCACCAAAACCATGTACTATAGACATCCATGTACCAGCCATACTTGTGATATGAAGGCCATCATCAGTATCATTATTGTAATTATCAAGATCTAATCTTGCAGTTCTAAGATATAATTCATATGCTTTATCTTCATAACCTATTTCAGCTGCAATGATGGAGTGAATACATGGAGATAAAGATGATTCATGAACAGTTCGTGGTTCATAAAAATCAAAATTATGCTTTTTTACAGAATAATCAAATTCATCATTTAAAAAGTACAATCCTTGTAAAACATCAGCTTGTTTTATAAAGCATGATCTTAAAATTCTGTCCCAAGACCAATGCTGGTTCAATGGTAAATTTTTAGGATCAAGATTTTTTACGAGTATTTGTTCTTTATCAAGATATCCGTCCTGTTGAAGAAATACATCAAGTTCTTTACTATAAGGAAAGTACATTTTGTTTGTTATATCTTTCCACAAATTTATTTCTTCTTCATTTAGGTTAAGTTTCTTTTTTAAATCTTCATACTTATTTGAAAATTTTTCTTTTACAATATTTATTGCTTCCATTGTGTATCTAATATTCCATGAAGCCATAGTGTTGGTGTACCAATTGTTATTAACGTTGTTTTCATATTCATTTGGACCTGTTACGCCAAGTATCATATATTTATCTTTAAATTTATTATAATTAGCTCTCGAAGCCCAGAAGCGGCTTGTCTCAACTAAAACATCTAAGCCATATTCTGAAAGATAAGCCTCATCGCCTGTATATCTTACATAATTATATATTGCAAATGAAATTGCAGCATTCCTGTGAATTTCTTCGAAGGTTATTTCCCATTCATTATGGCATTCTTCACCATTCATTGTTACCATTGGATATAGAGCACCTTTTAATCCTAACTTTGCAGCATTTTCTTTTGCTTTTTCTAGTTGATTATAGCGGTATATTAGTAAGTTCTTTGCTATGTATTCTTCGCGTGTGCTAAGATAAAATGGAATACAATACGCTTCAGTATCCCAATACGTGCTTCCACCATATTTTTCTCCTGTAAATCCTTTTGGTCCTATGTTGAGCCTTGAATCATCGCCTGTGTAGGTTTGATTAAGCTGAAAAATATTAAATCTTATGGCTTGCTGTGCAGAAGGATCACCTTCAATTATTATATCACTGTTATTCCAAATTTTTACCCATTTGCAAGAACTTTCATTTAAAAGCTTTTCAAAGCCTATGTGTTTTGCTTCACTTATAATTGAATAAGCCTTGTCTACAAGTTCTTCTTTTTTGTAATATCTATTAGTTACAACACTGATATACTTAAAAAGTGTAACGGTGCTTTGTCTTTTTGCTTTGACTAATAAATTATTACCTACATATTTTTCGTGGTTCTGCAGCTCAGAAATTAGTTTGACAGGAGTATCATCAATATACACACTATAATTCATAGCTGTCGTAACTACAAAATCTAGCTTTTTCGTTTTTAGAGAAAGGTGAGAAGAAATATTATCTACGCTTCTATCAACTTCATCCCAAAATTTTTCATCATAGTTTGAGTCTTCGTTTTGAACATCTCCATTTAAATATGGATTAAAGATTATCTCACAATCATTATCTAGCGGTGTTATGCTGTAGGATATGGCTGCGAGTTCTGTTTTTACCATACTAAGAAATCTTTTTACTTCAACTTTGTATTTGTAGTTTGAATTATCTTCTACTATAAAGCTCCTTGTTAAATAGCCTTCTTTCATGTTAAGAATACGTTTAAATTCAGAAACCTTTAGTTTTGATAAATCCAAATTTGTTTCATTAAGTTTAACTTTAATTCCAATAAAATCTGTAGCATTTATTACTTTAGCAAAGTATTCAGGATAACCGTTTTTCCACCAGCCGACTCTTGTTTTGTCAGGATAATATATTCCAGCAATATATGTTCCTTTTAGAGAATCGCCGCTAAAATCTTCTTCAAAATTCCCGCGAAGCCCCATTTTACCATTACCTATGCTCATTATGCTTTCATATATTTTATTGTTGCCAAGGTGTAAGCCATCTTCGATTATATTCCACTCATCTACTTTTACGTAATTACCCATTTATTCACCTTCTTTGAAATAGTTATTTAAATTATAATTAATGCAAGCGGTTGCACTTATACTATATCATTATTTTGCAATTACTTCAAGAGAAATATTACTAATAAATTTTATTTTAATGAAAGTATGTATAAAATAAAATTCCAGAGGGCTTTTATCCTCTGGAATTAGCTGTGTTAAACGTTTATTTTTAAGACTATAAATTGTGCAATTATATTTGTAAACTAGAAAAAAACATCTATAGTGAAACTAGCTTAACTACAAACTATATATACACCATAATCCCTTGAAAATTGGTATTTTGGTACATATATAGTTTGAGTTTTACAGTAGTTTCACTAAAGGGTTACCGTACCGAAACTTAAGTTATGCATGTTTCAAAACGCCATGTTCTGGGCATTATGAGACATGTATAACTTAATAGTTGAGTCGATAACCATATATATTAGAATGCAAATATTAAATTCCCTGAGATTAAGGATACTGGTTTTGATCTAAGCCATGTATTTGTTGCAGTATTATCATAGAAGTATAAAGCTCCATTTGTTGGATCAGCGCCTCTAAGAGCTTCTTTTGCGGCATTTAGTGAATCTGTAGTTGCAGACTTGTTTATCATTCCATTTGCAACTGGAGTAAATTGATAGTATCCATATTGAGTATCATAGATAACTTTTGTAATAGTATTTGGGAAGGTGCCACTTTTAACTCTATTGACTATTACTGCTCCTACTGCTTTCATTGCAGTATAGCTTTCACCACCGGCTTCTGCATTTATAAGTCTTGCAAGCAAATCAACTTCGGAACTTGTACATGAGATTACATAAGGTGATACTGAAACTTGTGAACTACTTCTAGCAGGAATAGCTAAGGCTTGTCCAACATAAATGTAATCTGACCATATATTATTTGCCCATCTAAGATTATTTAAGGTTACACCAAATTTATGTGCTATAAGGTATAGAGAATCTCCACTTTTAACTGTATAAACGGTATCCGGAACCTTGATAGTTTGTCCAGGATATATTGTGCTGCTAGCTAAATTATTAGAACCAATTAGGTAATTTGTGTTTGTACTGTAGCTTCTGCTTATGGTGTAAAGAGAATCTCCACTTTTAACACTGTAAGTTGCAGCATGTACATTGCTTGAATTTGCTCCGGCTATGGCTATAAAAGCACCAATAGCTAAAAATTTTAATTTATTCATAAGTATCCTCCTTCTATTTTGCCTCCGAGGTTAGCTTGCGGGTTCGGGTTGAAGGCACCCTACCTTTAGGAACATATAGTTAAATAATAAGAAAACTTTTGAAATTTTCTTATTGACTATTAGTTTATTGTATATTGTTCTAAAGGATTCACCCAAATGTGATCCCCCGTACTTCGTTTAGAAGATTCGGCAAGTATAGTTGACATTCTAACATATACTTTGTGGTAAAACTATGGAGTATTTATGGTAAATAAGTAAATACATTTTTAAAACAACAAAAATATAGATTAATTTCATTTGATTTTATATACTTATTTTCCTATTAATTCAAGTAAAATTTTCTTTTTCTTGCACAGTAGAAATAAATACTCTAAAATGGTATTAATAAAGAAAATGTTTTGGAGATGATTTTATGACTGAAAAAATGTTTTATGATGATCCTTACGTGTGTGAGGGAGAAGGAAGGATATTAGACATAATAGAAAAAAATAATAAGTATGAAGTTGTTTTGGATAAAACACCTTTTTACCCTGAAGGTGGTGGTCAACCTTGTGATTTAGGTACTATAAATGGAATGCCAGTTGAATATGTTCGCGAAAAGGATGATGTAATTTATCATGTTATGAATACAAAACCTGATGGCGAAATAGCAAAATGTAAGGTCGATTTTCTTAGGAGAAGAGATAATATACAACAGCATACAGGAGAACATCTTTTATCTGCAGCATTTTTTAAATTGTATAAGGGAGTTAACTGTGGCTTTCATATGGGCGAAGATTACATAACAATTGATATAGACATGGAAGAAGTAAATGAATCTATGGTTCAAAAGGTTGAAGAAGAAGTAAATAATTATATTTATATGAATGTACCTACAAAAACTTATTTTATGAGCAAGGATGAGGCGAAAAAACTTCCTCTTAGAAAAGCTATAAAAGCAGAGGGTAGGATAAGAATAGTTCAGCTTGGTGATGTTGATTACAGTGCATGTTGTGGAACACATGTTGTTAGAACAGGTGAAGTAGGAATAGTAAAAGTATTAAAAACAGAAAAGTATAAAGGAATGACAAGAGTTTATTTCAAATGTGGAGAAAGAGCGCTTAAACACGTTATGAAGGAACACGACATAATAAGTAAGCTTCAAAAGTTATTTTCGACAGAGGAAGATAAACTAGTAGATAGAGTGAATTCTCAAAATGAAGAGATCATGAACCTTAGAAAAGAAGTTTCTGAGTATAAAAAAAATGAAGCTAAAATAGAATCAGAAAAGCTTTTAAAATCTTCACATTCAAAACTTATATCGGCACATTATGAAGATAGGGATTTTGATTTTATAGAGAGTATATATGATTGTTTAAAGGATGAAGAAGCAGTTGTCATATTGACATCAGGTAAAGACAACAGAATTATTTTTGCACAAAATGCTATTGATAGTGTACAGTGTGGAAAAATATTCAAAGAAAATATAAAAGGATTTAATGGTAGAGGTGGTGGAAGTCCTAAGAGGGCACAAGCAGCTTTTTCAAATAAAGAAGATTTAAGTAGGTTCGTAGAATTCTTAAAGGAAAAGGCAATATAGGAGAAATAGTGCTTTGAAACATTAAAAAGATAAATCATAAATCTAAGGGTTATTGAATATGGAGGTATGTTGTATGAATAATTTATTTGAGTATTCATTAAAAACTTATAAAAATGAAGAGTTTTTAGACATAACTGACTTGGTTAGAAAATCGTTAAAGGAAAGTAAAGTACAAAATGGCACTTTGACTGTATTTTGTCCACATACTACGGCGGGAATTACTATAAATGAAAATACAGATCCAGATGTTGCTAGTGATATAATACAAACTTTGAATAAGGTTTTTCCAATAGATTGGAATTATAAGCATGCAGAAGGAAATTCGCATGCACATATAAAGTCATCACTTATGGGAGCAAGTTGCACAGTAATTGTTGAAGATGGAAAGCTTAAACTTGGAATATGGCAAGGAATATATTTTACAGAGTTTGATGGACCAAGAAATAGAAATGTATACGTGAAAATAGTCCCTGATAATCAAAACTAAAATTCCGTAGGTACGGAGGAATTTTTTCCTTTAACTACCGTGGAAGCGAAGTAATAATGCTGAAGGAACGATTTAAAAAATTCTAATAAATCTTAGTAAAAAAATCATAAAATACTTAGATAATTCAATCTATCTGAACGTTTAGTGAGTATAAACATACGCGGGGTTTGGGCTCTGCCCATTATCATTCTAGAACTCAAAGCAACCACTTTTTTTAAATAACCACTTAGATTTATAGAATTTATTATTGAAAGTGCTTTTATCTTATTCTAGAAAGATAATGGGCTTACGCCCAAACCCCGCATATGTGTATGTGACAAAGCATTGTTATTTCACTTTGTTATCATTGTATCCTATTATGTCTTTTATAACTTCTCCTCCAATTATCATTCCTGCAACAGGAGGAACAAAGGATATACTTGCCGGGATTTGACGCTTTGCAGTGCATTTTCTTGAACCGTTTGTGCATACACAGCCTTCTTTACAAGTTATGACTTCACCTATCTTAGGCTTTTTAGGCATTTCTTCAGAATAAAGCACCTTAAGAGATTCTACACCTCTCTTTTTTAGTTCATGGCGCATTACTTTAGCAAGTGGGCAAATTTTAGTTTTGTATATATCTGAAATTTTAAATTGAGTAGGATCTAATTTATTGCCTGTTCCCATACAGCTTATTATGTTTATATTATGTTCTTTGCACCACAATATAACTGAAATTTTTGATGAAACAGTATCTATAGCATCTATTACATAATCAGTATCTTCAGGTATTATTTCATGTATATTTTCTTCAGTTATAAATGTTTGATATGTATTCACTTCACAATGAGGATTTATGCTTAAAATTCTCTCTTTCATTACTTCAACTTTAGGTTTAGCTATAGTTTTAAAAGTTGCATGAATTTGCCTGTTAAGATTAGTTAAACAAACAGTATCATCATCTACAAGAATTAAAGTACCAATGCCTGATCTCGTAAGGGCTTCAACAGCATAGCTTCCAACTCCACCTATACCTAAAATTACAACCTTGCTTTTGTATAATTTTTCTAGATTATCTTTTCCAATTAATAATTCTGTTCTTGATAATGAATGTTGACGCATTTATTTATAGCTCCTTATATTAAAAATTATAGATATAGAATAACATTAAAAATAAATAACTTCAACCAAAAGTGTATTTGTATATTTTTTATTATTTGTTCTTAAGATAACTGGTTCAGTAGCTAAGTTTGCATTAGTTCTTGCAATTACAGTTATTGCGCAGATAATATTAGATCCAATTTGTCGAGTTTTTGCAGATTGGTTTGATGGAAAAAAATAATGATTTTATTAGATATTTTAAATGGACTTATAGTTCTAGCTATAGGAATTGTTTATAAAATAAATGGCATACTTCCAATGTCTTATATTTATTTTTCAGCTGTAGTATTATCAGTAATTTCTTTATTATATAGTTTTACCGGTTCTGAAGTGTTTCTAGGTATTATAGAAGAAGACAGGCTTTTAAGAGCAAATTGAATTAGCTTTTTTATTTCAGCATTATTTAATATAATTATTGATAAAAAGTAAGGAGTAATAGTATTTTGTAATACAATTCAATTATTTACATATTAATACTTTTATGATAATATATATTATAAAGTAAAAAAATATATATACAATGGAAATTGGGTGTCAATTATGAAAACTAATGTTATGAAAAATAGGGATTTTTTGTTGCTTCTTTCTTGTAAATTTGTTTCCTTAACTGGAGATGAAATACAAAGTTTTGCTCTATCACTGTATGTACTTCAGGTGACTGGTTCAGCTGCTAAATTTGCTTCAGTAATGGCTGTGGCTGTAATTCCAAGATTGATAATTGGACCCATATGTGGAGTTTTTGCAGACTGGTTTAATCGAAAGAAAATAATGATTATACTTGACGTAATTAATGGAATTGTGGTTAGTTCTTTGGTATTAATTTATAAAATTAATGGTTATCTAGGAATGATATATATATATACAGCAGTAATAATATTAGCTGTATTAAAAATGTTTTATAATTCAGCGGCATCTGCAGTGGTGCCAACAATTGTAGGAAAAGAAAGTCTTTTAAGAGCTAATTCTGTAAATTCTACTGTTTCTTTTATTCCAGAAATTATTGGACCTCTTATTTCTGGAATAGTAGTTGGTTTTTTTGGAATCGTATATATAATTCTATTTAATTCCATAAGTTTCTTTTTGTCAGCAGTGATAGAGGTATTTATTGAAATACCTAAAAATGATAGAAAAGATAGAAAATTTAACTTTTATCAATTCAGAAAGGATTTTATCGATGGTATTAGATATATTAAAGAAAGGGCAATACTTATGAAAATAACAATTTGCTGCTTTGCTATGAATTTAGCACTTAATCCTGTTCTTTACATTGGAATAAGATATATAGGAAAAAATGTGTTTAAAATATCAGATGCATCCATTGGGTCTATACAAGCTGTATTTACGGCTGGAGCCGTTATAGGTTCAATTATTCCTGGATTAATTAAAAGAAAGATAGAACCAAGTAAATCTTTTGCTGTTTCGACTAATTTAGGTGGAATATTAGTAATATTTGTAAGCTTCATTTTGGTATTGTATTATAATGGTGTAATTACAAACTTAATGTTTATGATAACTGCAATTACAATTCTTATTACTGTTATGGTAATATTTATAATAATGTCAAATGTGTTTTCCGCAACTGTTTTCCAAGCTGAAGCACCAAATGAGATGCTTGGAAGAATTGGAGCGGTAGTCTCAACGGCATGCGATGCAGCAATTCCAATAGGTCAGGTTGTTATAGGAATTTTATATGATTATACAAAATCATATGTACCAATGTTTTTGTGTGGAGTTATTATGTTGTCGTCGGGTTTATATTTTGTAATTAGCCAGAAATTTGATCATGCCAAGATGTGTAAAATGCAAAATAACAATAGTAATGCTATATAGCATCACTATTATTATTTTATGATTTTTCTTTTAACAGGTTGAGAGTGCGATAGCACCTCAACTAAAAGCCACCCGCTATGCAGGTTAGATTAAACGCTTAAGCAAAAAGAGATGTTATATGGCTCAAAGTTTAGCACATACTAAGTGGATGCGCAAGTATCACATACATTTATTAGTATTAATATCACCTAAAGAAAGTATATCGTCATTTATGGGATATTTAAAAGATAAAAGTGTAATCATGATATTTGATGGACATTTAAATTTTGATTGATTTTTAAAAAGGGAATGGGAGTAAATACCCAAACCCCAGATTATGGATAGAGCTAATATTTAGTTTAGATATCACATGGGCTGCCGCCCAAACCCCAGATTATGGATAGAGCTAATATTTAGTTTAGATATCACATGGGCTGCCGCCCAAACCCCAGAGGATTACTTCCATTCGAGTTGGCGGCGTTGGAGTTCTCGGTTGGCTTGTTTTTCCTTAATGTTTTTTAGGTCATCTTTGCTCATATGATCCTTGTTGTGTTCGATATATCCTCTTGTGGACCTGTAGGCCTCTTCTAATTGTTCCTTTTGCTCATGAGGGCTTGTGGTGTCTCCCATTATTTTAACTTCAAGAGTGTTAATTTCATCTTCTCTTCTTTTTTGTTTTTCTTCAGCAGTTTTTATAGATTCTGGTGATGAATACTTAGCACCTTGTTCAAAATGTCTTTCTGTTCTAGTATGTTTTTCTACTACATTTTCAAGTTGTTTAAGTCTATTTTTGGTTTCACATTTATCATCCATTTCTATTCCTCCTTTAGTGGGAAACGCTGAGTACTTTAATATGGTTTATTTATGTTCATTGAAGTACTCGCAAAATTAAATTTTATATATCTTTTATAGTTTGTACATAAATAGAAAATATATTAGAGAAATATAAGTGTTAAATGGATAATATTTTTATTGGAAATATTTACTTTAAATTAAATAATTTAAAAAAGTGATCCATTCCATCCCCAGGTATCAATCTCCTCAATAGTTACATATATTGAATCCTTAGGTATCCCAAGTTCCTTTTCAAATAAAGAGCAAATTTGTGATGTTAAATTATTTTTACAAGCTTTTTCAGCATTTCCAAATATTTTAACCTCAACAAAAGCAGCTTTTTCTTTTTTCTCACCTTTAAAATATAAAGTGTAATTATCTTCAAAGCCAACCATGAGCCAGCTTTCACTTTTGCCTGGAAGAATACTAATTAAATTTCCAAGTTCCTTTTTTACAGTTTCTTTTTTAGAATCATCCATTTTTACAGTTACTTTTGAATTTATAAATGGCATAACAAAAACCTCCTAATAATTAATTATTTTAAATTACATATACTAAAATTATATACCACATTATTGTGTATATTTGCAATTTTTATTTGACATCAGCATATAATGTTGGTACAATATATTTAACACATTAGCGTGGTAAAGCAATAAAGTAAATTACAGGATGTGATAGGAATGATAAATTTAAGAAAATATATACCTGAGGGTACAAGGGATATTTTATTTAATGAGTGTACAAACAAAAAAAATATAGAAGACATACTAAGAAGTGTTTATATAGAAATGGGTTATAGAGAAGTAAATTCTCCAATCTTTGAATTTTATGATGTATATAACCTTAAAAATCAGCCTATAAAACAAGAAAAAATGTATAAGCTTTTTGATAATATGGGAAGAATGATGGTATTGAGACCAGATATGACTACACCTATAGCGAGAATTGCAGCTACAAAAATAAAAAATAAAAAATATCCTATGAAGCTTTGCTATACTGGAAATGTGTACAGAATGAATGAAGTTCTAAACGGTAAAATAAGTGAAGTAACTCAATCGGGTATAGAAGTAATTGGAAGTAACAATCTAAGAGCAGATGTTGAAGTTTTAATTGCTGCAATAAAGGCACTTATAAAAGCCGGACTTAAAGGATTTAAAATAGAAATAGGGCAAGCAGAATTTTTTAAAAGTATAGTTGAAGATATAGATATTGAAGAAGAGTATATAGAACAGCTTAGAACTTTAATTGAAAACAAAAATTTTAGCGAAGTTGAAAACTTCATATTTGATAATAAAGAAAAATTAAAAGATAAAGGCAATATACTTTCCAAGCTTCCAGAACTTTTTGGAGGCAAAGAAGTAATAGAAAAAGCTAAAAAACTTATAAACAACGAAAAAGCTTTAGATACATTAAAAATAATTTCAAAGGTATATGAAGTTGTTGAAAACGCAGGCTACGGGGAGTATCTTTCAATAGATCTTGGAATGGTACAGCATATAAATTATTATACTGGATTAATATATAGGGGATATGCTAAAGGTATAGGAGATACGCTTTTAAGTGGTGGGAGATATGATAATTTAATAAATCAGTTTGGATGTGATATTCCAGCTACAGGACTTGCTATAAATGTTGATAATTTAATGGAAGCTTTAGAGAATAGTAATAAAAATTGTGCTGATGACTTTGTAAAATTCATGGTTTTTGGAGTGAAAATTGAAAAGGCATATTTAGAAGCTGATGAGCTTAATAAAAAGGGCATAAAAGCAGAAGTTAGCCTTTTTGATACTCTTCATGAAACCATAGAATATTGTATGAAAAATAAAATTAGCAAAGTAAAAAATATAGATAATGGAGAAACAATTGATGTGAGGAGTATTAACAATGAAAAATAATGCACCTATTAGAATTGCACTTACAAAGGGAAGAATAGAAACCAAAGCAATACAAATATTTGAAAAGGCAGGCATTGACTGCAGCGAGCTTAAGGATAAGGGAAGAAGACTAATCTTCCATGATGTGAAAAATAATATAGACTTTGTACTTGTAAAGGCAGCAGATGTTTTAACTTATGTTGAACATGGAGCTGCTGATGTAGGTATAGTTGGAAAAGATACCCTTATGGAAATGAATAAAGATTGTTATGAGGTCTTAGATTTAAAAACAGGTAAGTGTAAATTTTCATTAGCATCACTTCCTGATTTTAAGTTAAATGAAGGCTGTAATAGAAAAAAAATAGCGACTAAATATCCTAATGTTACTAGAAATTATTTTAGGGAAAAGGGAATGGATGTTGAAATAATAAAAATTGAAGGCTCTGTTGAACTTGCACCAATACTTGGACTCGCAGATGCTATAGTAGATATAGTTGAAACAGGGAATACTCTAAAGGAAAATGGGCTAGTGGTATTTGAAGATATATGTAATATAAGCACAAGAATGATAGTAAATAGAGCAAGTATGAAACTTAGAAAAGATGAAATAGGCACAATAATAAGCAGGGTGAAAAACATTTAGAAGGGAAAGAATATGAATGGATGATATTATAAATATTATATATAATGGCAGCGAGGAAGGAAAAAGATATTTTGAGTCTCTAAAAGAGAGACAAGGAAAAGCAGATGAAAGTGTAATGAAGATAGTGGAGGATATCCTTCAAGAGGTAAGGAAAAATGGGGATAGGGCTTTAACTTACTATACTAGAAAATTTGATTGTCCTAATATAAATGAAATAAAAGTTTCAAAAGAGGAAATAAAAGAAGCCTATGATAAAGTAGATAAGGATTTTATTGATGCACTTAAAACTGCAAAAGAAAATATATGGGATTTTCACGAAAAGCAAAAGGAAAATTCTATGATAGTACCTTCAAAAGATGGAATAATGATGGGACGTATTGTCAGAGGACTTGAGAAGGTAGGAATATACGTACCAGGTGGAACAGCAGCTTACCCATCTTCTGTGCTTATGAATGCCATTCCAGCTAAGGTTGCAGGGGTAGAAAAGATAATAATGACGACGCCTCCTATGAAGGATGGTTTTATTAATCCTAATATTTTGGTTGCAGCAGATATTTCTGGAGTAGATGAAATTTATAAGGTTGGAGGAGCTCAAGCAGTTGGTGCCTTAGCTTTTGGAACAGAAACTATTGATAAAGTTGATAAAATAGTTGGACCTGGAAATATTTTTGTGGCTATGGCGAAGAAAAGCGTGTTTGGATTTGTTGATATAGATATGATTGCAGGACCAAGTGAAATACTTGTAATATCAGATGAAAAGGGTGACCCTGAGTATATAGCAGCAGATTTAATGTCACAAGCAGAACATGATAAGCTTGCTTCTGCTATTCTTGTTACTACTTCAAAAGAACTAGCTGCAAAAGTTGCATGGGAATTAAAAAAGCAGGTAGAAAAACTTGAAAGAAAAGAAATAATATTAGAATCACTTAAAAATTATGGGGCTATAATAATTACATCTAATATAAAGGAAGCTATTGGAATTGGAAATACTATAGCACCTGAGCACCTTGAACTTATGCTGGAAAATCCTTTTGTATACTTAGGAGATGTAAAAAATGCAGGCTCGGTATTTTTAGGATATTATGCTCCAGAACCACTTGGAGACTACATGGCGGGTCCTAATCACGTATTGCCTACAAGTGGTACTGCAAGATTTTTCTCACCTCTTTCCGTAGATGACTTTGTAAAAAAATCAAGTTATCTTTATTACTCAGAAGAAGCGCTAAGAGGAGTAAAGGATAAGGTTGTAAAACTTGCAGAGACAGAAGGATTAACTGCTCATGCAAATTCTATAAAAGTAAGATTTAAGTAGAGGTGAAGGTATTGTGAGAACAGCAAATATACAAAGAAAAACAGGTGAAACGGACATAAGTGTTGAAGTGGACTTAGATGGTGAGGGTAAATATGAAATTGATACAGGTATAGGTTTTTTTGATCATATGCTTTCACTTATGGCAAAACATGGACTAATAAATTTAAAGGTTAAAGCTAAAGGCGATACTTATGTTGATTCCCATCATACGGTTGAAGATGTGGGAATAGTAATTGGCGAGTGCATTAAAAAAGCTCTTTCAGATAAAGCTTCTATTAATAGATATGGAACTGCCTTTGTACCTATGGATGAAGCTCTTGCACAGGTTTCAATGGATATAAGTGGAAGACCATTTCTTGTTTTTGATGCAGATTTTACAACAGATAAGCTTGGAACTTTTGATACTGAAATGGTGGAAGAGTTTTTTAGAGCAGTAGCTTTTAATTCAGGTATAACACTTCATGTAAGGGTTCTTTATGGGAAAAATAATCACCACATGATTGAAGGCATTTTTAAGGCTTTTGGAAGAGCACTTAGCGAGGCAGTTTCAAAGAATGAAAGAATAAAAGGAGTAATGTCTACTAAAGGAATGTTATAGAGAGGTGATTATGATATGAAAAGAATAGCTATTATTGATTATGGAATGGGAAATTTAAGAAGTGTACAAAAAGCTTTCGAATTTATAGGGGTTAAACCTTTAATAACTTCTAAAATACAGGAGATAGAGAGCAGCGATGCAATAATACTTCCAGGTGTAGGAGCCTTTCCTGATGCTATGGAAAATTTAAGTAGATTAAATCTTGATAAGATAATTGTAAATGAAGCTAAAAAAGGAAAGCCACTTATGGGAATTTGTCTTGGAATGCAGTTATTATTTAATGAAAGCGAAGAAGTGAGGCTTACAGAGGGACTTGGACTTATAGATGGAAGAGTAAAAAAATTTGAAGTGGATTTAAAAATACCTCAAATAGGTTGGAATAATATTAATATTTCAAAGCCTTGTACTGTATTAAAAGATACAAAAGAAGGTGAATATGTGTATTTTGTACATTCATATTATGCAGAGTTAAAAAATGAAGAAAATTTGAATGCGTATTGCAATTATGGAGTTAAAGTACCCGCTGTTGTAAGTAGAGGAAATATATTTGGACTTCAATTTCACCCAGAAAAGAGTGGAGAAGTTGGGATAAAAATGCTTAAAAACTTTTGGGAGCTGATAAAATGATAATTTTACCTGCAATTGATATAAGAGATGGAAAATGTGTAAGACTCTATAAAGGAATATTTGAAAAATCTGAAATAGTAGCTGAAAGCCCTGTAGAAACAGCTAAGTCTTTTGAAGAAGATGGAGCAGAATATATACATGTTGTTGATCTTGATGGAGCACTTAAGGGTGAGGTTATAAATATAGAGACTATAAAAAACATAGTTGAAAGTGTAAATATACCAATAGAACTGGGTGGTGGAATAAGAAATATAGAAACTGTTGATAAACTTATTGAAATAGGGGTTAAAAGGGTTATTCTTGGAACAGCAGCACTTAATGATAAAGTATTTGTAAAAGAGGCTGTTAGAAAGTATGATGATAAAATAGCAGTAGGAATAGATGCCAAAGATGGGTTTGTTGCAGTCAATGGATGGCTTGATGTTAGTAAATCAAATTATATAGATTTTGCTAAATTTATGGAATACATAGGAGTAAAAAATATAATACTTACAGATATAAGCAAGGATGGAACTCTAGAAGGACCAAATTTTAATATGTTAAGAGAACTTAGAAAAAATGTAAAGTGCAATATTACAGCATCAGGTGGAATAAAGTCTATAGATGATATTTTAAAGTTAAATGATATGAACCTTTATGGAACGATAGTTGGAAAGGCAATATACAGTGGAAACGTTGATTTGAAGGAAGCGATAAAAAAGAGCAGAGAGTAGGAGGGATTAAAGTGCTTACAAAACGAATAGTACCATGTCTTGATGTAGATATGGGAAAAGTGGTTAAAGGAATTAATTTTGTAAATTTAAAAGAAGTTGGAGACCCTGTCGCTATAGCTGATTTTTACAACAAAGAAGGGGCAGATGAGATAGTTTTTTTAGATATAAGTGCCACTAATGAAGGCAGAAAAACTATGATAGATGTTGTGAGGAAAACAGCGGAGAGAGTTTTTATTCCTCTTACGGTTGGAGGTGGAATAAGAAGCCTTGAGGATTTTAAAAATATTTTAAGAGCTGGAGCGGATAAAATATCTGTAAATTCAGCAGCTATAAGAAGACCAGAGCTTATAACAGAGGCAGCAGAAAAGTTTGGAAGTCAGTGTGTTGTGGTTGCTATAGATGGGAAAAAAAGATCCGACAATTCAGGTTGGAATGTATTTATAAATGGAGGAAGAATAGATACAGGGCTTGATGCGGTTGAATGGGCATTAAAATGCGAAAAACTTGGAGCAGGAGAAATACTTTTAACAAGTATGGATGCCGATGGTACAAGAAATGGGTATGATGTTGAGTTTACAGATACTATATGCAAAAGTGTAAGAATACCTGTAATAGCATCTGGAGGTTGTGGTAAACTTGAAGATTTTAAGGAGATATTTGAGAAAAGCTCTGCAGATGCAGCTCTTGCAGCTTCACTTTTTCATTATAGAGAACTTACTATAAAAGAGGTTAAAGAGTATTTAAAAGGAAGCGGAGTAGAAGTTAGAATTTAAAACAAAACCTAAAATAAAGGAGGATATAATTTGAAAGCTAAGGAGGTAATTGATATAGTAAATTTTTCAAAAGGACTTGTGCCAGCAGTTGTTCAAGATTTTCAAACCGGAGAAGTGCTTATGCTTGCATATATGGATAAAAAAGCTTTTGAAAAAACCATAGAAACGGGAACTTCATGGTTTTGGAGTAGATCAAGAAAATCATACTGGAATAAAGGAGAAACTTCTGGACATTTTCAATATGTTAAAGAAATAAGCGTTGATTGTGATGGGGACACCATTTTGTTAAAGGTAAAGCAAGTTGGTGCAGCGTGTCATACTGGAAATAGAAGCTGTTTTTATAGAAAACTTGAGTGTAAGGAGAGGGAAAAATGATTGATAAAAAAGTTTTAAATGAATTATATGCTGTTATAAAAGATAGAAAAGAAAATCCAATGGAAGGATCATACACAAATTATCTTTTTAATAAAGGTATAGATAAAATACTTAAAAAAGTAGGAGAAGAAAGTACAGAAGTTATAATAGCTGCTAAAAATGAAAACAAAGATGAATTTGTAGGAGAAGTTTGTGATGTAATATATCACCTTATGGTACTTCTTGTGGAGAAAAATATTAAGCTTGAAGATATATCAGAAGAATTAAACAAAAGAAGCAAAAAGATTGGGAATAAGAAAGCGGAAAGAAAACCTGTTGAAAAAATATAGGCTGTTGTTGTAAAATTATAAATGTGATTGTTTTTATTTAAACTTAAAGAGGAGGCATAATTTTGAACAACAGCATTTTTAATCAAGTTGAAATTTTAATTTTGATGATGGTAGTTGGAGTGATTTTAAGAAAATTAAATGCTATAACTGATCAGGTTAATAAGGGATTATCATATATACTTGTAAATGTGACAATGCCCTTTTTAATTATTAATTCATTTAATTTTAGTTTCTCAAAAAGTATGTTTCAAAAGGGTATTATGATTTTTCTATACTCATTATCTATACATATTTTTCTTATAATTTTAAGTAAGGTTACTTATTTTAAATTTCCACAGGATAAAAAGAAAGTTATGAAATTTGCAACCATATTTTCAAATTGTGGCTTCATAGGATATCCTATAGTTGCAGGCTTGTATGGCAAGGTGGGAGTTTTTTACACATCGATATATACAATACCCTTCAATATTTTTTTGTGGTCTTATGGTACACTTCTTTTTACTGATAAGAATGATGAAAATATATTTAAGAAGGTTTTTTTAACGCCTCCAATGATTGCTATGTTTATTGGACTTATAATGTTTTTCTTTTCCTTGAAACTTCCAAGCCCAGTTATTAAAACAGCAGAAAGCATTGGGAATATGACTACACCTCTTTCTATGTTTGTAATAGGGGCAATGCTTGCAGACGTAAAATTTAAAGAAATTTTCTCCGGTATTAGTGTTTATTACGTCAACCTCATAAAGCTTATTATTGCACCTGTAATTGTATTTTTATTTTTAAATGTATTAGGAGTTCAAAAAACTGTTTTAGATATATGTGTAATTTTAACGGCTATGCCATCTGGTACTATTGTAGGAGTTTTTGCAGAAAATTATGGTGGAGACAAAAAAATTGCATCAAAATGTGCCTTTTTAAGCACAATATTATCTGTATTTACGATACCAATTATATTTATGTTGCTATAATTTTAGCTAAAACATAGTTAATTTATAGATAAATTTAAAAAAGTTTGTTATAATTTTAGTTGATTTAAGGATAATTAAAGATAAACCACCTTGAAACTTGAAATTTATTTGTAACAAAATGCCGTCTTCTGGGCATTTTGGTGCACATAAATTTCAATAGTTGAAGCGGTTTATCTATATCTCTAATAAAAGTTGAAAGGTGAGAGCAAATATGAATATTGATGAATTAACAGTAAATACCGTAAGAGTTTTATCGGCAGAGGCTATTCAAAAAGCAAATTCTGGTCATCCAGGAACTCCTCTTGGAGCAGCACCAGCAGCATATGCTTTATGGTCAAAAAAATTAAAACATAATCCTTTTAATCCTAAATGGATAGATAGGGATAGATTTGTTTTGTCAGCAGGTCATGCATCTATGTTACTCTATTCACTTTTACATTTATTTGGATATGAGGTTTCAATAGACGATATAAAGAATTTTAGACAATGGGAGAGCTTAACTCCAGGACATCCAGAGTACGGAGTTACACCAGGAGTTGAAATAAGTACAGGACCACTTGGTCAGGGAGTTGCTAATGGAGTTGGTATGGCAATTGCAGAAGCTTATTTAGCAGAGAAATTTAATAAACCTGACATAAATATTGTTGATCATTATACTTACGTGCTTGCAGGAGATGGATGCATGATGGAAGGAATTTCTTCTGAAGCAGCATCATTAGCAGGTACTCTTGGCCTTTCAAAACTAGTAGTCATATACGATTGCAATAACATATCTATAGAAGGAAATACTGAAATAGCATTTAGAGAAAATGTTGGTGCTAGATTTAAAGCTTATGATTGGAATGTAATAGAAGTTGAAGATGGAACAAATATGAAAGCTATAGTAAATGCTATAGATAAAGCTAAAAGTCAAAATGAGAGACCATCTCTTATAATATCAAAAACTGTAATTGGTTTTGGAGCTTCAAAGCAAGGAACAGCAGGAGTTCATGGTTCACCACTTGGAGAAGAAGGAATTAAAGAATTAAAGAAAAACTTAGGATGGAATTATGCAGAAGATTTTTATGTTCCAGAAGAAGTAAAAGAACACATGCTTAAGGTAAAAAATGAACTTAAAGAAAATGAAAATAAATGGAATGAACTTAGAAAAAATTACGCTGAAAGCTACCCAGAATTATCAAAGGAATTTGACGAATGGATGAGTGGAAAGGTAACATTTGATTTAGATAAATTAGAAGAATTGTGGAATGTAGAAAAACCTACGGCAACAAGAGATGCATCAGGAAATGTAATAAATGCGCTTACAAAGATTATTCCTAATCTTATTGGTGGATCAGCAGATTTAGCGCCTTCTAATAAGACTTATATGAAGGATAGAGGTGACTTCTCAAAAGAAAATAGAGGAGGAGCAAACCTTCATTTTGGAGTTAGAGAGCATGCTATGGCTGCTATTGGAAATGGAATTGCTGCACATGGTGGATTAAAAGTATTTGTTTCAACTTTCTTCGTATTTAGTGATTATATGAAGGGTGCTATGAGGATGTCAGCACTTATGCATCTTCCTGTAGTTTATGTACTTACGCATGACAGTATAGGGGTCGGTGAAGATGGTCCAACTCATGAACCAATTGAACATTTAGCTGGACTTAGAAGTATACCAGATTTAACTGTTTTAAGACCATCAGATGCGATAGAAACAGCAGCAGCTTGGAAATATGCACTTACTGAAAGCGATGGACCAACAGCATTGGTGCTTACAAGACAAAAGCTGCCTTTATACAAAGAAACGCCAAAGGATTTAAAAAGAGGAGCTTATATACTTAAGGATTCAAAGAAAGATAAACCAGATATGCTTCTTATGGCATCAGGTTCTGAAGTTGAATTAATATATAAGGCAAAGGATGAACTATTAAAAGATGGTATAGATGCAAGAGTTATAAGTGTACCTTCCTTTGAATTATTCGATGCACAGGATGAAGAATATAAAGAAAAGGTTATGCCTAAAGAAGTTAGAGCAAGATTTGCTGTAGAGGCTGCGGCTTCTTTTGGATGGCATAAATATGTAGGACTTGATGGTAAGGTGCTTGCTATAGATCATTTTGGAGCTTCTGCACCTGCTGGAATTTTATTTAAAAAATTTGGTTTTACAGTGGAAAATGTTATAAAAATGTGCAAGGAAATTGTAAAGAATAAATAGCTAAGAAATATAAAAAGCGGTGTGCGTTTATGCATACTGCTTTTGTTTTTCACATTTTTAAAATGCATTTTAGATTTATAAAATTTTTTTAATGTGACAAAACATTATTACTTGATATTGTTTATATATTACATAGTTGGATATAATATCATATAAATAAATTAATAAGGAGAGCAATATCATGAATAAAATACTTTTAATAGGTAGAATGACTAGAGAACCTGAAATCAAACATATTGAAGAAATAGATAAAACTAGGTGTAATTTTACTATAGCAGTAAATAGAAGAGTAAAAAATAGCGAAGGAATATTTGAAGCAGATTTTATACCAGTAGTTGTATGGGGAAAAATAGCAGAAAATGTAGGTAAGTATATGCAAAAGGGAAGTCTTATAAGTGTAATTGGAAGACTTCAAATTAGAAGTTATACTGATAAGGATAACAATAAAAGGTTTGCAGCAGAAGTTGTGGGAGAAGAAGTTCAATTTTTAGAACGCAAAAAAGAGGCAATTTCATAATAGTTTACAGTAAATATCTTTTATGAGTTAAATGAAATATATAATGCAAGGTTGTAAAAAGTTTATAAGAAAGTTTTGAAAAACTATAAATAAAAGAATAAAGTGTTATAATTTAACGCATGATATTTAAAACAGGCGGTGTATTGGATGCATAAAAAGCGGTTTTTATTAATAATTATAACACTTTTATTATTTATAGTTGCTGTAACTGGAATAGTTTACAGGGGGAAAATAAAAAGAATTATATATTGTGCATGTGAATTTTAAAGAGTAATATATATTTTAAGAGAGGTGAGTAATTTGGAAGATAATAAAAGCTTTTATAGTAAAGGGGAGGAAATTGCAAATGCAATAACGCATGGAATTGGAACGTTACTTGCTATAGCAGCTCTTGTTTTGCTGATTGTTTTTGCAGCTAAGTATGGAGACGCATGGTATGTAGTTAGTTATACAATATATGGCGTATGCCTTGTGCTTTTGTATTTATTTTCTACTCTATACCATAGTATTTGTGCTAAGGGTGCTAAAAAGGTATTTAGAATATTTGATCACGCTTCAATATATATACTAATAGCGGGAACATATACTCCTTTTGCGCTTACTGCGCTTAGAAAACATGGTGGATGGGTTATTTTTGGAGTTGTATGGGGAGCTACTTTAATTGGTATAGTAACAAAGGTGTTCTTTTGCGGAAAATTTGAAAAAATGTCTACGCTTCTTTATGTGGTAATGGGCTGGATGATAGTATTTTATATAAAAACGTTGATCTCAGTTATACCATTAAATGGGGTAATATTGCTTGTTGCTGGTGGAATAATATATACATTAGGAGCTGTATTGTTTCTATTTGATAAGATACCATATAATCATGCAATATGGCATCTATTTGTTATAAGCGGTAGCGCATGCCATTTCTTTTGTATATTACTTTACTTGATTAGGTAATCGGCAAATAACATTATCAATACTGATATGTATCACTATTGATAATCATATCAGTAGTGATATAATTAGTTAGGAGCATTTTACGTTAAAGTTCTAAATACATATTATTGGTTAAAATCAGGAGGAATTATAAAATGGAAAAAATAGCTTTGATAACAGATACTACTTCAGATTTATCAGAGGAGATAATTAATAAATATGGAATTAATGTTTTATCTTTTAGAATTATTTATAGTGATAGAGAATATAAAGATAAGGTAGATATAACATCAGAAGAGGTTTATAAAAATTTCAAGTTTGAAATACCAACATCATCAATGCCGGCACTTCAGGATATGGAGGAATTGTATAATAAACTTGAAAGGGAAGGCTATACTCATGCTATAGCAATTACTCTTTCAACTGGATTATCAGGAATATTTAATGGACTTAAGTTAACAGCAGAAAATCACAAAAACATTAAGTCATATATATATGATTCAAAGTCTGTAACAATAGGGGAAGGTGTTCTAGCCCTAGAATGCGCTAAGTTAATACAAAGTGGAAAAAGCTTTGATGAAATTGTTAAAGAAATTCCTTTTATAAAAAAAAGAATACACATGTTTTTCGTTGTTAGTACATTGGAGTATTTGAAAAAGGGAGGTAGAATAGGAAAATTGTCAGGAACAATAGGACAATTTTTAAATATAAAACCAATAATAGCAGTAAATGAAGAAGGAACCTATTATCCATATGATAAAGTTAGAGGAAGAAAACAATCTATTAATAGATTACTTGAAATAGCAAAAGATATAACAAGTAAATGTAAATGCAGTGTTTATATTGCCCATGGAGATGCAGAGCTGGAAGCTCGTGACTTATTTGAAAAAGCTAAAGTGCTTCCTAATGTGGTATCTGCACATTTTTGTGGTTGTGTTACTCCTGTTATAGGTGTTCATAGTGGACCGGGGGCTTTAGGCCTTGTAGTATTAGAACAAAATTAGAAACTGGTGAATCGTTAATATGGATATAAAAGAAGAAGAAAAGCGTTTATATGAAGAGTATAAGCGAAAATTGGCGGAGCTTAAAAAAGTTGAAAAAGAAGGCAAAGCGGTTGGGCAAGTATTTACAAAAGGGCTGTTACCACTTTATGTACTTTATATATTAAGCTTGGGTGCTACTAATGGTAATGATATAGCACATAAAATAGGTCAGAAAACTAATGGACTTTGGATTCCAAGTACTGGTGGAATATATCCTATATTAAAAAAAATGGAAAAAAATCAATTGATAATCGGTAGATGGAATGAAGGAAATAAGAAAATACAAAAGGTTTATACAATTACAAATGAAGGTTTGATGGAGCTTGAAAATAAAAAATTGCTTTTAAAGGATAAAATGAAGGAAGCACTAGAGGTCTTTAGGATTGTTTATAAGGATTTATATGATGAAGAGTGATATTATCTAGGTATAAAATGGTTTATAGTACTTAAATTAGGAGGATTTTAATGAGTATATATTTACTGTTTATAATAGCAGTAGCTCTTTCACTAGATGCATTTGGTGTAGCATTAAGTATTGGATTTAATGAGGCTGTAAAGAAAAAAAATAAAATATTTTTTGCACTTTCTTTTGGTACTTTCCAGGCTTTATTAACCTTTATAGGGGCATATGCTGGCTTTGTATTTAATACGTATATAATAACTATTCCTCAAATTATAGGAGGCACTGTAATATCTATTGTAGGAGTGCTTATGATAAAGGATGGGTTTGAAAAAAAAACCGAAAATATTCTCTTGAGTTTTAAGATGTATATTATTTTAGGTATATCTGTTAGTATAGATGCTGCAGTAGTGGGATTTACAATATTTAATAATATTAATAGCAATTATATAGTTATAACCCAATCAATATTTATAGGAATTATGACCTTTGTTTTATCTAATCTAGCTTTTTTTGTTGCAAAATTCTTAAGAAAGATAGAGCTTATAAAGAGATATGCTGATTACATAGGGGGAGTAATTTTAGTATTGTTTGGCATAAAGATGATGTTTTTTTAAAAAAATTGCGAAGTAACAGTATCTTGGAATATTAAATAAAATTAATAAATCTAAGAGTCTAAATCCTAAAATTCTAAGAACTTTCAATAACTCGCCTTTGGCTCAGACAGATTGAAAGTTCTAAGCCTTTTACGATTTAGGCTCTAAGATCTATAAAATTTTATTTAAACTATTCCTTCAATACCGTTACTTCGCAATTTTTTTTAGAACTTAAAAGTATTTATTAGCTTTTTTAACTCTTCGGATTGTGTACTTAATTTATTAGCTAAGTTAAATACTTCTTCATTTACCTTTGTTTGCTCCATTACTGAAGCTGAAACTTCTTCAGTAGTAGAGGTGTTTTCTTCAGAAACACTTGCTATGCTGGAAATATTATTATTTAATGTTGTTTTTTCTTTATCAATCAAGTTCATGGCATCTATTGAGATTTTCATAGATGATCCTATTTCAGAGATGGATTTTTCAATTTGAGAGAAGATTGAAATTGTTTCTTTAACCTGCTCTACTTCATCTGAGAAACTGTCTTGAGCTTTAGTTGATAAATCAAGGGAAGATGTTATTGAATTGTTAATTTTACTCAATATAACACCTATGTCGTTTGAAGCATTTTGAGATTGAGATGCTAGCTTTCTTATTTCATCTGCAACAACAGCAAAGCCTAAGCCAGCTTTCCCAGCACGTGCAGCTTCTATTGATGCATTTAAAGCAAGTAAGTTAGTTTGCTCAGAGATTTCATTAATTTTACTTAATATTACAGTTATATTTTTAGTGTTGGAAGCAAGATCATTCATTTTAGTTACAACTTGTTCCATGGCTTTTGAATTAACGTTAGATGCATTATTTAAATTAGCTATTATAGAGTTACTCTTAGATAACAATTTTATTGATTTATCCGTTGCAGAATCTACGGATGTAAGCAAAGTAACGCTTTTACTTATTTCACTATTGAAGTTGTCTGATATTTGTAAACATTTTAAAGTATCTTCTGTTTGCAGTGAAGAACCACTTGCAATTTCTTGTACAGCAGCGGTTATTTCATTTGAAGATTCTCTAAGGTTATTAGAAATATCAAGTATATGCGATGAAGATTTATTTGTTTCTGAGCTTAGTGTTGAGGTACGCAAAAGTACATTCTTTAAATTGACTATCATTTTATTAAAGTTTTCAGAAAGATTGTTTAATTCTGATACAGTATATTTTTTATTGCAGTCAACATGGAAATTTCCATTGGATAAATCTTTAGTAATACCTATCATATCTTTAATTGGCATAGAAATTTGATAGGTTGTAATTATAGAAATAATTAAGGAAACTATTATACAAAGCACAGTTATTATTATTGTGAACATACCTATACTATTTGCAGTTGCTGATAATTCTGATTTAGGAACTAGTCCTATTATTTTCCAACCTGTGCTGGTTGAGGTGGAATATACACCGTACATATTTTTATATGTAAAGCTTCCAGTAGATGAATTTTTTATTTTAGGGAAATAAGCATCTTTTAATTTTGTCCCAACAAGATTTTCATTTTTGTTAGAGATTATGTAACCATCATTATCAACTATACATATATAACCATCCTTACCTATTTTTGATTGTGATAATTTAGAATTTAAAGCTTCCATATCAACATCAATACATAAAACTCCTGCCATTTTAAAAGTAGATGGATCTTTTACTGATCTAACTAAACTTAGAGTAAGCTTATTTTTACTGTCGGAACCTAAATATCCTACTTTTCTTGGAGATGTCCAAAAAGACTTACCATCTAAATCCAATGCTTTTTTATACCAGTTTGAAGCTCGATCGGCGTTTAAAGCATCTTCATCTATAGTATCTGAAAGTGATGATACAGATAACCCATTATCATTTATTATGGCGGCACTTTTTATTAAATCTATTGAATCTGATACAGGAGTAATATAAGTGCTTTTTAATTTAGATCTTGTAGAATATAAATCAAAATCATCTTTTTTACTATCATCTGCAAGTGTTGAAGTAAAATTAGAATTTTGAAGTAGTTGCATAGAGTTGCTGTTTATAGTTGAATTTATTAATTCAGCATAGTTTTTTGTCTGATTTAATATTTGAAGTGTTGAGTTTTTAAAATCATCAGTAACTTTCCATTTTGATATTAAATATGTTATTATTCCACACAAGAGTAATGAAACTACTATAAGTGAAGAGAAAGAAAATACTAATTTTTTTAATAATCCATCCTTAATTTTTAAATCTGCAATTAAATCCTTAGATATAGTTTTATGTAATCTAGTTTTAGAATGTTTTTTAACCATTTATACCCCTCCCTTATATATATAGTACAATATTGTGAAAACGATTTAAAGAATATTGGATATTTTTATACAATAGTATAAACAATTTGTATATATTAACTAAAAATTCTACATATTTTTAAGGAAAATTAGTAAAAAGATTAAATTAGAATTTACTAATCAATTTAGAAGTTAAAAGTTTACTAATAAAATAATATTTATGATATAATTAAGAAAGTATTATAAATTATATTAAGGTGATGTAATAAACAATGGAATGGAAAAGTTATTTGCAGAATAAGAATATAAAAGTTACTAAAAGCAGAATTAAAATTTTGGATATTTTAAATAAGACGGATAATGCTCTAAATGTGCAAGAAATATACGATTATTGTAAAAATTGTGGACTTAATATAGATTTGTCTACTGTATACAGAAGCATAGATTTATTCGAACAAAATAATATATTAGATAAAGTTGACCTTGGAGATGGAAAATATAGATATAAGATAAAAGGTCATAATCATAAACATATTTTAAGATGCTGTGTTTGTCATAAGGAAATCGAAATAGACTGCCCTATGACTCAAATTGAAGAATTAATAAAAAATGAAACTGGGTTTGTTTTAGTAGATCATGAATTAAAGTTAAAAGCTATGTGCAAAGAGTGTATAAATAAATGCAATAATAAAAAGTAAATAGAGTTTTATTGTGTATTAAAATCAGTATCTTGATATGGAATTTCTTTTATACTTTTCATTTTCCATGTACCTGACTTGTTTTTAATGAGTGTCAATTCATAGCTAACAACTCTATGTGGTGGACTTTTTTTTATTCCTGTAATTACAAGAGTCGATTCATGTCCATCAGAAAATTTTAAATAATAAGAATCTATTTTATATAGTTTATTCTTATTAAAAATTCCAGTTGTTGTATAGTACTCAGATGCATATGTTATGTCACTACACTTGTGTATTAATATTGTGTGATGTATATATAATATTAATAATAGTAAAACTATTGCAATTAAAATATACTTAAATTTAGCTTTATGCATTTTAACACGACCTTATGGAAAAATTTACAAAATAATTATATAATTTATAAGGCTGATTTGCAATAGTAATATATTGGAAAGGACGGTTTTTTATTTGGATTTTTCATCTTTAGTTTTAATGGAAAAAGATAGGGAAGGCAAAGTTTTTATAAGAGAATTAGGAAGTTATGTTGTAAGTGAGGGAGCTGAACACATAAAAAAGCTCTATTACAATGGAGAAAAAGTAGTTGCTTTTTTTGATACTAAGGTTGATGTTGAGGATTGGGAATACAGTGCAATTTATAATCTTATAGATGAAAGTGTTTTTTCTTCTAAAGGGTTTGTTATTAATTCTGTAGATGAAGAATATAATCCTACATGGCGTGTAGAGTTTGATTATATAGATGACCATGAGGCTATGAGAAGAAAAATAAATCTTTTATGTGCATTAATAAATGATGAAATGAAGAGGGTATTTAGTGTCATTAAGGATAAAAAAGAAGATTATATCTAGATTTTTTAAGGAGAATAAATGGATAAGTTTCAAAAGTATTTGATTGAAAGATTGTGCAGCAGCTGTGGTGGTCTTTTGGTAGAATTTAAGAATAATGCATACGGTGCAAGTTTTTGGGCTGTATCATTTGAAAATAATGGTTCAAGATACTATATAATTTTTTCTGATATTGACAATTTTGATAGAATGACAGATTTGTCTTGTGAATATGGAAGTTTAAAGGATATTGGAAATGAATTTGTAATAAGAGTTATTTTTATACGTGGAAAAATACAGGATATGCAGCAATATACTGAAGGAAATATTATTTTATTAGATAAAAGCATCAGAAAAGTTGTCTATTCTAATGATATTATCTCAAATACAAGTACGCTACTGCAGCAATTCATGGATGAGATAAAAGATACAAATGAGCAAGGAAAGTATTGGGTTACATGGAGTATTATTTTGGTAAATTTAGCTATGTACGTTGTTTCCTCTATACTTTCACGAAACCCATTTACAATGGATGTTAATGTTTTAAACACACTTGGAGCAAAGAATAATGAGCTAATTATGTCTGGTCAATATTATAGGCTTATAACCTGCATGTTTCTTCATGGAAGTTTGATACATATAGCATCAAATATGTATTCATTATATTGTGTTGGATATATGGTTGAAAAGATTTATGGTAGAATTAAATATACTTTTATATATTTTTTATCAGGAATAATTTCTTCATATGTGAGTTTCTTATTTAGTGATGCTATATCTATTGGTGCATCTGGTGCTATTTTTGGGGTACTTGGAGCTGTTTTGGTATTCTCCTTTAGATTTAAAAACAAAATTGGAAAAGAACTTTTTGTAAATATAATGGGTGTAATAGTATTAAATATTTTTATAGGAATGAGCATGACTAATATAGATAATTTTGCTCACATGGGTGGACTTATAAGTGGAATTATTATCTCAGCTATTTTAGGCTTAAAAAGAAATAAAAGTGAAAGACTTTAACGATGCTTTGCACGTTAAAGTCTTTCACTTAATTAAGGGTTTTATAATAATTTTTGTATATCATTTTCGTACATGGTTTCATTTTCAAGCAGTGCGTTTGTAAAGTTCTCGAGTAAGTCTTTATTTTCAAGCAGCAGTTTTTTTGTTTTATCATATAAATTTTCCACTGTTGTTTTACATTCCTCAATAACTGAGTTTGAAACAGAATAGTTAATTTCGTATAACTCATCAATATTTAAAAGACCTAAAC
Organism: Clostridium guangxiense; assembly: GCF_021043395.1. Lineage (GTDB taxonomy): Bacteria > Bacillota > Clostridia > Clostridiales > Clostridiaceae > Clostridium_S > Clostridium_S guangxiense. The sequence goes on from NZ_JAJNKE010000018.1 coordinate 58,359, forward strand.
TTGTTCCCATACCATATTTTGTAATCATATTTGTAATCATATTTGTGCTTTGTTTTAAATCGTTATAGGCACCTGTGGTTATATTATTATTTCCAAATATAATCTCTTCGGCAGCACGTCCACCCAGCAAAACCATAATTCTTTTTATTATATAATCCTTATTTTGGTACATTTTATCTTCAGGAATACTTAAAGTATATCCACCGGCCCCTTTAGTACTTGGTATTATAGTTACCTTTGATATTTTTTCTTGTGGAAGAAGCTTTAAAGAGACAATAGAATGTCCAACCTCGTGATAGGCTGTTATTTTTCTATCAGTATCACTTATATAATCTCTGCTAATTTTTTCATGACCAGCTATAACTATTGAAAAAGCTTTTTCAAAGTGAATATTTTCAATATAATCACTATTTTCTTTACAAGCAAGAATAGCAGCTTCGTTTACTAGGTTTTCAAGTTTTGCTCCTGAAAAATAGGCTGTTTTTTTTGCAAGATCATCTAAATTTATATTATTTACAGGCTTATTTTTCATATGAAGCCTCAATATTTTCTTTCTAGCCGATATATCTGGAAGAGATACTTCTATATGTCTATCAAATCTTCCAGGTCTTAAAAGAGCTGAATCAAGTATATCAAGTCTATTTGTTGCTGCAATAACAACAATACCTTGTTTTTCATTAAAACCTGACATTTCCGTTAAAAGAGCATTTAAAGTTTGATCTCTTTCTTCTGAACCACCAGATTTTCCACCATCTCTTTTTTTACCTATCGCATCTATTTCATCTATAAAAATAACAGCACGTCCATGAAGTCTTGCTTTTTTAAATAATTGTCTTATTCTACTAGCTCCAACACCAACATAAATCTGTACGAAATCTGAACCGGACATAGCGTAGAAAGGTACATTAGCTTCGCCGGCTACGGCTTTTGCAAGAAGTGTTTTACCAGTTCCAGGTTCACCATATAATATTATTCCCTTTGGCATTCTTGCACCGTATGAATAGTATTTTTCAGGATTTTTTAAAAAATCAATAACATCCTTCACATTTTCCTTTGCTTCTTCATTACCAGCTACACTTTCAAAATTAACATCAACGTTTTTTACTTCATCAGTATCAAGAGCATCTACTGCAAATATTTTTTTTGAGGTTAACTTAGAGGATTTCAAAACAATAGCTATAAGTGTTAATACTGATAGAACTAAAGCAGTAGTTGGTATAATATCAACAGCGGATATAGGTGCTTGCTCTGAAACTTCAATTCCTGAATTTAATAAGACTTCCTTAAATGCAGCATTTCTTGGATTATCGGTGATGTAGCTTGTTCCATTTTTTAGTTTAACGGTTATATTTGGCGAATTTGTTAAATAAACTTTTGAAACTTTTTTACTTATCATATCATTTTGAAATTTGTAATAGTTTACATAATTATTATCTTTATAATAAACATTAGATATTACCATAAGAAAAATAGAAATTATAGAAACAAATAAAGGTATTAATATATATTTGTTTTTAAAAAACTTCATAAATACACCTCCGTACAAGTTTGGTTTACATAATACATTATATACTCACATAGAGGTATATGTCTATTGGAAAATGTAGTTAAAAAATCGTTGTAATATGCACTTTACTAATTTGCCTTATAAACTTATACTTTTATTAGGGTAATCGAAATTTTTATTAGGGGGGAAGTTATGAAGGTATCAAGCATCATAGCAAAGATAAGTGAAAATGATATTTTAGAAATAATTGATGAATATGTTGATGTTAAAGGATTGAATATACAAAAGATATATATTAAAGATATTTTAATTGTGCATGGTACGTATACTAAGGGTATAAAAGTTCCATTTAGGGTTGAATTTGGGTTTGGCTCAGTAAGAAACAATACTATTATGGCTAAAATATTAAAAATACAGGTTTCTAAACTTGGTCTGAGTGTTGATATATTGACTTATTTTATCAATAAAGTGCTTAAAAGCTTAAAAGATATAGGGATTGATTTTAAAAGGGATAATATATATATAGATATTGACATCTTATCTAAAATAATACCATTTGTGTATTTTAAAATTAATTACATAAAAGCTTATAGTGGATATTTAGAGATAGAAGCTGAAAATATAATATACGTTAAGGAAAAAAAGGTTGAAAATATATGCAAGGAAAATAGTGATGATAAAATAAAAAAAATAGTTGATGGATATACAAAGTTAAGAAAAAATATATGTGATAAAGTTCCTAAGAAATACGAAAAATTTGTTGAATATTTTATGATTTTACCAGATTTAATAGTTCTTCTTGGACGGTTGATGAAGGATAATAGAGTTGAAATTAAAACGAAGATAATAATAGGGGGCACAATTGCATATTTGGCATCACCTATTGAAATAATAGCTGATGTTATACCTGTTATAGGGCAAATAGATGATATTAGTTTAACATTTTTTGCTTTAGATAGAATTGTAAATGAAGTTCCAGAAAAGGTTATAATTGAAAATTGGCAGGGAAGCGAGGATATAATTTGTAAAATTAAAGATGGAACTAAATTTATATTTAATAATATTGGGACAAGCAATACTGTTAAGATCTTAAAATATATAGCTTCTATGAAACGTAAAAGTAATAAAAAATAATGTTTAATAAAAAAAAAAATGCACATTATATAATTAGATTAAAATTTATATATAAGGAGTGTGTTGTTATGAGATTTTTAAGAGGTATTACAGCAGGGGCAGTAATTGGAGCAGTGGCAGGAATGCTAATAATGCCACAATTAAGTTGGAATACGAGAAGGAAATTTGGTAGATCAGGTAGAATGATAAGAAATACAGCAGAGGACTTAATGGGCTCTATGAGAAGTTGGAGCAAGTAAGTAGAATTTAAGTATTTAATATAATAATTTAATATAGTTATTTTAATATGTAAATAAAATTCAAGATAGCTAAATATTATCTTGAATTTTATTAAAATAATAATTAATTTTTAATTCTTATTAAAAAAAATATGCTATAATTGAGTAAAAGTAGAAAAAAATAAACTTTATATAAATAAGTTGGACTTAAATGTAAAATGTTTGGATAACTTTTAAATATATATTGCAAAGGAAGATATATTATGGAGATATTATCATTAGGAGAAAAAATAAAGACTAGAAGAAAACAACTCGGCATGACTCTTAAGGATTTAGCAGGTGATAGAATAACACCAGGTCAAATAAGCCTTGTAGAATCTGGTAAATCAAATCCAAGTATGGATTTACTTGAATATCTTGCAAGTACTCTTAGTACTTCAGTAGAATACTTGATGGAAACAGAGGAGACACAGGCAGAAAAAATTTGCACTTACTATGAAAATACTGCAGAGGCTTATATACTGAATGATGAATATGAGAAAGCTGAAGGATATCTTGAAAAGGCTATGTATTATGCAGAAAACTATAAAATTGAGTATAGAAAAGCTGAAATTTTGTATTTGCATGGTTGCATTAATATGAATAAAAAAGAATTAGGATTGGCACAACAATATTTCCTTTCATCAAATGTTATATTTATAAAGTTAAACTGTCATGAACAAATTGTGAATACATTTATAAAACTTGGGAAAATTGCCCTTTGCTTGAAAGCATACAATTCTTCTTGTAGTTATTTTGAGCAGGCAGAACAAGTATTTAATAGCAATAATATAAGTAATGATTTTTTAATAGGGGAAATTTATTATTCTATGGCTATGATATATTTTAGAATGGATTATATAGATAAATCTATTAATTATTGTATGCTTGCAAAAGAAAAATTCAATCAACTTGAAAATAAAAAAGAATATGCTAAAACTTTAATTCTTTTATCTAAACAATATTCTGAAAAAGGTGATCTTGATAATGCAATAATGTATTCAAAAAAATCTTTGAAAGTATTTAAAGAAAATGATCAAAATATATTTATAGGAGAGATTGAAAATAATTTGGGAAAATTATTTGCCGAATTTGAAAATATGGAAGAGTCTTTTGAACACCTTAAAAGGGCTAAAGAAATTAGAAGTAAAATTAAAGGACATGCTTTAATAGAGACTTTGAGCAATATTTGTGAGAATTATATAAAACTTAAAGATACGCAGAATTCACAAAAAGTCCTTGATGAAATAGGAGAAGCTGTAGATAGTAGTAATCCATCAGATATGCTTAAATATTACATGCTCATATATAGGGTTAATCTTATGAATAAAAATTATAGTGAAGCCGAAAATATACTATCTATCGCGTTAAATTATGCGGAAAATATGGAACTAGATAAAGAGGCAGCTGAAATTTCTTTGATTATGGGAAAACACTATATAGATAATTGTAATGATGTAGAAGCTGCTAAATACTTAAATAAAGGTATGGAAAAATTAATTAAAATAGGCATATTAAAAGACTTATAATTAGATAGGTGAGTGAAGTTACATGGAAATATTGTCTGTTGGAGAAAAAATAAAGAGGGCAAGAATATACAAAAGGTTGACTTTAAAAGATATATGTAATGAAAAAATATCTGTATCTAAAATGAGTTGTATAGAGAATGGTAAAATAGATCCAGATGATTATATACTTGAATTTTTATCAAAGAAACTTGACGTAAGTATTGATTATCTTAAATATGACACTAAAAAGCAGTTTATGGATAACTTAAAAAAGTTTGGAGACATTGAAAAAGCTAAAAAAGAAGAATATTTAAAATACAATATGTATTATGCTAATCAATACAAATATCATGATATAGCTTTTGAATTCTTACATATTTTGTTTAACTATTATCTTGATAATAATAAAATAGATTCAACTAGAGAATTATCATCGGAGTATTATGACATATGCAGGAAAACTAAAGCGAATAATGCTAAACTTATATATTATATGGATATGGGAAGATATTTATTTTGTAGTGAAGAGTATTCACAGTCTGCTAATTATTATAGAATAATAAATAATTATATAGAACAAAATAAAATTAAAGAAAATGATATAAAAATAAAATCAATTTATTATGAAGCTCAAGCGTATATAATGCTTGGTAGTTATAATAAAGCTTATAAAATTGCAAAAAAACTTATTGATTATGTTGATGAAGCAAAAAGTGATTTAGAAAGGGCGAAAATATATAATATTAATTTATTTTTATCTGTAAAAATGGATGATATAAATTTCTTCAAATTTAAAAGAGATGGAGAAAAATATTTTGAAATTAATTCTAAAGTTAAAGCTCAATTTATGTACAACCATGGCATAAAATTGCTTAAAGAAGATAAGATCGATGAGGCTAAAGAGCTTATAACTAATGCAATGAGGTTATTTCCTAATAACGGAAATATAAAATATTCTTATTTTATTACTGATCTTATAAATAACTTAATAAATTCAAAAGATGTAACAAAGTATGAAAGTTTATGTGATGAAATTTTAAATTATTCTATTGATATAAATAACTATTTAATAATAGAAAATGCATATTATTTAAAAGCTAAGATATTTGATAAGATTGGAAATAAGATTTCCTTTGAGATGTGTATGAGCCTTTCATTAGATTTTTTGCTTAAGTTAAATAATAACGAGAGACTGTATAATAGATATTTAGAAATGGGAAAACTGTATGCAGACATTAATAATATAAAAGAATCAATTAAATACTTTAATCTTGCAATTAAGTTAAGTAAAAAAATATAACTAAAAAATTATTATTATGAAAACTACCTTATATATTTCAAAGTTGTTTTTTTTAGAGAACTAAGAAATTTGTATAAGGTTAAAAGTTTTAGTAGATAAATTTATAAGGAGAGTGGAAGTATGAATGTTGAGAAATTAACAGTTAAAGTTCAAGAGGCTATAAATGAGGCACAGGTAATTGCTATAAAATTTAATCACCAACAAATAGATACAATCCACCTTTTTATGGCTATCATATCTCAAGATGATGGACTTATACCAAATATATTTGAGAAGATGGGTATTAATTCAAAAGCAGTTAAAGATGATACTGAAAGAGAACTTAATAAAATGCCAAAGATACTTGGAGAAGGGGCTAGAAATTCTTCTTTATATGTAACTAGGAAGTTTGAAGAGGTTTTTGTAAGTGCAGAAAAGATAGCAGATGACTTTAAAGATTCTTATGTAAGTACAGAGCATATTATACTTGCGCTTATGGAAACTGATGATTCAGTGGTAGGAAAAGTATTAAAGAGAAATAATATAGAAAAAAAAGAATTTTTAAGTGCACTTGCAAGTGTGAGGGGAAATCAAAGAGTAGATTCAAAAGAACCTGAGGTTACTTATGATGCACTTAAGAAATATGGAAGAAATCTCGTTGAAGAAGCTAAAAAGCATAAACTTGATCCTGTTATAGGTAGAGATGAAGAAATAAGAAGGGTAATAAGGATTATATCGAGAAGAACAAAAAATAATCCAGTTCTAATAGGTGAACCTGGTGTTGGTAAAACTGCAATTGTAGAAGGTCTTGCTGAAAGAATTGTAAGAGGAGATGTGCCGGAAGGCCTTAAAAATAAAATTGTGTTTTCTCTCGACATGGGTTCATTAATAGCAGGAGCAAAATACAGGGGAGAGTTTGAAGAAAGATTAAAGGCTGTTCTTAAAGAAGTTCAAAAAAGTGAAGGAAAAATAATACTCTTTATAGATGAAATTCATACAATAGTTGGTGCAGGAAAGACAGAAGGGGCTATGGATGCAGGAAATCTTATAAAACCTATGCTTGCAAGAGGTGAACTTCACTGTATAGGTGCCACTACTTTTGATGAATATAGAAAATATATAGAAAAAGATAAGGCACTTGAAAGAAGATTTCAAACAGTAATAGTTGATGAACCTACGGTGGAAGATGCAATATCCATATTAAGAGGGCTTAAGGAGAGATTTGAAATTCACCATGGTGTTAGAATACATGACAGTGCAATAATTGCAGCTGCAAAACTCTCAGATAGATATATAACGGAAAGATTTTTGCCAGATAAAGCTATAGATCTTATTGATGAAGCAGGTTCAATGATAAGGATGGAAATAGATAGTATGCCTACTGAACTTGATATGCTTAAGCGGAAGATATTTCAGATGGAAATAGAAAAGGAAGCACTTACTAAAGAAAATGATATAGCTTCTAAGGAAAGGCTTAAGATTCTAGAAAAAGATCTTAGTGATTTTAAGGAAAAGGATAAAGCAATGACTGCAAAATACGAAAAGGAAAAAAGCCAAATTGAGGAAGTAAAAGAACTTAAGACAAAACTCGATGATGTAAAAGGGCAAATTGAAAAGGCTGAAAGAGATTATGACCTTAATAGAGCAGCTGAACTTAAGTATGGTGAACTTCCTAAGCTTCAGAAGCTGGTAGAAGAAAAAGAAAGTATTATAAAAGATAAAAATGAAAATGCTATGCTTAAAGAAGAAGTAACTGAAAACGAAATTTCTGAAATAGTATCAAAGTGGACAGGAATTCCAGTTTCAAGGCTTGTAGAAGGAGAAAGGAAAAAGCTTGTAAGATTAGAAAGTGAACTTAAAAAGAGGGTAATAGGACAGGATGAAGCTGTTACAGCGGTATCAAATGCAGTAATAAGAGCTAGAGCAGGTTTAAAGGATATAAAAAGACCGATTGGATCATTCATATTTCTTGGACCTACAGGTGTTGGAAAAACTGAACTTGCTAAAACACTTGCGAGAACTCTTTTTGATAGTGAAGAAAATATAATAAGAATAGATATGTCTGAATACATGGAGAAATACTCTGTATCAAGGCTTATAGGAGCGCCTCCAGGGTATGTAGGTTATGAAGAAGGTGGCCAGCTTACTGAAGCTGTTAGAAGAAAGCCATATAGTGTAGTTTTATTTGATGAAATAGAAAAAGCCCATGATGATGTTTTTAATATATTTTTACAAATCCTTGATGATGGAAGACTTACAGATAACAAGGGAAAAACTATTGACTTTAAAAATTGTATAATTATAATGACATCTAATATAGGAAGTAGCAATCTTCTTTTAAATAAAAATAGTTCATTTGTAGATAGAGAAATAAAAGATAAAGTAATGAATGAGCTTAAGTTAAGATTTAAACCAGAATTCTTAAATAGACTTGATGATATAATTATGTTTAAGCCACTTACTAATAATGAAATAGGAAAAATTATAGATATTTTTCTTGTTGATATTTTAAAAAGATTAAAAGAGAAAAATATGAGTTTAACAGTAACAGAAAAGGCAAAAGAACTTATGGAACAGGAAGCATATGATCCTTTGTATGGAGCAAGGCCGTTAAAAAGATATATAGAAAATACTATTGAAACTGAAATAGCAAAAAAGATAATAAGTGGAGAATTTTATGATGGGATGAATATATGTGTTGATGCATCGAATGGTAATATAAATATAAATAGCATATGAATTGAGCTTATATACAGTTTATGTAGAAGGTAGTTTTAATTACCTTCTATTTTTTTTGTAAAAAAGCATAAGATACAAATAGTTAATTAAATACTACTAAAGAGGGTGTATTTATTGAATAAAGGAAAAGTTAGTGGCTTTATATGCGTTATATTAATTGTTTTGAATATTATGTGTTACAACGTATATGCTGAAGTTTTGGTAGAACCACAAAATAATGTTAATAGGTGTAAGCAAAAGGTTGCATTTTTAACTTTTGATGATGGACCTTGTGTAAATAACACTGAAAAGATAGTCAATGTTTTAAAAGAAAATAACATAAAGGCTAGTTTTTTTATTGTTGGTCAAAAAGCGGAAGAAAATCCAAAGGCAATGAAAGCACTTGTAGATAGCGGCATGTGTTTAATGCCTCACACTTATTCACATGATTATAAGATATATAAGTCATCAAACGATTATTTTGCTGATCTTAATAAATGTATGGAAACCATACAAAAGTTTACTGGAAGTAGAAAATTTAATTATATTAGAATACCTGGTGGTTCAGATAATTTAGTTTGTAATAGAAATGTTTTAAGCAATATAAGAACGAACCTCATAAAACATGGTGTATATTATGTAGATTGGAATATTTGCTCTGGAGATGCAGAAGCTCATTATGTTCCTAAAAGTAAAATAATAAATAATGTAAAAACGCAATGCAGTGATCAAAATATAATAGTAATACTTATGCATGATGCCTATTATAAAAAGACAACAGTTGAGTCCCTTCCTGAGATAATAAAATATATAAAAGATAAAGGATATACTTTTAAAACTTTTGATGATATAAATGAGAGCGAAAAAAATGAACTTATCAGAACAAGGGTTATAGATAAAAAGCAAAAAATGGATTAGGAATATGCCACAATAAAGATAAATACTGCAAAACAAAATAAGTGAAGGTTTTGACGATGCTTTGCACGTCAAAACTCTTCACCATTAGCTTTTTTGCATTCTTTTTAGGGAAAAAAATTAGTTATTTTTTCCCTCTTTTTATTATGAATTCTTTAGCTTTTTCTTCAAGAGTGTCATCTAAAGGTTCAAGATTTATACTTCCATATTTTCTTTCAAGTGCTGTTTGTATAAGCCTATCTGCAAGTTCTGGATTCTTAGAAAGAAGAGAACCATGGAAATAAGTACAGTAAGTGTTTTTATAAATACAGCCTTCGTAACCATCAGAACCGTTATTTCCATATCCTACAATTACTTTTCCAAATGGCTTTAAATCATTTATATAGGTTCTGCCAGAGTGATTCTCAAAACCAACATATATTTCCTTAAAATCTTCATTTTCTATTACAGTATTTCCTATAAATCTAGTTGAGCCACCATCAGTTTGTATATTAAGTATTCCAACACCATCAAGTTTTTCACCATCAGGAGTAGTATAATATTTTCCTAGAAGTTGGTATCCTCCACAAATTGCCAAAAACACTTTTCCACTATTTATGTACTCGCTTATAGCAAACTTTTTAGTTTGAATAAGATTGTCTGAAACTATTGATTGCTCATAATCTTGTCCGCCTCCAAAAAATGTTATATCATAGTTATTGCCTTCAAATTTATCTTTGAGGGATACGTTAAAAATATTTACTTTTATATTTCTCTTTTCAGCTCTGTATTTTAAAATTCGTATGTTTCCTATATCACCATATACATTTAATAAATCGGGATACAGATGGCATATGTTGAGTTCCAATATTATCACCTCTACCAAAGTTTTTTAATAAAGCCTTTTGAATAAAGAAATTTTCTAAAGTCTATCATAGCAGTATAAGTTGCAAGAACATATATTATGTCGCCATTGCAGTTTTTTAGTTCGTTAAGTAATTCATCAAAGGTTTGAGACATGGTAAAGCTTTTTTCGTCAAGACCAGCAGTTTTTAATCTTACCCCCATATCATAAAGTCTTATACCAGAAATCATAATTTTATCTAAATTTAAAGATTTCAAACTTTCAAAATTTACATCCCAAATCCAGGATACATCACGTCCATCAGCATAGTTGTCATTTAAAAATACAGTTAAGTCTATTTTTCTTTTATCTAGGGCTATAGTTTTTATAGCCTCATCATATCCAGCGGGATTTTTTACGAGAATTATTTTAACATCCTTACCGTTTATGTTTATAGATTCCTGTCTTCCAAAACTACTTTTTGAACTTTTTAAAGCGTTAAATATTATTGAATTATCTACTTTAAGCGTTTTAGCGACAGAATATGCACAAAGACCGTTATATATATTATAAGCACCAGGTTGATTAAGATAAAAGTCATTACCATTTATGGATATTAAAGAACCAGATGGGTCCAAATCTTTAATTTTATCAATATAGTAATCTAATTCTGGTCTTTTGTAACCACAGTTTTCGCAATAAAATTTACCTAGGTGATTGTAAGTTATAAATTCATATTTATATGGATGCTTACACTTTTTGCAGAACTTTGCATCGGCATTTATACCTATTGTATTGTCAGAATTTATAGCACAATCAAAACCATAATAAACTTTAGGGTTAGGAACATCTAAATCTCCAAGTAAGGATTCATCCCCATTTAAAACTAGGGTTGTATTAGGAACTTTTTTAACACCTTCCATTATCTTAGAAAGAGTTGTATAAACTTCACCATATCTATCAAGTTGATCTCTAAATAAATTAGTTATTACAATTATTTTAGGCTCTACATATTCTGTAAGAAATTTAAGATTTGCTTCATCTATTTCTATTACAGCATATTTTTCTAAATTATTTTTAAAACTGAAATGTTCAACAAAACAGGATGTTATTCCAGGTTTTAAATTAGCACCAGTATTATTTGTTATAACATTTTTGCCAGCGTCATTTAATATACTGTAAATTAAATTAGTAGTGGTGGTTTTACCATTTGTTCCTGTAATAAAAATTATATTATACCCTTTAGTTATTGTAGAGAGAATATTTTTGTCTAATTTTAAGGCTACTCTACCAGGAAAATTAGTTCCACCCTTAAAAAGAACTTTTGATAATTTAATAATAATTTTAGAGATAATAATACTGAAAAAGCTTTTAACGTTAATTTTAAACACCTCCAATGAATAATATTATAATACATATTTTCAATATTTACATCTAATATGAAATAAATAATATGAAATAAAAAAGTGCAAGAATATAATCTTACACTGAAAATGTACTTTGTTTATAATTGCCAAGTATATCATTAACAGGCGAAACTGTGATGAAGGCCGTTGGTTCTATTTCTTTAAGTAAGAGCCTTAAGGCTGAAAGTTGATACTTCTGTATAACCACATATAAAACTTTTTTATTTAAATGAGAGTAGCCGCCAACTGCATCAAGTTTTGTTACTCCTCTATTTAACTTAATATTTATAGATGAAGTGATCTCTTCTGATTTATTGCAAATTATAAAACATTGTCTTGAAGAAGAAAAACCTTCTTGAATAGTATCTATAGTTTTTGAACGTATAAAACTCATTATAAGGGCATAAAGAACAGATTGAGGCCCTAAAACAATTCCAACAAATATATATACTATAATATCTTGATACAGCATTATTTTTGAAAGAGGAATAGATCTAGTCCTGTTTTTTATCATTTTTGCACATATATCAAGGCCTCCAGTTGAACCGCCTCCCATAAAAATCATTGACATGCCTATTCCAGAAACGACTCCACAGAATATTGCAGAAGTTAGTTTGTCTGAAGTTGGTATAAAATGATAGTTTGAAAAGTGTAAATTCATATAATCTATTAACATTGAGGAAATGATTACTATAAATGCACTTTTTATTGCAAAATTTTTTCCAAGCAATCTAAACCCAAATAAAAAAAGAGGTACGTTTAGTATTATTGTTGTAATACCTATTTTAAAATTAAAAAGATGGTTTAAAGATAAGCATATACCTAAAATACCACCAGTACCTATTTTTGAAGGTGTTAGAAGTATACTTGCATATATAGAAAATAGAATACACCCACAGGTTAAAAATAAATATTTTTTTAGAATAGTGGTAAAAAGTTCATCTTTATAAAGTTGTGATAATTTATGAATGGTAATCATCCCCCATAATATTAGATAATAATGTTTTATATTCACATAAATTTTAATTTGAAAGAAAAAATTCATATTACTATGGTATAGTAGCATAGTAATGGCAATACTTGCAAATATAAATTTATATTTCTTAACAAATTTATATAATGTTATCAATATAAATGAGCAAAATTTTATATTATGCGCGGAAGATTAGTTTACTGCAATATAAATTAGTTACTATTTTATTAATTTTTAAATAAAATATTGAATGAGTACTATTACATAGTATAATTAATTTGTTATGTATAAAATAATGATCGTAAAGGGGGAGTAATGAATAATGTACATAAATTTGATTTTTATATTTAAAACTATACTTGAAGGTATAATTGAAGGTATAACTGAATTTCTGCCAATATCTTCAACAGGTCATATGATAATACTTGGAAGTATTATAGGATTTAAAGGGGGAGCTAATCCAGCAAAATTATATACTAAAGGTTATATAGATATGTTTACAGTTATAATTCAACTTGGTGCTATACTTGCAATTGTTGTTTTGTATTGGGATAAGATAATATCAACCCTTAAACCTTCTAATATATTTCCAAGTTTGGAAAAAGCCAATGGTGATAGTAGAAGCTATTTTTCAAGAATGTATGACATGCCAGGATTTAATTTCTGGTTTAAGATTGTAATTGCATGTATTCCGGCTGGAATTCTTGGTGTATTGTTTAATGAAAAAATTGAAGGATTGCTCTTTAAGCCTGCACCTGTAGCTTTGGCACTTATATTTGGTGCAGTATGGATGATATATGCTGAGAAGAAATATAGAAAAAATTTAAAAGTTAAGAGAGTAGATGATATAACACTTAGACAAGCACTTATCATAGGATGTTTTCAGTGTCTTGCAGTGTTATGGCCTGGAATGTCAAGGTCGGCTTCAACTATAATTGGAGCATGGATAATTGGAGTTTCTACTGTAGCTGGCGCTGAGTTCTCATTTTTCTTAGCCATACCAATTATGGTAGGAGCATCTGCGGTTTCGCTTATTAAAAGTAAAATTATTTTATCAAGCATGCAGATCATAGGGCTAGGCGTTGGATTTATAGTTGCATTTATAGTTGCATTATATGTAGTAGAAGGATTTATAGGTTTCTTAAAGAAAAAACCTATGAGAGTTTTTGCTATATATAGGCTGTTTCTTGGAATAGCAGTTCTAATATTAGGATTTGCAAAACTAATATAGGAGGTTGTGAAAAAAGGTATTCTATAGGTTTTGCTACACCGCGCATAAAGCATTATTAGCGGTCCGTAAAAAAGAATACCTATATTTTCACGTGCTCCTATAGATGAACAACAAGAACATAAGAATTCAAAATTTTAAGTTTTATATATAAGAGTCTAGAAGAGTTTATGTATCTTCTAGATTTTTTTATTGCAGATAAGTAATTTTAAAATTCAACTAATTTATTGAAGTATATTTTATATAAAAAATGAGAATATTATATATTTGAAAGGCTATGTTTTAAAGAAGTATAAAAATAAACACTTACTTAAAATAAAGCTATTTAAAAAGATAGAAAATGTCAATCGAGGTGTTTAAAGATGAAGGCTGAAGAAATAATTGAAAGTGCAGTTAAGGAAGGAAAATGGATACAAAATGATATAGGCGGAAATAGAATTCAATGTTTTAAATTAGTAAAAGATGAGAATAAACTCATGGTAATTATTATATCCGATAAATTACAATGTCCTATATCCTCTACAGTTGAAAAGATAATGGTAATGGATAAAGGTATAGTATTGTTTTATGATGGACAGTATTATGAGAGAGTAGAGGAAAAAGAATATAACTTGTATAAAAAATATATAACTGAAGATGAGTGGACTATTATACTTAATAGTCATCCAGTTGAAAATTTAATTAAAAAAGATTTAGTAAGTGATAGAAGTGGAATTTACGTTGATGTTCATGAGAGTATAGAGGATTATATAAGTAGGAAATACAATAAAAAGGACACAGATGAATTAAATTATATCTATAACAGTTAATAATTATAACATAAACATTTCCTAGAGTATCAATATAAAAAAAAGTAAGAAAAAACGAGAAAAATGGAATATTATTCACATAAGTTAGTTTAATTAGTAAAAACAAATAAGTAAATCAGAAAAAACGTGATATCATATTAAATGTCATCGCGAGATGATGGTGATTAATGAGTTGTGAAAAAACATTTAAAAAGATGTTGACAGAGCAAGTTAAACATGATATTATAAGTAAGCTGTCTGATGGCAGTATATTGAACTTTGAAAATTAAACAGAGAAGAGATAATGAACCAGCAATTCTTTTGAATAGAAGAAATTCTATTTAATATATAAAGCGATGAGCTTAGGAATACAGCAAGTCATTGTATATAAGTAATGATGAGAAAGTTTTGGGAAAGACGAGGAAATAAAATAGGTTAATAACTATTTATTAGCGTGTTTTGTTGACGAAGTATTGCACAAAA
>NZ_JAJNKE010000019.1:0-25700 GCF_021043395.1 Clostridium guangxiense
GCTCGACAAATTCCAGTTTATCAGGATAAATTTGGAGATTGCAATTTTAAAGTTTCAAGTTGTCTATCTATAGTGAATATAAATAACAATTACTGTCAATAATCATACTAACATTAACAAATTTAGGGGTGTGATTATGGCAGTAATTTTGTTTGTAACTGGTTCACTTATTTTTATAATTTTTAGTATGATGGCTATTATAATTAAGATATTAAAGAAAAAAGTAAATAAGTTATTTATTGCTATAATGGTTTTATCTTTATTTACAGCTGTAACTGGATTTTGCATGGTATCTCCGGATAAACCTAAATATGCTTCTGATAATAAAAGTTATAATAAAAATGAAAAAGCAGCCCTTTCAAGTTATGATTCAAAGAAATTGAAAGTGTATAGTATTGGAAATGAAGAATGCGTTTTAATTCAATATAACAATAAAAATGTTTTAATCGATGTTCCAGAGGATTCTAATAAAGTTAATTACATTTTTAAAGCTATTGATAACTATAAGATTAATAAGATTGATTGTATTGTACTAACTTCTAGCAATGACAAGCTTTCGGAAAACGCAGCTGATGTAATAACAAGATATAATGTAAGTGATGTTAATTATGTATGTGATAATGTAAATGATAAGGTAGTTCAGGCAATTAAAGCTGTAAATTCAGTAAAAGGAACTAAAAATAGTGCTAAAAAAATAAGTGATGGCGGAAAAATTAGCAATATGTCAATTAAGCTTCAAAAAGAAGAATCATATCTTGATTTAGCATTTAAGACTAATGAAAATAGTGAGACATACTTAATAGTGGATTCTTTTAAAAATTATCTTGAAAATTCTAATATATATAAACATGTTGTAAATATAAGTCATGGTGACGATGGTGATTTAAGTATAAATATACATGTTGAAGCAGAAAATTAAATATAAACTATTTTTGGACTTTATACAGTTTTACTATATATAATATTGTGGTTTTATTTTAATGATGATGATATAATTATTATTATAGTATTTTATGCATATTTAATGAAAAAGGACGTGTTTTATATGAAGATAAATATATTAAAATGCCATGGAACTGGAAATGATTTTATATTAATTGATGAATATAATAATGATTATAATTTTAGTGAAGAGGGACGAAAAGAATTAGCAATATTAGCATGTAACAGAGAGAAATCCATTGGTGGTGATGGAATTTTATTTGTTCAAAAAAGCAGCATATGTGATGCAAAGATGAGAATATTTAATTCAGATGGTTCAGAAGCTGAAATGTGTGGAAATGGACTAAGATGTGTTGGAAGATATGTTATGGAAATTCTTAAAAAGGATGAAATCCAAATAGAAACTATGAAAGCAAAATATTTTGTTCAAAAACAAGAAGAAGTGTACAAGGGGATAAAGACTGTAAAGATATTCATTGATTCTATTTCTCTTGATCCTAAATCACTACCTATGAACTCAAAGAAGGATAGTGTTCTTTTTGAAAATGTACCAGAATTATCAGATCAGTTAAAATTTGCAGCTATAAGCATAACAAATCCGCATTTAATCTCTATAGTAAATGAAATAGATACAAATGAGCTTGTAGAGGTTGGTGTAAAGGGTAATAGCACAAAGTCAGTATTACCAAAAGGGGTTAATGTAAGTTTTGTTAAAGTATTTGATGAAAAAGACATATATGTTAAAACCTATGAAAGAGGAGTAGGACTTACAAAATCTTGTGGAACAGCTATGACTGCTTCAAGTGTTGCGGCTTGCTTAAGTGGAAAGGTGGATTTTGACCGAAAAATTTCTATATTTAATGATGGTGGTATGATAAATTCTATAGTTCATAAGAAGGAAAATGGTAATTATTTGGTTGAATTTATAGGGAATGCTACATTTGTATTTGAAGGGACTATGGAATTTAGCAATAATGAAGTAAATAATGTTATTGTAGATAATACTCCTTATGAAGAAGAAACAAAAGATTATGCTGAGTTTTTTAAGTACACAAGAAAATGCATACAATAATAATCTCACATAGAAAGTGTTTACAAAATATTTGCATAATATAAACACAAAATAAATACTTTTAAGGTATAATAAAATCATTCTAAGAGATAAATAGCTTAGAATACTATCGTTGTATAGAATGATCTCCCTTATATAATATTTAAGCACTGGTTTAATGACCAGTGTTTTTTTTATGGCTTTGTTTTAAATAAGTGTAAAAGTCGACACTTATTTAAAACAAAGCTTCTTTATTATGTAAAATGCCATATTAGAAATAATTTGTATAGAATTTTAAATTAAAATATTAATTTTATAATTATGTATATGAAACTTTACAAAGAAAAGTATTAGTAGTAAGATAATAGCTGCAAGTTAAATATTAAACAATTAGGTTTAGGAGAAAAATATGAAAAAGTTAAAAGGCTTAATTTTGCCTGTAATACTAATACTTGTATGGGCTATTATAAGCAAATTACATATAGTTAATGAATACATAATACCATCTCCAGAAAAGGTATTTTTGGCCACTTTGGAGATGATAAAATCAGGAGAACTTGCAAAAAATATGATAATAAGTTTAGGAAGAGTAATTGCAGGATTTATAATAACTTTCATAATTTCTTTTCCTATGGCTATATTTATTGGTGCCAAGCCTAAAGCTATTCCATATGTGGAGCCTTTTATGGAATTTATGAGGCATGTTCCACCTATTGCTACTATACCAATACTGATATTATGGTTTGGAATAGGTGAAGCTTCAAAGTTATTTGTTATTTTTCTTGCTACTTTTTTCCCAATCTTCTCTAATACGTTAAATGGAATCACTAATCATGATAAGAAACTTTTAGAGGTAGGGGATTCACTTGGTTTTACTAACAGAGATAAATTTTTAAAGATCATATTTCCACAAGCAATACCATCAATAATGACAGGAGTACAACTTGGACTTGGATATAGCTGGAGGTCGCTCATGGGTGCGGAACTTATAGCTGCATCATCTGGAATTGGATATATGATAGTGGATGCAGAGCAGCTTTCAAGACCTGATGTTGTAATAGTTGGAATTTTATCTATAGGTATACTTGGTTATGTTATTGATTATGTACTTATAAAAATAACAGAAAGGCTAATTAACAAATATGGAAAGGAAATAGATTATGGCGGGGTTGATAGTTAAAAATTTATCAAAAGTTTTTGAACTTCAAAATGAAATATTTCAAGCTCTAAAAGATATTAACCTTGTTGTGCCAGAAAAAAGTTTTATAACTGTCGTTGGTAAAAGTGGATGTGGAAAAACAACGTTACTTAGAATAGTTGCAGGACTTGAGAGTAAAACAGGCGGACATATTGAATTTACAAATTGCAAAGAGAAAGGCAAAAAGAAAGTAGGAATTGTTTTTCAAGAGCCAAGACTTATGCCGTGGCTTACTGTTGAACAGAATCTAGCGTTTTCTCTCATAAAGTGTAAAGATAAATCATATGTTAAAGATAAAGTTGAAGACATATTGCAAATTTTAGGACTTTATGATTTTAAAAAAGCTTATCCAAGTCAGATTTCAGGTGGAATGGCTCAAAGAGTTTCTCTTGGAAGGACTTTGTGTTTTGATCCAGAAATTATACTTATGGATGAACCTTTAGGAGCCTTAGATGCTTTTACTAGAAGAAAACTTCAAAATGAACTTGTGGACATTTTTGTTAAAAGCGGTAAAACTTTTATGTTTGTGACACATGATGTGGAAGAAGCAATATATTTAGGTCAGAAAGTTGTTGTTATGAATGACGGAATAATAATGCAAGAAATTCAGATTGACCTAGATTATTATAGAAATACTGAAGATAGTAAGTTTTTAGAATATAAAAAAAGCATTTTAAATACCTATAAAAGCATTAACTAGAGTAGAGAGCAAAGAGTTGAATGTTACCGAAAATTCTATAGTTAACTTAAAGCTTGTATGTGGTTTATTTATATATAAATATAAGGAGGAGGATTAAGTATGAAGATTTTAAAAAAATTGAGTGTGCTACTTACAATTTCAATGATAGCAGCTTTATTTAATGGATGTGGCAATGCTCAAAATTCCGAGACGAAATCCCAAAAGAATGTTCCCAAAAGCATAAGTATATCTTATGTAAAATCACCGTTAAATGTACCATCTATAGTGGAAAAAAGAGAAAAGCTCTTTGAAAATGAGTTTTCAAAAGACAATATAAAAATTACTTATCCACAAATAACAGAAGGTTCTAAAATGACGGAGGCAGTTGCAGCAGGTTCGCTTGATTTTTGCAATGCAATAGGTGCAACTTCGGTTATTTTGGCAGCAGCAAACGGTGTTGATATTAAAATAATAGGTGTTTATAGTAGAGCACCAAAGGCATTTACAATAATGGCAAAAGATCCATCGATAAAAAGCATGAAAGATTTAAAGGGGAAAAAGGTTGTTGGACCTAAGGGGACAATACTCCATCAGCTTCTTTTAGGTGCGCTCGAAAAAGATAGTCTTAAATCAAGTGATGTTCAATTTATAAATATGGGAATACCTGACGGTGTATCAGCACTATTATCTGGCAGTGCCGATGCAGCACTAGTAGCAGGTGCATCAGTAGATAACGCAAAAAAGAATGGTGCACATGTAATAACTACAGGAGAAGGCATACTTGATGCAACAATAGTAATAGGTGTATCTGGCAAATTCATTAAAAAGTACCCTGACATAGTAAAAAGATATTTAAAGGTTCATGATAAAAGTTTAAGCTTCATGAAGAATAGTAAGGACAAAGCATATAACTATACTAGTGAAGAAGTAAAGCTATCACTTGATCAAGTTAAAGCTATGTATGATTTATATGATTTTAATCCTAAGATTACCAATAAAGATATAAAAGATTTAAATGATACTAAAGACTTTTTAATGAAAAATGGTATGCTTAAAAAGAATATCGATGTAAAAAGCTTAATAGATAATGTGAGCTGAATTTATAGGTATACTACCTAAAATTTTGAAAATAAAGAGGTCACAAATTGTGCATCGTGCACTAATTTTAACAAGTCAGTATTTATTAATTTATATAAAACTGAACTTTAAGTCAAAATTAATATTTTAAATTTCGACTTATATCCAATAAGGAATGAGAGCGAGGTAAATAAAATGATGGAAAAAATTTGTGGAAAGAAGCTTGCAACAAGACAAATTACAATGATAGGTATGTTGTTTGCTGTAACAATTGTGCTTGGAGCAACAGGATTGGGATTTTTACCAATACCACCTTTTAAAACTACAATTATGCATATCCCAGTTATAATAGGAGGGATAGTTGGAGGACCTATAGTTGGTGGTTTTATAGGATTATTTTTTGGGATTTTTAGTATTATACAAGCTATAAATACGCCTACACCTGCGTCTTTTATATTTTTCAATCCAATAGTCTCAGTTTTGCCAAGAATATTGATTGGTGTTGCCGCTTATTATGTGTATGTATTATTTAGACGTAAGTCTGAAAAACTAGGTGTGTTTTTAGGAATTGTTGCTGGCTCCTTTACGAATACTATAGGGGTTCTGGCTATGATATACATTTTGTATATAGATGCTTATGCAAATGCATTTCATATAAGTTATAATGCCGCAGTGAAAACACTTTTATTATTAGTTTTAAATGGTTTTATATCGGCAGGAGCTGCCTTGGTTGTATCATTTCCCGTTATTATGATAATAAAAAAACTGAAAATGTAATAAAGCTTAATGAATCTTATTAAGATTAAATTTTTTGTAATTTGCGTAAGGATGGGGCTGCCGCACTAAAAATTGTTAAATTATGATTAATAAATATTGCGAATTAATTGGAGTTAAGGGTTTTAACTCACTTTGCTCGTTAAAAGACTAACTTTTTCACTTATGTGAAGAGTGAAGGGTTTGACGATGCATTGCACGTCAAAGGTGAACTTTTCGGCTAAAGCCAAAAGTTAAGGTGATTTTTCTTGCGCTCCGCTGCAGAAAAATTTTTAATTTAAATTAAAGATTTTCCGTAGAGGAACGGAAGAAAATCATCATTAACTTTTTACTGAAGGTAAAAAAGTTCACTTTTTAACAAGCGGCGCAAGTTAAAACCCTTCACTCTTAGCTTTTTCGCCTTCTTTTTAGGCGAAAAAAATTAGTTATTGCTTCACAATTTTTATAAATTATGACTTAATATATTTAGTGCGACAGCCCCATTTTCTTTAGAAGATGATTAGTGCTAATACATCCACCACCAAGGCATCATATTATGATATTTATGATAGAACCATGGGTAATAAGGACGACGGCGGCGGTGATGTTTATGTCTATATTCATCGGAATCATCACTATCATCATCCCAATCAGAATCGTCATCATCATATGATGCATTTGTCATAGGAGCTTCACCACCGCTCATCATAGGACATTCACTTGTCATAGGAGCTTCACCGCTCATCATAGGACATCCACTTGCCATAGGATATCCACCCATCATAGGTCCCATATTTTTGTTCATCATAAAAGGACAATATGGCATTGGTTGAAATTCAAAATCTTCATCATCATGTTCACAGTGTTTATCATGATGGTCGTGCTTATTGTCATGTCTAATCTCGTTATCAGAATCCATAAGTAACCTCCAAATAATTTAAATACACTATATTATAATATTGAATATCAGTAAAAATGTTACTTTTTTTATTTATATTTAAATTGGTATATAGACATAATATCTGATATAATATAATCACCGTATGAAGCATGATTAAGTTAGAGGTGATATATAATTATGAAAGTTGAATACATAAATCCATTCGTTATGTCAAGCGTTGATATTTTAAAACAAGTATGTAATATTACTGTAAATAAAGAAAAACTTTTTTTAAAGCAAGGTTTTTCAGAAATTAAAGATGTTACTATAACTATTGGGGTTTTAGGCGATGTAAAGGGTAATATTATTTTAGGCTTTGATAAAGGAACAGCAATGAGAATTGCATCAAAAATGATGGGAGGGTTTCCAGTTGAAGAACTTAATGAGATTACAGCCAGTGCTGTTTCTGAGATTTGCAATATGATAGCTGGTCAGTCCGGAATACATTTTTCACATCAAAATAAAAAAATAGATATAACACCTCCAATCATGCAGATAAATAAGCCAGAAGCAAAGATGAATTATAATAATCAAACAATATGTATACCATTAGCCCTTGATATAGGTGGTACTCTCGAACTTGATATTTCCATAGTTTAATAAAATAGAAGTCACAAAAGTTTTCTTTTGTGGCTTTTTTGTACATAGATAAACTTAAAACACGAACAATACTGGATAAAAAAATAAGTATAGTTGATATAGTACGAACATTAATGAATAAAGTATAGATAATGTTATTGACTTATGAAAAATATTATGCTAACATGAAATTAAAGTGACAAAGGAAATTCATATAAGGAGGCAATTGTAATGAAAGTTGCTATAATATTTGGTAGCAAATCAGATACCGATAAGATGAAAGGTGCAGCTAATGCGCTTAGTGAATTTGGAGTAGATTATAAAGCATACGTTTTGTCAGCTCACAGAGTTCCTGAAAAATTAAGTGAAGTTATCAGTAAATTAGAAAAAGAAAATTTTGAATGTATAATTGCAGGTGCAGGACTTGCAGCACATTTGCCAGGAGTTATTGCTTCTCAAACAACACTTCCAGTAATAGGAGTTCCTATAAATGCTGCAGTAGATGGATTAGATGCATTATTTTCAATTGTTCAAATGCCAAAAAGTATTCCAGTTGCTACTGTAGGAATTAATAATAGTTATAATGCAGGCATGCTTGCAGTTGAGATGCTTGCTTTAAAATATCCAGAACTTAAAGAAAAACTTGTTCAATTTAGAAAAGATATGAAAGAAAAATTTATACAAGACAATGAAGAGGGAGTGGAATTTTAATATGGAAAAAAAAGAATTACTATATGAAGGAAAAGCTAAAAAGGTATATGCAACAGATGATAAGGATAAAGTAATTATATATTATAAAGATGATGCAACAGCTTTTAACGGAGAAAAAAAAGGTCAGATAGATGAAAAGGGAGTACTTAATAATAATATTACTTCAATGTTATTTGAACTTTTAGAGAAACATGGAGTAAAAACTCACTTTGAGGAAAAATTAAATGATA
Organism: Clostridium guangxiense; assembly: GCF_021043395.1. GTDB lineage: Bacteria > Bacillota > Clostridia > Clostridiales > Clostridiaceae > Clostridium_S > Clostridium_S guangxiense. The sequence continues at coordinate 8,161 of NZ_JAJNKE010000019.1, forward strand.
GAGAACAGCTTTGCAAAAAAGTTTCAATAGTACCTCTTGAAGTTATAGTAAGAAATATAGCAGCAGGAAGTATGGCTAAGAGACTTGGTCTTGAAGAAGGAACAGAACTTAAAACAACAGTTTTTGAACTTTCATATAAAGATGATGCACTTGGTGATCCACTTATAAATGATACTCATGCAGTAGCAATTGGAGCTACAACTTTTGATGAATTAAAGAAAATTTATGCAATGACTGAAACTGTAAATAATGTACTTAAAGAATTTTTCCATAAACAAGGAATAAAATTGATAGATTTTAAAATTGAATTTGGAAGATTTCATGGTGAAGTTGTTCTTGCAGATGAAATCAGTCCTGATACTTGCAGGTTATGGGATGAAAAGACAAACGAAAAACTTGATAAAGATAGATTTAGAAGAGATTTAGGAAATGTCAAGGAAGCATACATTGAAATATTAAAGAGGATAAGTGGTAAGTAGAATACATAAAAAGAGGCTTACCTTATCTGTTTTGACATAGGCTGAAGTTATTTTTATACTTCAGTCTATATTAGGCTTAAATATAAATTGTAAGAAGGAGATAGCTATGAAAAATATGCAATATACAGCTGAACACGAAGATATCGATAAGTTCAAAGAAGAATGCGGAGTTTTTGGTATTTTTTCTAATAAGGATATTGATGCAGCACATTTAACTTACTATGGACTATATGCGCTTCAGCATAGGGGGCAGGAAAGTGCTGGAATTGCTGTATCCGATAGCAATGAAATTAAGGTTTATAAGGAAATGGGTCTTGTATCTGATGTATTCGACACTGAAATTTTAGATTCTATGCCTGGAAATGCTGCAATAGGCCATGTTAGATATTCTACGACAGGAGGAAGTAATGCTACAAATGCCCAGCCACTTCTAAGTAATTTCAAGCTTGGCTCTATTGCTATTGCGCATAATGGAAATCTTGTGAATGCAGATGTAATAAGAGAACTTCTTCAAGATTGTGGAACTATGTTTCAAACTTCAATAGATACTGAAGTAATATTAAATTTAATAGCAAGAAGTGCTAAAAAAGGAATAGAAAATGCCGTAGTTGATGCTATTCAAGCTGTAAAAGGCTCATATGCTATTGTTATTCTTACAAAGGATAAGCTTATAGGAGTTAGAGACCCAAATGGTATAAGACCTCTTTGTATTGGAAAATATGATGAAAGCTATGTACTTTGTTCTGAAAGTTGTGCACTTGACACTATTGGAGCGGAATTTGTACGTGACGTAAAACCTGGAGAGATTATAATAATAGATAAAGATGGTCTTAAGAGCATTAATTTTGCAGAGAGAACAAAATGTGAGACTTGCTCCTTTGAATATATTTATTTTGCAAGACCAGACAGTGTAATTGATGGAATTGATGTTTATAAAGCAAGAGAACGTGCAGGAGAAAAGCTTTTTGAGGAATCACCTGTGGAAGCTGACCTTGTAATAGGAGTTCCTGATTCAGGAATTCCAGCAGCGCTTGGTTACGCGAAAGCTTCAGGAATACCATACAGCTTAGGACTTATTAAAAATAAGTACGTTGGAAGAACATTTATATCCCCAACTCAGGAACTTAGAGAGAAAGCTGTATCTGTAAAACTCAATCCAGTAAAATCAATGATTAAAGGAAAAAGAGTTGTGCTTATAGATGATTCTATAGTTAGGGGAACAACTAGTAAAAGACTTGTGGATTTGCTTAGAGAAGCAGGTGCAGTAGAAGTTCACTTTAGAGTTTCTTCACCAATTGTAAAATTCCCATGCTACTTTGGAATAGATACACCTTATAGAAAAGAACTTATAGGTTCACACAAAACCGTAAAGGAAATAAGTGATTTTATAGGTGCTGATAGTGTTGGATATTTAAGTATAGAATCACTTTTAGAAACGCTTGATAAAGATAGAACATTTTGCCTTGGGTGTTTTAATGGAGTTTATCCAGTATCTGCACCTATGGAAGCAGCAAAAGATAGACTTGAAGAATAAATATTTTGAAAGGTTGTGTATGAATGGTAACATATAAAGACAGTGGAGTTAATATAGAAGAGGGGTATAAATCTGTAAAGTTAATGAAAGAATATGCTTCAAAAACTTTTATACCTGGAGTTATAAATAATCTTGGAAGTTTTGCAGGTATGTTTGAAATAGGAAAAGGTTATGAAAATCCAGTTCTTGTATCTGGAACTGATGGAGTTGGAACAAAACTTGCAGTAGCCTTCGAAACTAAGAAATATGATACTGTAGGAATAGACTGTACTGCAATGTGCGTAAATGATATATTGTGTCATGGAGCAAAACCAATATTTTTTCTTGATTATATAGCATGTGGTAAACTTGAAGCAAATGTAGCAGCAGATCTTGTAAAGGGCGTTTCCGAAGGCTGCAGCGATGCAATGTGTGCTCTTATAGGTGGAGAAACAGCTGAAATGCCTGGCTTTTATAAAGAAGGAGAATATGACCTTGCCGGTTTTGCTGTTGGAATAGTTGATAAAAACAAAATAATTGATGGAAGTAAAATTGAGGATGGAGATGTGCTCATAGGAATTGCTTCTTCAGGAATTCACAGTAATGGATATTCTTTAGTTAGAAAGCTTATAACTAATTTTGATGAAGAATTTAACGGAAAGAAAATGGGAGAAGTTCTTTTAACTCCAACTAGAATATATGTAAAACCAGTACTTAAACTTTTAGAAAACTTTGAAATAAGGGGTATGGCGCATATAACTGGGGGCGGTTTTTATGAAAACATACCTAGAATGTTTAAAGGAGAATTTACAGCTGTAGTAAACAAAAATAGCTTTGAAGTTCCAGCAATATTTAAACATATAATGTCTCTTGGAGTTGACGAAGAGCATATGTTTAACACTTTCAACATGGGGATAGGCTTCGTATTATGTGTCTCTAAGGATGATGCAGAAGATGTTCTTTCTTCTCTTAAAGATATGGGAGAAAAGGCATATGAGATAGGATATGTAAAAGCTGGAGGTAATGGAGTATGTTTAAAATAGCTGTTCTAATATCCGGTGGTGGAACAGATCTTCAGTCAATAATAGATGCAATTGAAAATAAGGAAATAGTGGGCGCAGTAATCGAGGCTGTCGTAAGCGATAAAAAAGGGGCTTTTGGAATAGAACGTGCAAAAAAGCATGGAATAAAAACTTATGTTTTTGATAGAAAAGAGTACAAAGGAAAGGTTTCAGATGAAGTGTTAAATTTACTTAGGGGCAAAGTAGATTTAATAGTTCTCGCAGGATTTCTTTCTATATTAAATGGTGATTTACTTCATGAATTTAAGGATAAAATAATAAATATACATCCATCTCTTATCCCTTCATTTTGCGGCAATGGAATGTACGGACTTAAGGTTCATGAAAAGGCTATAGAATACGGAGTTAAAATTTCTGGATGTACAGTTCACTTCGTAGATGAAGGGACTGATACAGGAGCAATAATACTTCAAAAAGCTGTGGAGGTTCTTTGTGATGACACTGCTGAAACTCTTCAAAAGAGAATTTTAGTGGAAGAACATAAAATTTTACCTATGGCAGTTAAACTTCTAGCTGAGGGAAAAATAAAAAAGGTTGGAAGGCATGTATCATTAAAGGCTTAATTAACTTTATATATAGAAAAGGAGTATAAGTTTATTATGTTAAAAAGAGCGATTATAAGTGTTTTTAATAAGGATGGAGTTTTAGAATTTGCACAGTTTTTAAATAAAAAGGGAGTGGAAATAATTTCTACAGGAGGGACTTTTAAATATCTCAAAGAAAATGGAATTCCTGTAGTTGAAGTTTCAGATGTAACAGGTTTTGATGAAATGCTTGATGGAAGAGTTAAAACACTTCATCCTTTTATACATGGAGGAATTTTAGCCATAAGAGGAAATGAAGAACACATGAAGGCTATTGAGAATAAAGGAATAAAACCAATAGATATGGTAGTTGTAAATTTATATCCTTTTTTTGATAAAGTGGATAGTGATATTACATTTCAAGAAAAAGTTGAATTTATAGATATTGGTGGACCTACAATGATAAGAGCAGCAGCTAAAAACTTTCAAGATGTAACAGTACTTACAGATGTAAATGATTATAAAGAAGTAATGGAACAGATTGAAAAAAATGGAGAAGTAGAATACGCTGTAAAAAGAAAGCTTGCGGGTAAAGTATTTAACTTAATGTCAGCTTATGATGGAGCTATAAGTAGATTTCTTCTTGAAGATGAATATCCTGAATATTTAACTATACCATATAAAAAGAAAATGGATTTAAGATATGGCGAAAATCCACATCAATCAGCAGCATTCTATGAAGCAGCAACAGGAAGCGGAGCTATGAAAGATTTTGATCAGCTTAATGGAAAGGAACTTTCATACAATAACATAAAGGATATGGACATTGCATGGAAAGTAGTTTCAGAATTTGATGAGCTTGTATGCTGTGCCTTAAAACACAATACCCCATGTGGTGTTGCTATGGGAGAAACTCCTTATGAGGCTTATAAGAAGGCTTATGATTGTGATTCAACTTCTATTTTTGGTGGAATAGTTGCTTTAAATAAAACTGTTGATAAAGAAGCGGCAGAAGAAATGGCAAAGATATTCCTTGAAATAATAGTAGCACCTGATTTTACTCCAGATGCTTTGGAGGTTTTAAAAAGAAAGAAAAACTTAAGAGTTATAAAAGCTGCTAAAAAGCCTTCAGATAAATTCGAACTTGCAAAAGTTGATGGAGCTATTTTGGTTCAAAGTGCAGATGATAAGCTTATAGAAGATATGAAGATTGTTACTGAAAAGGCACCAAGTGAAGCGGAAAAAAGAGATATGATTTTTGGTATGAAGGTTGTAAAGTATGTAAAATCAAATGCTATAGTGGTTGTACAAGATGGAGCTACAAAAGGAATAGGTGGCGGACAAGTTAATAGAATTTGGCCGGCACAAGATGCTATGGAGAGAGGAAAGGGAGCTACAGTTCTTGCTTCAGATGCATTTTTCCCATTTGGAGATATTGTAGAAGAGGCTTCAAAGCACGGTATAAAAGCCATAATTCAGCCTGGTGGATCAATAAGGGATCAAGAATCTATAGATGAATGTAATAAGTATGGAATTTCTATGGTTATGACAGGTATAAGGCATTTTAAACATTAATTAAGGTTTTTGGAGGTTTATTATGAAGATTTTACTTATAGGCTCTGGTGGAAGAGAGCATGCTATGGCTTGGAAAATGGCACAAAATTCTGAAGTTGAAAAAATCTATTGCGCACCTGGAAATGGTGGAACAGCAAAAGAAGCAAAATGTGAAAATGTAGAGTTTCATAAAAATTGTGAACTTTTAAAATTTGCAAAAGAAAATAATATTTCACTTACAGTGGTTGGACCTGAAGCACCTCTTGTAGATGGAATAGTTGATGATTTTAAAAAAGAAGGTTTAAGAGTATTTGGACCTAATAAGTATGCTGCCGGACTTGAAGGAAGTAAAGCTTTTTCAAAGGATTTTATGAAAAAGTACAATGTAAAAACAGCAGAGTATGCAGTGTTTACAGATGCAGAAAGTTCAATTTCATACTTAAAAAAATGTTCTTATCCTATAGTTATAAAGGCAGATGGATTAGCAGCAGGAAAAGGTGTCGTTATTTGCGAAAGCTATGACATGGCAGAAGACACTATAAAATCATTCATGGTTGATGATGTGTTTAAAGGATCAGGTAAAAAAGTAGTAGTAGAAGAGTATTTAGAAGGTGTAGAAGCATCTATCTTATCAATAACAGATGGCAAAACTATACTTCCTTTTGTTTCAGCTAAGGATCACAAGCAAATTTTTGATGACAATAAGGGACCTAATACAGGAGGTATGGGAGCTATTGCCCCAAATCCATATTGTACAAAAGAAGTTCTTGAAAGCTTTGATAAGAATATTTTGAAGCCTACTTTAAAAGGAATACAAGAAGAAGATATGGATTTTACGGGAATAATATTCTTTGGAATCATGATAACTAAAAAAGGAGTTTATCTTCTTGAATATAATGTTAGACTTGGAGACCCAGAAACTCAAGTTGTACTTTATCTTATGAAGAGTGATTTGGTAGATATTATAAATTCAGCTTTGGATAAAAAATTATCAGATTTTGATCTTCAATGGTATGATGGCAATGCTTGCTGCGTAGTTGCTGCTTCAAAGGGATATCCTAAGAGTTATAAAACGGGTTATGAAATAACAGGCATAGATGATGTAAATGATAAAGTTTTTTGTGCTGGAGTCACCTTAGAAAATGGAGTTTATAAAACAGCAGGTGGAAGGGTGCTTTGCACTTCAGCAAGAGGAAACAGTTTAGATGACGCAATAGATAAAGCCTACAGTGATATAAAGAAAGTTAAGTTTGAAGGAATATATTATAGAAACGATATAGGAAGAGCGAAGTAACAGTGCTTTGTAACGTTAAAAAAATTCTATAAATCTAAGATGAAAAAATCGTAAAATCCTAAGATATTTCAATAACTCCCAGAGCTCAGACAAATTGAAATATCTAAGTATTTTACGATTTTTTCATCAAGATTTATTAGAATTTTTTTAAATTGTTCCTTCAGCGCTGTTACTTCGCTTCCACATTTAAAATATATTGGATTATATTGAGGTAGTTGATTGACTAGGTGAAAGAAAACAATATTAATACAAAACGTTTAATGTTGGAATGGTTATTGAATTTTGAGGTCAATTAACAGTATAATAATTAAAAGGGAGGTAATATTGGACAATATTTGAGTGATCATTTTAACTAATACTAAGAACTTGTCTAATAATAAGATTATGGAACTAACAAAAATAAAAGGTAATACATATTATATAAATGCTCCAACTAATATAGGAGTATACGTATTTAAAAACAAAAATTGTCTTCTTATAGATACAGGAAAGGACAATAGTGATGCTAGAAAAATAGATGAAGTGTTGGCGAAGAATGGACTTCATCCTAAATATATAATAAATACTCATCATCATTTGGATCACTGTGGTGGCAATGCTTATTTTCAAAATACATATCCTGGATGTATTGTTTATGCTTCTGAAAAGGAAAAAATAAGTATGGAAAATCCTTATCTGTATCCTTATGGTCTTTTTGGAGCAAGTCCTGTGAAGGATATACATAAAAGTAACAAGCCGTTTATGGTTGATTTTATTGCAAATGAAGGGGAAAATAAAATAGGCGATGAAAAAATTGAGGTTATAAGCCTAAAGGGGCATACAATAGATTTAATAGGAATAATTACTCATGAAAAAGTTTGTTTTGTTGGAGACGGCATTTTTTCTGTTGAGAATATTAAAAAGCATTCGCTTCCATATCTTTATGACGTAAACTTAGAGAAAGAGACTTTAAATTACTTAAAAGATATCGATGCCGATTATTTTGTAATAGGACATAGTGATAAGATACTCACAAAAGAAGAATTTATTCCTGTTATAGATAAAAATTTAAGTAATATAGATAATTATGAAAAACAGGTAATGGAACTATTTGACCAGCCGCTTACTAAGGAAAATCTGCTTGAAAATTTAGCTGTTTTAAACGAATTAACTATGGATTTTAACGAATATTATATAAATCTTGCTTCCGTAGCTGCTTTTATTTCATATTTATACAACAAGAATTTACTTGAATATTCTATTGAAGATGGAAATTTATATTATTTTAAAAAACCACAATAAAGCACTTTAAGGAAGTAATAATCCATGGAAATTAAGCTAAAGGAGCTGTCAATTTATGATGGCACAGACATATTTGCAATGATTAAAGAAATTGGACCGGGAGAAAATGGCTTTATAAATGGAGGATACCGAATATGCTATGACGAATTTAAAAGTTATTTAGAAGGTCATTTCGAATTGTCGCGAGGAATGAATTTGAGCTCAAGATATGTACCACAAACTATTTATTGGCTTTATATAAATGATAGACCTGTAGGAATTGGTAAGCTAAGGCATCATTTAAATGATAGATTAAAAGAAGTTGGTGGGCATATTGGATATACTATAAGACCTTCGGAAAGAAGAAAAGGATATGGCAATATTCTTTTAAAAGAACTTTTAAAAGAAGCAAAAAAAAGTGGTGTAAATAAAGTATTTATAACGTGCATTAAAGGCAATATGCCATCTAGAAAAATTATAGAAAGGAACAATGGTAAACTTCAAGATATATTTCATGGTATTTGTAGATATTGGATAAATATAGATAGGCAACGTGAAACTTGAAATTTTCAAGTTTCACGTTGCCTATCTATAACATGGTTTTATTTTACCTGAAATTTAGAAATCATTTCATTTATCTTTTTAGATAGTTCAGAGGCCTTTTGAGATTGTTTTGCTATATGCTCTAAGGCAGAACTAGTTTCCGTAATACTTGCAAGTATTTCTTCGGAATTTGAAGAGGACTCCTCAGAGGCAGATGATATATTTAAGATAACAGGATTTACCTTTGATATATTATTTTTAATTGAAATTGTTGATGCTGATATTTTATTAGACATTTCGGATATAAACTGAGCATCACTTTTGTACTGCTCGCCAATGCGCGTTAACATTTCATAATCAGACATGATTTGTGAATTTATAAATTCAAGAATGTCATTAGCATGACCAGCTAAATTGCTTGTAACCGCTGTAGCTTTACCTACATTTGCTTTTATTTTTGCTACAATATTGTTGGATTGCTCTGCAAGTTTTCTAACTTCTTCGGCAACTACTACAAAGCCTTTCCCAGCCTCACCAGCCCGAGCAGCCTCTATAGATGCATTAAGTGCTAATAAATTTGTTTGCTCTGATATCTCTTCAATATCTTGAGCCATAGTATTTATTTCATTCACAACTTTAATATCAGAAATTGCTTTTTTAACTTCAGCCTTTTTTATTGAGTATAAATTATTAATGTTTTTAGATGAATTATCAGCTTTAGTTTTGATGTTTGCAGCTCTTTTCATAATTTCAGATGAAATTTTGTTGCTATCTATAGATTTTTTACTAAGTTCAATAGATTGATTATTAATTTCATTTGTAGATGAACTTACTTCACTTGTAGAAGAATTCAATTTTATATTATCGCTGGATATTAATTCAGTGGATTCTTTTATGTTAAACATGCTAGCTGAAACTTCCTCCATTGAGGCTGTTATATCTTCGCTGGAGTTTGCTAAAACCTTCATATCATTTACAAGTTCTAAAATAAGATTTTTCATATTTTCTGTAGCTGTATTCAAAGCTTTTCCCATAGTCCCAATTTCATCATTATAATTTATTTTTATTTCATGAATGAGATCACCCTTTGATAAGCTATCAGCAAAATTTATTATATTTTTTATTCTCTTTTTTAGCCATAATGACATTATTGTTCCTAATATTGACAAAAGTATTGCTGCAATTATTATGATTATAACTTGTACAACAAATGAATCCATATAGACCTTATGATTTGAAATTGAAACGTTTTTCGCCACCGATATATCATCTTTTATTACGGTATTTAAAGCTGAAATAAGCTGTTCCCTCATGCCGCTGTATTGTTCGGAATATATTTTAGATGCAGAGTTGTAATCTCCATGATCTACAGCTTTATATATATTATCTTTAGTAGCTCTGTATTCAGACAAAAGACTTTTTACTTGTGCTAAATCTTTTTTTTCTTGAGAAGACAAATGTCCAATCTCTTCAATTTGAGATATGGTACTGTTAGTTACATCGGTAAGACCTTGGAGATGATTTTCAGAAGAATTTATATCATCTTTGAAATTTGGATTTATACTGTGCTCTACGTCTGATAAACCTAAATTTATGTTGTTTTGTATAGAATATAAATATTCAAGACTTAACAAGTTGTTGTTGTATAGGCTATTTGTATTATTGTTCATTGCTTTCATATTTATGATTCCTATAATTCCAACCGATATTAGAAATAAAATACTTATTATGTTTACAGCAATTAATTTTTGCGATATCTTTAATTTTTTTAACATATATGAATACACCTCTTGAATTTTGATCAAAATGAAATTTGATGATTATAAAATGTGTTTACAACAATTTAAATATTATAGCTTAACTTGTATTTTGTCAATATAAGGGCATATAAAATAAATATATGTGTATTTTCTATATTTTTGTGTATAATTATGTTAAAATGTGGGCTGTAATGTTAGAAAGATACTCAATTAAAAAATACATTTAAATGTTATGTATAACATTTGCATTTATGGTTAATATGTATATTTGTAGGTCGCATAAAGTGAGGTGCATTTGGTTGGATATTGGCAGTATTGTTAGAATAGAAGATAACAATGAATGGAAAGGCTTGTACGGTATAGTTAAATACAAGAATGAAAATGAATCTTATATATTTTGCATTCAAAATCCATGTTATCTTTACAGAGCTACAGAAAAAAACAATATAGTGGTTATGTAATGCTTTTTAGGAAAGTATAGAGCGCATGATGCAAGCTTAGTGGTTTGTTATCATGTGCTCTATATTTTTATATAAAATCACAAAAAAATATATTTTAAAATATAATATAGTGATTTACGTATGCAAAATTATTTTTAAGGTGTGATTAATGTGAAAAATAAAAAAATATTATTAACAGGTGGAGCAGGATTTATTGGAGCACGATTATGCACAGAATTGTTAGAAGGTAATCAAATTTTAATATATGATAATTTGAAAAGAAATGCAGTAAAAAACACACCTTTAACTAATAAAAGAAATGTGACCTTAGTTAAGGGAGATATTTTAGATTTTTCATTTTTAAAGAAAGTTGTAGATAAATTCAAACCCAATATTATTATTCACCTTGCAGCAATAGCAGGAATAGATACAGTAATTAAAGAGCCTGTAAACACTATGAAGGTGAATATGATAGGAACTTTTAATATATTAGAAGCTATTAAAGAATATTCAAATAGTATAGAACGATTTATTGATTTTTCTACTAGTGAAGTTTTTGGTGTTTACGCCTACAAAGTAAATGAAAATAGCACAACAAATTTAGCACCTGTAGGGGAAGCTAGATGGACGTATTCAGTAAGTAAGCTTGCGGCTGAACATCTTACAAATAGTTACTATAAAGAATATGGCCTTAAAACTGTAACGGTAAGGCCATTTAATATATATGGACCGGGTCAAGTAGGAGAAGGTGCAATTCATGAATTTGTAGTAAGAGCTATAAAGAATAAAACAATTAAAGTGCATGGAGATGGAGATCAAATAAGGTCATGGTGTTATATAGATGATTTCATAGATGGAATAAAATTGTGCCTTGAAAGCGATAAAGCAATAGGCAATTCTTTTAACATTGGTAATCCTAAAGGTACTATAACTATAGGTATGCTAGCACAGCTTATAAAGCAGGTTGCAAATTCTAAATCAAAAATTATATATGTACCTAAAAATTATGAAGATGTTGAATTAAGAGTGCCAAGCATAGAAAAGGCAATAAGGTTACTTGGTTTTAATCCTAAGTATGATTTGTTAAAAGGATTAAATAAAACAATAGAATGGTATAGGAGAATGAAGGATGATTAGATTATCGCTTCCGTATATAAAAAGGGATGAAATAGAGGAGGTAACAAAAGTTTTAAATTCAAGGTATTTGGTTCAAGGAGAAAAGGTAAGACAATTTGAAGAAATTATTTCAAGGTATCTCAGGGTGAAATACTGTATAGCTGTAAGCAGCGGAACGGCTGCACTTCATCTTGCACTTTTAGCTGTAGGCGTAAAAAAAGGAGATGAAGTTATTGTACCAGATTTTACATTTCCAGCTACAGCAAATGCGGTAGAACTTGTAGGAGCAAATACAAAATTTGTGGATATAAACTTGGATAGTTTTTGTATGGATGCAGATAGAATAGAAGAAAAAATAACAGAAAAAGCTAAAGCTATTATTCCTGTGCACGAATTTGGTCAGAGTGCTGATATGGACAAAATAATGGATATAGCACGTAAGTATAAATTAAAGGTAGTAGAAGATGCAGCGTGCGCTTTGGGAACGGAGTATAAAGGTGAAAAAGTAGGAACCATAGGGAAAGTTGGATGTTTTAGCTTCCATGCAAGAAAGCCAATTACTACAGGGGAAGGTGGAATGATTGCAACTAATAATGAAGAAATAGCAAAAAAAGTTAGAATTTTAAGAAATCATGGCGAAAAAAGTATAAATGGAAAGGCGGATTTTGTTGAAGCTGGATTTAATTATAGGATGACCGATATTCAAGCAGCTATAGGAATAGCGCAAATGAAAAAAATTAAAGAAATGATGGATTACAGAAAGCAAATTGCTGACGAATATAATAAGTTTTTAAAAGATGAAACTTTACTAACTATTCCATGTGAAAAAGGTTATGGTAAGCACATTTATCAAACGTATCATGTTCTGCTTCATAATAGCATAAATAGGGATTTTGTAAAAGAAAAATTAAAGGAGAATGGTGTAGAGAGTAATTTAGGAGCCTATGCTGTACACTGTCAGAGTTATTATAGAAATAAGTATAAGCTTAATGATGAAAATTTTCAAAACTCCCTATATTCATATAAAAAAGGACTGGCACTTCCAATGTATTATGAACTTGATTTGAAAGAGATAAAATTTATATGTGATTGTATAAAAAAATCAATACTATGGGGTGATAAAAATAAAATTTGAAGAGGAACTTAAAAACTATACTCATAGCAAAAGAGAAGAAATGCATAAAAAATGGAACAGGGTTTTGCCAACTAATGAATTATTTTTTGATAGATGGGAGAAAGCAAAATATTTAAATTGTGGAGAAGGAAGCAGTATATATGACACTAGCGTTATTATGGGGAATGTTATCATTGGAAAAAATGTTTGGATTGGACCCTTTACTATGATAGAAGGAATCAATGGAAAGGTTGAAATAGGTGATAATTGTAATATTAGCACAGGAGTTAATATATATACTCACGATTCTTCGATGCACGTAGTAAGTGGTGGAAAGGTACCATTTAAAAGGGGCGATGTGCATATTGGTAAGAACACCTATATAGGGAGCATGTCCGTAATAAAGCAAAATATTATAGTAGGTGATAAATGTATAATAGGTGCAAATAGTTTTGTAAACAAGAATATACCAGATAATAGTGTTGCTTTTGGTACACCAATAAGAATTGTAGGTGAGGTAGTAAATGAAGATGGTGTCTATAAAATAAAATACTTTAATAATGAGGATTAAAGGTGTGGTTCAATGAAAAAAAAAGTGGTTTTTTTTGTTAAACAAGGGCTAGATAATTTTCTTTCAGATATAATAATAAGAATTTCAGATGAATATGAGGTTAGAAAGACTATTGTTACAAATTACAACCAAATTGATGAGGGAATGCAGTGGGCAGATGTTTGTTGGTTTGAATGGTGTGATGAACTAATAGTATATGGAAGTAAGCTTGAGGTAGCTAAAGAAAAAAAAGTTATATGTAGGCTGCATAGTTATGAAGCATTTAATGCTTATCCTGCAAATGTAAACTGGGAAAATGTAGATAAGCTTATATTCGTATCTAGTCATATACGGGATTTTTCTATTAAAAGATTTAATTTAAATAAAAGTAAAACTGAAGTAATTCCAAATGGAATAGATTTATCAAAATATAAATTCAAGAATAGAAATGTTGGCTTTAATATAGCTTATGTGGGATATATTAATTATAAAAAAGGACCAATGTTACTTTTACACGCTTTCAAAGCCATTTACGATAAAAATAATAAATATAAATTGTATATTGCAGGAAGCTTTCAGGATTATAGAGATATCTTGTATTTTCAGCAGATGATAAAAGAATTCTCAATAGAGAATAATGTAATATATGATGGGTGGCAAAACGATTTAGATAAATGGCTGGAAGATAAGAATTATATTTTGTGCACAAGTATTTTAGAATCACAGAATATGAGTATTATGCAGGCCATGACTAAAGGTATAAAGCCTATAGTGCATAATTTTGTGGGAGCTAAAACAATATATCCTAAAGAATATATCTGGAATACCATAAGCGAAGCAGTTCAAATGATTTCTGAAGATAAATATAATTCTAAAGAATATAGAAATTTTATTCAGTATAATTATTCATTAAATAAACAAGTTGAGGAAATTAAAAATATTATAAAATTTGATATATTAGACCAAGTTAGTTTGATGAAGGAGAAATTCAAGGCAAACTGTGACGATATTGTAAATTCAGAAAACCTATTTAATTTCTTACTTGATAATAATATGGAAAAAAAATATATGAAGTATATATCACAATGGTTTGTAAGAAGCAGATATGATTATACTAGTAAGTTTAACTATTATTATGGAAATATGTATAGAAAATTTAATAGTTACAGTAGATTTAAATATATAGATGATAGCGCATATAAGAAAATGGAGTTGATTGGTGAGGAGTTTTTTACCAAATACTATGATCTATATTTTAAAAACAAAGATAAAAATATAAAAAGTAAGAATATGCTTTTTATATTAAATGGTTTAGATATAAAGCAAAGCGTTATTCAATTTTTTATAAACTATTTAAATAAAATTGATAAAGCAGAATATAGTTACTCGGTGCTAAGCCTTTTAAGTAAAGATGAATTTAATAATGCTTATGAAAGCATAGAGTGTTTTTCAAAACTAAATATAAATTTGTTAGTACCTAAAGGGAAAACTATAGAAGATAAGTTTATGGAATTTTATAAGTTTATAAGTGAAAATAATATTAACTATTGTGTTTATTCATCAATGTATTATGCACCTATAGGTGTTCCACTGTATCCATTATTAAAAAAAACATGCAAGTCAATAGGATTAATGCAGTTTCAGCAGCCAGAGCCATATTTTGACGGAAAAGTTGATTTTGTATATGCATATATGAAAAAAGGTAATTGCTGTAAAAATATGTTTGATGTTATATCACCTATAAATACAGATAAGATAGATAGGAGCCTTAATGTAAGGGAACTACTTCATGTTGATAATGATAAGAGGGTAATAGTATCAGTTGGAAGGAGCATGAAGTATAAAAGTGAACTATTTTGGAAATTTGTAATAAAGCTTGTTTCTGAAATAGATAATGTATGCTTTGCAGTTTTTGGATGTGAGTATAGCGAATTTAAAAAGTATGTACCAGAAACCTTTTTATTAAATAAAAGCATATTTTTTTTAGGCTTTAATTTAAATGCTTCATCCTATTTAAAAAGCTGTGATTTTTATTTGAATTCGCATAATATACCAGGAGGTTATGCGGTTGAAGAAGCATACTATGCAGGATTGCCTATAATAACTTTTGGTGAAAATGAAGAAGATGGTAGAGTATTTGACTCAATGCTTGCAGGGTATTACACCATATCATATTTATACAAAGAGGCAGATGAAATATTTCCTAAAGTAGATGATTTTGAGGCCTTATTTATGCTAGCTAAGAATTTAATAGAGAATAACAGCTATAGAAATTATGTTCAAGGCAGTAGGAAGGTTGATAGTAGAGAATTAACTTTTAGCAGTTTTGTAAAGAAATTTGAAAGATATATTGATGATCATAGTAAATTATAAGTAATGCTTTTTTAACAAATTTTCATTTGATAAAATATAATGTAATAGCATGTTTTATATGAAAACTAATAATTTGTCGAAATACGTGGCTATCATTTCAATTATTCGCTTAAAGGAGTGCTTTATTTTGCAAAGTAAAGAAAAATTAATAAACAAAATTAAGAATAAAACAGCCATAGTGGGTATAATAGGTCTAGGATATGTAGGCTTGCCACTTGCTGTACAAACTTCAGTTAAAGGATATAATGTAATTGGTTTTGATATACAACAAAAAAAGGTTGATATGATTAATTCAGGTGATAATTATATAGATGATATAAAGGATGAAGTATTTAAGAAAGTAATAAGTGGTGGCAAACTTACAGCTACTTCTAATTTTAAATTTATAAATAATGTAGATGTTATTTTGATATGTGTTCCAACACCTCTTGATAAGCATCAACAACCAGATATAAGTTATGTTAAATCTTCAACCGAGGCTGTTGCAGCTAATATGCACAAAAATATGCTTGTGATACTTGAAAGCACAACCTATCCAGGCACAACCGAAGAACTTGTTATGCCAATATTGGAACGAGTATCCACATTGAAATGTGAGAGTGATTTTTATCTTGCATTTTCCCCAGAGAGAGTTGATCCTGGTAATTTAGTGTATAAAACTAAGAATACTCCTAAGGTTGTTGGCGGAATAGGGAAGGAGAGCACTGAATTAGCAGCTTTATTTTACAGCAGTATACTTGAAAGTGAAGTATATAAGGTTTCAAGTCCAAAGGTTGCGGAAATGGAAAAAATTCTCGAAAACACCTATAGAAATATTAATATTGGTTTAATAAATGAAATGGCAATCATTTGCAATAAGATGAAAATTAATATATGGGAAGTTATAGAGGCAGCAAAAACAAAACCATATGGATTTCAAGCATTTTATCCTGGACCTGGACTTGGGGGACACTGTATACCATTAGATCCTTATTATCTTACCTGGAAAGCTAGAGAATATGATTATCACACTAGACTTATAGAAACTTCTGGTGAAATAAACAACTATATGTCTCAATATATTTTAGAGAGATCAATAAAAATGTTGAATAAGTTTGGAAAGGCACTAGTTAATTCAAAAATTTTGATATTAGGGATAGCCTATAAAAGTGATATAGATGATTATAGAGAAAGTCCTGCTCTTAGGATAATAGAAAAATTCAAAAAAGAAGGTGCCGTAGTAAATTTTTATGATCCATATATTCCTGTGTATAAATATGATGGAAAAGAATATAGTGGTGCGAAAGAGCTTACTAAAGAGGTTTTGGAGAATAGTGATCTTGTAATAATAACTACCGCTCATAGCAAATACGATTACAAGCTTATACAAAAGTACTCGAAGTGTGTTTTTGATACTAGAAATGCAACTAGCGGTATTTCAGATAGATGTAATATTGAATTGTTATAATAATAATATTTTAACACATCTGTATGTGAATAAGTATAATATAATGAAGCTAAAAGTTGCTTCATTTGTAACGGGATTAAGGAGTGATAAACTATGGCAAATAGCATAGTGTTTCAAAACTCTGCTAGCCAATTGAAAACACAGATATATGGTTTAAATGCTGGTAAAGCTGTGCCTGTTGAAGTTGATGCAGACGGAAAACTACTTGTTTCTGCTATGGGAACAGTAAGTAGAATAGGTACAGTTGGAACTGTGGACAAATTAGGAACGGTAGGCACAGTAACAAAATTAAGTTCAGTAGGCACGATAGATAGATTAGCATCCGTAGCAACAATAAGTAAAATTAGTGCAGTAGGCACAGTAACGAGATTAAGTTCAGTCGGAACAATAGATAGATTAGCTTCTGTGGCAACAATCGGAAGAGTTGCCGCAGTTGGAACAGTAACAAAATTAAGCTCAGTCGGGACAATAGATAGATTAGCATCAGTAGC
>NZ_JAJNKE010000019.1:25936-26115 GCF_021043395.1 Clostridium guangxiense
ACAATAGATAGATTAGCATCAGTAGCAACAATCGGAAGAGTTGCTGCAGTCGGAACCGTAACTAGATTAAGTTCAGTAGGCACAATAGACAGATTGGCTTCTGTAGCAACAATTGGAAGAGTTGCCGCAGTCGGAACCGTAACTAGATTAAGTTCAGTAGGCACAATAGATAGATTAGC
>NZ_JAJNKE010000019.1:26215-72782 GCF_021043395.1 Clostridium guangxiense
TTAGCATCAGTAGCAACAATCGGAAGAGTTGCTGCAGTCGGAACCGTAACTAGATTAAGTTCAGTAGGCACAATAGATAGATTAGCATCAGTAGCAACAATTGGAAGAGTTGCTGCAGTCGGCACAGTAACAAAATTAAGCTCAGTCGGGACAATAGATAGATTAGCATCAGTAGCCACAATCGGAAGAGTTGCCGCAGTCGGAACCGTAACTAGATTAAGTTCAGTAGGCACAATAGATAGATTAGCATCAGTAGCCACAATTGGAAGAGTTGCTGCAGTTGGAACAGTAACGAGGTTGAGCTCAGTAGGCACAATAGATAGATTAGCATCAGTAGCCACAATCGGAAGAGTTTCAGGAGTCGGCACCGTAACAAGGTTGAGCTCAGTCGGAACCATAGACAGATTGGCTTCCGTAGCAACAATTGGAAGAGTTGCCGCAGTCGGAACCGTAACTAGATTAAGTTCAGTAGGCACAATAGATAGATTAGCATCAGTAGCAACAATCGGAAGAGTTTCAGGAGTCGGCACAGTAACGAGGTTGAGCTCAGTAGGCACAATAGATAGATTAGCATCAGTAGCAACAATCGGAAGAGTTTCAGGAGTCGGCACAGTAACAAGATTAAGTTCAGTCGGAACCATAGACAGATTGGCTTCCGTAGCGACGATAGGTAAAGTCAGTGCAGTAGGCACTGTAACAAGGCTGAGTACGGTCGGCACAATAACAAGGTTAGAAACAATTGGCACTTTAAGTGCAGTGGGCACTTTAAGCGGAATAACTTCAACAGTATCAGTTGGTTTAGTTGATAGAGCATTTTATGCAACAGTTCAAACTAGAACTTTAACAAGTGCTACCCCAACATGGCTTAATTTGATTGATATATCTGGTTTCTCAGAAATGTCATGGTATTTGTTAAAAGCTCAGGCTTCGGGAAATGTAACTGTTCAACTTGGAGCAACTCCTAGCACGAATACAGCATTATATCCTTTAGTAATGATTAATGAGACTGCTACACTTGTTAATAATACACCTAAAGTTATAACAAGAGATTATTATATGAAATATGTTGCTGTTAGATTGGAAAGTAATGACGCAGCAACAACTAGTCAAGACATTACGGTTGTGTTTAATGCTAGATATTAATGGACAGACATCAATAATTCTATAAGATGTTTAAATTTTATAGGATTAATGCATTACGGCTAAATTATGATACCTCACATAATAATGTGAGGTACCTTTTTAAGCAGTTTTATAAATTTTCTATGTATAGCCTAAGGAGGGTCATATTTCATGAATAATGAAATAAGCTTATGCATGATTGTAAAAAATGAAGAAAAGTATTTATCACAATGTCTTAATAGTGTTAAAGATATAGTAGATGAAATCATTGTAGTTGATACAGGGTCAAGTGATAAAACTATAGATATAGCTAAAAGTTTTGGAGCGAAATTATATTATTTTAAATGGAATAATAATTTTAGTGAAGCAAGAAATGTATCTTTAAAATATGCTACTAAAGATTGGATACTAATAATGGATGCTGACGATGAATTTTGCAGTGAAGATAAGGTGAAATTTAAAGAGCTAGTGCAGCACTTGAATGAAAATGTAATCTACTATTTTGAAACTTTAAATTACTGTGGCAACAGACCTGATACCTCTAATATTAGTGTGAACTTAAATCCTAGACTGTTTAAAAATAACTATGGTTTCCTTTATGAAGGTGAGGTTCATAACCAACTTATAAATAATAGTCATGAGTGCAGAGGAACAAGCTGTCAAATAAGAATATATCACTATGGTTATCTTGAAAGCACTATGAAAGATAAGGATAAAAGACACAGGAATATAACTCTTTTAAAAGATCAAATAAGTAAAAATCCAAATGATGGGTACACTTACTTCAATCTTGGAAACGAGTATTATGCTTTGGGAGATAATGAAAAAGCCTTGGAGTTTTATTCTAAAGCTTATGAAGATTTTAGTTTGAACAAAGGATATTCTTTTGTACTAATAACTAGAATGATTATTGTAAATATAGATCTAAAGAAATACGATGATGCTCTTCAATTAGCAGATAAAGGTATTGAATATTATAGAATGTCTACAGATATATATTATTTAAAAGGAATTATATATGAAATTCAAGGTAAGTATACTATGGCAATAAGAGTTTTTGAAAAATGTATTAAAATAGGAAATCCACCCCCTGAGATTAAATTCATATATGGTACAGAAAGTTTTAAGTCATCTTATGAACTTGCAAATATTTATATGAAGCTTAAGGATTATAAGAGTGCTTTTAAATATTACGAAGATACAATAAGGGCAAAGCGAGATTCTGTAGAGTGTGTTTATAATATTTGCCATATATTAAAAGAAGAAAAAAGACCTATAGAAGAAATTAAAACTATAATTGAAAGACTTTTTTCAGAATATCCTAAAGCATATCAGATTATAGGTGATATATTTTTTAGTGAAGGATATTATGAAGTTGCTCTTGAGTATGAAAGAAAATGTGAAGAAGCAGGAATTGCCAATGAAGATTTAAAGATGTTTAAGTCAAACTGCCTTTTAAGAACTGGAAACTATGATGAATGTATAAAAATGAATAGCATGACAAAAGAAAGTATCTATTATATTAATTTTGTGATAAACAAAGTTACAGCATTTGTTTTAAATGAACAATATGAGGAGGCAGAAAAACTACTAGAAAGTATTAAGGAAGACGAAATAAATAGGGGAAATAAAAAAGAAGTTGAGGTATATGAACAGTTTATAAATTTGTTTGAGGGAAAAAAAATCAAGGTATTATCGGAGGATGAAAAAGAAAAAGGGTATACAAATATAATTTTTAAAATTTGTGATATTTTTCTTATAAATAAAGAATTCGATAAATTTGAACTGTCATTGGAACTTTTAAATTTAATAAGTGACAAAAATGTACTGAATATTTTGGGGGAATTGTATTATAAGCATGGATATATTGAGATGGCAAAAAAGGAGATATTGAGGTCCATAAAACTTTTTGATGTATATGATAATTATGGGTTGGATATATTAAAAGCAATGTGAATAATAATGGGTGAAGGGTTTTAATATGTGAGTAATTAAAATCTTTCACTCAAAATAGTTAATTTGATATATTAGCACTAAATTTTGTATACTATTAATATATAAATATATTGTAGAGAGGAGATGATGTTTTGCAGACAGGTAAATTTAAAAAGGTAGCTGCTAACATTGAAAATCCATTATGGAATAATTATATAAGCAGGAATGAAAATATTTATGAAAGAGAAATTGATATAGAAAGTGACTTTGAAAGGGATTATAGTAAAATTTTACATTGTACGGCATATAGACGGTTAAAGCATAAAACTCAGGTTTTCTTTGCAACAAATCATGATCATATATGCACTAGAATAGAACATGTAAATCATGTTGCAGCTGTAAGCTACAGTATATCAAAATTTATGGGACTTAATACAGAACTTTCTAATGCTATCGCAATTGGGCATGATTTGGGACATGCTCCATTTGGTCATGAGGGTGAGAGAATACTAAGAGAAGTAATAAAAGAAGAAATAAATGGTACATATTGGCATGAAAGAAATAGCCTTAAATTTGTAGATGAACTAGAAACTATAACCGATCAAATGGGAAATGAGAGAAATTTAAATATAACGTATGCAGTGAGAGACGGAATTATAAGTCACTGCGGTGAAGTCAATGAGAGCGCATTGTTTCCAAGACAAGAGTATATTGATTTAAATGAAATATCAAGACCAAATCAGTATTCCCCTTATACCTGGGAAGGGTGTGTTGTAAAAATATCAGATAAAATATCATATTTAGGACGAGATATAGAAGATGCACTTACTCTTAAAATATTATCAATAAAAAAGGTTGAAGAACTAAAAGAGATTATAGGTGAATATTCAAATCTTAATGTAGAAAATATAAATAACACTTTTTTCATGAATAAATTTACTGTAGATTTATGCGAGAATAGTTCCATTGAAGAAGGGCTTAGGTTTTCAGATAGGTGTTTACAGCTTTTAAACTCAATAAAGGAATTTAATTATGAAAATATATATAATCATAAAAGACTAGAACCCTTTAAAAAATATGTAAGACTTATAATTAAATCTATATATAGCACTCTTATTGATTTTTATAATGAAAGGAATATTTTTAAGGAACTTGAATTGGCAAGGAAAGATTATCCAGAGTTAATACATTCCTTTAAGGATTGGCTTATTAAATATTCTTTTGGTGAAGATAATAGATTTAGACCACAAAGTTATAAAAATAAGCCAATATACAACGTCGATACAAAGGAAGGTTACACAAGAGCAGTTGTCTATTACATAACTGGAATGACCGACAATTTCGCCATAAAGATTTTTCAAGAATTAATAAAATTTGAGTAATCATACGCGAGGTTTGGGCTTTAGCCCATTATCCTTCTATAATTACAAAAGAGAATTTTCTTAGGAACAGAGAAGAACAAATAAAAATTGCTAAAGTATAGGCGCGAGGTTTGGGCTTTAGCCCATTATCCTTCTATAACCACAATAAAGCACTCTGTAAATAAATATAGAAAATTTAGAAAAATGAACATATCTATTTTTTGAATATAATAAACTTACTTGCAAAATAATTAAATATAATTACAATTATATTTGCTATTATTTTTGCAATTAAGCTGTGCATTTTAATAATTTGAACACATAGAAACATAGTTCCTAAGTCCATGAAAAGAGATAAAATTCTAAATGTAAAAAAGGATATAGTTTCTTTTAATAAGGTGCTTAGATTTTTACTATAGCTTTTAAAAACAAATAGCTTGTTTGTTATAAATGCAAAAGCTACAGCGAAAACCCATGCGAATATAGAAGCAATCATATAATTAAAATTAAGTATATATGCAAAAAACCAGTAAGATACTAAATTGATTAAAGTAGTGAACCCTCCAAAAATGAGGTAAGATATTTTTTCAATATTGCTTTCGGTTAAATATTTATCCTTAATTTCATACAAAGTTTTCATGTGATACCACCTTAATTTTATTCTAAATAATAATATAACTTTTAAACAAAATGATGTCAAGAAAAATGAGTTCATATAGTAGCAGAAGAGAATAGTGGCATTTTTAAAATATGGCCAAAAACTAAAAAATTCTATTGAAAATGAATTCAACATCTGATATTATATAGATAAGAAATAGAAAAGGTTTTCTAAATATCCCTAAATAACTTTAAAATTTATTTTTTAAAATTATAGAAAAGGATTTCTAAATTAGGAGGAGAATACTATGGCAGAATTAAGATGGAACCCACTATTGGGAGATTGGACAATGGTGGCATCAAATAGACAAAATAGACCACAAATGCCTAAAGACTGGTGTCCATTTTGTCCAGGACCAGGAAAGAAGGTACCAGAACATTATGAGGTTTATGAATATGATAATGATTTTCCAGCATTATCAAAGGAACCACCAGAACCAGATACAGTAGGATCAAATTTCTATAAAACTGAAAAAGCTTATGGAAAATGTGAAGTAATCCTTTATTCACCTGAACATACTAAGACACTCAGCGAATTGCCTTTAGATCATATAAGAAAACTTGTAGATTTATGGAGTGAAAGATATACTGAATTAAGCAAAGATGAAAAAGTTAAATATATTTTTGAATTTGAAAATAGAGGAGAAGAAGTTGGGGTTACAATGCCTCATCCTCATGGACAGATATATGCATATTCTAAAATGCCTCTTAAAATTAAAACTGAGCTTAATTCATGTAAAAAGCATTATGAGGAAAATGACGAATGCTTAATATGTAGAATGAATAAAGAGGAACAAGAGTTTAAGAATAGAATAATAATTGAAAATGAAGATTTTTTAGCTTATTTACCATTCTTTACTGATTATCCCTATGGTATGTTTATAGTTAGCAAAAATCATATAAGCAAAATGGTAGACTTTGATGATAGAGAAAAGAATAATTTTGCTGATATTTTAAAAAAGGTGTCAGGAACTTTTGATTCTTTATTTGATAGAAGATTTCCTTATATGATGTGTATACATCAAGCTCCTGTTAATTCACCTGAGTATGGAAACTATGATGATTATTATCATTTTCATGTTGAATTTTATCCACCATTAAGATCAAAAGAGAAGATTAAATATTATGCATCGTCAGAAATGGGAGCCTGGGCAGCATGTAATCCAAGATCAGTTGAAGAAACTGCAGAAGAGTTAAAGGAAGCTTATAAGAAATATTTAAGTAAAAACGATAAATAATTAAATTAGTCAAAGTTTAGCTTATGCATGTTTCAAAAGGCTGCATTTAACACAGTACAGGACATGCATAAGCTTAAAATTAAATTAATAAAACTATAATGCAACAGAAGTTGGACATTTAAATATATTATTAATAAATTTTTATTAATTTGGAGGTAGCAGTATGGAAGTTTTAAAATTAGAAAAAAAATTCAAAGAAGTATATGGCTGTGACAGTGAATATGTATTTCATTCACCTGGTAGAATTAATCTTATTGGAGAGCATATAGACTACAATGGAGGATTTGTGTTTCCATGTGCTTTAGATTTTGGCACATATGCTATGGTAAAGATTAGAGATGATAATAAAGTTAATTTCGCTTCGACAAACTTTGAGTTAAAGGTTAACTGTGATTTAAACGATTTACACTATGAGAAAAAAGATGATTGGGCAAACTATCCTAAAGGTGTAATTAAGATGATGCAAGATAAAGGATACGGTGTGAAAGGAATGGATATACTTATAAGTGGTAACATACCAAATGGTGCAGGTCTTTCTTCATCAGCATCTCTTGAAGTTTTAGTAGGAGTTATAGTAAATAACTTATTTAACGATGGAAAGATTGATAGAGTAGAAATAGTAAAACTTTCTCAAAAGGCTGAAAACGAATTTATAGGTGTAAATTGTGGAATAATGGATCAATTTGCAGTGGGAATGGGGAAAAAGGACAAGGCAATACTTTTAAACTGTGAAACATGCGAATATGATTATGCGGATGTAAAGCTTTTAGATTATTCTATAGTTATAATGAATACTAACAAGAGAAGAGCTTTAAATGAGTCAAAGTACAATGAGAGAAGAGCAGAGTGTGAGAAAGCGCTTGAAATAATTAGAAAAGTTAAACCTGTGAAAAACTTATGTGAGATTAAGCCAGAGGAATTTGATGAACTTGAAAAACTTTTTACAGATGAAAATGTTAAAAATAGAGCTAAGCATTCAGTATATGAAAATGCAAGAGTTCTTAAAGCATTTGAATGTCTTAATAATGGAGACTTAACGGAGTTTGGAAGGCTCTTAATAGAATCTCATAATTCACTTAAGAATTTATATGAAGTTACAGGAAAAGAACTTGATACAATTGTTGAGGAAGCTCTTTTAGCTGATGGCTGTGATGGAGCTAGAATGACAGGTGCCGGTTTTGGAGGTTGTGCTATAGCTTTAGTCAAGAAGGATAAGATAGATAGTTTTATAGATAAAGTTAAGCCAAATTATACTAAGAGAATAGGATATGAACCGAGCTTTTATTTAAGTGGAATTGGTGAAGGCACACATCAAGTAAAAAGGTAAATTGCAATAAAATCATAAATAAACCATTGAGTTAAAGTAAAATAAAAGAGTGCAAAATTTTAGATTTTTGCACTCTTTTATCTTTTTTAATCTCTAAAGTAACCAGTTATTAAATTCTTTCAGTTTTATTTTTCGCTGTAGCCATGTGGATGACTGCTGTGCCATTTCCAAGCTGTAGCTATTATTGTTTCAAGGGAATTAAATTTAGGCTCCCAACCTAGTTCTTTAATAGCCTTTTCAGAAGAAGCTATTAGAGTAGCAGGATCACCAGCACGCCTTCCAGCAACTTCTGCCTTTATGTTTATTCCAGTAACTTTTCTTGCTACATCTATAACCTCTTTAACAGAAAAGCCTTTGCCATTTCCCAAATTGTATATTTTGCTGTCGCCGCCATTTTGAAGCCTTTGTAAAGCTAATAAATGTGCAGAAGCAAGGTCAGAAACATGTACATAATCTCTTACACACGATCCATCAGCAGTATTATAGTCATCACCAAAAATCATTATCTTTTCTCTTACACCTGAGGCAGCCTGTAATATTATTGGAATAAGATGACTTTCAGGGTTATGATCTTCTCCTATTTTGCCGTTTATGTGAGCACCGCAAGCGTTAAAATATCTTAAAGCTGTATATTTTATTCCATATGCTTTGTCACACCATTTTAATATCTTTTCAACAGCAAGTTTTGATTCACCATATGGATTAGTAGGGAAGGTTTTATCTTCTTCTTGTATAGGTGTATTTTCAGGTTCCCCGTAAGTAGCAGCGGTAGATGAAAATACAATGTATTTTACTCCATGTTTGTTCATTGCTTCTAAAAGCTTTATAACTGAATAAATGTTATTTTCAAAATACTTTAATGGTTTTTCTACACTTTCACCAACAAGAGAATTAGCAGCAAAATCTATTACAGCATCTATTTTATTTTCGGAAAAAACTTTGTCCAAAATTTCAGAATCTCTTAAATCGCCAATATAAAGTTTACCACCAAGTAAAGAGGACTTATGTCCAGTCTGAAGATTATCAAGAACAACAACTTCATGTTTATTTTCTAATAAATGAGCTACCATGTGGCTTCCTATATAACCAGCACCACCACAAACTAATACTTTCATTTTAAAACCTCCTAAATTAAATCATATAAGTGTAATAAAAGTTTTATTTATGTTCATAAATCTCAATTTCTAAGGGATTATGACTCATATATAGACTTAGTTAAAATTGCTCTACTATATTATAACATAATAGGCAATCCCAAATTTAAACATTAATAATTATTTTATTGAAGTTTTTGTTAATAAAATAAGAAATTCAGAAAAGGTTTTCTATTCATAAATATATTTTATCATATGTTTTACTTAAATTAAAGGGAAATCTTCATTATTTTTTGTTTGATGTATTTACAATTATAAAATTAACTAGTAAAATTTAAGAAAAGATTTTCTAGCGTGGGGGTCTACTTATGGCGGTAAATATTAAGGATGTTGCAAAAGAAGCAAATGTTTCAATGAGTACTGTATCTAGAGTTATAAATAATAATTATCCTGTAAAGGATGAAACAAGAAAAAGGGTTGAAGCAGCAATAGAAAAACTGAAATTTAGCCCTAACGTACTTGCTAGAGCGTTAATAAACCAAAATACTAAGACTATAGGAGTTTTAGTTCCAAGAATAGATAATTTGTTTTTTCCAACTGTTATAAAAGCTATAGAAACTTCACTTAAAAATAGTGGATATTCTATTTATCTTTGTGATACGGGAGATAAAGCAAATCAAGAGGTTATGTATATAAATTCACTTATAGCAAGGCAGGTTGATGGCATTATTTCTATTGATCCCAAAACTGAAAATATAAAAAATGGATTTTATGAAAGTGTTGGAAAAAATTTGCCCCTTGTTTGCATAAATGGATATAATAAAGACATAAAATGTAATTTTGTGCTGAATGATCAAGAAAGTGGCACAAAGCAGGCAATTAATTACTTATTAGAGCTTGGACATAAAAATATTATTTTTGTAAAAGGAAGAAAAAGTTATTCTTATGATTTAAAGAAAGAGGTTTATATAGATATTCTTAAAAAACATAAGCTCTTAAAAAATAAGCACATTGTAGATGTAGGCCAAGGAAACAGTTATGAGACTGTGTATGTAACTATGGATATTATGCTTAAGGAGTTAAGAAATATTCCTTTACCTACAGCAGTTTTTGCATGTAATGATCTAATGGCATTAGGAGTTCTTAATGCATGTAAGAGATTAAATTATGATGTTCCAAAAGATGTATCAATAATTGGGTTTGATAATATTGTTATATCAAGCCTTGTAGAACCACAAATAACCACTGTAGATCAAAATATGTATAAGCTCGGAGAAAATGCTGCTAAAATGTTGTTAGATGTAATAAATAATAAAAATCAGCAAACTAGTATTATAACATTAAATACAAAACTTATAATAAGGGATAGCTGCAGAAAGGTTTAAGATTTGATTAAATTATGAGTTTAATGCTTTAATTTAAAGTGATAGAAATTTTTTATACTTCTGATTTCAAATAGAAATGTGTGCCTTATATTGAATAAGTATTATTACTATAGTCAATACTATCTAAATAAATGTTTATACAATATTTAAGGTGGGGTTAATTTGAGATTACCAAAACATATAGGAATAATTCCAGATGGAAATAGAAGATGGGCACAGTCAAAGGGCATACCAAAAGAAATGGGTTATAAAAATGGTATAAATCCGGGATTTTGCCTTTTTAAGCTATGTGAAAAAGTTGGAATAAGTGAAATTACATATTATGGTTTTACAGTAGATAATACAAAAAGACCTAGAGAACAGAGAATTGCGTTTACAAATGCATGCATGAATTCAGTAGATGTTCTTTCAAAAGAAAACGCATCACTTCTTGTGGTAGGAAATAGAGATTCAAAAATGTTTCCAGAAAAATTAAATTATTATACAGAAAGGAAACAGTTTGGGAGTGGTGGAATAAAGGTAAACTTTCTAGTTAATTATAGCTGGCAGTGGGATTTGGGCCAAATAATTAATAGAGAGAACATTGATACAAAAAATATAATGAATAATATAGCATCTAAAAATGTATCTAGAGTAGATTTGATAATTAGATGGGGTGGTAGAAGAAGATTAAGTGGATTTTTACCAGTTCAATCAGCCTATGCGGATTTTTATGTTATAGATGATTATTGGCCAGATTTTAGAGAGGAACATTTTTATGAAGCACTAGAATGGTACGATAAACAAGATATAACATTAGGAGGCTAGATAATCAGTGATAAATCTAGTTCAAATTAAATATTTATTAAAGCAATATGTTATATGAAGTTAAAAAAATGTAACACTATTGATTTACTTATTTACTATATTATAAAAAAATAGTATTATAGTATTGGATTTACCTGTTTTTTATAAAAACAACAAGCTATTTTGTATATTTTTAAGTGAAAAGTAATATAATGTAAAAATAAGTATTTTTAGATATTTAAATGTAGTATGCTAATGGGGGTATAGATACATGGAGTACAGTGGACTAGTACTTGATATTGATAATTTCAAGTTTTTAGATAAAAATAAATTTATAAATAAAATTCAGGTTTTAAAATGCTTAGTTGATAAGGATATACCTGTAGTACTATACACAGATGGTGATCCTAAGCTTGTGGAAAGTGCGATGCGCGATCTTCATATAAAAGAACCTGCTATAGTTATGGAGGGGGCTAAAGTTTATTCGCCGTTTCAGTGTGAATATAGTTTTGACTTTCATTTGTCTATAAAAACCGTTAAGGAGCTTTGTTTGTGGGCTAAAGAAAGGGATATATGCTTTGAACTTATTACGGATAATGGAAAAATAAATTATGAAAAGTGGTCAGTAGAAGTGAAAAGCTTTTTGCTCAATTGCCCAATGATTGATTGTCCTAGTGTTTTAGAAGTTATTATGTATACATCAAATGAGGAAATTAAGAATGAGCTATCAAAGTTTATTTCAAAGCATTATTTGGAGTGCTGTTCACGCATTTGTGAAGATAAAGTGATTTTTATAAATTCAAGGGTTGATAAAGGGATAACTTTAAGATGCCTTGCAAAAAAGAAAAAGTGGAATCTGAAAAATTTTATAGCTATAGGACAATATCCTAAGGATGTTTCTTTGTTTGAAGAAGTTGGTCTTGGAATTTCAGTTGATGAAGAAAATGCAGAAGCTGGAAAAAATATAGAAAAAAGCAACAAGATGGATGTTTTAAATGAATGTATAAGTAATTATTTTTAATTTAGAGAGGCAGAATTTTTGATGAAGAAACTTAAAAAAATAAGTGTTTTGTTTGTTATTATTATTTTTATTGCAGGAGTAATATGCTATAAAAATCCGGATACTAGGGGATACTTTAATAATAAGTTAAATAAATTTGAAGGCAAAACTTTAAATAAGGAGTTTAAAAGCAAAATAAAGTCAGCTAATCTTTCAACAGATTATAAAATTGACCAAGCTATAAGTGATGTAGATAAATTTCACTTAAACACTGTAAATGTACCTGTCATTGTAGATATAAAAAATCTTAAATCAGATACTATGAAGGTAAATGAAGAAAGTGAAGAAAAAGCCATAGAGCTTATAAAGAAATTAAATAAAAAGGGCATAAATGTTATTTTAGAACCATATCCATGGATAGCAAATGGAGTACTTGAGGAAACTAGTTGGAAACCAAAATCAATTAATACTTTTTTTTGGAATTGGAAGAATGATGTATTAAAAAAACTTATTGATGATATAGCAGTTCCGTATCACGTAGATGCTATGAATGTCGCATCTAATTATGTTTATATTGAATATGCTCAAAATTATTGGTGCGATACAATAAATTTTGTTAGAAAATATTATAAAGGATTAGTTACATATAGAACACCATATTGGTACACGGCGTCATGGGATAAAAAAACCCAGGAGAATTACAATAAAAAACTTAATAATAAGTTGTTCTCTAAAGTTGATTTTATATCTATATCAGCTTATTTTGAGCTTACCGATAGGGAAACAAATTCTGTAGAAGAACTTTCAAATGCAATTAATAAAACAGAAATATACTATAGAAATCAAAATGTCAAACAAGAGATAAAAAATTTTCATGATAAGTGGAAAAAGCCAATTTTCTTTGGAGAACTGGGTTTTCCAAGACAAACCGGTGCATCAATTCAACCTTGGAATCCTGCGCCTGTAAAAGTACTAGATGGTAAAAAAATAGTATCAAAGGAAAATGGTCAGGAGCAGGCAAATTGTTTTGAAGCATATAGAATGAATTTTGAATACGAAAAGTGGTTCCTAGGTTTTTCAATATTTGCTGTAGGTGATAAGAGCAGTGATAAAATGTATTATCCAAGTAGTGAAAGTACAAAGGTAATAAACAAATGGTACAATTATAAATAAACAGCTAGAAACTAGAGATTGTAAAATCCAAGTTTATATGAATGAATTTAGTATTAGCAATTTCAATATTTCATGCTGTCTATCTATAAATAAGTTTTCTGTTTTTATTGAATAATCAGTGAATAAATCATTTTTACAGCAACACCTAAAGACATGCATATGAATATAGGTTTTATGAGTTTGCTTCCCTTATTTAGTGCTATTTTAGTTCCTAAGTTAGCACCTAAAATCATTGCAGAAGCTGTTATAAGTCCCAAATAAAAATAAATTTGGCTGTGCAGTGCAAATATTATGAGTGCAGACACGTTACTAGTAAGATTTAAGATTTTTGAATTTCCACTTGCATTTATGTAGTTATAGCCATATATTTTTATCATTCCAAATATGAGAAAGGAACCTGTGCCTGGACCAAAAAAGCCATCGTAAAATCCAAGGCAAAAGGCAAGGAGTATTCCTAGAAATATATTTTTTCTGGTAATACCCTTGAAGTTGTCCTCCATTCCTAACTTTCTTGAAAATAAGCTGTATATTCCAACAAATAATATTAATATAAGTACAATGATTCTGATCAAATTTTCATCTATTTTGAGTACTGTATACACTCCCAGCATAGAGCCTATAAACGAAAAAGGTATAAGGTATTTTAAAAGCTTAAAGTTAACTTTTCCGTTTTTAAAATATTGAAAGCCGCTGACAATCGCACCTGAGGTTGAAGAAAATTTATTTGTACCTAAAGCTATATGCGATGGTATGCCACATAGTATGTAGGAGGGGAGACTTATAAGACCGCCGCCTCCTGCAATGGAGTCCACGGCTGCGGCTGCAAAGCAGGCTAAAAAGAGAAATATGATTATACTTATAGAGAATTTAGTGTGATTTAGGTATATAGCGTTGATGCTGCTTAAATTAAAAATGTAGTTCAAAATTAGCACTTCCTATCTTTTGCATATTATTTTTCAGTTTCAAATTTTTTTATAAGATTGTGGTTTAATATGTCATCTGAATACTGAAGATTTAATAGTGTTTTGTCTTTGAGGTTTTTAAGTTTTTTAGTCTCTGGAACTGCTTTGCCTGTTTTTATATCGTAGTAGGTGTTAGTCCAGGATATATAAAATGTATTTCCATCAGTAAAGGAGCCATTTCTAAACATTACAGTTTCATTTTTCGTATTAAATAAATCATGTCCAAGCAAATATTTTTCAGGTAAACCAAACATATTTGCTATAGTTGGATATATATCAATTTGTCCTGTATAGGAATGATTTGTACCTTTATATTGATCCTTTGGAAAATGCATTAACATTGGTACCTTTTGAAGCTGAAACCAGTCCAGGTCAGTAGGCTTTTTTATTCCTTCAAAATTGTAAAGTTCATTAATTTTATCCTTAGGTATAGCGTAGTGATCTCCATAAAGCATTAGTATTGAATTGTCCAGCATACCGCTCTTTTCAAGCTTATCAAGAAAAATTCCAAGTTGAGCATCTGTGTAATGTATGCCTTTAAGGTAATTGCCAGTAAGGGTACCTTCAAGTGATCCTACATTAAGATCATTACCATAGCCTTTAACATCATCATAAGGATAATGGCTGCTTAGGGTTATTAAAAATGAGTAAAATGGCTGTTTGAACTTTTGCATCTTTGTGAAAGATTGATTTAAAAAAGATTTGTCACTTAAACCGAGCCCAACAGTTTCATTTAAATTATATGATTTTTCTCCCCAAAAGTCATCAAACTTTTCAGCCTTATACATAACATTTCTATTCCAAAAGCCTTCTCTATATCCATGCAGTACAGAAGTATAATAATTTTTATCATTCATTTCTTTTGCAAGGGAACTGTAAGTGTTTCCAGCATACATATAATATACTGCACCAGAAGAAGCGGGGTATAGAGAATTATTTGTCAAAAATTCTGCATCAGAGGTGTTACCAGAGGCAACTTGGTAAAAGAAATTATCGAAATATAGAGATTTTTTAAGCCATCTATTTAAATTTGGAGTTATTTCTTGACCGTTTACTTTAGCATTTATGACAAATTGCTGCAAAGCTTCAACCTGAATCATTATAAGGTTTTTGCCTTTTCCTATACTTTTCATATTAGTTGTAGATGTAGAACTGTTTTTAGTTAAATAGGTTTTTATTTTATTTTCTTTTTCAGGAGATATTTTTTTTAGGCTCATAATTTTGTTTGAAGCAACATTGTATATATCCAGTATGTGAAAGTTAATATCGCCTAAGAACTTTGCTATATATACTCTATTGTACATTGTTGTTATAAGTCTTGGTTGCTCAACAGACATTTTATATATTGATAGTCCATTTAAAACAATTCCTATGATAA
The DNA here is from genome assembly GCF_021043395.1 of Clostridium guangxiense. Classification (GTDB taxonomy): domain Bacteria; phylum Bacillota; class Clostridia; order Clostridiales; family Clostridiaceae; genus Clostridium_S; species Clostridium_S guangxiense. The sequence goes on from NZ_JAJNKE010000019.1 coordinate 41,634, forward strand.
AAACAATTATAAAAGAGGCAAGTCTTTTTAAAATGGGTGTTTGGTTTCTATCACATTTTTTATAAAGTATTAGAAGTGGTATGAGGATAAAAACGTCTGCAAGGTATAAAAAATCTTTTGCTTTTATTAAATCTGCCACACTTGATTTTACACCACCTAGCATAACGCCATTTCTAAGTACCCCAACGGAAATTACATCTTTAAAATATCTAAAATAAACGGTATCCGCAATTAGAATTAAGCTTATTACTATGTTTGCTATGTATAAAAATCTGGTTCTTCCTTTGCTTTTGAAAATTAAAGAAATGCCTATTAAACATATAATTGAATATATGATTGGTTTGATTACCAGCTTGTAATCGAAGTATTCAGGTGAAATTGACTTATCACACATGACCAATTTAAAGGTGAGTATTGCTAAAAAAAGAAAAATGTCAATGTAGCTAAGTAAAAGTTTTAGCGGACTTATTTTTAACTTATTTGAATTATTGTTCATTGTTGTGCCTCCAGACCAAAATTTTAATATAAAGTAAATAATTTATTAAGTGTATTTACATATAAAGCATAGTGGTGCATAATAAAACATGTGCTATTTATTAATATTATATTATACATTTAGGAGGAATTAAAATGTCAGATGAAAATAAATATTCAGAGGAACAAGCTCCTGATGAAGTTTTAGAAGAAAATAAATCTGAACAAGAGTCAAAAGAGGAAGCAACAGAAGAAATGTTAGAGGAACTAACCGATGTTACTTCAGAAAAAATTCCATTTCCAAGAGTTATTTATTCAGTATTTGTTGACCAAGTTGTGCTTTTTGCATTATCAGGCATACTTCTTTTAATTACAGGATTTGTACTTAAAAATGTGTTCTATTTTTATATAAAAGATGTTACTGCAATGTATTTCTTGATTTATGCAATATGTAACATATTATATACACTTATAATGCTAGGTTCAAAGAAAAATGCTACTGTTGGGTATATACTAGGTGGATTTAAAATATCAAAATAAAGTTAAATTAGGAGTAAGTATTACATGAAAAAGAATGGAGTATACGATTTTTTAATAGAAGATATAGAATTTCCAGCTGAAGGAATAGCAATGTGCGATGATAAAAAGGTATATATAAAAGGAGCTGTTCCTGGACAAAAAGTAACTGCCAGAATAACAAAAAAGCGTGAAAAGTATGCAAAAGGTAAGCTGCTTCAAGTTGTAGAAAATTTACCAGAAGCAGTACAGCCTGCATGTTCTGATTTTGGAAACTGCGGCGGCTGCATATATCAATTTTTAACTTATGAAGATCAGCTTAAGCTTAAAGAAAAACAGGTTCTTGATCTTTTTAAAAAAGCAGACATAGAAGGCTTTAAATATGAAGGAATACTTGGCAGTCCAGAGGCTTTTGAATACAGAAATAAAATGGAGTACACCTTTGGCGATCTTGAAAAGGATGGTGAACTTACTCTTGGTCTTCACGCAAAAAACAGCAGCTTTTCTATAATAAATACAAGTAGCTGCAAAATTGTCGATGATGACTTTAACACTATTTTGAATGCAGTTGTAACTTATTTCAGAGAAAAAAAGCTTCCATACTATAAAGTTTTAAAACACACTGGTTATCTTAGAAATCTTTTAGTAAGAAAGGCTAAGAACACTGGTGAAATACTAATTGGAATAGTTACAACCTCTCAAATTGATTTTGATTTAGAAGAAATTAATTCTAAACTTCAAGGCATAAACTACAAAGGTACTCTTAAAGGAATACTACATATTGTAAATGATGGTCTTGCAGATATGGTTCGTGCTGATAAGATAAATGTATTATTTGGTAAGGATTACATAATAGAAAATCTTCTTGGCCTTAAGTTTAAGATTTCTCCATTTTCCTTTTTCCAAACAAATTCTAAGGGTGCTGAAAGGCTATACAGCACTGTAATGGAATTTTTGGGCGACGCCTCAAACAAAACTGTCTTTGACCTTTACTGTGGTACTGGAACTATAGGTCAGCTTGCAGCCTCCAGTGCACAAAAGGTAATAGGCATAGAATTAATAGAAGAAGCAGTAGAGGCAGCCAAGGAAAATGCAGCATTTAACAATATTTCAAACTGCACCTTTATAGCAGGCGATGTTGCAAAGGTTATAACAGAGATCAAGGATAAGCCAGATGCTATAATTCTTGATCCTCCAAGACCTGGCGTTCATCCGAGTGCTATGCGATATGTCATAGAATTTAATGCTCCTACTATAGTTTATGTTTCCTGCAACCCAAAAACACTTGTGGATGACCTTGGCGTGCTTCTTGCTAAGGGGTATAGTATGGAGAAGGTTAAAGTGGTGGATATGTTCCCACAAACAGGGCACGTGGAGACGTGCGTACTACTATATAATAAGGAGTATTACGATAAGGAAATTAAGGGGAAGGTTAAGGCTGAAGTGGTAACGGAAGTTTAGAATAGAATTAAATAAAGATTTATGTATAATAAAGAGCATTCAATCAATTTTATTGGTTGAGTGCTTTTTATTATGGATAAATGTTTTTTTAAGTGTTAATTTTGGTTTAAGACTAACTAGATATTTTTGGTATAATAAATTATAGTAAAAGTTTATTTGAAAAAATGTGAGGAGATAATATAATGAACAAAAGTTCAGAATATCAAGAATTAGCTGAAGAGATATATCAAATAAAGTATGGATTATCAAATTATAAAAGAGAAGAAAATATAAAATCTATTAAGGCACAGTTTTATAAAATAGAAAAAGATTTAAAAGATTATTTGCAAATCAATATTAATGGATATGATATTCAACAAAAAGTTAATTTGATAAAGCTGGTTTATGAATTTAATCATTTTTATTATTCCAGAGAAAAGATAATAAAGTTTTTTAGTATAAATTTTGAAAAATTAAAGAGTAATAATGTTGATAGTGTTTTAAGTATGTTTTCTAAATTTAATAAAGGAAAAAGTATAAATAAAAAATACCTAAATGATTTAGAAAGATGTGTACCGATAATAGTAAATACCAAAGAGAGTAGAGAAAATACTATTAAATTAATTGAAAAACAAATTAGTAATGAAGAAAGAAATGTAGTTAAAGTATTGGGCGAAAATACCATTTCTACTGAATTATTATCAGATTTAAAAAAATACTATTTCAGAGTAAATACTTCTAAACAATATTGGGAATACATTGCATACATAAGTGATATGAATATGGGAATGGCTGAGTGTTATTGTGATTTTTTAGGGAAATTAAGATACAAATTAATTGAATGTAATTTAATTGAAAATGAAAAAAAAGAAATATATAATGATTTATTAATGTTCTTAAAAGCTATTAAGGAGCAAACGGTTGAAACTAGGAAAAAAAGTTTATATGAACGAGATTTATTAGCACTATTTTATATTAAGATAAATAAGGCTGATATTGCTAAAACATTAAAATATGTAGAAAAGTTACACAATTTCATAGAAAAACAAATAAGAAATTTTAATTTATATGGGTATAATGAAAGACCTAACTTGAATAATAGAAAAATAACTAATATATGTAGTGATGTGTTGGTTGGGAAGAATAAAATAACAAAATCAGATATACGAATTCTTCAAATGGATAATAAAGAAAAGGTGCCAGTATTATTAAATAGATACGAAAAAAAATTAGCAATGGTAAATAATAAAGTAAAATTCAAAAAAATGGCATTAAGAGAGATTTATATTGATAAAGAGAGCAAGAAAATGAAGGACTTAAAAGATTTTAAAAATAAATACAAACTAAAAAATATAAGTATAAATTCTATAATTAAAAAAATTATGAATGACAATAAAATTTCTTATAGAGAAGAAATATATATAAATACTTTAATGAATAGGGGGATTGCTTTAGAGATAGGAGTTATAGATGATTTGATGAATATTAACAGGATAGATATCATTATAACTGACGTTATATTAGAAATATACTCAATGAATAATATTTTAGAGATACAAAAAAGTATTAAAATATTATTTTTGAAATTAAATAATATTTTAATAGATAGATAAAAACGAAAAAAAGAGGAGCTTTTTTATTGCTTTATAATTAATAATAAAATAAGTTATAATCTAATAAAAGGGGGTGTATTAACGATGAATAGAAAAGATATTATTGAACGGTTATTAGAATTAGGAGAAGATAAGCAAGAATTAAGAAAAATGAAAAAGGATGAACTTGAAGAATTGTTAGAAGAGTATACTGATGAATCAACAATGTACCCTAATGGTAGGGATTATGATGCTGAAGACTATTGATTATTTTTTAGTGCATATAGAAGTCATTTAAATGAAAATTGTCTTAAATAATGGAAATAAAATTAATTATAGGTTGGAGGTAAACTATGGGTAAAGAAAATGAGGTAGTAAAAGTATCAGATCTAAAAGAATTGGCAAGTAAAGATATAAATATTAAAGAATTAACAAGACAGGCATCTGCTGTGGCAGAGCTACTGAATAGATTAAACATAAAGGAAGCTACATTTAGAAATGGTAATTATTATAAAGAAGATTCAGAACAAAGGAAGAGAATGATTGTAACCGAAGGGATAATAGTTGAAGAAAGGGAAAATACTTATAGTATAACAATAGCAAAAGATAATATTGATGAGAACGGAGTGATTGAAGAATTAGAAAAAAATAATACTCAAAAATCGATTGCAGCATTTTTAAATCATACCCAACCATGGGTATCAGAGAAAAAGAACTGCTGTAATGAAGGGCTTGTCAAGTAAATTGTGTAAGTTATTTGAATGGACAAAATATAAAATTATTTTATTCAAAATAAGCATTCAATCTTTTAAAAGTTTGAGTGCTTTTATTATTTCTAAATTTATTTTTTATTTACATTAATTATGGCTTTGGATGTTTCAATGATAAGTTTAAAATCTAATTCATTACAATTCTTGGTTAAATTAGCTAATTCATCTTTTAAGTATTCTTTAGATTTATATATAGAATCTAAAAGTATTAAATCAGGTGTAATCCCAAGTGTATTGCATATTTTTACAAGAGTTGGAAGGCTTAATTTTGTTGTTCCACATTCTATGTGACTCACATGTTCTTTTGACATATCAATCATTTCTGCAAGTTTTTCTTGAGAGATATTTAATTTTAATCTTTCTTCTTTTATCCTAATTCCAATCTTTTTATAATCTAATTCCATAACCAAATCCATCCTTTTATATAAGTTTAGCAATTTCAATAATTTTTAAGAATGAACTGTATAAGCATAATGCTTATGATAGGTTGATTAATAGTAAAAAAAGTAATAAAATTGGAGTTGAACTATGTAGACATGTTGCTTATGAAAGGTGGTAAAATTATTGGAACATCATAATGATTTGACATTTTTTACAAATGAACCAGATAGAAATTTATACGATAGATTTTCAAAAATATTAAAATCAAATACAAAATTTTTTGATGTACTTGTAGGTTATTTCAGAACTAGTGGCTTTTATTTAATGTATCCTGCTATGGAAGACATAGAGAATATAAGAATATTGGTTGGTTTAAATGTAGATGGAAAAACCGTTCAAATAATTCAAAAGTCAAAAGAAGAACAATTATCTTTTGAAATGTCTCATAAAGAAGTAAAGGGCGAATTTAAGGATAATATACAGGGTGAAATGGAAAATTCAGAAGATAGTTTTAAGGTTGAGCAAGGAATTAAAATTTTTATTAAATGGTTACAATCTGGAAAACTTCAAATGAGAATATTTCCTGAAAGTCCTATTCATGCAAAAGTTTATATTATGAGAAAAGATATGAACAAGTGTCCAGATAGCTATGGATCAGTTATAACAGGTTCAAGTAATTTTTCACAGGCAGGTCTTGTGAATAATCTGGAATTTAATGTTGAACTTAAAGACAGCAGGGATGTAGATTTTGCTTTAGAAAAGTTTGAAGAATTATGGAGTAGAAGCATTGATATAACGGAAGAATACATAGAAACAATTAATAAGGATACATGGATTAGAGATGATATAACACCCTATGAATTATTTCTAAAAACTCTTTACGAATATTTTAAGGAAGAAATCAATGAAGATAAAAACGATGTATGGGTTGAAATGCTTCCTGAAAATTTTATGAAACTTCAATATCAAACTGATGCTGTAATACAGGCAAAAAAGACATTAGATTCTTATGATGGAGTGTTTATTTCGGATGTAGTTGGACTTGGAAAAACTTATATTTGTGCAATGCTTATGCAAAGATTAAAGGGAAGGAAACTTGTAATATGTCCACCTGTACTTAAAGATTACTGGGAAAAAACCTTACATCAATTTGAGGTATCAGCTGAAGTTGAATCTCTTGGAAAACTTGATGATATTATTAATGATAATGATATTATGAAAAATACAAGATATGTTTTTATAGATGAAGCACATAGATTTAGAAATGGAAAGACAGAGAGTTTTCAAAAACTTCATGAGATTTGTTACAACAAAAAAGTAGTATTAATTACAGCAACACCCCAGAATAATTTTTCAACAGATATAGCAAATCAAATATATTTATTCCAACCTAAAAACAACAGTACCATAATACCAAATGATAAAAATCTTGAAGCATTTTTTAATAAATTAGATAGCCAACTTAAAAAATTAGAGAGAGGTACAAAAGAATACTCTGATAAATTAAAAGCAAATTCAGAAATAATAAGAGACCAAGTTCTTAGAAATGTAATGATAAGAAGAACACGTAAGGAAATAACAGAATTTTACAAGGATGACCTTGAAAGACAAGGACTTAGATTTCCACAACTTAGTACACCTGAAAAAATAGTTTACATATACAAAGACGAGATTGAAAAGGTATTTAATTATACAATTTCAGTTATTAAAAGTATGAATTATTCAAGATATCAACCACTTACATATCTTAAAAAGATAGATAAGGACATAGCATCTCAAATGGTATCACAAAAAAATATGGGTGGATTTATGAAATCTATTCTTATTAAAAGGCTGGAAAGTAGCTTTGAAGCCTTTAAGAAAACTTTAAATAGATTTATAAAATCGTATGAGCAATTTATAGATATGTGTTCAAAAGGTGATGTTTATATAAGTAAAAAGATAGATGTTTATGACCTTTTAGATAATGGTGATGACGAAAAACTGATGGAGTTTGTTGATGAGGATAGAGTTCAGCACTATAAAACAAATGAATTTCGTGAAGACTTTATTTCAGCATTAAAGCAGGACTTATTATTCTTAAAACTACTTCAAGATCAGTGGGAAGAAATAATTGATGATCCAAAGAAAGAACAATTCTTACTTGAACTTGAAAATAATAAAACGCTTAAGAATAAAAAAATTATTATTTTCACCGAATCTAAAGAAACTGCTGAGTATATAGGATTGTATTTAGAAGAAAAATATCCCGAAAAGGTGCTCGCATTTAGTGGACAAGGTTCAAGACATGAAAGAGATGAAATTGAAGCAAATTTTAATCCTAATTATCAAGGTAAGAAAAAGGATGATATCCAATATTTGATTACAACCGATGTACTTGCAGAAGGAATTAATCTTCATCGTGCAAATATAATTGTGAATTATGATTTGCCTTGGAATCCAACGAAGATAATGCAGAGAGTAGGACGTATAAATCGTGTAGGAACGGAACATGACAGGATTTATGTATTTAACTTTTTCCCAGCAGCTCAGGCGAATGCAGAGCTATCAATGGAAGAAAATATTATTTTAAAAATACAAGCTTTTCATGACACATTAGGAGAAGATTTTAAATACTTGTCAGAAGATGAGGAGGTTTCATCTCACAAATTATATCAAAAATTAAATAGTAATGACATTTTTGATGAGAGTGATGTTTATGGAGAATCTGAACTTGAATATTTAAGTCTCATAAGAAAAATAAGAGATACTGACGAAAAGCTTTTTGAAAAAGTAAAGAAATTACCTAAAAAATCTAAGAGTAGCAGAAGAATTCAAGGTATAAAAAGTAGTGTAACATTATCATTTCTTAGAAAGGGTAGTTTAAAAAAGTTTTATGCAACTGATGGTCAAAAAATAAGAGAATTAACATTTATTGAAGCTATGAAATATCTGAAATGTACTCAGGAAGAAAAAAAGTTAAAAGTTCAAAAAGAATACTTTGAACATTTAAAGCTTAATAAAGAAAAATTTGAAGATATATTTGATGAAGAAATATTTGTAAATACTACAAATGCCACTAAGACGACAGGTAATGATGCAAAAATTATAAAAATATTAAAGGGTATATTTAAAATATGTAAAGCATTTACTGATGAACAGGAAAAGAAAATAAAACAATTGCAAGAACTTTGGGAAGATGGAAATATACCTGCAAGTATAAGCAAAGAAGTTGTAAAAGTAACAAAGAATATGAATGACCCAATAAAGATTTATTACGAAATAGAGAATCTTGTGCCAGAAAATTACTTTGAGAAAAGAGAAAATAAACAAAAGAAAAACATTGAAGGGAATATAAAAGTTATTCTTTCAGAGTATTTACAAAGGGGTGAGGAGTAGGTATGATTTCAGCAAAACTTCAGCTACTAAAGGAAACATTTGAAAGTAAATTTGATATAGATAAATTTAAAAGATTTACACGAGAGTTTTTTAATGAACCAGAAATGCTTTCAGCAAAGCGACATATTGGAATATGGAAAGAATACGAGAATAATATTTTATCATATAGTGATATTGCTAAATTTAATGATTCAGAAGGAAATAAAATAATTATTCTTGCAGTTGAATTAAAAAGCGAAAAGGGAGTAGAGAGAGCCAGAAGTATTCAAAGAAACTTCATTTCAAAAATACTTGATAAGCAAGGTTGTGAAGCAGCTATAGTAGCATTTTATTCAGAAGAGGACGTTAACTGGAGGCTTTCTTTTGTAAGACTTGATTATACATTTAAGGAAAAAGGACTTGAATTGGACTTAACACCTGCCAAGAGATATTCTTATCTTGTAGGTGAGAATGAGACAAGCCATACAGCACAGAAACAATTGTATCCTATATTTGAGAATGACAAGGATAATCCTAAGCTTGATGAAATAGAAGCTGCATTTAGTGTTGAAAAGGTTACTAAAGACTTCTTTGAACAATACAAAAATAAATATTATGATCTGAAAGAATATCTTGAGAAAGATGAAGCATTTATCAACGAATCATTAGTATTAGGTTTTGAAGTTAATAAATTTTCAGAGCAATTTGCTAAAAAGCTTATGGGACAACTTGCCTTCTTATATTTTCTTCAGAAAAAAGGGTGGCTTGGTGTTAGGATAATGCCACAAAATCATAGCATAGAAAAAGCGCAGTTTATGGAAATATATAATGCGGTAGATGATAAGCATAAAGAAATATTAAAAAAGTTATTTATTAATGGAAAAGATGGCAAAGTAAAGTTGGCAATTAAAGCGTTTTATTCTATAGAAGCTGAAGAAGCAAATTTGTTATCTGATTGTTTTATAAACTCTGAATTTAATATGCCTTGGGGAAGCGGAGATAAAAAATTTATAAGAGGAATTTATGACTTTTGTAATAGCTATAAAAATAAAAATTTTTTTGATGATTATTTAGAACCATTTTTTTACGAGGCTCTAAATAAAAGGAGAAAGAATCAATACTATAAAAACTTTAATTGTAAAATTCCATTCCTTAATGGAGGATTATTTGAACCGTTAGAGGGTTATCATTGGAAGCAAGCTAAATTTGAAATTCCCAATAGTATTTTTTCAAATATTGATGAAAAAGGTAGAGAAGCAGATGGTATATTAGATATATTTGATAGATATAATTTTACAATGAATGAAGATGAGCCACTTGAAAAAGAAGTAGCTGTAGATCCAGAAATGTTAGGAAAGATATTTGAAAATTTGCTTGATGGAAAAGACAGAAAGTCTAAAGGAGCTTTTTATACCCCAAGAGAAATAGTTCATTATATGTGCCAAGAGAGTCTAACAAACTACCTTGTAAATAAAGTTAATGTACCTTATGCGGATATAAGAGAATTTATTCTTTATGGAGAATTGATTAGAGATGCAGACAATAGAAGTAATGTTGGATATGGAAAAGAATTTACAATAAAACAGACTGTTTTTGATAAAATAGTCCAAATTGATGAAGCACTAAAAAATATAAGGGTAGCTGATCCAGCAGTTGGTTCAGGAGCATTTCCACTTGGAATGCTTAATGAAATTGTAAGAGCTAGAAATAATATTACAGAATATTTAGTTAGGTTGGATAAAACTAATAAGTTGGATAGAAAATACGGAGAATTATTTATAAGAAAGTGGCGTTCTCAATATAAAATGAAATGGGATACTATTAAAAATTGTATTTTTGCTGTTGATATAGAACCAAGTGCAGTTGATATTGCAAAACTTAGATTATGGCTTTCAGTAGTTGTAGAACAGGAGATTGATGAAGAAAATGTAGAACCACACCCACTACCGAATTTAGATTGTAATATAATGGTTGGTAACAGTCTTGTAGATGAATATGAAGGAATAAAATTGTTTGATGAAAGTTTGCTTCATAAATATAAGAATAATAATTTAAAAGAAGAATCAGAAACATATAGTCAAATTGCTAGCACCATGCAAATGAGCTTGTTAATTGATCATTCTGATGATATGCTTAAAGAAATGTTCGAATATCAAGACATGTTGTTTGGTGAAGATGATGAAACTAAAAAGAAACAAATAAAAGTAAAGATTGATAAAATAAGAGATGATTTAATTGAGTACAAATTAACTAAGGATGGTAATAGAGAGGGACTTAAAAAATATGAAGAAATGAAAAAATTAAAGATGAAACCTTATTTTATTTGGGAATTAGAATTTGCTAAAGTATTTAAAGATAATGGAGGATTTGATGTAGTAATTGGCAATCCTCCATATGGTGCGAAATTCGATAAGAAGAATAAAAATTTCTTACAAAAAAAGTATCCATCTGTACCTGATTATGAATCAGCTGATTATTTTGTATGTAAAACTGAAGAACTTTTAAGAAGTAAAGGTATAATCAGTTATATAATACCTAATACCATATTGGCTAATGTATTTGCAGAGAAAATTAGAAAACAAATTATAAATAATTGGAGATTTATTAATGTTGATAATTTATCAACTATAGATGTATTTGAATCTGCAACTGTTAGAAATTGTATTTTGACATTGCTAAAAGAACATAATTCAAATTTTAACTGCAAATTTATAAACGCTAAGATAGATAATTCGGTGTACATAATTGATAAAATTAAAATTGTATCAAAGGATTACTTGAATGATAATATAGATAATTGGCTAAATATATTTTATCATGATGAAGAAACTATAAGTATAATTAATAAAATAAAGAAGTTAAGTACACCATTGAGCCAATTTACAGAAATATCACAAGGTCTTATACCTTATGATAAATATAGAGGGCATAGTAAGGAAACCATAAAAAATAGAATATGGCATTCAAACTTTAAAAAAGATGATACTTATAGAATGGAACTTCAAGGTAAGGATTTGAACAGATATAGTATAAGATGGAATGGAAAGACTTGGATAAGCTACGGAGAATGGTTGGCAGCACCACGAAAAAAAGAGTTTTTTACAGAACCAAGAATACTAATTCGAGAAATAACTAACCCAAGAATTTTGGCGAGCTATACTTGTGAAGAATATTATAATACACCGTCAATAATTAATATAATAAATTTTAATAGCATAAATTCTAAATATGTTTTAGGATTAATAAATTCAAAATTAATTTCATTTTATCATAACAATACATCTTCAAAAGCGAACAAAGGTATATTCCCTAAAATTCTTGTTAATGATGTTAGAAACATACCAATAGTCTTATCCAATGAGAAAACTATGAATTTTATGATTGAACTTGTTGAACAAGCACTATCTATGAATCAAGAAGAAAATGAAAAAGTGGATAAAATGAAATTAGATAGTAAAATTGATAATTTGGTATACAAAATATATGAATTGAGTGATGAAGAGATTAATAAAGTAGAGAACTATTTTAAAAAAAAGGAGGCATAATGAAATGCCAGACATTAAATTTGAAATTAAAGAAACTACAGGAACTATTTCAGAATCACCAAAAGGCTGGAAGAAAGAATTGAATCTAATTTCTTGGAATGATAAAGAGCCTAAATATGATTTAAGAGATTGGGATTCTGAACATAAGAAAATGGGTAAAGGTATTACTTTAACAGCAGAAGAATTGAAAAAGCTTAAAGAAATACTTGATGAGATGGATTTATAAATGTAAAAACACTAGGTACTTTCAAGAGGCATCTAGTGTTTTTGCATTTATAAAGATTAATATTTTTTTAGAGTAAAGGTGCGTTTTTCTACTAATTGCTATAAGTTATCTTCAATCCAATCTTTTACAGATGATTGTTTTCTAATATTTGATGGCAATTCATCATGAATTAATTTTTCGATTTTTTTGCCATTAGATGTTGAAGAAGCTATTTTATTAATCATATATAATACTTCATATCCTTCATGTCTATTAAATAATGTACTATCTGGCTCACCAGAAACTTTAGGATCATCATTTTCATAGGCTGTCCATGAATAGTCATCATAGACCATGTCTGATTTTTTGTATAAAGCCATTTAAAAAAACCTCCTTATTATTAGAATGTACCCTTACTGTAGTAAAAAACATCAACAACCATATTATAACATAATATATAATAATTTTAATAAGATGCAAATATATATAGTAAGTTTTAGCGTCAGATACAGCAGTATTTGGTGTTTTATTTTGTCTAAAAATATTTAAATAGAAAGCATCAAGGAGTATAATTTAATTATTGCGAAATTTTAGAAAAAACAATTTTTATATAGATATACAACAGGATGGGGGTACAAGTATATGATTTCAAAACGACAATATCACATATGGCAGTATAAACTTGATGATATTTATGAAAATGATGGAAAGCTTATGGTTAACTTTTCAGAAGAAGAAGCTATAAATACCAGTGAAACATTAATGCTATATATTTTAAATGAGAAAATAAGAGAGCGTAATTATGATGACGCTATTGAATATAAAGCTGATGATAATGGTAATGAGATGAGGGTAAAGAAAAATTTTGCTCCAATAATTACTGTGGAAACAGGCAGAAGCAGAAAAAAAGAAACCAATGAAAAACTTCAAAGGCTTTTAAATGAAGGTTTCTATATTAATACTGAACCATTGGGACATTTTGTATTTTTAGATAATGTGCTTTCAGGTTCACAGAATAAAGAATGCAGGCAGATATTCATTTATGAAGACTACTATGAAAAACTTAAAGAATACATTTCTCTAGGAAAAGAGCCTGCTAAATGTACAATTTCAAAGAATCTTACTAGAAATGCATTAACTACAACGGATGTTTATTTAGTTCCTACAGATATGAAAAAGCTGGGTATTTGCATTATTCCTGATTGTGAAGTTCCTGTTTATGAAACTGTAAATATAATAAAGCCATATACTCGTACTCCAGAAGAAGAAAAGAAGTTTGAAGAATTGCAGCAGTGGATTGAGGAGCGGGATAATTATAATAAGGTTTTAAAGGAAGTAAAAGAAAGCATTAATTCTGATGAGTGTAAATTAGAAAAAGTAACAAAAGAAAATCGTCAAAAATCAACATATAAAACTGTAAATCAGTGGAAGGATGAAGGCAGAAAAGTTAAAGTTGAAGAATTAGGAACTCCTAAAGCTAGGATTTATGTTGATAAGAGTGGAAAGTATTTTGCTCTATATATTGAGGAACAGACAGAAGAATTTGCTGAAGAAGAAACAACAGAAATACCTATTACAGAATGGTCTACAGGATTACAGCTTGTAACTGAAGAAAATCATGAATGCAAGGAAGTTGTATTTGATGGCATGGGGATTATTTCAAAGGAGCTTGGTGATGAATTTAAGAAGTTTCTTGAAGTTAATTATCCTATTACAGGATATCAGTTAAGGATTCCAGCAGTTAAAGGATTTTTTCCAGTGGTGGATTTTCATTCATATTTTAAAAAGCATAACATTGAGTTTATTACTGATATGTGGGGACAGGAACATAAGGTCAGTGAGATTGACATTCTTACAACTGAGTCAACTTTTAAGGCTAAGTTAAATGTAATAGGTGTTAAGGATGATGGTTCTGAAAAGAAAGAATGGATGTTTAAAAGCATTGATGAATATAAAGATTTACTAATTAAATATGGTTATGATGTCATTGGTATTTCTAATTTTGCAAAGCCAGTGGAAGAGGAATTTAGACGTGCTACATATCAGCTATGGCTTGCTTTAGATGTAAGAAAACTGGACATGCTTGCATTAGGAAATATCCAAGGCGATATGATTCATAAGGTTTTAAGTATTTATAGAAAAGATGAAATTGAGTGGGAAGATATAAAGTATATTGAAACCTTTTTAAATTTAATCCAAAAAGAAAATGCTGAAAGTAACCTTGCAAAGCAATGTGCCGATGCCATTCATGCTCTTCGTTTAAATAAAAAAATGGTCTTTGATAGGAAGGTTATTCAGACTATTAAAGATGTTATTAATAAAAAAATTGATGATATGTGTATGGGCAGATTTTATGTAAAAGGAAAATATCTTTATGTTACACAAGATATTCTTGCTTTTTTAAGATATGCAGGTGCTGATAATAGAGAGCTGTGGGAGTATTCAGGATTCCTTGGTAAAAGACAATTTTATTGTGGTGGAAAAATTATGGGAAGAAATTTGCTGGCAAGGAATCCTATAATGAGTTATTCGGAAATAACAAAGGCTGATTTTGTTGATTATACTGGTGAAGATTCAGAGTTTATCAAACATATGGACAACATAGTTCAGATGCCACTTGGAACTGAACCAGATAGACTTTCAGGAAATGATAAAGATGGCGATGAAGTTCTAGTTTTATCTACAGATATTAATTTTAAAGAAACACATATAGAGTTTATGCAACACTATAATTTCATAGTAAGCAAAGAAGATAGTGATAATTATGGGAAAAATTTATTAGAAGTTATAAATGAAAAATTACAAGTACATTTTAATAATAGATTTCCAGATAAAGATGTTGTAACTATTGAAGATTTTGTTGTTCCATCATTAGTTCAGGTAAATGATGAGGATAAGGCTACAGCTCCGAGTAAAGAATGGAATAAAGGAAGTGTCGTTCAGTTTATTTTAGATTCAGAAGATAGAACAGGAGTTATTACTGATATAAATACTGCAATTGAAAATGTAGCTAATAATGAGGAGGACTTGCTTAAATATGCTTTGCCTATTGCAATTATGAAAGACCTTCAAGGTAAGATGATTGATGCTAGTAAGAGTGGATTATTTGATCAGGTTGTTATTCCAAAGGTTATTAAATTAAAGTATAGAAAGAAACCGCAGTTTATGTATTTCAAGGATGGAAATGAATTTAATAAAGATTACTCGACAATGTCAGCACTAGATTTTTTCTCGGCAAGAATGCAGAAATTTAAAGAATATGTAAATACGGTTATGAGAGAAAAAACGAATGCTAAAATAAGAGGACAACATTTTGAAAATATATACAACTATTTAATGAATCCAGAGCTTGATGGAGAAGTTGTGCAGAATATTATTGAAGGCTTAGATAAGGTTTATTCAGATTTTATAAAGGAAAATAGAACACTAGCTATATTAAAATCGCATATTAATCCTTACTCCAATGATGATAGATATAAAAGGGAACGTGAAATTGTAGACCAGAAATACAAGGTTTTGTATGAGAAAACAAAGAAAGCGGCAGAGGCTGTTTGTAACTGTCCATCACTTCTTGCGACAGCTGCTGTACGTATGACTTATATAAATTCAAAATATAATAATCAAAATGATAATTATTCCTTCTGTTGGATTGTTGCTCCTGAAGGAATTCTTCAAAATATTAAAATGCATGAAGATAAAGAAAAAATATATGTGGTTAAAGCTAATAAAGGAGAAGAAGACGTTTTTGAATGGCTTGGAGAATATTATAAAACCAAGGTTTTTAATGGGGAGTATCCATTAAAGTTTGATGAGGAAAAGGATATGAGTATTTCCAAAGATTATTTAAGAAAAGAAGGAGAGGAGCTTTCAGATATTTGTGACCTTAAGATTACTATTATGGGAGTTGAAAAAGGAAAAGCAGAAGAAGTTTCAAAGGAGATGCTTGGAAAGCCTTATAAATTATTTGTTACTGAAAATAATTGGATTGGTATTGACGGAAATATGAGTATTAAGGAAAAAGAAACTTTATCTTCAGGAATAGATTTAAGAAAATATATTGGTCATGATATTATAGTAAAAGAAATTATTACAGCAAAGGATTCTCAAACTATAATAAAAGTAATTGCAGACGTAAAGGGATAGACAGCCAGCGAAGCTGGCTTAGGGTGGACAATGCAAGCTTATAATGTATTGTTACACACTAAGATACAGGAGGTCATGAACAATATGAATAATGAAACAATTGTAATTACGCAGGAAAGAATGGCTGGTTGGCTTATGTTTAACAGATTCCATAAAGTAGATGAGAAGGCTGACTTGAAAGATTTAAATAGAAAAATTTTTATCTTTAAGGATTCTCCAAAACTGCGTGAGACTATGGTTAAATATAATCAATTTAAAGAATTGATTTAAGACTGGAGGATCATAATGGATGGGGAGCAAAACAAAAAAGTTATAATTGAAGATTTTGAATATAAACGTGAATACAAAAAGAAAACTTCTGCTGATGGTACAACATATATTGACGCTGGAGAATATACTCAATGGACAACTAAAATTGAAGTTTCAGTATTAAAACCTGATGAAATAGTTCATATGAATAATGATATAGAAGGCTTTGCTAAGGATGTAAAAGATAAATTCAGAGGACTATTTGATGCCAGACATAATCCGATTACTGAAGGACAAATAAATTTTAGTTATGATGCAACAGTAAGTATAATGGGAGAAGTTAAAAATCCTGATAAAATAACAATAATACCTGCAAAAGCTGGCTTTGGAAAATCAAGCTACATTTACTCTTTTCTGAGCACACTTTGCAAACATATTAAAATGGATGCATTAAGCAAGTTTTCTAAGCAAGGAGTCATAATTGTTACTGATAAAATAGATGTTTTGAGACAGCTTGAAAAAGATATTTATAATGACATGAAATATTATCATGAGGGTAAGTATAAAACAAAATATACATATATACTTGAAGCATGGAATAAAAATTCTTTCAGAGATGAAATATGCAAAAATGAAGCTGCTGAAAAATATGAGTATGGTATGTGTAGTCCTATGGAATGTCCTTATTATAATAACTGTAAAATGAGCTATCAGAAAAGAAGACAAGTGTATAGTCCAATTTTACTTATAACTAATGCTAGATTTAAACAGTATCAGGAAAGAATTGATGAATACAGAACTTGGATTGATAAAGAAGGAAATAATCAAGAAAGAGACATTGTTATTATAGATGAAAAACCATCAATAATTGACAGCTATAAAATTGATACAAATTTATTTTCTTCATTAAAGAAAACTGTTGAAGAAATAAAATCAGATGACACAGAAATAAAGAGTGATAAGGAATTTTTATTAAAGGAATTGATAGATAATGAAAATGAAGTCTTAAGTCTGAGAAATACAATGACTGATTATAGAAATTGTATTTACTGCGGAACTAAAGAAAAAGTATTTACAGAGGAGTTCAATGAAAAATGGGAAAATCTTATTGGTTATAAAAACATTGACCTTTTGAACGCAATTGAAAAAATGTTTACGCAGGGGGCGTTGTGGTGCAATGCAGATATACCTTATTTTAAAACACTAGGGATTAAGAATTTCAATTATACTGGGTTTAAAACATATATATTTGATGCTACAGCAGAATTAGATCCAGATTATGATGATGAGAGATTTCAATTTTTAAATATTGCTGATTATAAAAACTATGAGAATGTTAAATTTCATATTTTTAGAGATAAAATGATGAATATGAGCAGAAGTGCTTTAGATTTAAAAAAGCATTATTGGAAAAATAAAGCTGTTGCTGAGTGGATAAACAAAAAATTCAATGAAAAAACCTATGTTGTAAGTTATAAGGCTAATGTAAAAGTTATTTCTCAGTATTTAAAAAATAAAGATACCCTTATATTTATTGATAAAGATGAAGAGAAACAGGTAATTCCTCATTTTGGAGATACAAAGGGAAGCAATGAATTTAAAGATGCTAAAAATATGGTTCAAATAGGTTGGAATAAGGCTCCTTCAGATGAATATTTAGCACAATGTTTAAGTAGAAATGCTAAGTATGAAAAGTTGTTTGAGCCGCAAGAAAATAAAGCTGCAAGAACAGCAGAGGTGCTTGAGAATGAGAATGGATATTTTAGAAAATATGATGAAGCCAATATTTATATGTGGCGTAAAATGGCAGTTGAATTTGAGCAAGAAGTATTTAGAACATGTGTAAGAGATTTTTCTGCTGATAATGCGGTTGATATTTATATATTTAAGCCTGATGGTAAAATATTAGACCTCATAGTCCAAAGATTTAAAAAGTGCAAAATGAATAGTATTTATAGTGTACCAGAGGAATTCAATGAAGAAAAAATTCTTGGAAGGCAAAATGCTGATGGCAATGATAATAAGATACAAGCATTTGTGAAATGGGTCAAAAATGAATGGACAGGCAGTAAAATAAGCATTAAGGATATAAAAGCTAAGTTTGAAATGAGTAATAAGTATTGGGAAAAAGTAAGTTCAAATCAAGTAGTAAAGGATATTAAAAAAAATCGTAATATAAAAGTTAAGAGAGAAGGTAAAGGTAGTAATCAAGTTAATTATTGGTATATTTAATTTTATATGGTTTTAGACTCCCCCATAATCAGTATATATATTTATACATAATAGTAGGGGTTCTAAGGATATTAAGTATATTATTGTAAAATAGTGCTGAATAATATTAGAATAAAAATAATAAAGTTAATTATACGTCAGGGGGGTTTGGGGGATGGACGTAGGCTTTGCAATTTGAGAAGCCCTCAAGGCTGAACAAACTGCAAAGGATGGTGATAAGTCCCCCAAGTAAGTAACAAACTAAATTTTGATAAGCAGGTGAATGGAGTGCAAAATATATACCATTTATATTTAGATGAAAGTGAAACTCATGACTTAGATTCAAATAAAAGTTGGATAAATAGAATTTTTTGTATAGCAGGTATTATAGTTAAGAAAGAAGATAATGAAGACATACTATCAAAAAAATTAAATCAAATTAAAGTAGATATTTGGGGAGACTTGCCTAATCCTACAGGATTAATTTTACATGAAAAGGATATAAGATTTGCTCAAAATGGTTTTAATAAGTACAAGCTTAATGAAATAAGTAGTGAATATCACAGATTTAGAGCAAGACGATATTCAAAAATTTTATATAAAGGTCTTGGTGATTTAATTAGTTCAGATAAAATAACTGTTATTGGAGGATGCATTGTATTAGATGAACTTATTAAATATTATAGTGAAGAGATATTAACAGATCAATATCTAGTTGCTACACAGATTATTTTAGAAAATTTCTGTCATTTTCTACAAAAGAATAACGGAATAGGATATGTATTTTATGAATCAAGAGAAGAGCATCAAAATAAAGATATTAGAATGAGGTTTAACCAAATAAAAACCATGGGAACTATGTATATTAGTCCTTATGCAATGCAACGTAATTTAATTCATATCGATTTCCCATCTAAGAGCGAAAATGTTGCAGGATTACAGGTCGCAGACTTTTTACCTAATAATATTGTTAGAAAGGTAAGTGGAGGGCTGTATAATAAAAAAATGCATGAATTTAATTTATATCAGCCTATAAGAAAATCAAGATATGATGGAGGATTTAAATTATTTAATAGATTTGGAATTAAAATCATGCCTTAAATGCCTTAAATTTTAAAAATATTGTATAAAAGATATTTACAATACATATAATAAAATGTATAATAAAAATACGAGGGATTGAGGGGCAATGTATGTCGATACACATGATTTAGTTCATGAAAACCTAGAGTATAGAGATATATTTGAATGTTTTGAAGCCTACTAGCTAACCCTTGTTTTTTATTATACGTTAATTTTAATGTTAATTGGTCATAATCCTCAACGTCAGCGAAGCTGACATTGAGTGAAAAAAGCAAAAATATTAGTAATAAATTACAACTGTCTATTCAAATATGAGTAGGCAGTTTTTTTATGCCTAAAATTAAGGAGGAGTCACGTAATGTATAACAATATAAAGTTAACAATTTCAGAAAAAACAAAAAATCATATAAAGAATAACCTTTTTGCTAAAATTATATTTTCTTATAAAAATTTAACTAAGGCAGAAAGAGAGATTCTTCAAGAATTAAATCCAGAATATATGGCAGCGTATTATACCATTTACAACAAAATAAATTCTGAAGTAGAAGCACAGAATAGCATAGCTTGGATTAAAAGAGTCTATTGTTTTCTTTGGCATGAACTTAAAGGTTGGAAAAAGCTAAAACGTGAGTGGACAGAAATACATAATAAAAATCTTATTACAATAAGAAAAGATTTAGAACTATCAGGAGATGAGATACTAAATGAAGACCAAATAACAAAAGAAGAATATGAGAATTTAATGTATCTTCAGGAACAGATTGATATGTGTGATAAAAGTATAGAGCATATTAAAGGATTATTTATTTCTTTAAACAATAAACTAATAGAATGCTGCAAGTATATAGAAAATATATCCTTTGACAATTTCTGTTCACTTATTGGAATAAATAGAGTTACAGCACTTAAAAATATTGAAGATGATTCTGATTATATTAAAGATGGTTATTTCCCTTATTACTATAGTTTATTATGGTGGGGGATAGAAGATGCTAGAGAGGAAGATAGCTGGAAAAGTAACAGAAATGGTATGCCATATTTTTACCTTTGCACAGAAGCATTTATATTTGAATTAGATAGAAATAAAGAAGCTAAGAAAAAAGTTGATGATTACTTAATCTATGATATGGGACTTGGAAGTAGTATGGTTACATTAAAAACGAATCAAAATGGTGAGCAAAGTATTGAAAAATATTATCCACCATTGAAAGCTATTAAGTAGAAGTGTCTATATTTAGATGCTTCTTTTATTTTGAGAGGAGAGGTTGTATTGAAATTCAAAAAAATAAAAATAGACAAACTTAAACATGCTGAATATAATCCACGTAAGGATTTAAAAGCTGGTGATGCAGAATTTGAAAAAATAAAAAACAGCATTAATGAATTTGGTTATTGTGAGCCTATTATTGTAAACAGTGATATGACTATTGTTGGAGGTCATCAAAGAGCAAAAGTTTTAAAAGAACTTGGTTATGATGAAGTGGAATGTGTTGTAATTGATATTGATAAAACTAAGGAGAAAGCATTAAATGTTGCTTTAAATAAAATATCAGGTGATTGGGACTTAGAAGCATTGGCAAAATTACTGGATGATTTAAAGGTCGAAGATTATAATGTGGAACTTACAGGTTTTGATATGAATGAAGCTGAGAAATTATGGGATGAATACATAGCTAAAGATGAACAGCAAAAGGAAGAAGAAATCCCTGAGCCACCAGAAGAACCTGTAATTAAAGCAGGAGATATTATTATACTAGGCAAGCATAGGATTATTTGCGGTGATGCAACTAAAACTGATGATATTGAGAAGTTAATGAATGGCAAAAAGGCAAAGCTTACTGTTGTAGATCCTCCTTATGGAATTTCATATGTTGGTAAAACTGAAGATGCTTTAACTATTGAAAATGACAATTTAAATGATGAAGAATTCTATAATTTTTTACTTGAAGCATTTAAAAGAGTTTATGAAATATCAGATGATGGTGCAAGTATGTATATATTCCATGCAGATGCAAAAGGCTTAATTTTTAGACAAGCATTTGTTGATTCAGGCTTTAAACATTCACAATGCTGTATTTGGGTGAAAAATACTTTTGTAATGGGAAGACAGCCGTACCAATGGCAACATGAACCTGCTTTGTTTGGATGGAAACCTACAGGCTCACATTATTGGAATGGAGACAGAAAGCAGAGTACAGTTTGGAATTTTGACAAGCCTGCAAGAAATGACATTCATCCTACAATGAAGCCAGTTCCTCTTATTGAATATATTATAAAGAATTCTAGTAAATACGGTGATATTGTTGTAGATACATTTCTTGGAAGTGGGACTACATTAATTGCAGCAGACAATACTGATAGAATTTGTTATGGCTCAGAACTTGATCCTAAATATGCACAGGTTATTGTGGAAAGATGGATTAATTATAAGGATGGAATAAATGGTGATGATGTTATTATTGAAAGAGAAGGACAGCAAATAAAATTTTCGGAATTAAAAAGTAAGCAGTTAGTAGAAGAATAAATTCTATTAATTGCTTTTTATTATCCCCTTAATTGTATTGACTTAATGTGCTTGTAGAGTGATTAATGTACACAACAAATACATTGGAGGGATTTTATTATGGATAGAAAAGAAATCGTAAAAGTTTTAAGTGAGCATTTTGGAGTTAAGGCTGAATATATGGGAGTACCAAGCTTTGCATACCAAATCGAAACTGAAGGAGAAACTTACACAATTGATAAAGTTGGGAAGATTACAAATGCAAAAGGCTCAGAATTAGAACTTGAGGCTATATTAAAGCCAGCAGTTAAAATTCAAGAGCAGGAAGAAAAGAATGTTATTGAGGAGAATGCAGAAACAGAACCTCAAATTATATCAGTCCCAATATTAGGTCATACGGGAATAAGCCTAAAAAATCTAGTGAATATGATATACAGCAAACATGAACTTATTCAGAAATCTTTAGGGATTGAAGAAAACATAGTAGCCGAGGATTTTATAAAAGAACTTAATGAAGCAAAGATTTCTAATACAGATGATTTTCAAAAGGCGATAGCTGGAAAACAAAGCTGCATACAGATTGAGTTTAACTTTGAAGAACAGAAAATCAGTTTTAACTTTATAAAAGCTAAAGTAGAGAATATTACAGCATATACTCAATTTATAGAACTTTTAAATCAGAGTGCAAAAAAATTAAAACATGCTTCAGCAAAGGTCAGCTCCACTGATAATCCAAAGTTTACATTCAGAGTTTTTTTAATAAGGCTTGGTATGATAGGAGATGAATATAAAACTGCAAGAAAAATATTACTTGAAAAATTAGAAGGTAATGCTGCTTTTAGATATGGAAAACCTGAAAAGAAAATTGAAGATCCAACTGGGGAGCAATAAGCTTCCCTTTTTTCTTGGCTTTGTAAGGGCTTGTGTTGCGATATTAATTGATAGGTAGGGCATTTGCTTTACCTTCTTTTTTATTGAGACACAGGCGAAGGTATAAATGGTTAGATAGATATATATTTCAACTTTACTTTTAGGTTGGTTCAGAGGTAATGTACTAGCTGATTCAATATTGAAAGGTGAAGTTATTGATGAAAACTGAATATTTGATTAAGGAAACTTTGAAAGGCTTACTTGCTACAGCTAAGGAAAAGTTATGTGTGCTTGGAAAAGAAGATGCTAAGGAGGATTTAAAAAAGCTGAGAGAAGTATATGAAGATTTGGTTTTATTCTGGGGATTGGATGAGGAGATGATTGATGAGTTTGATGAAAAGATTGGGATATTGAAGTAAGTAGGAAGGGGCTGAAGAAGCTCCTTTTTAGGTTGTACGTTTCCTTTTGTTGGTATAAAATTATCAGTGAAAGGGGATGAAAGTATATGAACAACTTTGATTGGGGTAAAATTGATTTAAACTTATTCAATATTGATAAGATTGAAAATAAAGTTAATGCTGATAAACTATTTATTAGCTTTTTATTAGTAATTGAGAGAAATAAAGCTAATATAAGAAAAGAATTCACTATTGAAGAAATAGTAAATTTAATTCCTAAAGGTACTGCTGGTATAAATAATTATTCAACATATGGATTTTCAATAATGAGTATGTTTTCAAATCAAAAAGATAGAGATTATTTTATATTTGCAAATTCTAACCTACAAGACGAGTTTGCAGCTATATGTAATAATAATCATGATAGGGATAATTATTATTGGAAAAAATATTGTTTAAATGAGAAAGTAAAAATTAATCCAGAATATATTAAAGTAGGTGTAGATGATATGGAAAAGTCTGTAGCTGGGACTAATGAAAAAATATTTGCTTCATTTTTTAATGATAAGTATGGTGAAGGTATATTAAAAGGAAAATGCGTTTATAAAGATGATGAGGAGAATGTATCTATATCTGTTGATAATTCTATTGATTTTCAAAATAAAAAAGTATTGGTAGAAGTTGATTCGGGAAATGAAGCTAAACTTATTGTAGGACAATATGTATTATTAAATTTACTTTGTAACGAGGATAAAGATGTTTTATTTGTAGTTGTACATTATTATAAAGATAAAAAAGGTAACCCTTATAATCCAGAAAGAACAATTTCTAATCTTAAACTTATAAATAAAAAGATATATGCAAACAATGGAATAAAATTCAAAGTATTTAATAAAGGTGGATTTGAGAAATTTTGTAAAGACAATAAAAGCATTAATTCTTTGATTAAAAAATTATATGAATTATAGATATAAAAATATTGAGCCAAAAACAAGGCTCTTTTTTAGTTTGGAGGTGAGGTGATGAAAAATAATAGAAAGGCTTTAACCAAATATGAAACCAATGTTGAGCCGAGGTTCACTGAAATAAAGAAATGGATAATTGAAGGACTTACAGATGAACAAATTGCTGAAAGGCTTGATATTCATGTATCTATGATATATGAGTATAAGAAAAAGCATCCTGAATTTGCAGAGGTTATAGACAGAAAATCCAAATGGGAAACCCATATATTGCCGAGACTTAAAGACATTCAGCAGTGGTGTGAGGATGGATTAACTAATCAAGTTATATGCAGTAGGTTAGATATACCCGAAAGCACATGGTATGAGTATCAAAATAAATACCCAATTCTTTTAGAGTTAGTGCGGATGTCCAAGTCTGTTATGGATACAAAAGTTGAAAATGCACTTTTGAATTCTGCTCTTGGATATGATTATGAAGAAATTAAAACTATTGTTGAAGAAGATAAAAATGGAAAGAAAAGAACAAGAATAGAGAAGACTAAGAAGCATATGCCTGCGAATCCAGCAGCTCAAGCTTTTTGGTTGAAGAACCGTAAACGTGATGAATGGAACGAAAGAAAAGAAATTGTATTTGATACAAAGGCTCAGGAAGAAGAAAGAAAAAGGCTGTTCCTTGATATGATAAAGGATGATGCTTTTGATGCAGATTATTCTATAGCAAATGAAGAAATATCAGAATTAAAAGAACCTGAAATTACAGAATAAACGGATGAAGGATTTATTGATGAAACTGATAATAACGATTATAATGGTGATGAAAAGAATTCAATAGAAATATAAATGCTGGAGCATAACTAATAAATATTATGTATCCAGTTTTTTTATAGATAAATGCTTTTTAACCCTTTAAGAATGGCTTAAAACCGTTGGAAAATCTAAGAAACTCACAACATAACTGCAGTTATGTATTGAGATTAATTCCTTTCAGAGGTATCATGTAACCAATGAAAGAAGGTGCTTTATATGAGCTATATCAACGGTTTTAAAGGATATTTACAGGCAAAAGATAAAAGTATAAATACTGTTTCTTGCTATGTAAGAGATACGAAGGCTTTTATAGCTTGGTACGAAAGCAGAACGGATGCAGGTATTGAAAAGGTTATTGAACTGGACTTGGTGGAATATAAAAAGCATTTGCAGAGTTCAGGCGAAGCAGTTATAACAATCAACCGTAAACTCGCCAGTATAAATTCATTTTTAAAGTATTTGAAGCAAGAAGGCATTGTTAATGAAGTAATTGCAGTTTCAGTTATAAAAGACAAGGATAAACGGCAGTTTAAAGGGCTTGCAGATAAAGAATTATGGAAACTTAGGAATGAAATACACCGAGAAGGAAACCTAATGCATATATGTATTATAGAGATATTACTTCAAACAGGTATTAGAGTAAGTGAATTGGTTAATATTAAGCTTTCAGATATAAAAATATCCGATAGAAAAGGCAGTTTACAGGTCATTGGTAAAGGTAATGCCAAGAGAACTGTTCCATTAAATAAGGATGCAAGGAAATCTGTTAATAAATACCTAGAAGTAAGGCAAGATGATGGCTCAGACTACTTATTCATAGGTCAAAGAGGAGCAATAAAACGAAATGCAGTGAACCTTATATTAGAAGGCTACGGAGAAAGGCTTAAAATCAAGGTAACTCCTCATATGATAAGGCATACACTTGGATATAACCTAGTTAAAAAGAATATTCCTATAACAACTATTCAGCAAATATTAGGGCATGAGAGCGTTACAACTACAAATCTATATACTCAAACCCCAGAAGATGATATGGTTAAGGCTTTGGAAGGCTTGGAGTGGTAGAAACCATTCCTTTTTTTATTGCATTCAGGGGAGGGGTACTTCTATATAAAAAAATTGCCCGTCAGTAAATGTTGTGAAAATTTTTTTGACATTTTTACATTAAAACTTTATATTATATATTATAATAGGTATACGAGGGGAGAATTAAAGTGTATGTTTAATGAAGATGGGTTATTAGAAGCAGGTATACATAACTATTCTGTTAGTGATTTTAAAAATAATTTTATAAATTACTTTAATACTTCTCAGACTAGAAGTATTATTTATAAAAATACAATAATGTGGTTAAAATTAATAAATGAGAAAGTAATGTTGCCTGAAGAAATATGGTTTGATGGAAGCTATGTTACTAGCAAAATTAATCCAAATGATTTAGATGTTGTTTTGTTTTTTGATAGAGCAAGTTTTACAAAAGAGAAGTTTCTAGAGTTTCAAAAGCTTCAAGCTCAATGTAAACAGTATAAATGTGATGCATATATGTGTTTTCTTAATAATAAAAATGCAATTTGGAATGATATTAATGGAAGAAATTATTGGAGAGGACAATTTGGCTTTGACAGGCAAGATAGACCTAAAGGAATAATCAAAATTGAGGGTAAAGAATTAAGTGTAGAAATTAAGGAGGTGAGTTAGTGTGAATAGTGAAAGATATAAGTCTATTGATAGGAAAATAAAAGAAACAGAAGAACAAATTACATTAATAGCAAAAGCTTTTAGTACTGACTCGCTTGATTATATGATTTTAAATGAGCAATTAAATAAAAGATTAGAAAATCTAAAATATCAAAAACAGATATTAGTTGATGCGTATTTAAAAGAGTCAGTTAAATTGATTATTTCGGGTGAAAATGTAAAGAAAGGTAAAATATCTTCAAGAGTATTGGTTGCAGTATTAGATGGATTTCAATCAATTGCGGATAGTATTGCTAATTCGTTAATCAATGAGCCTACTTCTTCAGGTAAAATACCTGCAAATGTTTTAAAACAAACAGACTTGGAATTAGTTAATATATTTGAAGGATCTTTTGGGGTTGAATTAGAGTCAAATATAGAAGATAATTTAATGGTTGATAATGCTGTAATTACTGAAACATTAGATAAACTATTTAATTTATTAAGTTCAGCAGATGATAATGACAAAGTCTTTGATGAAATCTCTGAGTTAGGGTCAAGAACGTTAAATCATTATAAAACATGGCTAAAAGATATATCTGAATACGGTGTTGAAGTACAATTGGAAAGAAAAAATCAATACGCAGAGAATTATTCATGGAAAATGAAAAGAGATAAGTTACCTTCTCTTTTAAATTCCTTAGATAACTTGAAGGATGAGTTTACAGAAGAATTAGAGATTGTTGGTAAAATAACTGGACTAAATTTAAGAAAAGAAACGTTTGAGTTTATTTGTAATACAGAGGAAGTAATTTCAGGTAGAGGTAAGTATGAAATTATTGAAAATAATAAGCATTTGTTGGGTGAAACTGTAAAATTAAAACTAATAAAAAATGTTACAAGAAACTTGTCTACAGGTAGAGAAAAGATAATATGGTTTTTAAAAGATATTATAAGTGAAAAATAGGGAATAGAGATAAATATATTAAGTCACTATGAAAAATAGTGACTTTTGTGTTAGAGGTGATATAGTGAAAAATTTATATAGTCAACAGAACCAAATGTTATACTGCTATATGCAAAAATACTTTTCGCCACCCAAAATAAAGCAGCTTATAAAAGAATTTTCATTCTCAGAACTTCGTAAGCTTTTAGGTGAGATGGATATAGAATTCTTTGCTCTCTGTTATTTTCCGAAATACTTTGACCGTAAGTTTGGAAAATTCCACAGGGAGCTTTTTGCTGAATTAAAATATATGTTAAACAATAAAGGGTTGATTGAAGCTTTTGGATTGCCGAGAGAGCATGGTAAAAGTACAATCAACTCTTTTTTATTTCCGCTGTATTCTACACTTTATAATAAATCACAGTTTACATTAATTATATCAGCGACAGAACAGATTGCAGTTCCATTTCTTGATATGATTAAAGGAGAGCTTGAAGAAAACCAAATGCTTATTGATGATTTTGGCATTCAAAAAGGAAACAGATGGAATAATAATGAGATATGGATTAAAACTAAAGGTGGTATTGATTCCTGCATAATGATTAGGGGAATTGATGGTTCACTAAGAGGTATACATTATAAGCAATACAGACCAACATTGGTATTGCTGGATGATTTATTAAAAGATGATACTGCAAAATCAGAAACTAAACGTGAACAAGTTAAATCTACTTTTACAGATGTTGTTATTCCGATAGGCACAAAGAATACCAATATATTAGTTGTTGGTACTATTTTAAATGAAGAAGATTTAATGGCTGAACTACTTAAAGGAAAAATTCCAGGAGTTAGGAGCATTAAAAAATCAGCTGTTTTAAGTTTTGCTGAAAGAGATGACCTTTGGGCAGAGTGGCAAGTAAAATATAATAATTTACAGGATGAAGATAGAATTCAAACAGCTCTATCTTTTTTTTATGCCCATAAAAATGAAATGCTAGAAGGAACAGAAATATTGTGGGATGAATATTTGGACTATTATTATTTAATGTGTAAGAAGCAAAGCATGGGTGAGAAAAGTTTCTATAAGGAAATGCAGAATGACCCAAGAAGTACAGATGATTACATATTTCAAGAAATTAAGTATTGGGATAAGCTTCCTGATTTTGAGGATATGGAAATAGTAATGTATATTGATCCAGCTATAAAAGCAGGTAAACGTAATGATTATTCAGCAATAACTATATTAGCAAGGCACAGAAAAACTAGGCAGATGTATGTGGTTGATGGTTCAATATATAAATTACTTCCTGATGATTTATTTCAAGTGGTAGTAGAAAAGTTAAGAAATTATTCTGTAGAAAAAATAGGATTTGAAACAGTACAGGCACAGAGCTATATAAAACAAAAACTTGAGGAAGAACTATGGAAGAATAAGATTTATGTTCCTGTGGAAGGCATTAATTCTAAAGGTCAGAAACATGAAAGAATTATAAGTCTTGAGCCTGATGTTAAAAATGGGCATATCCTGTTCAATTCTTCCAATATAGGTTATAATAATCAAGTGAAAGATTACAATAAGAATTGCAAACATGATGATGCTCCTGATAGCCTTTATGGAGCCGTACAATTAGTTCAGGGAGTAAAAAAAATAAGATTTTTTGATAGAAGCTTATTATTTTAAATTCATGGAATGTTAACAAAATATACTTTAAAATATAACCTCAAAATTTGTATATATTAATGTAATAAATTTTATGGAGGTATTGAAATGCAAAAGGAAAAAATTATTAATAAGCTTGAAGAACTGAGAGTATTACCATTGAAATCAGATTCACATCTTTATGTAAGATATCCAAACAAAACAATAGGGGAAGCTGCTAAAGAAGAAGCAAAAAATTATGGTAGAAATCAGAAAGAAAGACCTGCTATTGCAATTGTAGAAGTTGTTTTATCTATAAATAGGAAGTATGCAACTCATGTAGAGCCACATATAATTAGATTAGAAAAAACTGATTTAGCAACTTTTAAACAGTTAGAAGAAAAAATAAATACATATTCAAGAGAGCAATTTTATAGCTATTGGGGACACCATGATTCTAGAAAATATGGTATTATGATTAATTTACTTAAAGCTATAAATATTTTAAGAGATAAGTATAAGATTGAAGATGATTATGCTCTTATGAATAAGTGGGCAGTTGATGCAAATGTTGATAAATATAGTGAAGATATTATTGGCAGCATAAGAAATGTAGGCTTAGCTACATTTCAACATTTAAGAATGAACTTTGGAGTAGATACTGTAAAACCAGATAGACAAGTAAAAGAGGTTTTAAAAAGAGAATTTGGATTTATAGGTAGTGATAAAAAAACAATTCTTGCAGTAGAACAAATTTCTAAGATTAGTGGATACTCAACAATTGAGCTGGATCAAATATTTGTAAATTATGGCTCAGGGTATTATGAAACTCCTAAAAGTGAAATAAAACCAAGTTTTGTTTGTAATAAATAATATATTAAATATTTAGAGTAAAAATCCTTGCATTGGTGTTGAAATGTAAGGATTTTTTTATGTCTATTTTAAGAATGGAGATGTTAATATGCAAATAACAGAAAATTTAATATTACAATGTTTAAATGAACTAAATAAGAACTACATAAACAAGCAGATTTATAAAAAATACTATGAAGGAAACCATGCTATTTTAAGTAATTATACTATGCAGGACAGCAGGAGCAACATGAAACTTGTTTTCAACTTTCCCCGTAAATTTGTTGATAATGAGGTAGGGTATTTACTAGGAAAATCTGTGAATTATGTATCTAAATCTGATGATGAAGAAATTATAAATGCTATTGATTTAAACACAAGTCATTGGGATAAGGAACATAATATTAATCTCCGTAAGCAGTCTGAAATCTTTGGAGAAAGCTATGAACTATAAATGCTAACATAAGATTGTAGGAAAATGATCATATAAGAATGTATGAAAAATAGCCTAGATAAGTTATAATTA